>NZ_JBIWAI010000007.1:0-593488 GCF_044759945.1 Amycolatopsis sp. NPDC098790
CTCCACTTCACCTCCGGAGGCCTTCACCTGTCTGTGCGACAGGCCGTCACCGGTCACCTCATCGCGGAACAACGTCCTTGGACATCACAGCTAGCGCCCCAAGGCGGCCTTCGGTGCGTCAGACGCACCCAAGGCGGCCTTCGGTGCGTCAGACGCACCCAAGGCGGCCTTCGGTGCGTCAGACGCAACCAAGGCCGCCTTGGGGCGCTTGGAACTCAGCCGGCAGTGACCACCGGGGCACCTTCACCGAGGGCATCCCCCGTCTCTTCGGCGATGCGCATGGCCTCCTCGATGAGCGTCTCGACGATCGCGTGCTCGGGGACGGTCTTGATGACCTCGCCCTTCACGAAGATCTGGCCCTTGCCGTTGCCCGAGGCCACGCCCAGGTCGGCCTCGCGCGCCTCGCCCGGGCCGTTGACGACGCAGCCCATGACGGCCACGCGCAGCGGGATCTCCATGCCCTCGAGCCCGGCGGTGACCTGCTCGGCGAGCGTGTAGACGTCCACCTGCGCGCGCCCGCACGACGGGCACGAGACGATCTCCAGCTTGCGCTGCTTGAGGTTCAGCGACTGCAGGATCTGGATGCCGACCTTGACCTCTTCGACCGGCGGCGCGGACAGCGAGACGCGGATCGTGTCGCCGATGCCCTGGCGCAGCAGCGCGCCGAACGCGACGGCCGACTTGATCGTGCCCTGGAACGCCGGGCCGGCCTCGGTGACGCCGAGGTGCAGCGGGTAGTCGCACTGCTCGGCGAGCAGCTCGTACGCGCGCACCATGACCACCGGGTCGTTGTGCTTCACGGAGATCTTGATGTCGTGGAAGTCGTGCTCGGCGAACAGCGACGCCTCCCACAGCGCCGACTCGGCCAGCGCTTCCGGGGTCGCCTTGCCGTACTTGTCCATGATCCGCTTGTCCAGCGAACCCGCGTTGACGCCGATCCGGATCGGCGTGCCGTGGTCCTTCGCGGCCTGCGCGATCTCCTTGACCTGGTCGTCGAACTTCCGGATGTTGCCCGGGTTCACGCGCACCGCGGCGCAGCCGGCCTCGATCGCCGCGAAGACGTACTTCGGCTGGAAGTGGATGTCCGCGATCACCGGGATCTGCGACTTGCGCGCGATCGCGGGCAGCGCCTCGGCGTCGTCGGCCGACGGGCACGCCACGCGGACGATGTCGCAGCCCGCGGCGGTCAGCTCGGCGATCTGCTGGAGGGTCGCGTTGACGTCGGAGGTGAGCGTCGTCGTCATCGACTGGACGGAGATCGGGAAGTCGCTGCCGACGCCGACCGGGCCCACCTGGAGCTGGCGGGTCTTGCGGCGCTCGGAGAGGACGGGCGGGGGCAGGGCGGGCATACCGAGTGCGACGGTCACGTTTCCAGCGTACCTACCCCGACCGGGCCACCTTCACCATGTCAACCGTCACGGTGAGCAGCGTTACGGCCCGTGTGGTGCGCCACGCAGGGGCCGGAACCCCTCCGTGGCGCGTCGCTACTGCAGGCGGATCGGGTTGACGATGTCCGCGGTCACCGTGAGTAGCGTGACCGCGCCGCCGATGAGCACCAGCACCATGGTGATCCCGGACAGCTTCGTGTAGTCCACCGGACCGCCGGCCGCCTTGCCGCGCAGGCCGCGGATCCAGTCGCGGACGCGCTCGTACCAGACCACCGCGATGTGCCCGCCGTCCAGCGGCAGCAGCGGCAGCAGGTTGAACACGCCGATGAAGAAGTTCAGGCTGGCCAGCAGGAAGAAGAACAGCACCCAGATGCCCTGCTCGACGGCCTCACCGCCGATCCGGCTGGCGCCGACGACGCTGACCGGGGTGTTCGGGTCGCGCTCGCCGCCGAAGATCGCCGTGACCACGGCGGGGATGCGCTCGGGGAACTCGACGAGCCGCTGGGCCGTCTCGGCGAACATCGTGCCGGTGAAGCTGAACGTGGCGCCGATGGCGGCGACCGGGCCGTACTGCGTGGTCAGCGCGGGCGGCTGGGCCGAGGCGCCGATCATGCCGACCGTCTTGACGCCGGTGCTGGTCCAGCGCTGCACCTTCGGCACGTCGACAGTCAGGTTGAGCGTCTGGCCGCCCCGCAGCACCTGGAACGCCGTCGGGCCGCTGGTCGCCTGCACGGCGGCGAGCATCTCGTCCCAGGTCGCGACCGGCTTGCCGCCGACCGAGAGGACCTTGTCGCCGACCTGCAGGCCGGCCGTCTTCGCCGGGGTCGGCGCGCCCGGCGGGCAGCTGGTGTCCTTGGCCTGCTCCTCGGTCGTCGTCGACCGGGCGCAGGACGTCGCGGCCAGCACCGGCTCGGTCTGCGTCGGGGCCAGGTTCGGCAGCCCCATCGTGACGGCCATCAGGTAGAGCACGACGAAGCCGAGGATGAAGTGCGTGATCGACCCGGCCGACATCACGACCGTGCGCTTCCAGGTCTTGAACCGCCACATCGCGCGCGGCGCCTCGTCCGGCGTCACCTCGTCGAGGGCGGTCATGCCGGCGATGTCGCAGAACCCGCCGAGGGGGATCCACTTGAGGCCGTACTCGGTCTCCCCGCGGCGCCAGGAGAACACCGTGGGCCCGAAGCCCACGAAGTACCGGCGGACCTTCATGCCGAAGGCCTTGGCCGTGACCATGTGGCCGGCCTCGTGCAATGCGACGGAGACGCAGATCCCCAGCGCGAAGAGCACCACACCGATGATGTAGGCGAGCACCCGCTACTTCCCCTCGATGATCGAACCGGCCCGCGCGCGAGCCCAGCGCTCGGCGGCGAGAACGTCCTCGACGTCGCGCGGTTCGCGACGCCACTCGTCGGCGGCTCCCACCACCTCGGAAACAGTGTCCACTATCGACGTGAAGCGGGTGTTCTGCGCCAGGAACGCCGCGACGAGCTCCTCGTTCGCGGCGTTGTAGACGGCGGGCAGGCAGCCACCCACCGTGCCGCAGTGGCGGGCCAGCTCGACCGCGGGGAACGCGTCGTCGTCCAGCGGCTCGAACGTCCAGGTCGCGGCCTGGTCCCAGGTGCAGGCGGGAGCGGCATCGGGCACGCGGTCGGGCCAATGCAGCGCGAGCGCGATCGGCAGCCGCATGTCGGGCGGGCTGGCCTGGGCGATCGTCGAGCCGTCGGTGAAGGTCACCATCGAGTGCACGATCGACTGCGGGTGCACGGTGACGTCGATCTTCTCGGGCGCGACGTCGAACAGCAGCGCCGCTTCGATCAGCTCCAGGCCCTTGTTGACCAGGGTCGAGGAGTTGATCGTGATCAGCGGGCCCATCGACCAGGTCGGGTGCGCCATCGCCTGCTCGACGGTGACGTCCGCGAGTTCGGCGCGCTTGCGGCCGCGGAACGGGCCACCGGAGGCGGTGAGGACGAGCCGGGCGACTTCGTTTTCTTTTCCGGCGCGGAGGGCCTGCGCGATGGCGGAGTGTTCGGAGTCGACGGGCACGAGCTGCCCGGGCTTCGCGGCGGCGAGCACGAGCGGCCCGCCGGCGATGAGCGATTCCTTGTTCGCGAGCGCGAGGGTGGCGCCGGTGGCGAGCGCCTTGAGCGTCGGCTCGAGGCCGCGGGAGCCGGGCAGGGCATTGAGGACCGTGTCGACCTTGACGGCGTCGATCAGTTCGGTGACGGCGTCGGAACCGGCGAAGAGGCGCGGGAGCTTGAAGTCGCCTTGGGCGTAGCCGCGCTTTTGCGCTTCGGCGTATAGGGCCAGCTGCACGTCTTCGGCGGCGGTGGCCTTGGTCACGGCGACGGCTTCGACACCGTGCGCGAGCGCTTGCGCGGCGAGTTTCGCCGGGTCGGCGCCGCCCGCCGCGATGCCGGCCACCCGGAAGAGGTGCGGGTTGCGCGCGGCGACGTCCAGGGCCTGCACGCCGATGGACCCGGTGGAGCCGAGCACGAGAACGCTTCGCGAGGTAGTCATCGCGGGTCATTGTCGCGCGGGGCGTCTCCGCGGCGCACCCGGAGGTGTGGGATCATCGGCGCGTCCGTGGTTCATGGGTCTTGAGGAGTTCATCGTGGCAGGCAAGGCGGTCGAGAAGCGGCGTCCCGAGGTCGACCCGCGCGACGAGCCGTCGGCGGCCTGGGGCTGGCACGGCTCGTTCCCGAAGGCCACCCGGATCGCCGGCTGGGTCAGCGCGGTCATCCTGCTCGTGATGATCAAGGGCAACCACGAGAACAACACCGAGAACGTGTGGCTGGTCGGCCTGGCGCTGTTCCTGGTCCTGCTGCTGGTGCTCGACATCCGCAAGCAGCGCACGGCCTGGCGCAAGTAGTTCGCCATTCGCTAACGTCCCCGGCATGAAGCTGCGCTGGGGTCTGGCTCTCGTCGGTGTTCTGGGTGCGCTGCTGGCCGCGCCCGCTACGGCTTCGGCGGCGCCGGTGGTCACCCGGTGCGAGTTCACGCCGACCCCGGACAACCCCGCGGCTCGTCCGGTGGTGCGTCCGCTGCCGTTCGCTCTGACGCGCGGGACCGTGGACGTGACGTTCCGCTTCAACTACGGCCCGGTGACGGTGCGGCTGAACCGCGCCGGAGCGGCTCCGTGCGCGGTCCACAACATGGTTTCGCTGATCCTGCAGCGGTTCTACGACCGTTCGCAGTGCTGGCGGCTTTCGAACTCTTCCCGGCTCGGAGTGCTCCAGTGCGGGGACATCTACGAGGTCGAAAAGGGCGGGCCGGGGTACAAGTTCCCCGATGAGGTGACCGGCGCGGAGACGTACCCGCGTGGCACCGTCGCGATGGGGAACCAGGGGCCGGGGACCAACGGGTCCGAGTTCTTCATCGTGCATTCGTTCGCGAACATCCCGGCGAACTACTCGGTGCTGGGACGCGTGGTGCGGGGGATGTCCGCCCTCGATCGGATGGTGGCCGACGGGATCATCCCGACCGACCCGAACGGCCCGTTGGACGGAGCACCGGCCCACCCGGTGAAGATCCAGCGCGCGACCGTCGGCTGGTAGGTCTCGGACTACGCCCGCGCGGCTGGACACCAGGTCGCCTACCTGGCCGACCCGGCAATGCGCCGCACCGCCGCCCGCTCCCTGCGCCCTGTTGATGTCGGTGACGAGGCCGGCCGAGCTAGAGGTGCCGGTCGGTTGGACGACGACCTGACCGGCGGAGCCACCTGGGTCCGCGCCGAGCGGTCGGCGATCAAACGCATCATCGTCTTGGAAGTTCTGCCCGGTTGCGACGGCTCCACCGCTAACCGTCCGCCCGCAGCCGGCGGACGAGCTCGTCGGGGCCGACCGGCCCGGCTCGCAGTGCGCGCAGGAGCAGCGCCTGCGGCTCGTTGACCCGGTCCGGCAGCCGGCCGGCTTCGTCGACGACATCCCCGCCACGGGTCAGGGCCGCCGCGGCCACGACGACGAGGGCCAGGAGTTCGTCGAGCTTCACGCCGCGGTGCCCCTGTTCGGCCGTCAGGCTCCAGCGGCCCGGGACTTCGGCGTGCTCCGGCCCGGACACGATCACCTGCGCGAACGCGGCGCTCCCCCAGTGCAGCGTCCAGAACCGGTCGTCCTCCCCGACGGGGGTGACCGCGGTGTTGTCGACGCCCAGGAGCGTGCGCATGATCAGCGTGCTCGTGCGGGCGATCGCCGGGAGGTCGGGCTCGCCCTCGCACCAGGCTTCGTAGTCAAGGGACACCGGCCAGCCTGCTCCGTTTCGTCGCGTCACGATGGACGCTACCGGCCCCAACGACCGGAACGTCACCCCAACGAGTGAATGCTCTCCGCGCCCGATTACATTGAGCCGGCTGTGAGCAGCCTGTGAGGGGGACTCGATGATCACGCACGACCAATACCTCGCCACGCGAAGATTCGGCGCGCTCGACGGGGTGCGGGCCATCGCCGCCGTGCTCGTCGTCGTCTTCCACTACGGGGGGCCGAACTGGGTGCGTGCCAACGGCTGGATCGGCGTGCACCTCTTCTTCGTGCTCTCCGGGTTCCTCATCACCACCCTCGCCCTGCGCGAAGAGGCCCGCAACGGCCGCGTCTCGCTGGCCGAGTTCTACATCCGGCGGGCGTTCCGGATCCTGCCCGTCTACTACGTCGTCATCGGCGTGGTCGTCGTCTTCGCCTACTTCCGGGGCATGGGGCTGCGGCGCAGCGGCATCGTCGACGCGCTGCCGTGGAACCTCACCTTCCTCGGCGAGTACCACCAGATGACGCTGTTCGGCCAGGCCTGGACGCTCGGCGTCGAGCAGAAATTTTACCTCGTCTGGCCGCTGCTCGCCTTCGGCATCGGCGCGCTCGGGTTCGTCAAGCGGCTGAGCCTGTCCCTCGGGCTCGTCGCGCTCATGCTCGCGCTGATCCCCTTCATGCCCTACGCCGGCGCGTACTCGCCGATCCTCATCGGCTGCACGCTGGCGATCGTCCTGCACCACCGCAAGGGCTTCGCCGCGCTGCGGGTGTTCACGCACCCCGTCGCGGGCCTGGTGGTCGCCGCCGCACTGGTGGCGGTCCAGACCATGTTCGCCGAGATCGCCGCGCTGCTGAGCGACGAGGGCGGCTCGATCACCGGCACCCTCTACATCGTGCTGGCCGCGCTGCTGGTGCCGTCGCTGGTCGCCGGCGGCGGTCCGTTGGCGTGGGTGCTGTCGACGCGGCCGATGCGCTTCATCGGGGAGCGGTCGTACTCGCTGTACCTGATGCAGGGCGTCGTCGCGGTGGCACTCGCAGGCGCGATCCCGCAGTTCGCCCCGCACCGGACGCTGACCGCGGTCGCCGTGACGATCGTCGGGCTGCTCGCCGCCGACCTGCTCTACCGCTGGGTCGAGGTCCCGATGATCGACGTCGGACGCCGGATCATCGAGCGGCGCCGGGCCAAGAAGACGGCGCCGGCGGAAGAGGTGGCGGAACCGGAGCTGGTCACGGCCTGACGGCGGCCAGCGCGGCCTCGACGGTCGCGACGAGGGGCTCGGTGAAGAGCGGATCCGAACGGCCGCGGTCCAGCGCGGCGGTGAGGTACCGGGCGGCCTCCGGCGACGGGAACGACGGCACCAGCGCGGCGTACTTCCCGAAGCTCTTCCAGTACCGGGTGGCGAGGTACTTCTCCAGCCCGGCCACGAGACCGGCCGGCACGTCGGCGGCACCCGCCTCCAGCAGCTCGGCGACCTTCTCACGCGGCTCCGGAGGCGTCCCGAGCACGATCGCGTCCAGGCGCGACCACGCCGGTGCGTCCGATGCCGAGGACGACTTGGGCCGCGCGACGCCGAAGCAGGCGATGACCCGGTCGAAGCCGGGTGTCAGGAACACCTCGAACCAGTAGCCACCGCGCGAACGGTCGTCGATCTGCGCCCGCGCCAGCACGTCGTCCGAGTACGCGCCCAGCGCTCGCAGGGCCGCCTCGAAGTCGACCGAGGACTGTCCGGCCCGGCGACTGGCGTTCTCCCGGCGGCCGTACAGCATGCGAGCCGTCGACGTCGACTGGACGTTCTCCCAGACGTCGGCCGGGGCGCCCGCCGCCAGCGCCTCCCGGGCCAGGGCGCACGCCCGCGTGCCGGCCTCGCCCAGCAGCTCGCCGAGGGCGTGCTCACGAATCATCCCGCTCCCTCTCGACGCGGAAAGCCGGGTGCCGCGCAAGTGCGGCACCCGGCTTCGGAAACTACCTTCAGCGTTCGCTGGCCGGCGACACCAATTCGCTCGGCCCGCCGCTCGACTCCCCGGCCACCGCGGCCAGTTCCTCACCGACCGACTCCCGGTCGGCCGGACGCGCGTCCTTCGTCAACAGCGACGCCACCGCTCCGATCAAGCACACCGCGATCGCGAAGCCGAACGCCACCGCCAGCCCCGACTGGAACGGCCCCGAGATCAAGTTCGGGAAGAAGCTGCGTCCGGTCAGGAACGACGCCTGGTCCGGCGGCAGCGACGCGAGCTGGCCGCCCAGCAGCTGCTGGATCGGGTTGTACCCGAGGAACGCCGCGAACAGCACCGCCACCGCCGGGAGGTTCGCCACCTGGGACGCCGCCGCCTCGGTGACGCCGTGGGCGACCAGGCCGTCGTGCATCGTCGACGGGAGGCTGCTCGACAGGCCCGAGATGATTAGGCTGAAGAAGAAGCCGATCGACAGGACCATCGCCGCGTTCTGGAACGTCGTCATCATGCCCGCGCCGGAACCGCGCGCGTCCGCCGGGAGGCTGTTCATCACCTCGGCTCGGTTGGGCGAGGAGAACATGCCCATGCCGATGCCGTTGATCAGCAGGATCCCCGCGAACGCCCAGTAGTCGAAGTTGACCGGCAGGATGATCAGCAGCAGGAACGTCACGGCCGTGATGAACAGGCCGCTCGAAGCCAGCAGGCGGCTGCCGATGCGGTCGGCGAGGATGCCCGACGTCGGCGCGGCCACCAGGAACCCGACCGTCATCGGGAGCATGTAGATGCCCGCCCACAGCGGCGTCTGCTCGAACGTGTAGCCGTGCTGCGGCAGCCAGATGCCCTGCAGCCAGATGATCAGGATGAACTGCAGGCCACCGCGGCCGAGCGACGCCGTCAGGTTCGCGATGTTGCCCCAGGTGAACGACCGGATCTTGAACAGCGACAGCCGGAACAGCGGGTTGTCGACCTTGGTCTCGATGATCACGAACGCGATCAGGACGGCGACGCCGCCGATCAGGCAGGACAGCACCATCGGGCTGGTCCAGCCGGTCTGCGACGTGCCGTAGGGCTGGATGCCGTAGGTGATGCCGACCAGCACGGCGATCAGGCCGACGGCGAAGGTGATGTTGCCCCACCAGTCCATCCGCGCGTGCTTGCGGACGCCGGTGTCGTGCAGCTTCAGGTACGCCCAGATCGTGCCGATCACGCCGAACGGCACCGACACCAGGAAGATCAGGTTCCAGTCGACCGGGGCGAGCACGCCGCCGACGACCAGGCCGAGGAACGAGCCGGCGATGGCCGCGACGCCGTTCATGCCGAGCGCGAGGCCGCGCTGGTTGGCCGGGAAGGCGTCGGTGAGGATGGCCGAGGAGTTCGCCATCAGGAAGGCGCCGCCGACGCCCTGCACGATCCGCCAGCCGATCAGCCACAACGCGGCCGCGTCGCCGTCGAACCAGGTGATGGCCAGCATGATGGAGGAAACGGTGAAGACGGCGAAGCCGAGGTTGTACATCCTCGCGCGGCCGTACATGTCGCCGAGCCTGCCGAAGCTCACCACCAGCACCGCGGTGACCACGAGGAAGCCCATGATCATCCACAGCAGGTAGCTGGTGTTGGCCGGCTCGAGGGGGTTGATGCCGATGCCCTTGAAGATGTCGGGCAGCGCGATCAGCACGATCGAGGAGTTGATCGTGGCGATCAGCATGCCCAGCGTCGTGTTGGACAGCGCGATCCACTTGTACCGCGGCCCCAGTTCCGCGATCGAATACGTCCGGCGTTCCGCCACTGTGCAACCCTTCTGCTCGCAAAGTCCCTTAGCTAGGCTAAGCAAGTTGCTTGCGTATGGCAACCAAGTTCGCGAATCGCTTGCGAGAGCATGATCACACTCGCTTGACTGTCCTTTGTGGAGTCTTTACTCGGGGGCGGCCGGGGGCGGTTGACGTCGGCGGGCGTGATTCGGGGTCGGCTCCTTGGCGACCCGCCAACGCCCCAATGTGGCCTTCGGTGCGTCAGACGCACCCAAGGCGGCCTTCGGTGCGTGAGACGCAACCAAGGCCACATTGGGGGCGCTTGCGGCCGGACGGTGACCTGTGGACAACTCGGCCGCTCGGGCCGGGAATTGTCGGTGCCCTCCGGTAACGTTGAAATCGGGGGTCCCCCGAGCGGCTGGGCGACTTCAGGCCGCCGCCCGGGAGGTCAGCGGGCCAGCCGGCCGAGCAGGGACACGCCTTCCTCGATCTCCGTCGCCGTGCGGGCCGCGTACCCCAGGACCAGGCCCGGTGGCCCCGGGACCTGCCGGTGCCACGACAACGGCTGGACCTTCACCCCCTCCGCCAACGCGGCCGCCGCCACCGCCACGTCGTCGACCTCGGACCCGAACGTGATCGTCAAGTGCAAGCCCGCCGCCGCGCCGTGGACCACCGCCGAGGGCAGAGACGAAGCCAAGCACCGGACCATCGCGTCTCGACGACGGCGGTGCCGCGCCCGGACCACCCGCAGCTGACGCTCCAGCTCGCCCGTCTCCATCAACCGCGCCAGCACCAGCTGCGCCAGCACCGGGTTGCCCAGGTCCGCGAACCGCTTCGCCGCCACCAGGTCGTCGAAGAACCGCGGCGGCGCCAGCAGCCAGCCCACCCGCAACGCCGGCGCCAGGAGCTTCGAGACACTCCCCGTGTAAAGCACCTCCGGCACCATCGACCGGACCGCCGGCACCGGCGCGCGGTCGTAGCGGTGCTCCGCGTCGTAGTCGTCCTCCACCACGATGCCGCCCTCGGCCGCCCAGCGCATCAGGTCGCGACGCCGCTCGCCGCCGAGGACCACGCCCATCGGGAACTGGTGCGCCGGCGTCAGCAGCACCGCCGGCGACCGCAACGCGTCGACACGCAAGCCCTCGTCGTCCACCGGGACCGGCGGGGTCGCCAGGCCGCAGTGGTGCAGGTGCTGGCGCGCGCCCAGCGAACTCGGGTCCTCCACCGCGATTTCGGTCAGGCCGTGCTGCCGCAGCACCTCCCCCACCAGCGTCAACGCCTGCGCCACCCCCGCCACCACGATGATCTCGCCCGGGTCGACGCGGATGCCGCGGCCGCGCGCCAGCCAGTGCGACACCGCCAGCCGCATCGCCGGCGCGCCGCGCGGGTCGCCGTAGCCGAAGTGGGCCGGCTCGAGCTCGTCCAAGACCGCGCGCTCGGCCCGCAGCCACGCCGCGCGCGGGAACGCCGTCAGGTCCGGCACGCCCGGGGTCAGGTCGATCCGGGCCGGGGTCGCGCGGACCGCGTCGAAGACCTCCACGCCCGGCAGCGGCGTGATCACCTGCGACGGCGGCCGCACGCGCGCGGGCGACGGCGGGAGCACCGGCGCGGCCACGACGACCGTGCCCGCGCGGCCGCGGCCCGCCGCGTGCCCGTCGTCGATCAGCCGCTGGTAGGCCTCGGTGACCACCCCGCGCGACACGCGCAGTTCGGCCGCCAGCACCCGGGACGCGGGCAGCCGGCCGCCGACCGGGAGCCTGCCGTCGGCGACGGCGGCGCGCAGCTGCCCGGCGAGCCAGTCCGCGAGCCCGCCCGGCGGCGCCTCGCGGACGTCGAGCTGGAGGAAGTCCGACCCTATGGACCCCTCCGACCGCGGGGTTTTGGCTCTGTCCATCGAGCCATTGTCGCAGCACGCTGGACGCATGGACACCACTTACGTGCACGGGTACGCCGCTCCCGAAGCCCGCCGCCTCGGCGACCAGGCCGACACCCTCGCCGAACTGCTGCACGCGGGGACGGCCTACCCCGCCGGGAGCCGCGTGCTGGAGGTCGGCTGCGGCGTCGGCGCCCAGACCGTTCACCTCGTGGCCCGCAGCCCGGACGCGCACCTGACCGCCGTCGACGTCTCCGCGGCCTCCCTTGATCAAGCGAGACAACGAATCCCGGGCGTCGACTTCCGCCAGGCCGACCTGTTCGACCTCGACGGCGAGTGGGACCACCTCTTCGTCTGCTTCGTGCTCGAACACCTACTGGAACCCGGGAAAGCGTTGGCACTTGAAAACCCTGCTGCGGCCGGGCGGCACGATCACCGTCGTCGAGGGCGACCACGGCTCGGCGTTCTTCCACCCGCGCAGCGAACCCGCGCAAGCCGCGATCGACTGCCTCGTGCGCCTCCAGGCCGACGCGGGCGGCGACGGGCTCATCGGGCGACGGCTGTACCCCCTGCTCGTCGAAGCCGGTTTCGCCGGGACGGAAGTCGAGCCGCGGACCGTCTACGCGGACGCGTCGAAGCCCGATCTCGTCACCGGATTCACCCGCGACACCTTCACCGCGATGGTCGAAGGGATCGGCGAGACCGCCGTCGCGAAGGGGCTCATCGACGAAGCCGAGTGGGCGCGCGGAATCCGCGACCTCCACCGCACCACCAGGGAATACGGGACCTTCCACTACACGTTCTTCAAAGCAACAGCACATCGCACTCCGGGAGGAGCGTCATGATCATCGCCGTTCTCGCCGCCGTTGTCCTGCTCGCCTGGGCGCTCGACCACGCCTACCGCCGCCGTCCGTACCCGCGCAACCGGCTGGCCGGCAGCACCGACGTCTTCGACCGCGACGTCCAGCGCCTCGAAGGCGACCTCGTCGCCGACGAGCGCCACTACCCGAGGGCCGCCAGCAGGTCCCGGACCCGCTTCGCGCCGGGTACGCACTCCCCGGCGTAACAAGCGAGCGCGCGTTCCCAGTGTTCGCGCGCCGCGCCCGGGTCACCGAGTCCACTGTGGACTTCTCCGAGCCCGCAGTGGGCCCGCCCCTGTTCGGGACGGCAGCCCGTTTCCTTCGCCACGGCAAGGGCTTCCCGGTGGTGCGCGAGCGCGTCCTCGGTCGCGCCGCGCGCCGAAGCCAGCGCGCCGAGACTGTTGAGCACCCGGGACTCGACGCCCCGGTCGCCGCATTCGCGGGCCAGGCCCAGCGCCTCTTCGAGGTGCTGGGCCGCTTCGTCGTGACGCCCCTGGGCCAGCCGCACGTCGCCGAGGTGCTTCAGCGCGACGCTGCGGTTGGTCGGGCTGCCGGTCTCCTGCGCGATCTCCAGCGCCCGCTCGAGGTGCGCCGCGGCGTCGGCGTACCGGCCGCGGGCGTGCTCGACGTCGCCCAGGATGCCGAGCGCGTAGCCCTCGCTCACCCACACGCCCATCGCGCGGAAGTGCTCCAGCCCCTCCTTCAGCGCCTGCGCGGCTTCGTCGTGCCTTCCCAACGCCGACAGCGCGTCGCCCATGTTGACGAGCGCGTAGCCCTCGCTGGTGCGGTCGGCGGTGTCCCGGGCGAGTGACCGCGCTTCTTCGAGGTAGCCGATCGCCTCGCCGTAGCGGCCGATGCCGCGGCACGAGCAGCCGAGCACGACCAGGACGAGCCCCTCGCTCGTGCGGTCGCCGTTCTTGCGGGCCAGCGACAACGCCTCGGTCGAGTACGTGATCGCCTCGGCGAACCGGCCCAGCGCGCGGCAGACCAGGCCGAGCGTGTTGAGGACGTGGATCTCGGTGCGCCGGTCGCCGGTTTCGCGGACCAGCGCGAGCGCTTCTTCCAGGTACCGCCGCGCTTCCCGCGACCGGCCGACGCGCCAGTGCCCCAGCCCGATCAGCGTGAGCGGCTCGGCCTCGGCCACCGGGTCGCCGGCGTCGTGGGCCAGCGCCGACGCGTGCGTGTGCAGCACCAGCGATTCCTCGTGGTAGCCGCCGACGTCCAGGTAGTGCCACAGGATGCCGGACAGCAGCCGCAGGTGGTCGGCCCAGCCGTGCCGCGTCGCGTGCGCCGCCACGGCCAGGAGGTTGCGACGCTCGGCTTCCAGCCAAGCCGGCGCGTCGAGCACCTTGACGTCGGGATCGGGCACGTGCGGACGCAGGTGCCGTTCCTGCGGCAGGACGGCGTCCATGGCCTGCGCGGCCGAGCGGACGTAGAAGTCGAACAGCCGCTCCTGCGCGTCGTGGCTCTCGGCCTCGTCTTCCGCGGCGAGCTCGGCGGCGTAGACGCGCAGCAGGTCGTGCTGCTGGACGCGGTCGTCGCCGGTTTCCTGCGCGAGGTGGGCGCGGACGAGCACGGCGATCAGGCGTTCCGCCTCCGGCAGGGGGACGCCGGCGAGCGCGGCGATCGCGGCCGGGGTGAGGTCGCGGCCCGGGTGCAGGCCGCAGAGGCGGAACACGCGCGCCGCGTCGGCCGCCAGGTGCCGGTAGGACCAGGAGAAGACGGCGCGGACCGCGGTCAGCGGATCGCCGCCACCGTCCAGGAGGTCGAGCCGCCGTCGTTCGTCGGCCAGCTCCCCGGCCAGGGCGGCGAGCCGCTCCCCCGGCCGGCTCAGCGCCAGCTCCGCCACCAGTCGCAGCGCCAGCGGCAGCCGGGCCGAGTACCCGATCAGCGCCTCGGCCGCGTCCGGCTCGTCGTCGACGCGCGCGCCGAGCAGCGTGCGCAGCAGGTCGAGGGCTTCGGCGCCGGTGAGCAGATCGACGAGGACGCGGCGGGCGCCGTGCCGCGCGACCAGCCCGGGCAGCGCGTCGCGGCTGGTCACCAGCACCAGGCACGACGGCGAGCCGGGCAGCAGCGGGCGGACCTGCCCGACCGAACCGGCGTTGTCCAGCAGCAGCACCATCCGGCGGCCGGTGAGCGCGGTGCGGAACTTGGCCGCGCGCTCTTCCGGCTCGGCGGGGATGTCCGCGCCGTCGACGCCGAGGGCGCGCAGGAACCCCGAGAGCGCGTCGCCCGGCTCGACCGGCCGGACCGTGCCGTAGCCGTGCAGGTCGAGGTACAGCTGGCCGTCCGGGAACTCTTCCAGCGACCGCTGGGCCCAGTGCACGGCGAGGGCGGTCTTGCCCACGCCGCCGGTGCCGGACAGGACGGCGATGCGGGCGCCGGTGCCGTCGCCTTCGCGGAGGGCGTCCAGCTCGGCCAGCTGTTCGGTGCGGCCGCGGAAGCCGGCGACGTCGGCGGGCAGCTGGGCGGGGGCGCGGGACGGCGGCAGCGGGAAGTCCTGCCGCAGGACCTGGCGCTGGGCGGCGCGCAGCTCGGGGCCGGGTCCGATGCCCAGCTCGGCGTCCAGGCGCTGCCGGACGTCCTCGAACACCGAGAGGGCGGCCGCCTGCCTGCCGGACGCGGCGAGCGCCAGCATCAGCCGGGCGTGCGCGGACTCGTTGAGGGGTTCCTCGGCGGTCAGCGCGCGCAGCCGCACCGACGCGTCCTCGGGGTCGGCGATCTCGGCGTACGCCATGACCGTCTTCGCGCGCTTCATCGCCAGTGCCAGCCGGAGGGGGTGCTGCCGGAGGCGTTCGACGTCGGCGAGCGCCGGGCCGCGCCAGAGTTCGAGGGCTTCGCGGTAGGCGCCGGCGTCCAGGAGCGCTTCGAAGCGCAGGAGGTCGAGGTCGTCCTCGCCGGCGGTCAGCCGGTAGCCGCCCTTGTCGGTGGCGATGGGGTCGGCGGGCCGCAGCGCCCGCCGCAGCCGCGCGACGTAGGTGTGGAGCAGGTCCAAGCAGGACGGCGGCGGCTCGTCCCAGATGACGTCGACGAGGTCCTCGCGCCGGACCGTCCGGTTCGGCTGCAAGGCCAGCAGCGCAAGCAGGAGGCGCTGCTTCTCGGCGCCGATCTCGACCGGGGAATCCCCGCGCAGCACGGAGAGCGGGCCCAGGACGCCGATCCGGACCGGCTCCGGCGGCGCTTCGGCAAGCGCTTCCCGCAGCCGGCGTTCGGTCTCCGGGCGGGGCCGCCGGACGCTGCCGAGCTCGGCGTTGCGCACCGCGCGCAGGCTCAGCCCGGCGCGGTCGGCCAGCTGGGCCTGGGTGAGGCCGGCGAGCACGCGCCGGTCCCGCAGCCACCCGGCGAACGGCAGGCCTTCGTCCACAGGCGTCCTCTCCCCGCGTGCCCCGCAGCTGGAACGTACCCCTCCAGCATTCCGATCGTGCCGCTTCCGATGTACCACCGAACGGCGAAGATAACCGTTTCCGCAGGTACCGAGGGTGACGACGGCGCGGGTCGCCGGTACAGCCGTTCGTCCACCACCGTTTCCTAGGCTTTCCGGGTCCGGTGGTGGCGAGGGGTTCGGAGCAGCCGTCGCGTGGGGTACGACGGCTGCCCCCGAGCCTTCAGACGTCGAAGCGGTCCAAGAGAGCGCGGACGGCGGCTGGGTCCTCGACGTGGGCGTTGTGCCCGAGGCCGGCGAGGGTGACCGCGTCCGGGTCCAGCGCGCGTAGCTGGTCCGGACGGCTCATGGGGTCGTTCTCGCCCGCGGCCAGCACGACCGGGCACCGCGCCGCGGCGAGCAGCGCCGGCATGTCCGGGGCGCCGACGCCGAACGCGGCCGGGTCCATCGCGAGGCGCCAACCTCCCTCGGTCTCGCGAAGCCCGGCCGGGTCCGCGGGCGCGATGCCGAGCAGCCCGGACACCTTCAGGTACGCCTGCTCGGCGTCCACGCGCGACTCGAAGACGCGGGCCGGGCGCGCGGCGAGCGTCGCGACGCGGCCCAGGTCGTCCTGGGTCCACTCGACCTTCACGCCGACCGCGAGCACGCCCGCGACCTCGACGTCGTACTTCCCGGACGCGAGTTCCAGTGCCAGCACCCCGCCGAGCGAATGGCCGGCGACGACGTACGGGCCCTTCCCCGGCAGCGCCCGCGCGACGGCCGCGGTGAACGTCTCGAAGCTGTAGTGCGGCAGCGGCGCGGACAGGCCGTGGCCGGGCAGGTCGGGCACCAGGACGCGCCGGGCGAGCGGCGGGGCGAAGTGGTTCCACACGGCGCCGGTCGCGCCCAGGCCGTGCAGGAGGAGGACGGCCGGTTCGCCCTCGCCGCCGGTGCGCATGTTCAGGGTGTCCATCCGCGCAGCCTCCCAAATTGTCGGTGCCCGCGGCTAGGGTCGGGCTCGTGGCGATCACCGATCCGGACACCTACACGCGAGGTGTCCCGTACGAGGAGCTGGCGCGGCTGCGGCGCGCCGGCCCGGTGGTGCGCGTCGACGACTTCTGGGCCGTGCTCGGCCACGCCGAGGTGCGGCGGGTGCTGCGCGACCCGGGAGTGTTTTCGTCGCAGCTGGGCGGCACGCAGATCCGTGACGCGGCGGACCTCGCGTACGTGCGCCGGATGATGCTCAACATGGATCCGCCGGAGCACGGGCGGCTGCGCGGGCTGCTCACGAAGGCGTTCACCCCGCGCGCCATCGCGAAGCTGACTTCGCAGATCGAAAGCTCGGCGCGAGACCTCGTCGCGGGTGTCGCTTCGCAGGGCTCGTGCGACTTCGCGGCCCTGGCGGCCGATCTGCCGCTGCAGACGCTGGCCGCGGTGTTCGGGGTGCCGGAGCAGGACCGGCGGCTGATGTACGACTGGAGCAACCGCGTCATCGGCTACCAGGACGCCGAGTACGCGGTGAGTTCGACGGTTTCCCCCTCGGAGGTGAGCGAGCTGGCGCGGGCCGCGCTCGCCGTCCGCCCGTCGCCGGGGCCGGATGGGACGATGCCGGACCCGCGGACGCGCGCGGGCATGCCGGATCTCTACGCGTACGCGAACGCGCTGGGCGAGTACAAGCGTTCGCACCCGGGCGACGACGTCATGAGCAACCTGATGCGGCACGTCGGGGACGACGGCGGCCGCGTCTCGCTGGCCGAGTTCGAGAACCTCTTCTGGCTGTTTTCGGTGGCGGGCAACGAAACTCTGCGCAACGGGCTGCCCGGCGGCATGCTGGCGCTGCTCTCGCACCCCGCGGAGTACCGGCGGCTGCTGGCCGACCGGTCGCTGCTGCCGTCGGCGGTCGAAGAGATGCTCCGGTGGTGGACACCGGTGATGCACTTCCGGCGTACGGCGGTTTCGGACGTCCGGCTGTCCGATGTGGACATCCGGGCCGGGGACAAGGTCGTGGTGTGGTTCTCGTCGGCCAACCGGGATCCCGCGGTGTTCGCCGATCCGGACACGTTCGACATCGGGCGGGCGCCGAACGACCACCTGACCTTCGGTCACGGCCCGCACTTCTGCCTCGGCGCCCACCTCGCGCGGGTGCAGATGCGGGCGATGTTCGACGCGGTGCTCGACGTACTCGGGTTCGTGTCCCTCGCGGGTGAGCCGGTGCGGCTGCGGTCGAACTTCCAGAACGGCCTGAAGTCGCTTCCGATCCGGTGGGGGCGCTGATGGAGATCCGCGAGATGCGGGCGTTCGTCGCGGTCGTCGAGGCGGGTGCGATGTCGAAGGCGGCGCGGCAGCTGCACGTGAGCCAGCCCGCGCTGTCCCAGACGATCACCGCCCTCGAACGCCGGCTCGGCGTCCAGCTGCTGGTCCGCACCAGCACCGGCGTCCAGGCGACCGACGCCGGGACGACGTTGCTGGGCGAAGCGCGTGCGGTGCTGGCCCGCCACGAGCAGGCCCTCGCCGCGCTGGCCCGGCACACCACGAACGGTGTGCTGCGCGTCGGCGTCCCCCTGGAGCTGCCGCCCGAGCTGCTGCCGTCGGCGCTCGCGCGGCTGGCCGAGGCGTACCCGGAGACGCGGGTGCAGGCCCGGCACCTGTCGTCGGTGGCGCAGGTGGCCGCGCTGCGGGCGGGCGAACTCGACGTCGGGCTGGTGCGCGAGCGCCCGCCGGGGCCCGACCTGGACGCGTCGCTCGTGGTGACCGAGGACGTCGGCGTGCTGCTGGCCGCGGACCTCGCCGAGAAGCTGGGCTCGCCGGTCCGGCTGGAGGACCTGGCCGGGCTGGAGTGGTTCGCGTTCGCCCGCGCGGGCAGCCCGGCGTGGTACGACGAGCTGGCGGCGATCCTGCGCAGCCACGGCCTCACCGTCGGGCCCGAGGTGCCCGAGGAGCAGCGGCTGATCGTCGAGCTGAAGATCCCGGCGGTCAGTTCGGGCGGGGCCTACGCGTTCGCCCCGCCCGAGTGGCCGTACCCGATGCCGGACACCGTGCGGTGGGTCCCCCTCGTCGGGAACCCCATCGTGCGGCGGACGTGGGCGGTGTGGCCGGCGGCAGCGCACCGACGTGACCTCGCGGCGTTCGTCGCCGCCTTGGAGGCCCATCGACAGGACTGATCGCGGGCATAAGGAGCGCCGAACGCTCCGCCGGAAGCCCGTTCCGGTCGCCGCGCTTGTATCCGGTGCAGGGCAACGGATACGAGGAGTTGAGTGATGAGTTCGGAACTGTCCGGGTCGACGGCACTGGTGACCGGCGGAACGAGCGGCATCGGCCGGGCGACGGCGATCGCGCTGGCGGGTCTCGGCGCGCACGTCGTGCTGTCCGGCCGGGACGCGGCACGCGGCGAGGAGGTCGTCTCGCGGATCCGGGCGTCGGGTGGGAAGGCCGACTTCGTCGCGGCCGACCTGACGGACGCGGCGTCGGCGCGCGCACTGGCGGACCGGGCCCAGGAGCTGGGCGGGCAGGTGGACGTCCTGGTGAACAACGCGGGGATCTTCCCGACCGGCCCGACTTCGGACACGGCCGAGGCGGAGTTCGACCGCGTGTACGACATCAACGTCAAGGTGCCGTACTACCTGGTCGCGGCACTGGCACCGGCGATGGCCGCGCGCGGCCGCGGCGCGATCGTCAACGTGTCCACGATGGTCGCGGCGCGGGGCATGGCCGGGATGGCGCTGTACGGCTCGTCGAAGGCGGCGGTCGAGCTGATGACCAAGGCGTGGGCGGCGGAGTTCGGGGCGTCCGGAGTCCGGGTGAACGCGATCAGTCCCGGCCCGACGCGCACCGAGGGCACAGCGGTGTTCGGAGACGGCCTCGACGAACTGGCCGCGGCGGGCCCGGCCGGCCGGGTGGCGGCGCCTTCGGAGATCGCGGCCGCGATCGCGTTCCTGGTGACGGAGGGGTCGAGCTTCGTGCAGGGCGCGATTCTCCCGGTGGACGGCGGCCGGCTGGCGGTGTGAGTCCCGTCCGGGACGGCGTCACCGCAGGAAGGTGACTCCGTCCCGGGGGCGCTCGTCCACCGTCAGCGAGAACACGTCCGGCCGCGCGTAGTGCCCCGACACGTCCAGGCTCTTGCGCGCCGTCACGATCTGCTCCAGGTCGATCTCCGCCTTGATGACACCTTCGCCGTCGCGCAACGGACCGGCCAGGACGTCGCCGAGCGGCCCGACGATCACGCTCCCGCCGCGGAACGGGTCCTCGCCCGACGACTCGTACGGGCACGCCGACACCACGAAACACCGGCCTTCGTCGGCGATGTGGCGCATCGACGCCTGCCAGACGTCGCGGTCGTCGGCTGTCGGGGCGCACCAGATCTGCACGCCCTTCGCGTACATCGCCGCGCGGAACAGCGGCATGTGGTTCTCCCAGCAGATCGCCGCGCCCGCCAGGCCCGCCGCCGTCGGGACCGCCGGCAGCGTCGAGCCGTCGCCGCGGCCCCACACCAGCCGTTCGCGTTCGGTCGGGACCAGCTTGCGGTGCTTGGCCACCAGCCCGAGGTGCGGGTCGAGGAACACCGCCGTGCTGTACAGCGTCGAGCCGTCGCGCTCGATGACACCGACGACCAGCGAAGCCCCGGTCCGCGCTGCGAGGCCGGCCAGCGCCGCAACCTCCGGGCCCGGCACGGTCACCGCCGCGCGGAAGTACTCGGGGAAGGGCACCCGGCCCGGGTAGCCGCCGAGCACGGCCTCGGGCAGCACCACCAGCGAAGCTCCGCGGATCTCGTCCTCGAACGCCAGGATCCGGTCGAGGGGGACGCCCGTTCCGACCTGCAGCGCGGCGACGACCGTCACGAGCGGGCGGGCTCGCGTCGAGGCGGCCACGGCACCACCGCGGACACCCGGCGCTGGTAGTCGGCATATTCCGGGTAGCGGCCGCGGGTGATGCTCTCGGTGAACTTCGTCGACCCGACGAACAGGAGCGTCAGCAGGACCGCGCCCACGACCGTCCACTGCAGACCGGCGGCGACGATCCCGAACACCGCGATCACCCACCACTGGGCCTGCTCGAAGAAGAAGTTCGGGTGCCGCGAGTAGCCGAACAGGCCCGTCTGGCAGAACCGCGTCGACGCCCGGCCCGCGTGCTTCTCGCGGTGGAACACCCACTGCTGCTGGTCCGCGACCGTCTCCCCGACCAGGAACGCCGCGAAGACCACCGCGGCCACGACGTCCCAGACCCCGAACGAACCCTGGTTCTCCAGCGCGGCGTACGCGGGCAGCGTGATCAGCAGCAGGATCGCGTTCTGGTACAGCGAGATGAAGAAGAAGTTGAACACCTGGAACTGCCACGGCTTCATCCGCTCGCGCAGCACCGCCCACCGGTAGTCCTCGCCGCCGCGGGCGTAACCACCCTTCCGGGCGAAGTTGAACGTCAGCCGGATCCCCCACAGGGTCACCAGCGCGAACATCACGTCCAGCCGCGCGTCGGCGAACCCGGCGGCGCCCGCGAAGATCGCCAGGTACGCGACCGGGACGATCGACCAGATCCGGTCGACCCAGGAGTACTCCCTGGTCAGCACCGACATCAGCCACGTGCCGAGCGTCACCCCGGCGAAGACGTACAGGCAGACCCGCAGCGCGTCCATCCCCTCACAATAGGACCTAGGATCGCGTCCATGAACCTGCCGCTGCGGGACCGGAAGATCGACGTCTTCTTCGCGGTGCTGTTCTCGGCCTTCACGGTGACGTCGCTGATCAGCGACCTGCTGCCGACCGTCGGCGTCGACTTCTCGAAGCCGTCGGACAACTTCTTCGTGAACTCGAACTACTGGTACGCCCACGACGCCGACCTGCTGTTCATGCACCCGCCGGACTGGATGCGGATCGTCACCGGGCTCTCGGCGTTCGTCTACATGCCGTTCTACGTCGTGCTCGTCTTCGCGCTGCTGACCGGCCGCAACTGGATCCAGCTGCCGTCGGTGATCTACGCGACGATGATCGTCACGCTGACCGGGATCGTCGTGTTCGGTGTCGAGTTCTTCGGCGACCCCGCGTTCCGCACCGGCAACCCGGCGAAGTTCCTCGCCTTCAACCTGCCCTACGTCCTGGTGCCGCTCCTGCTGCTGATCCGCATGCGCAAGCCACTGCCGTTCACCCGCCGTTTCTGACCGGAGGCGCCCGTGCCGTACTCGTTCCTCAGCCACCTCGACTGCTCCCGGACCGGCGAACGCCTCGACGCCGACGTCGTCCAGGGCCTCTCGCCGTCGGGCGCGCCGCTGCTCGCGCGGTACGACCTCGACGGCGTCCGCGAAGCCGTCACGCCGAAGGAGATCGCCGGCCGCGAGCCGACGCTGTGGCGCTACCACGAGGTGCTGCCGGTGCGCTCGCCCGAGCACGTCGTCAGCCTCGGCGAAGGCATGACGCCGTTGCTGCGCCTGCCGCGGTACGGCCGTGAGCTGGGGCTTTCGCGGTTGTGGATGAAGGACGAGGGCCTGGTCCCGACCGGGACGTTCAAGGCGCGGGGCGCCGCGGTCGGCGTCTCGCGGGCGGCCGAACTGGGCGTGGGCGGGATCGCGATGCCGACCAACGGCAACGCGGGCGCGGCGTGGGCGTTGTACGCGGCCCGCGCGGGCCTGACGAGCCTGGTCGCGATGCCGGACGACGCGCCGGCGATCACCATGCGCGAGTGCGTCGCCGCCGGGGCCGAGCTGTACCGGGTGGACGGTCTGATCGGCGACGCGGGGAAGCTCGTCGCGGCGGCCGTCGGGCGGCGGCCGGGGGTGCAGGACGTCTCGACGTTGAAGGAGCCGTACCGCATCGAGGGCAAGAAGACGATGGGGTACGAGATCGCGGAGCAGTTCGGGTGGCGGCTGCCCGACGTCATCCTCTACCCCACCGGCGGCGGGGTCGGGATCATCGGGATCTACAAGGCACTGCTGGAAATGCGGGAGCTGGGCTGGATTTCCGGGTCGCTGCCGCGATTGGTCGCCGTGCAGGCGACCGGGTGCGCGCCGATCGTTTCGGCCTTCGAACGGGGTGCCCGCGAGTGTGAGCCGTTCCCCGACGCGCGGACGGTCGCCTTCGGCATCACCGTGCCCAAGGCCCTGGGCGACTTCCTCGTGCTGGACGCGGTGTACGCGACCGGCGGAACCGCGGTCGCCGTCACTGATGAGGAACTGCTTGCGGCGCAACGGGAACTGACCACTTTCGAGGGCACTTTCGTGTGTCCCGAAGGCGGGGCGTGCTTCGCCGCACTGCGTCACCTTCGCGAGTCGGGCTGGCTGGGCGGTGACGAAGACGTCGTGGTTCTGAACACCGGCGCCGGGATCAAGTACCCGGAAACGGTGCCCCTCGACGTCCCGCTGCTCGCGAAGGACGGCGTGATTCCTTAAAGGACCGAGCGGACCGTTTCGGGGTCGCGGGCGACGACGGTGGTGCCGTCGTCGGCCGTGATGATCGGGCGCTGGATGAGCTTCGGGTGCTTGGCCAGTGCTTCGATCCAGCGGGGACGGTCTTCGGGGGTTCGGCCCCACGTCTTGAGGCCGAGCTCCTTCGCGATCGGTTCCGCGGTGCGCGTGATGTCCCACGGCTCGAGGCCGAGGCGCGCGAGCACGGCTTCGAGCTCCGCCGCGGTCGGCGGGTCCTCGAGGTAGCGGCGCACGGTGTACTGCGCGCCGGCTTCGTCCAACAACGACACGGCGGACCGGCACTTCGAGCACGCCGGGTTGACCCAGATCTCCACGGCGGCAGCCTACCGCGCTGGTTTTGGAGCACGCGTTCTGTTACGGTCGCGGCATGCCCCGCCCCCGTGTGCACGACCTCGACGCGCTGCTCGACGTCGCCGAGCGGCTCGTCGCCTCCTCGGCCGATGTCACCGTGCGTGGCCTGGCCGCGGCGGCGGGCGTCCCGAACGGGACGATCTACCACGCGTTCGGGTCACTGAACGCCTTGCTGGCGCGGGTCTGGCTGCGCGCGGCGACCGAGTTCCTCGACCTGCAGACGTCGCTGGTGGACTCCGCTGGTTCGCCGGCCGACGCGGTGGTCGCGGCCGCGGACACCCCGGCGGTGTTCGCGCTACGACGTCCCGACGGCGCACGCATGCTCTTGAAGGTGCGCGGCGACCGGCTGTTCGGGCCCGACCTGCCGGACGAGCTGGCGGAAGCCCTGCACGCGGTGGACAAACGGCTGGTCGCGCTGCTCGTGCGGCTCGCGCGGCTGGTGTGGGACCGCGGCGACGGACTGGCCGTCGAGGTGATCACGACGTGCGTCGTCGACCTGCCGACCGCGTTCTTCCGGCGCGACATCACCGACCCCCTGGTGCGGGAGAGGCTGGCCGCCGCGGTGCGGGCCGTGCTGACCGTGCCCCCACGAGAGAAGGACCGATCGTGACCGTTTTGCACTTGGGCGACGACGAAAACCGCTTCTCACCGGAGTGGCTGCAGCGTGTCCATTCCACTTTGGACGAAGTGGGCGACGTGCTGGTGACCACCGGCGGCGGCAAGTTCTACTCGAACGGCCTCGACCTGGAGTGGCTGACGGCGAACGGCGACAAGGCATCGGAGTACGTCGCGGACGTGCAGGAGCTGTTCGCGCGGGTGCTGACGCTGCCGGTCCCGACGGTGGCGGCGATCACCGGCCACGCGTTCGGCGCGGGCGCGATGCTGGCGATGGCGCACGACTTCCGCGTGATGCGCTCGGACCGGGGTTACTTCTGTTTCCCGGAGGCGGACATCAACATCCCGTTCACGCCGGGGATGGCGGCGTTGATCCAGGGGAAGCTGACGCCGGCGTCGGCGATCGCTGCGATGACGACCGCGCGGCGGTTCGGGGGTCCGGAGGCGTTGTCGTTCGGGTTGGTCGACGAAGTCGCGGCCGAGGGTGACGTGGTGAAGGTGGCTTCGGCGCGGGTGGAAGCGTTGGCGGGCAAGGACCGCGGGACGCTGGGCGCGATCAAGGCGACGATGTTCGCACCCGCGGTGGCGGCGTTGCGGGCGCCGGCGTAGCGGGAGTTCGGGCCTGACGCGACGCCCTTGCGCAGGGCGGGCCCCGGCGCCGGCTTGGCCTCTGGCCCCCGGTATCCACTTTACCGGCTACCACCGACAGTTTCGGGCGCCCGCGCTCCTGGTCCGGACGCCTCGGCAAGGGTCGCGAATGACTCATTCGGGACGTCCGGTGCCGCCAATGCGTCATTCGGGACGTCCGGTGCCGGCAATGCGTCATTCGCGACCTTCCCGGGCAGGTGCTTCACGGCTTGGCGCACTCGGTGAGGCGGCGGCGCAAGTGGGCCCGCTCGGGTTCGGTGCCCGCCAAGGCGAGCGCCTCTCGGTACGCGTCCGCCGCCTCGGGGTGGCGGCCCAAACGGACCAGCAAGTCCGCCCGGGCCGCCGGGAACGGGCTGTACTCCCGCAACCTCGGCTCCTCCGCCAGCTCGTCCAGCAGCGCCAGCCCCGCCGCCGGGCCGTCCTTCATCGCCACCGCCACCGCTCGGTTCAGCTCCACCACCGGTGACGGTGCCAGCCCGCGCAGCACGTCGTACAACCCCACGATCTGGGGCCAGTCCGTGCTCGCCACATCCTCGGCCTCGTTGTGCAGGGCCGCGATCGCCGCCTGGACTCCGTACAGACCCGGTGGGCCGCCCGTCAACGCCGCCTCCACCAGCGCCGTCCCTTCCGCGATCATCTCGGCGTCCCAGCGGTCGCGGTTCTGGTCGTCGAGCAGGACCAGGTCGCCGTCCGGGCCCGTGCGCGCGTCACGGCGGGCGTGGATCAGCAGCATCAGCGCCAGGAGGCCCGCCACTTCGCGCTCGGCCGGGAGCAGCCGTCGGAGGATGCGGGCCAGGCGGATCGCCTCTTCCGCCACGTCGAGCCGCTGCAGGTCCGGGCCCGAACTCGCCGCGTATCCCTCGGTGAAGATCGAGTACACCACCTGCAGCACGCCCGGCAGCCGGCCCGGCAGCTCGTCGGCGGACGGCACCCGGAACGGGATCCCGGCCGCGCGGATCCGGTTCTTCGCCCGCACGATCCGCTTGCCCATCGTCGCGCTCGGCACCAGGAACGCGCGCGCCACCTCCGGTGTCGTCAGCCCGGCCAGGCAGCGCAACGTCAGCGCCGTGCGGTCCTCCGCCGGCAACGCCGGGTGGGCGCACGTGAAGAACAGCTGGAGCCGCTCGTCCGGCAGGCCGCCGTCCGACGGCGGGGCGGGCGCCGCGCGGTCGGCCTCGACCTGCAGCACCGCGAGCCGGGCCGCGTAGGCCTGGTCGCGGCGCAGCCGGTCGACGGCCTTGCGCCGGGCCGTCGTCATCAGCCAGGCGCCCGGCTTCGGCGGGACGCCCTCGGCGGGCCAGTGCACCAGCGCCGCCTCGATCGCCTCCGACGTCGCCTCCTCGGCCAGGTCGAGGTCGCCGAACCGGCGGACGAGCGCGGCCAGCAGCAGCCCGCGCTCCTCCCGGAACACGGCCGCCAGCGTCAGCCGGGACTCCGCCCCGGGCCGGGGGCTCCGCCACCCGGAACCCCCGAAAGCCTCGACCGCCCCGTCCGCCACCGCCGTCAGTCCCCGTAGGACGCGAGCGGCCGCACGACGATGTGCCCGCCGTCGCGGGCGCCCGGGCAGCGCGCCGCCCAGTCGAGCGCGACGTCGAAGTCCGGCACGTCGACGACGAAGTAGCCGCCGAGCACCTCGCGGGACTCCGCGAACGGCCCGTCGGTGACGATCCGCTCGCCGCTCTCGTCGACGCGGACCGCGGCGGCCGTCGTGAAGTCGGCGAGCGAGTTGCCGCCGACGTACACGCCGGCCTCCTTGAGGGACTTGTCGAACAGCATCCAGTCGTCGGGCGTGCTGCAGCCGGTGGGCTCGCCGTCCGCGTCGAGCGAGGCGTTGATCAGCATCAGGTACTTCACGGGATCCTCCAGTGGCTCGGTTGCCGTACGGGGGGACTACGAACGGCGGACCGTCCCTTGGACACCCTCGCCGAAGATTTTCTCATGTCAAGAAACTTTGACACGGTGTCTGGTTTGTTTTACCTTGACGTGGTGACCCACGAAGAGAAGAGCGCCTGGATCCTCGGGATCGCCGCGGTGGTGAGCTACGCGGTGTACCTCGTGCTGGTCCTCGGCCGGGCCGGCGGGCGGGCGCTGGCCGAAGTCCCGTACGTCGGAACCCTGCTCTGGACGGTCGGCGCGTCCATCGTCGCGACGATCGTGCTGAGCATCCTCGTCGCGGTGGTCTCGAAGGACGGCGCGAAAGACCAGCGCGACCGCGAGATCGGCCGGTTCGGCGAGTACATTGGCCACTCGTTCGTCGTCATCGGCGCGGTCGCCGCGCTGCTGCTGGCCATGGCCGAGGCGCCGCACTTCTGGATCGCCAACGCCGTCTACCTGGCCTTCACGCTCTCGGCGATCCTCGGGTCGGTCGCCCGGATCTTCGCCTACCGGCGGGGGTTCCCGGCGTGGTGAAACCGACCCGCGTCACGAACTCGCTCCGCGCCCTCCGGTTCGCGCACGGCCAGATGACCCAGGCCGACCTCGCCGGCCGGATCGGCGTCACCCGCCAGACCGTCATCGCGATCGAGCAGGGCCGGTACTCGCCTTCGCTCGAGATGGCGTTCCAGCTCGCGCACGTGTTCGGCGTCCCGCTCGAAGAAGTGTTCCAGTACCCGGAGGAGTCATCGTGAAAGCCATCGTCCAGGACCGGTACGGCAGCCCGGATGTCCTCGAGTTCCGCGACGTCGACAGACCGTCGCCCGGTGCCGGCGAGGTCCTCGTGCGCGTGCACGCGGCCGGCGTCGACCCGGGCGTGTGGCACCTGACCACCGGGGAGCCGTACCTGCTGCGGCTGCTGGGTTTCGGGCTCCGCCGTCCGAAACAACCGGTGCGGGGCCTCGACTTCGCCGGCACGGTCGAGGAGGTCGGCGACGGCGTCTCGCGCGTCCGGCCGGGCGACGAGGTGTTCGGCGTCTGCGCAGGCGCGTTCGCCGAGTACGCCGTCGCGAAGCAGGACCTCGTCGCGGCGAAACCCGCGCGCCTTTCGTTCGAGCAGGCGGCCGCCGTCATGATTTCCGGCGGCACCGCACTGCAGGCGGTGCGCGACACCGGACGCGTCCAGCCCGGCCAACGCGTCCTGGTCATCGGAGCGGCGGGTGGCGTGGGTTCCTTCGCCGTCCAGCTGGCCAAGGCCTTCGGCGCGGACGTCACCGGGGTGTGCAGCACCGCCAAGACGGACCTGGTCCGGACGCTCGGCGCCGACCACGTCGTCGACTACACGCGTGAGGACTTCGCGGGCCGGCGGTACGACCTGATCGTGGACACCGCAGGCCTGCGTTCGCTGTCCGCCCTGCGCCGGGCGCTGACCCCGCGCGGCACGCTCGTCATCGTCGGCGGCGAAAACGGCGGCAAGTGGCTCGGCGGCATCCAACGCGTGCTCCGGGCGGCGCTGCTGTCGCCGTTCGTCGGGCACCGGCTGCGCGGGCTCGTCGCCACCGAACGCGGCGCGGACCTCGACGACCTGCGGGATTTGATCGAGGCCGGGAAGCTCACCCCCGCGCTCGACCGGACCTACCCGCTCGCCGACGCCGCCGCGGCGATCGGCCACCTCCACGCCGGACGCGCGGCGGGCAAAGTCGTGCTCACCACGCTCACAACCTGACGCCGAGGTCCTTCAGCCGCTTGACCCGGTCGATGTGGGCGGGGTGCCCGGCCATCAGCCGGGACCACAGCCGGCGCTCGTCACCGCGGTCGCGCAGGTTCCACGCCTTGAGCAGCAGCGCCAGCTCCCGGCCGTACCCCAGCCGCGCCGCCATCCGGTCGGCCCGGTACTCGCCGAGCCGCTTCGACCACGCGAGCACCGGGCCGAGCAGCGGCGTCAGCAGCAGCCACGGGTCGAGGAACGCGAGCGCGGTGAGGACACCCAGGCCGAGCAGCACGGTGACCAGCACCTCGACCGCCCGGCCGAAGGAGCGGAACGCGCGGCCGACGTGCGGCACGACCCAGGCGATCAGCCGGACCAGGCGGGACAGCACCCGGGCCGGCAGCTCGAGCCAGTGGACCAGCAGGGTGGCCCGCGTGTGCCCGGAAAGGTGGTGGCCCAGCTCGTGGGCGAGGATCGCCTCCAGACCCGGGCGGGGCAGGTCGAGGGCCGCGTGGGTCACCGCGACGGTCCGGCCCCCGGCGGCGAAGGCGTTCAGCTCGCGTGACGGCTCCACCCACAGGCGGTACCGGCCGCCGTCGACGCCGGCCGCGTCGCACACGGCCGCCCAGCACGGCGTGAGCCAGGTCAGCTCGCCTTGGCTGGGCTCGCGCATCTTGAGCAGCACGGACAGCACGAGGTGCTCGTAGACCGGGACGAACGTGATCGCGCCGGCCAGCGCCCAGCCGGCCGGCAGCACCCAGAAGTACGGCGGCCAGACCAGCTTCCCGAGCAGGCCCAGCACCAGCAGGCTGCTGGCGACCACGGGGACGGCGAGCACCACCCCGAGAACCGCGGAAAGGTCCGCCCGCGCACGTTCGCTCACGCTCCCCCCTCCCGGCCGACGCCGGATCCACCTTGGCGTGAGCGCGGGCGGAGCACAACGGCCGTCCGGAACTGTCCGGGAGCTGTCAGGGAAAGGAGCCCGGCCGGCGGCGCCGGAGCCCGTCCCGGCCCGGCGCCACCGGCGGCCGTCAGTCCTGCGCCGGGAGGTCGTCGAACTCGACGACCTGGCGGATCTCGACCTCGATCTCGAGGTCGAACAGGTCCACGTACCGCTTGGCGAACTCGACCGCCTCCGCGCGGTCGGCGGCGTTGATCAGCGCGAACCCGCCGATGACCTCCTTGGCCTCGGCGAAGGGCCCGTCCGTGACGCGGATCGCCGCGCCGCGCGGCTTGCGGACCAGCGCGCCCTTGTCGGTCTGGTGCACGCCCTCCGCGGTGATCAGGACACCCTTCTCGGCCGCCTCCTGGATGAACCCGCCCATCTTCCGCATGAACTCCGGCGTCGGGTTCCACGCGGCCGGGTCGTGCTCGTCGATCCGGTGCATCATGAGGAAACGCATGGTGGTGCTCCCTGGTTCTCGTCGGCCGGGGCCCGGGTCGTCCCGCGCTCGCTGTCCGGCCTTCACCCCCGCGTCGATCGGCCGCGCGCGGCGCTCGACATTTTTCCCCGGAGATTTTTCCGGCAGAGTACTGTGACACCGGTCACGCCGAGGGGAAGGTGCGGAATGGCTGTCGTGCTCGCGATCGGGACGCGCAAGGGACTGTGGCTGGCGACCGGCACGGACGACCGGGCGGGCTGGGAGGTGACCGGGCCGCACCACCCGATGACCGAGGTCTACGCCGTCGGCATCGACACGCGCCGGGCCACGCCGCGGCTGCTCGCCGGGGTCACCAGCGAGCACTACGGGCCGAGCGTCGCCACCAGCGACGACCTGGGCGCGACCTGGGACGAACCCGATCACGCGCCGATCGCGTTCCCGCCCGACACCGCCGAATCACTCGTCCGGGCCTGGCAGCTGGTGCCCGGGCCGCCGAGCGAGCCGGACGTCGTCTACGCCGGCACCGAGCCGTCCGCGCTGTTCCGCTCGGACGACGGCGGCCGCACGTACGAGCTGGTCCGCGGCCTGTGGGACCACCCGCACCGCGAGCACTGGACGCCCGGCGGGGGCGGCAAGGCCATCCACACGGTGCTCCCGGACCCGGTCGAGCCCGGCCGGGTCACCGTGGCGATGTCGACCGGCGGCGTCTACCGGACCGAGGACGGCGGCGCGTCCTGGCGGGCGAGCAACACCGGGATCAAGGCGGTGCACGTGCCCGACCCGTACCCCGAGTACGGCCACTGCGTGCACAAGGTCGCGATGCACCCGAGCGCGCCGGAGCGGCTTTTCGCGCAGGTGCACCACGGCGTCTACCGCAGCGACGACGGCGGGACGAGCTGGCAGTCCATCGCCGACGGCCTGCCCAGCGACTTCGGCTTCCCGATGGTCGTCCACCCGCACCGGCCCGAGGTGATCTACACGTTCCCGCTGACCGCCGACGTCATGCGGTTCCCGCCGGACGGCCGGTGCCGGGTGTACCGCAGCGAAGACGCCGGGAAGTCGTGGGAGGCCGTGGGTTCCGGCCTGCCGGACGGGTACTGGGCCGGGGTGATGCGCGACGCGATGTGCGCCGACGACGCCGACCCGGCCGGGATCTACTTCGGCTCCCGGACCGGCGACGTCTACGCCAGCCGCGACGACGGCGACAGCTGGCAGCTGGTCGTCTCGCACCTGCCGGACGTGCTGAGCGTCCGCGCCGCGACGGTGTGACCGTGCGGATCACGGTGCTGGTGCCCGGGCCACTGCGGGAGAAGACCGGCGGCGAGTCCCGGCTGGAGGTCGAGGTCGGCGAAGCGGCCACGCTCGGGGCGCTGCTGGACGAGCTGGCCAAGCGGTACCCGGGGCTGGAACGGCGGTTGCGCGACGAGCAGGCGGGCCTGCGCCGGTACGTCAACTTCTACGTCGACGGCGAGGAGTGCCGCCGGCTCGACGGACCGTCGACGGCGCTGCGCGACCGCGGCGAAGTGCAGATCATCCCGTCGGTCGCGGGAGGCTGACCCCTTCCACTTCGGCGAACAGCTCCGCGGCACGCCGACCGGTGGCCGCCGCCCGCGCGCCCGTGCTGACGAGGGCCAGGACGAGGACCCCGGCGCCGAGCGCGGCGACCAGCCACCACACACCGGGTCCCGCGCCGAGGGTCCCGGCGAGCGCGACGCCGAGGGTCGTGCCGGTCTGCCGTCCGGCCGAGGCCAGCGAGCCGGCGACCCCGGCCATCGACCGCGGCATCCCCGAGATGGCCGTGTTGGTGATCGGCGGGTTGACCGTGCCGAGGAAGATGCCGAAGAGCAGGTAGACCGCGAGCACGAGGGGCAGCGGGGTGGCCGGGCCGAGCCACGCCGACGTCACGCCGCCGAGGGCGAGCGCGGTCCCAGCGACGACCAGCGGCAGCCGCGGGCCGCGGGTGCCGACCAGCCGTCCGGCCCGCGGGGACAAGACCAACACGAGTACGCCGACCGGGAGCAGGCAAAGCCCGGCCGTCAACGCGGTCATGCCACGGGTGTCCTGCAGGTACTGCGTGGTGACGAAGAGGAAGACGCCGAACCCGCAGAGCGCGAACAACGCCGTGACGATCGCGCCGCTGAACGCGACGCTGCGGAACAGGCGCAGTTCGAGCAGCGGGTCGGCGCGGCGCGGTTCGTGGCGCAGGAGCGCGGCCACGGCGAGCGCGGCGAGGACCAGCAGGCCGAGGATCACCGGCGACGTCCAGCCGAGCGCGCGGGCCTCGATGATGGCCGCGACGACGCTGCCGAGCACGAGGACGACGAGCACCTGGCCCAGCGGGTCGAACCGGCGCGCGCGGGCGGCGCGGGATTCGGGGACCCATTTGAGGGTGGCCGCGATCGCGACGGCGATCACCGGGACGTTGACCCAGAAGACGGCTCGCCAGCCGAGGCCGTCGACGAGGGCGCCGCCGAGGATCGGGCCGAGCGCCAGTGCCAGCCCGGACATCGAGCCGAACACGCCGATCGCGCGGGCGCGTTCGGCGGGCGCGGGGTAGACCGTGGTGACGATCGCGAGCGCGACCGGGTTGAGCATGGTGCCGCCGACGGCCTGGACCGCGCGGGCGGCGATGAGCCAGCCGATGCCGGGGGCGACGCTGCAGAGCAGGGAGCCGAGGCCGAAGACGGTGAGCCCGGTGAGGAAGACGCGTTTGCGCCCGAAGCGGTCGGCGGTCGACCCGGCGAGCACGAGGAACCCGGCCAGCACGAGCGTGTAGGCGTCGACCGTCCACTGCAGACCGGAGACGGAGGCACCGAGGTCGCGCCGGATCGACGGCAGCGCGACGGTGACGATGGAGATGTCCATCACCGCGACGACGATGCTGGCGCAGCAGACGGCCAGCACGAGCGCGGGATGGCGCGGAGTCGGAACGTTCATGCGATCGACGTTAGGATTTAGAGCGTGCTCGAAGTCAAATCGATCCCCGAGGCCGGGCTGACGATCGCCGAGGCGGCCCGCCGCACCGGCGTCAGCGCGCACACGTTGCGGTACTACGAGCGGGCGGGCCTGGTGGTCACGCAGGTGGACCGCACTTCCGGCGGACGTCGCCGGTACCGGAAGCTGGATCTGGACTGGATCAAGATCTGCACCAAGCTGCGGGCGACCGGGATGCCGATCAAGCTGATCCGGCGGTACGCGGAGCTGGTCAGCGCTGGTCGCGGGAACGAAGAGGAGCGGCTGGCGCTGCTGGAGACGCACCGGGCGGACGTGCTGGCGCGGTTGGAGGAGTTGCAGGAGAACCTGAAGCTGATCGACCGGAAGATCGGCGTGTACCGGGGACGGCTGGAAGCGGGCGACGCGGACAGCCTCTGGGCGCCGGGCGGCACCAAGTAGTCAGAAGAGCGTCGCCTGCGTGGGTTCCGGCGCCGGCGGCTGACCGCGGCGGCCGTTCAAGGCGAACTTGTCCTCGATCTCCTTGCTCGGCTCGGGAAAACCGTACTTCGCGATCAACGGCCGGATCCGGGCGCCGATCTCGTGCCGGTACCCCGTCTCCGAACCCGACGAATACAACTGCACGTACGAGTCCACCAACGACGGGTGCGCCTGCCGCAGCCACGCGAAGAACACGTCCTTGACCCCCGAAGACAAGAACAACGGGTGGTACAGCACATCCGTGGCCCCCGCCTCGGCCACGGCCGACACCAGCGCCTCCAGCTGCGAGACCGAATCCGACAAGTGCGGCAGGATCGGCGACAGGAACACCGTGCACTCCAGCCCCGCGTCGCGGATCGCGCGGACCGTCGCCAGCCGGGCCGACGTCGTCGCCGTGCCGAACTCCACCGACTGCTGCAGCTCCTCGTCCAGCATCGACAGCGACACGCCCAGGTGCACCGTCGTAGCCTGGGACGCGCGCACCAGCAGCGGCAGGTCGCGGCGGATCAGCGGCCCCTTCGTCAGGATCGAGAACGGCACCCGGTGTCCCGTCAGCGCGCCGATGATGCCCGGCATCAGCTCGTAGCGGCCCTCCGCGCGCTGGTAGACGTCCGTGTTCGTGCCGAACGCCACCCTCGGCGGCAGCTTGCGCTTGCGCGCCAGCTCGGTCCGCAGCACCTCCACGATGTTCGTCTTGACGATCACCTCGTTGTCGAAGTCGCCGGCGACGTTCAGGCCGAGCCGCGTGTGCGTCGGACGCGCGAAGCAGTACTGGCACGCGTGCGTGCACCCCCGGTACGGGTTGATCGTGTACTCGTCGGGCAGCATCCGCGCGTCCGCCGGGACGTGGTTCAACGCGCTCTTCGCCAGCACCTCGTGGAACGTCACGCCGCGGAACTCCGGCGTCCGGACGCTGCGCACGAACCCCGTCAGGCGGGCCAGGCCCGGCAGCGTCCCCTCGTCGACCCGGTCCGTGCGCTGGCCGCTCCAGCGCAGCACGTCTTCGTTCACCCGGCCGAGCATGGCCGAACCGCGCGACCGGCGGCTAGCCAGATTCGGACATGACCCGTCAGAGCGCTTCGCCCCACTGCCCCGGCCCCTGCCGCGGGTCGGTGATCGAGTGGTAGCCGCCGTGCACGAACACCAGCGCCGGCGCGTGCCGGTCCTGGCCGGTCGCCAGCACCTCGCCGACGACCAGCGTGTGGTCGCCCAGGTCGATTCTCTCGGCCAGCGCGCACTCCAGCCAGCTCGCGCCGTCGAGCACGAGCGCGCCCGTCCGCTCCCCCGGTTTCGCCTTCAAACCGGCGACCACCCGGGACGCGCGCGGGCCGGCGAACCGGCGGGCGACGTCGCGCGCGTCCGCCGGCAGGATCGACACCACCCAGCGGCCGGTCGCCAGGAGATCCCCGAGGAACGCGGATTCACGCCGGAACGACAGCGAAACCAGCGGCGGTTCCAGGGAAATCGACCCCAGGGAATTGACGGTGACGGCGTCGTGGCACCGGCCGCCGGGCGTGTCGCGGTACGTCGTGGCGACGCACACGCCGGTCGCGAACGTGCGCATCGCCCCACGAAGATCGTTCATCACAACCCCTGCGGTGAAGAGAAGAACCGGCCCGGGTCGTACCGGCGCTTGACCTCGGCGAGCCGGGCGGCGTTCGGGCCGTAGTAGGCGCCGCGCCAGTCCTCGAGGTCCGGATCGGTGAAGTTGACGTAGGAGGCGTCCGGCGCGAACTCGCCCGTCTCGGCGTGCAGCGCGTGCAGCCAGTCCAGGTTCGCCGCGACGACGCCGGGTGCGTCCCGCTCGGTCCACGACGTGTCCAGGCTCAGCAGGAACTTCGTGTCCCGGTGCGGGAACGCGGTGTCCGCGACCGGAATACGCGAGATTTCCCCGCCCCACGCGAACAACGCGGCCCCGGCGCCGTCGGGGTTGCCGCTGCCCGGCCACTTCTCGACGGCCCGGACGAGCGCCTCCAGCCCCGCGTCGGCGAGCGCGTGCGGCGTGCACCGCGTGCGCACGGCGAACGCGCCGCCTTCGCTGCTGTGGTGCAGGAACCGCGCCGCGTCCCAGAAGTCGCGGTCCTCGAGATCGGCGCGATCCGGTGCTGCCACAGCGAAAGCGGGAGCCAGCAGCTCACGCAGTTCCGAGGCCGGGCCGAGGTGGTGGCCGACCACGGAGACGACGCCGTCGTCGCCCGCCGAGCGCGCGACGCCGATCCGCGCCGAGAACTCCGCCGGCGCGGCCAGCATGATCTCCTGCATCGCGGCCAGCACCTCGACCGCGTGCGGCCACGCCCAGAGCACCACGCACGTCGAGCCGGCCGGGGCCGGGCGCGCCTGGAACGTGAAGCTCGTGTTGACGCCGAAGTTCCCGCCCCCGCCGCCGCGGCACGCCCAGAACAGGTCCGGGTTCTCGGTGGCCGACGCCGTGACGACCTCGCCGGACGCGAGCACGACGTCGGTCGAGACCAGCGCGTCGCACGTCAGGCCGTGCGCGCGGGAGATCGTCGTGACGCCGCCGCCGAGGGTCAGGCCGCCGATGCCGACGGTGTCGGAGTTGCCGAGCGGGAACGTCAGGTCCCACGGCCGCAACCCCGCGTACAGCGCCTTCATCGGCGTCGCGCCGCCGACGGTGACCAGCCCGGTGCCGCGGTCGACGCGGATGCCGGACAGCCGCCGCAGGTCCAGCACGAGGCCGGGACCCGTCGAGTGGCCCGCGTAGCTGTGCCCGCCGCCGCGGACGGACACCGGCACCGACTCCGTCCGCGCCCACTCGATCGCGCGGGCGACGTCTTCGGCGCGGGAGACGGCGAGCACCGCCGCCGGGCGGGTGGCGGCGAACCGCCGGTTCACCGGCTTCGCGGCCGCGAAGCCGGGGTCGCCGGGGAACCGGAGCTCGCCCAGGCCGCGCAGGGCGTCCCACGTGGTCATGACGCGCTCATCTCCAGCGACACCTCTTCGAGGTAGGAGACGCCGGTGGCCGCGTGCTCGCCGTAGCGCTCCCAGACCTCGCGCAGCACGAGCGTGCCGCCGTGCCACTGCGGGGTGTTGGTGCTGTGCCCGGAGATGACCTCGCCGCCGCGCAGCACCATCGTGTAGGCCAGCCGCAGGACGCCGGCGGGGTCGCAGGTGCCGGTCACCGTGCCGCGCCGGACGTGCCCGCCCTCGAACTCGGCCCAGACCAGGTCGCCCTGCTGGCGGTACTCCGCGTACGTGCCGTCGCCGCCGCCGAGCGCGCGGAACCGGCGGCCGTCGTAGTGGATGCTCATTCGTCCACGTCCAGGAGTCCGGCCGGCATCGCCAGGGTGGCGCCGGTGGGCGGGGGCTCGATCTCGACGGCGTCCACCTCGACGAGCGAGGCCGCGTGCGCCAGCCGCTGCCGGCACGTCTCGGCGTCCGTCGCCTGGCACACGACGAACGAGTGGCGCGCGATGTAGCCGCCCGGCGGCAGCCGCAGCGTGGTGCCCGGCTCGACCATCGGCGACGCCGTGACGAGCCCGTCCGCCTCCCACGGGACCTCGACCGAGTGCACGACGCAGTCGTGGTCCGGGTAGCCGAAGCGGATGCCCGCGACGCCGGACCGCGTCGGGGTGACGTCCGGGCGCTGGCCGGTGGCGACGTCGAACAGCACGCTGCCCGGGTCGATGCCGGTGGCCGTCTTGCCGAGGAACGGGATCAGGTCGCCGCCGAGCCGGCCGTTGACCTCGATGATCACCGGGCCGCTCGTCGTGAGCCGGACTTCGGTGTGGGTGATCCCGTTTTCGATGCCGAGCACGCGGTGGGCGTCGGCCAGGACGCGCAGCAGCTCTTCGTCGTGCAGCAGCGGGTCGCCCGCGTCGACGACGTGGCCGGTCTCCTCGAAGAACGGCGGCATCCCGGTGCTCTTGCGGGCGATGAACATCGGCAGGTACTCGCCCTTGTGGACGGCGCCGTCGATGCTGATCTCGGGGCCGTCGGCGAAGCCTTCGATGATCGCGCCGCCGCGGTAGGGCTCGTCGCCGACGAGGCTGGCCTCGTGGGCGACGCGGTAGGCGGCGTCGAACTCGGCGGCGTCCCGGGCGAGGGAGACACCCATGCTGGCGCCGAGCGCGCGGGGCTTGACGACCACCGGGAAGCCGATGCGGGCGACCGCCGCGCGGGCGTCGTCGAGGTCGGCGGCGAGGTGGAAGCCGGGCTGCGGCAGGCCCGCGGCGGTGAGCCGGACGCGGCAGCTGTGCTTGTCGCGGCAGCCGTGCACGCCGGGGATGCTCAGGCCCGGCACGCCGAACTCGGCGGCCAGCTCGGCCGCGGGCATGACGAGCGGCTCGTCCCAGCAGAGCACGCCGGCCACGGCGTAGTTCCCGGCCAGCTCGCGGGCGGTTTCGGCGAGCAGCGCGTGGTCGAAGACGTTGACCACGGTGATGTCGTCGAAGTACTCGTGCTGCCAGGTCGGCTTGAGGTTGTTGATCAGGACGAGCCGCAGGCCGGCTTCGCGGGCCCGCTCGGCCACGGACTTGACGAGGTATTCGCGGTAGAGCTTGAGGCCGCTGCCGATGACGAGCAGCGCGCCCGGGTTCGTGGTCATCGAAGGTCCCTTCGGGTCGGTGAAGCGAGAGCGGCGACCACCGCGTCCGCTGCCAGCGGCGCGGTGCGGAAGCCGTCGGGGCCGCTGGCCGGCCGGGCCCACGCGGCGAGGCCGACGCGGACGAAGCCGGTGTCGCCGCCCTCGGCGGTGGTGTAGTGGCAGTGCTTGACGCGCACGACGTCGTATCCGTCCACATCGGACACGACGCCGGCGGCGAGGACGCGGGCCGCCCAGCCCGCGTCGTCGTCGGGGCCGGCCAGGGTGGTCACCTCGCGCCGGACGGCGTCGGTGCTCACCTTGAGCAGGGTCCCGGCGACCGAAGGCAGCAGCCACGCCCGGCCGTCGGCGCCGAGGCCGCCCGCGGTGGGCGTCGCCGCCCAGGCGTGGGCGAGCGCGGCGGGCGGGCGCAGGTACACCATGGTCTGGCGGTGCAGGGCCACCGGCGCGTCGACCAGTTCCCCGGTCCACGGACCGGTGGCGACGAGCACGACGTCACCGGCGACGGAGGTGCCGTCGGCCAGGCGGACGACCGCCCGGTCCGCGTCGACGGCGACGGCTTCCCTGCCGGGCCGCAGCTCGGCGTCCGGGTGGTGCCGCAGCCACCGCGCGGCCGCGTGCAGGACGCGGTCGGCGAGCAGCGTCCCGGCGTGCGGTTCGAACACCGCGCCGCTGCCCCGCGGGAACCCGAGGAGCGGGTAGGCGGAGGGGTGCACGATCCGGATCGGCACCCCGGCGGCGCTCGCGGTGCCGACGGCGGCGGGCACCAGGCCGGGCGGCAGCGCCTGGAGGACGCCGACGCGCCGGTAGAGCCCGGCCCCGGGCAGGTGGTCGCAGAGCAGGGCGTCGAGCTCCCGCCACCGCCGGTGCAGCTCGGCGGCCTTCCGCGTGGCGGCGCGGTCCCCGACGACCAGGGCCCGCAGCGCGCGGTGCTGGTCGAAGGAGGTGGCGCCGGGGTGCGGAACGGGCCCGCGTTCGAGGAGGACGACGCGGTGCCCGGCGAGGACGCCCCGGATGGCGGTGAGCAGCCCGGTGATCCCGGCCCCGACGACCACGACGCGAAGGTTTCCGCGCCGGGTGCGCGGGGTTCGGGTGGTGCGGGAGGCGGTGCCCAGGCCGGGCACGGAGTGGTCCGTGCCCAGCAGGACGTCGCCGCCGGCGGGCGACGCTTGGCCGGCGCCCCCGAGCCCCGCGGTAGGTGTGGCGAGGCCGGCACGAGCCCGGCCCAGGTCACCCCGGCCGGCACTGGCCGGGGACGGAGCTTTCCCGTGAAAGCTCCCCCCTGGCGCCGAGCTTTCACGTGAAAGCTCGGGACGGGTGACGGCGGTCATCGGCCGGCCTCCGCTTCCCGCAGCCGCGGCAACGCCACCGGCGTGAACGAATCCGCGTCCACCCCCGCGTCCTCGCGCAGCACCCGCTCCGCCAGGTCCACCAGGATCGGCGCGGCTCCGCGCACCAGCCGGTCGACCTCGAAGCAGAAGTCGCCCGCGTCCGCGCCCGTCACCGGTCGCGAGTCGAGGCGGGCCAGCTGCTCGGCGATCGTCTCCGCCGCGCGGTTCAGGCTGAACCCCGCCAGCTCGTACGACTCGGCGAACCGCGAAGCCATCCGCGAAGCCGCCCGGCGGGACCGGGACGACACCGGCAGCGGGCCGAGCCCGACCCACCGGTTCACCTTGTCCGCCACCCGGTTCCACGGCTCCACGAGCCGCGCGGACGTCACCCGCGCCAGCCCGTCGCGGCTGAAGCTCGTCCGCTGGTGCTCCGGGCTCGTCGCCGCCAGGTGGAAGCGGATCAGGTCGCGGGGCACCTCGGCCGCCAGCTCGCGGCTCCACACCACGTGCCCGCGGCTGGTCGAGAACTTCTTGTGGTCCAGCTCGTAGAACTCGTTGGTCAGGTACCGCGTGGGCAGGTCGTACCGGCCGTCCAGGGCCAGCAGCATCGCCGGCCCCGCGATCGCGAACGGGTAGATGTTGTCGAACCCGAGGAAGTACACGATCTCCGAACCCGCCCCGGCCAGCCACAGCTCGTCTTCCGACGACGAGCCCGCCGACAACGCCGTGGCGTGCATGCTCCACGCCATCGGCTCGGCGTTGGGGTTGACCCGCTGCCCGGCGACCTCCGGGAACGGCACCTCGATGCCCCACGACGTCGGGTACGTCACCGGGAAGTCCGGCAGCGGACGCGCCAGCATCGCGGCCATCGCCTGCGCCATGTGCGGCCGCATCCCCGACGCGTGCGCCGCGAAGTGCGCCTGCAGCCCGGCCCGGTACTTCTCGACCGGCAGCACGAGCACGTCGGCTTCGCGCAGCTCCACGGGGTCCGCCGGGTCCAAAGTGGACCGGACGTCGAGCAGGTCACCCGCCGCCACCAGCTGCCCGCAGCTCTCGCAGAGTCCCGCGCAGCAGTCGGCCAGGCACTCCGGGCAGCTGCCGGACGCGAAGCCGTCCACGAGGAACTGCCCCGACTTCGGCGAGTACGGGAACTTCATCGTGCGCAGTTCCAGCTTCCCCGCCGAGTGCAGCCGGGCGACGAAGTCGACGACCCACTTGGTGAACCGGTCGTCGTCGCCGGTGTAGCCGTCGACGCTGATCCCCATCGCCTCCAGGCTGGCGGCGATCTGCGCCGCCGACGTGGCCACCAGCTCCTGCGGGGTGACGCCGCGACGGAAAGCGGTCGTCACCACGAACGTCGACGTGTCCTGGAACCCGGTGCCCAGCAACACTTCGCGGCCCAACGACCGCGCGTAGCGGCTGTGGACGTCGGCGGCCAGGAACGGGCCGGCGATGTGCCCGAGGTGCAGGTCGCCGTTCGCCGTCGGGGCGGGCGAGATGACGACCGTCCGGGCGCTCATGACACGCCTGCTTCGTGGCGCGCCGTGAACCGGGCCGACATCTCGGTGTCCCACCAGACGCCGTAGTACTCGAAGTCGCTGTCGCCTTCGTTGGTGACGCAGTGCGTCGAGCCGGGCGGCAGCCGGACGACGTCGCCGGCGGCGAACGGGTGCCGCACGCCGTCGACGACCAGCGTGGCGACGCCGGACAGGGCGATGAAGATCTCGTACTCGTGGTGGGAGTGCGCGGTGGACGTGGTCTGCGGGCGCAGGACGCACCAGGCGCCTTCGAACGGGGCGTTGAGCTCCGGCCAGGGCAGCAGCCGCTGGGAGTCGAGCCCGTACGCGCGTTCGAGGTTGCCGCGGTCGAGGGAGCGGACGTCGATCATACCGCCACCACCACGGACTCGCCGGAACGGCGGCGGTCCTCGTCGGGACCGGTGCCGCGCCGCTCGACGATGTCGCCGGCGATCTCGGCCGAGCGCTGGGCCAGCACGCTGATCAGCGAGTCCGAGATGCCGTGCGTCGCCTCGTTGACGCCCTGCAGGTACAGCGCGCCGTGCGCACCGGTGCCGAGGTCGGCGCGGTACTGCCGGTTCACCGAGATCCCGTCGAGGCCGATCGCGTCGGCCAGGCCGCGGACCATCGACGGCATCCGCGGGTCGAAGCCCGTGCCGAGGAACACCGCGTCGCAGCGGATCTGCTCGACGACGTCGTGCTTGAGGTCGCGGACGTCGAGGACGATCTCGTCGCCGACGGTCCGGGCGCCGACGACGTCGGCGGACCCGCGGATCGTGGAAACGGGCTGTCCCAGCATCTTCTGCTTGTAGAGCATGGTGTACAGCTCTTCGAGGAACGGCGCGGCCAGGCCGCCGTAGTTGGTCAGGTGCATCTCGGCGAGCACCTTCTCCCGCGCCTCTTCCGACATCGTGAAGAACTCGTCCACAAAGGACGGGAAGAACAGCTCGTTGACGAACTTGCTGGTCTGGTAGTCCTTGAGGGCGATCGCGCGCAGCAGCAGCGTCGGGGACGAGCCCGGCGCGTCCTGGTGCAGCGCCATGAACATCTCGGCCGCGCTCTGGGCGCCGCCGACGACGACCGGGCGCAGCGGCTTGCCCGGGCGGGCCAGCTCGACCACCTCGGCGACGCGGGTGCTGAACTCGGTGCTGTGCACGACCCGCTCGGCCGGCAGCCCGCGGAAGACCTCCGGCACGTGGGCGTCGCGGCCGCCGCCGACGACCAGGTCGCGGCAGAGGATCGTGTCGCCGTCCGACAGCGGGACGGTGAACCCGAGCACCTGGCCCGACTCCGAGTGGATCGGCAGCACCCGCTCGGCGCGGGCGTTGTAGCGCACCTGCACCTGCTCCAGCGAGTCGGCGACCCACTGCAGGTACGCCGAGATCTGCCAGCGGAACGGGTTGAACGTGCCGAGGTTGACGAACTCGTCGAGCTCGCCGCGCTCGTGCATGAAGTTGAGGAAGGAGAAGCGGCTGCGCGGGTTGCGCAGGGTCACCAGGTCCTTCACGTAGGACACCTGGCTGCGCGCCCACGGCAGCATCAGGTTCCGCTGCCACTTCACGTCTTCGTGCTGTTCGAGGATCATCGCGCCACCGGCCACACCGGACCGGCCGCACTCCTCGAGGGCGACGGCCAGCGCGAGGTTCGCCGGGCCGGCCCCGATCATCAGGACATCCACTTCGTGGACAGTCATGTCTGTCTTCTTTCCTGATCGACCCGCGGCGCGCCGGGTCGCGGCGCGCCGCGGGGAGCTACTTGCTGACGGTGACGCTGAAGAGGTCGAGCTCGCGGAACTGGGTCGGCTGGACGTTGTGCAGCCGCGACGCCCAGGCGGCGGTGCCGGACTGCCACCAGATCGGGATGGTCGGCATGTCCTGCAGGACGAGCTTTTCGGCCTGCTGGTAGAGCGCCTGGCCCTGCTGCTGCGAAGGCGCGGCGTCGGCCTGCTGGAGCAGCGCGTCGACCTTCGGGTTCGAGTACTGGCCGACGTTCGAGGCCGCGCCCGTGCGGAACAGCGGGTTGAGGAAGTTCTCGATCGACGGGTAGTCCGCGACCCACGCCGAGCGGTAGATGCCGGTGACGGTCCGGTTGTTCAGCTGCTTGCGGAAGTCACCGAGGGTCGTCTGGGGGGTGAACTTGCAGGTGCGGCCCAGCGAGTCCTGGATCTGGCGGCAGATGACCTCCATCCACTCCTGGTTGCCCGAGTCGATGTTGGACGTGAGCTCGATGTCACCCTGGAAACCCGAGGCGTCGAACAGCTGCTTGGCCTTCTGCGGGGAGTAGGTGCACAGCTCGCCGCACTGGTTGTCCAGGTGGCCCTGGACGTTCGGGGCGACCAGGCCGTCGGCCGGGGTGCGGCCGCCGTTGAACACCTTCTGGATCAGCGTCTTCCGGTCGATGGCCATGGAGATCGCCTGGCGGAACTGCGGGCTGTCGTAGCGCTTGTCGAACAGCGGGAACGCGATGGCCTGGTAGCCGAGGTAGGTGTAGGTCTTGCGCCGGTCGTCGGGCAGGTCCTTCTTGATCTTGCCGCCCTGGGTCGACGTCCACGGCGTGAACGAGAGGAAGTCGAGCTTGTTCGCGATGACGTCCGCGTACGCCTGGTCCAGGTCGGTGTAGAAGCGGAAGTCGATGCCGCCGATGTTCGGCTTCTGAGTGCCGGCGAAACCGTCGAACCGCTTGACGACGAGGTCCTTGCCCGGCGTGTACGACTCGAACTTGAAGGGGCCGTTGCCGACGGGGTGCGCTTCGAACGCTTTGCGGTCGGCGAAGAAGCTCGCGGGCAGCGGGAAGAACGCCGCGTACCCGAGCTGGACGCCGAACTCCGAGAAAGGCGCGTCGAGGGTGACGGTGAACGTCTTGTCGTCGACGACCTTCAGGCCCGACAGCTCCTTCGCGGCCGGCAGGGTCGCCGGCTGCTTGCCGTCCGCGGTCGCGTTGTTGACCTGCGCGAAGCCGACGACGTGCGAGAAGTAGCTGGCGCCCGCCATCAGGTTCGGGGAATACGCGGTGTAGTTCCACGCGTCCACGAAGCTCGTGGCCGTGACGGGCGTGCCGTCGTGGAACGTCCAGCCGTCCTTGAGCTTGACCGTCCACACCTTGGAGTCGGTGGTGGTGACCGAGTCCGCGACGGCGTTGTGCGGGGCGGCCGTCTTGGCGTCGTACTCGATCAGGCCGCGGAAGAGCGTGCCCAGCACGCTGATCCCGCCGACCTCGGTGGTGTTGCCCGGCACGAGCGGGTTCGACGGTTCGGTTTCGCTGTAGCTGATGACCGCGTCGCGGTCGACGTTCGCCGCGGCGGGCGCGGCGGCGCCGTCGGGCGAAGGAGCGGCGGTGGGGCCGCTCGGGGTGCTGCACGCGCTGAGCGTCACGGCCAGCACGGCGGCCGCGCACACGGCGGCCCGGAGCTTTCTCATGGGGTTTCTTCTTTCGGTAGGGGTGATTCAGCGCCGGCCGGAGGTGATGCCGAGGGCCAGCGGGAACGCGGGCCGGCCGCCCAGGAGGTGGGCACCGGCGGTCTGCAGGATCCGGTCCTGCGCCACGATGTGCTGGCACATCGTGGTGGTGTCGCGCAGCCAGCGGTCCAGCGGCGAAGGCCGGTAGATCGCGGACGTCTGCACGAGGTCGTAGAGGCGGGTGACGATCGCCCTGGCCGTACGGAACGCGTGCCGCCGCGACAGCGGGAGCGCGGCCCGCTCGCGCGGGGTCAGGTCGTCGAGGGTGCCGCCCGCGACGAGGACTTCGTGCTGGCGCCGCAAAGCGCCGTAGACGCCCTCGCGAGCCGCGGCGAAGTCGCCTTCGCACTCGGCGATCGTGGTCTGCGTGCGGTAGTCGTCCTCGCGGCCGTTGGCGACGGCGGTGTCCGTGACGTGGTCGAGCGCCGCGCGGGTGACGCCGAGCGCGACGCCCGGCATGTTGCGCATGTGGACCTCGGGCTGGGCCAGCGGGCCCGAACCCCCGCGGACGTCGGCGAAGACGAGCGTGTGCTCGGCGGGCACGAACACGTCGGTGATCGTGTAGTCGCAGCTGCCGCTGCCCGCCAGGCCGGTGGTGTGCCAGGTGTCGAGCACCTCGACGTCGGCCTTCGGCACCATGAGCAGGATCGAGTCGTGCTCGGGTTCCCCGTCGCGGTACAGGAAAGCTCCGGAGACGACCCAGTCGGCGTGCGTGACGCCGCTGCCGAACTGCCAGCGGCCGGTCAGGCGGTAGCCGCCGGGGACGATTTCCGCGCGGCCGTTGGGGAAGAGCAGTCCCGCGGTCGCCATGTCCAGGCTGGGGAACATCTCTTCGGCGACGGCGTGGTCCAGGAACGAGGCGTAGAGCCCGGTGTCCGACCCGATCATCGCGCACCACGCGGTGCCGGCGTCGCCGTAGGCCAGGGCCTCGATCACCTCGGTCTGCTCGATCGAGGTCAGCTCGGGACCGCCGTGGGCGCGGGAGAACCCCATCCGGAACACGCCGGTGCCGCGCAGCAGGTCCACGACGTCCGCGGGCAGCCGCCGGGCCCGCTCGATCTCTTCGGCGCGGTCCCGCAGCACCGGGGCGAGGGCCTGCGCCCGGGCCAGGATCTCCGAGGCGGTCTCGGGCGCCCGGACGGGCAGGGGCTCGACTACGGTCATCACATCACTTCCCTCGAGGTCTTCTTCTCGGTAGTGGAAGTGATTGAAGCCAGCGGTTTAATTGATGGAAACGGTTGTCCACCAAGGAAAATCAACGGGGCGCAAAAACGAAGTGGACACCGGCCGCGACGGATCCGCGGCCGGTGTCCCGGAGAAGGTCAGCCGGTCACGGCGCTGTTGACGGCCCCGAAGTCCAGGCCGCCCTCCAGCGCGGTGTACGTCCCGTGTTCCAGCAGTTCGGCCGCCGCGCGCCGGGCGACGGCGTAGGCGGACTGGGCGATCGCGGTGCCGACGCTGATCCGGCGGACGCCGACCGCTTCCAGCTCCGCGACGGCCGGGGCGCCCGGCCACACCATCACGTTCACCGGCAGCGGGCTTTCCTTGACGAGCACGGTGAGCGTCTCCAGGTCGACGAGCCCCGGCACGAACAGGCTGTCGGCGCCGGCCGCGGCGTAGGCACCCGCGCGGGTCAGGACGTCGTCCAGCCGGCCCTCGGGTTCGCCGATGCCGAAGAGGTAGACGTCGGTGCGGATGTTGATCCACAGCTCGGGCAGGTCCGCCGCGGTCGCCGCGTCGCGCGCCGCGCGGACCCGGCCGACCTGGGCCGGGACGTCGAACAGCGGACCGCCCGGGGCCGTCGAGTCCTCCAGGTTGATCCCGACCGCGCCGGCCTCGACGACCGCGCGGACGGTCGCGGCGACGTCGTCGGCGGACGGGCCGTAGCCGCCCTCGATGTCGGCGGTCACCGGCACGTCGACGACGCGCACGATCCGCGCGACCAGCTCGGCCATCTCCTCGCGGGTGAGGCCGTGGCCGTCGGGCCGTCCCGCGGACCAGGCGACGCCGCCGCTGGTGGTGGCGATCGCCGGGGCCCCGGCCCGCGCGATGAGGGCCGCGCTCGCGGCGTCCCAGGCGTTCGGCAGCACCAGCGTGCGGTCGGTGTGCAGGGCGCGCAGCCGTTCGGCGAGGTGCTTGGCAGACATCCGTGCTCCTTTTGGGTGGTCAAGCGGCCGGCGTCGGTGTGCCGGCGGCGATCAGGTGGGTGGCGGCGAATGCGCGCCACGGGTGCCAGGCGGCGGCCAGGCGGCCGGCGACGGCGAAGACGTCGTACTCGAGCAGCTTCGTTTCGACCGTGCGCTCGGCGGCCGGGAAGGCGTCGGCGTGGCCCAGCCGCAGCGCGATCTCCTGGGCGGTGCTCTGCTCGATGCCGGGCAACGCCGTCAGCGCGGCGGTGCAGTCGGCCAGGCTCGCGCCGGGGTCGAGCAGGGTTTCGTCCGCGGCCGCGGCGGAGGCGAACGCGCGCAGCGTCCGCTCGGTCGCCGCGGGCAGCCGGACCGCCTCCAGGTCCGCGTGGACGAGGGTTTCGGCCGACGGGAACAGGTGCGTCAGGCCGTGCTCGAGGCCGGGCACCGGCTGGCCCGCCGCTTCGACCAGCGCGGCCAGCTGCCGCCGCACCCGCGTCCGGACGCTGTACTGGCTGAGCACGGCTTCCACGCCGATCTCGAAGAAGCCCCAGGCACCCGGCACGCGCAGGCCGGGCCGTTCGCGCAGCAGCGGGCCCAGGACCGGGTCGCCGGCGAGGGCGGCTTCGGCGGGTGCGGTGTCGGCGTCCACCCCGAACATCCGCCCGACGCGGTCGACGACGTGGATGAGGCCTTCCCAGAACGGCATGTGCGCGGTGAGCAGCAGGTGGTCGTCGCCGCCGCGCTCGACCTCGATCACGCCCGCTTCGCCGTCGAGGCTGATCGTGCGCCGGTAGACGCCGTCGAGCACGGACTCGACACCGGGGACCGCGCGCTCGGCGAGGAACGCCGCGAGCGCGTCCCAGTGCAGCGGCGCCACGAACGGCAGCCGCATCCGCAGCCCGCCGTCCGCGGCGATCCGGTCGGCCTTGCGGCGCCGGCTGCGCAGCTCGACCGGCGACGCGCGGAAGACCAGCTTCATGTCCCGGTTGAACTGGCGCAGGCTGCCGAAGCCGGAGGCGAACGCCACGTCCGCGACCGTCAGGTCGGAGTCGTCGAGCAGGCGGCGCGCGAAGTGCGCGCGCCGGGAGCGGGCGAGCTGGTCCGGCGTCACGCCGAGGTGGTCGTGGAACAGCCGGCGCAGGTGCCGCGGCGACACGGCCAGCCGCCGGCCGAGCGCGGCTTCGGTGCCGGTGTCCAGCGCGCCGGCGATGATGAGCTGCACCGCGCGGCAGACGAGCTCGGGTGCGTCCGCGCCGACCGGGCCGGCGACGCGGTAGGGACGGCAGCGCAGGCACGCCCGGAACCCGGCGGCCTCCGCCTCGGCGGCCAGCTCGAACGTCTTCACGTTCTCCGCCAGCGGCTTCGCCCCGCACCCGGGCCGGCAGTAGATGCCGGTGGTGACCACGGCGGAAAAAGTCGTCATGTCCCTGGTTTAGGGGATCGGGCCCGGCCGGCGCTAGCCAGATCCGGACATGGGCGGGGCAGGTGCGCACCCACGGAGAAGACGTGTCCGGATGTGGCCGGACGCGCGCGGCCGCGCTCGGCACAGTGATCGGCGAAGCAAGCACCGCACTACCGAAGGGTTTCCCATGCTGGCGAAGGTGTTCCCCATCCCCCTCAAGCCGGGCAAGCAGGCCGAGGCCGAGGCGCTCGTCCACGAGTTCGCGCCGCTCGGGCCCGGGCAGGAGGACGGCACCCTGTCCTTCCGCGTGTACCGCGACCCCGCCAAGCCGGACTTCCTGCTGTTCGTCGAGCACTTCGCCGACCAGGCCGCCTACGACGCGCACACCGGCTCGGCCGTCTACAAGGAACTGATCGCCGGCAAGTTCGCCGACCTGATCACCGAGTTCGTGGAAATCGACCACGAACTGATCGTCGGGCTCTGAATTCCGCGTTCACCGGCCGGATGCAGCAATCGCTGCGTCCGGCCGGGCGCGGGTAATGCGAATTCCGCGACACCGGCGTCACGCTCCGGTAATCCGCGTTGTCCACATTACCCCGGAATTGATTTTCCGGAGGGAACAACTCTGCCGGTCAACCGGCCGGGTCGCTGCAATGAGGAAGCCGGCACCCCGGATCGCGGGTGCGGTACCCCCTTCGCAAGCCACCTGGAGGCTCGGCCGTGACCACCACCGAAAAACCCGCCGGCGTGCTGGCCGTCCTGCGCCGGACGCCCACCCCCGTCCGCTACCTGCTCGGTGGCGTGCTCGTCAACCAGCTCGGCGCGTTCGTCCAGACGTTCATGGTGCTGTACCTGGTCTTCCGCGGCTTCTCCGCGGGACAGGCCGGTGTCGCCATCGCCGCCTACAGCGTCGGTTCGGTCCTCGGCGGGCTCGCCGGCGGCGAGCTGGTCCACCGCGTCGGCCCGCGCGCCACGATCGCCGCCGCGATGGCGGGTTCGGCCGCGGTCCTCTGCCTCATCCCGGTGTTCGGCCGCCCCGGCCTCTACGTCCCGCTGCTGGCCGCGCTGCTGCTCGCGGGCCTCGCGACGCAGAGCTACCGGCCCGCGGCCGCCGTCCTGCTCAGCGAACTGATGCCCGGCGACGACCGCGTGATGGGCTTCTCGATGATGCGGATCGCGCTCAACCTCGGCGCGGCGCTCAGCCCGCTCGTCGCGGCCGGGCTCATCCTGCTCGACTGGAACCTCCTGCTGTGGTTCGACGCGGCCACCGCGCTGCTCTACGCGGTCGTGGCGCTGCGGCTGCTGCCCGATCACCGCGTCGACCGCGAACCGGCGTCCCCGAAGGACGGCGGGACGCGCACGGCGTACGGGATCCTGTTGCGGGACGGGCGGTTCTGGTTCTTCCTGGCCTCGGTGCTGATCGGGTCGGTCATCTACGTCCAGTACACCGTTTCGCTGCCGCTGAAGATCACCGCCGAGGGCCACTCCGCGGGTCTCTACAGCGTCGTGCTCGTGACCGCGTCGGCCGTGCTCATCCTGTGCGAACTGAAGATCACCTCGTACGTCACGCGCTGGCCGGGCCACGTCGCCGCCACCGCGGGCACGGTCCTGATGGGCCTCGGTGTCGCCGGGTTCGGGCTCAGCGGCGGTTCGGCGGTCGCGCTCGTCGTCTGCACGGTCGTGTTCGTCTTCGGGATCATGGTCAACGGGCCGACGATGTTCGCCTACCCCTCGACGTTCCCGGCCGCCGTCAAAGCCCGCTACATCAGCGCCCACCAGGCGACTTTCGGCCTCGGCATGGCGCTCGGCCCGCTGTTCGGCGTCGCCGCGTGGGTCGCGCTGGGCAACGGCGTCTGGTGGCTGTGCGGCGCACTGGGCCTGGTCGCAGCGCTGTGCGCGCTGCTCGGCATGACGGCGCGGCGGCCCGCCACCGCCTGAGCCCCGCCCCCGACGGCCGTCCGCTGCGCGCGGGCGGCCGTCGAGTGTTGCCGCAATTCACCGGATCGACGTAAAAAAGCACCATAAAACGATCGACTAACTGTCATGGAAATACCCGAACGGGCTAGCAAGGCCGCCAAAGAGCGGAAGAGACGTTCGCCTGGAAGAGCGACGCTGAGTGAGCGAAGGGGAAGGGATTCACATGGGCAGACCAGAAAAACCCGTCAACACGTCCGGTGGCATCGCCACCCAGTTCGCCCGGGAATTGCGTGAACTGCGCGCGCGGGCGGGGAACCCGACATACCGGGAAATGGCGCGGTCGGCGATGTTCTCGTCGTCGGTGCTCTCCAGCGCGGCGAGCGGCAACCGGATGCCGTCCCTGCAGGTGACCCTCGCGTTCGTGGCCGCGTGCGGCGGCGACGACGAGGCGTGGCGCCGGCACTGGCACGCCGCGACGAGCGGCTATACGCAGGCCCCGTTCGGGGGCCGCAAGAGAAGACCGACCCTGTTCCAGCGCCGCGGCACCCCGCCGCACCCGGCGCAGCTACCACCGAGACCGCGGGGGTTCGTCGGGCGGGCGGCCGAGCTGGCCTGGCTGCGGTCCCCGCGCGACACGCCGATGGTGCTCAGCGGGCCCGCCGGCGTCGGCAAGAGCGACCTGGCCCTGCACCACGCGCACGCGATCGCGGCCGAAGAGAACGACGGGCAGCTCTACGCCGACTTCGGCGGCCTGCGCCACGGCGGCGGCGCTCCCCCCGCACCGGCGACCGCCGACGTCCTCGACGGGTTCCTGCGCGCGCTCGGTGTCGAGGACGACCAGCTGGCCGGCACGCTCGACCACCGCGCCGGGCTGTACCGGACGCTGCTGGCCGAACGCCGGCTCGTCGTCGTGCTGGACAACGTCCAGGACGAGCAGCAGGTGCGGCCGCTGCTGGCCGAGACGACCACGAGCACGACGCTGCTGGTGAGCCGCAAACGGCTGCTGGGCCTGCGGGACGTCCAGCGGCTGCAGCTGACGCCGTTGCCGCGCGGCGACTCGATCGCGATGATCACCGCGGTGCTGCCGCACGTCGCCGTCTCCGCCGGACCGGATTGCGACCGCCTGGCCGAGCTGTGCGGCGACCTGCCGCTCGCGCTCGACCTGGCGTTGCGCAAGATCGCGTCGCGGCCGCGGTTGACGCTGCGGCGGGTCGTCGAAGAACAGCGCCTGAACGGAACGACGGTGGACTGGCTCTGCGTGGGGGACCTTTCCCTGCGGGACTCGCTGGAGTCGGCGTACCGCACGCTCAGCCCGGCCGCGCGGGACCTGCTGGAACAGCTGGCGCGGTCTTCGCCCGGTGCCTCGGATCCGTGGCCGCCGTCGCAGGACGAGCTGGCCGAGGAGATCGCCGACGCCGGCCTGCTCACGCACGCGGACCCGTACCTGGACGGCTGCGGGGTGGCGCCGCTGGTGCGGGACTTCGTGCTCGGCACCGTCGAACGCGGCGGACACGACTTCTCCGCCCTCGCCGGGCCCGTGTCCGCCTAGCCCCGGGACGGCCCGGCAACGGCGCCGCCGTCCCTGTCTTCTCCCCGATGTCCCGGGATTGATTGTCCTTTGCGGACAACGCTCCCAGCCAAGTCCGCGATGGCCTGTAATCGGCAGAGCACGGGTTTCCCGCCGACGCAGGCAGGTCGGACGCACCGGTCGTTCCGGCGGAACCCGTTCTCCCACGGATTTCCCCGGAAGGACAGGTCATGCTCGACAACGGCATCCCGGTACGGATCCCGCCCGCCCCGCGTCCGCCGGGGCCCGGTGTTCATCGACGCTACGCGGCGTACTACGCCATGTCTGCTTCGATCATGCTGCTCGCCGCGGCGATCTGGCTGTCGACGCGGGTGAAGCCGAACACCGCGTGGCACGACATCGCGTTGTTCGCCCACCTCGCGTCGCTCGTGGTCGGCTTCGGCGCGGTCCTGGTGGCCGACTGGTTCTTCGCGCTGTGGGCGCTCGGGCGCGTGCCGTTCGCCGAGGCCGTCCGCAGCGCGTCGCGCCTGCACCTGCTGGTCTGGGGCGGGGTGACGGGGCTGGTCGCAAGCGGCGCGCTGCTGTCGCCCGACCTCGGTTCCGCGGCCACGGTCGTCAAGCTCTGCCTCGTCGGCGTGCTGGCCGTCAACGGCGTGCACGCGACGGTGCTGGGCGGGCGGATGGCGCTGGTCGACGGCCCGGTCCCGGCGCGCCTGCTGGTCCGCGGCGGCCTCACCACGGCGGTGTCGCAGCTGTGCTGGTGGGGCGCGGTCGTCATCGGCTTCCTGAACGCGACGCGGTGAACGTGTCCGGATCCGGCCAGACCGGGGGCCCCGCTGCCCGGCACGCTGAGTTTCCCCCCGAGAAAGGAAAAAAGGATGATCGCCAAACTGGTCCGCGCGGTGAGCGCGGCGATGCGGCCGACGCCGTCGGCCACGACGGTGGCGCAGCGCCTCGACGCGGCCCGCTCGCAGCCGGGCTACCTGATGACGATCGAGCTGTTCCGCCTGCGCGGCCTGGGCTGACCCGGCTCGCTCGCTTCGCCGGCCGTGCGCCGCCCGGGCTGGGCCACTCCCCAGCCCGACCGCCCGCCCGCCTCGACGAATCGAGTGAACCCATGACCCACCAACGGCTCCTGATGTGTTCCGCGCGGTACTTCCGCGTCGACTACGAGATCAACCCGTACATGCACGTCGGGATCCAGCCCGACGTGGACGCCGCCCTCACCGAGCACGAGAACATCGTGGAGGCGCACCTGGCCGCCGGCCGCAAGGTCGAATTCGTCGACGCGGACCCGGCCTGCCCGGACATGACCTACACCGCCAACGCGGCGGTCGTCCAGGGGAACCGCGCGGTGCTGGCCACGCTCCCGCCCGAGCGGGCCGCGGAAACCCCGCACCACCGGGCCTGGCTCGAATCCCACGGGTTCGAGGTGACCTCGACGAGGTACGCGTTCAGCGGCCAGGGCGACGCGCTGGCGTGCGGCTCGTTGCTGCTGGCCGCGCACGGGCAGCGCACGGACACCCGCGCGCTGCGCACGCTGGCGCGGCACCTGGACTACGACGTCGTCCCGCTGCGCACCACGAGTTCCCGGTGGTACGACCTGGATCTGGCGGTCGCGGTGATCAGTTCCGGTGTCCTGGCGTACAACCCGGAGGCGCTGGACGCCCCGAGCCTGCGCACGCTGCGCGGACTGGGCTTGGAGCTGATCGAGGTGACCCCGGCCGACGCGGCGGCGTTCGCGCTGAACCTGATCAGCGACGGCCGCACGGTGACGATGACCTCGGGTGCCCCGCGGCTCGCCGCCGACCTGAGGTCGATGGGCCTGACGGTGACGGAGCTGGACACGACGGAGCTGCGCAAGGGCGGCGGCGGGATCCGCTGCACGGCGTTGACGTTGGACAACCCCTGAGGGCCGGGTGCCTGGCGGGTTTCCGCCAGGCACCGCGGTTCGTCCGCGATGTGCGGTCCCAAAGCCGCCGGCCAAGGTCTCGGCTTCGACGTCGAAACGCTGCTGAACCGCCGCCGGGCGCCCGATCCGCGTGCCCGAAGTCAGACAAGCTTCATCTTCGAAACATCGGGCAGCCGATCGGGTGCGTCATCGGTGACCCACGCGTACTCGATGGCCGAGAGACGGCCACCCTCGACCCAGACGAGGACCTCGCCGACGTACTGCCCGGCAGCGTCACGGACTTCCGAGGCCGCCGGGATTTCGCCGTCCGCGATCCGGGCCGTGGCAACGGTTTCCGGCACGGCGAGGTCGACGCTCGGCTGCCCGGCCGCCCACACCGCGACCACCCGGCACTGCGGCACCTGCGCGCGAAGCTCCTCCGCACCGGCGAAATCCGCCGACAGCAGGAACTCGAGCACTTCGCGTTCCGCCCGCGTCAGCTCCCGGAGCGTGCCCATCTAAAAACCGCCTTTGAGGTTTCTTTCACCCGCCCCCGACAAGCTACGGCCGTCCTGGGAAGCGAGGAAGGCCGGCGAGGCGTCCTCACGGGTCTCACCTTGGAGGTCACCTTGAACGCACGACGACTACTCGGCGCCGCCGCCGCGGCGGCGCTGGCCGGTCCGGTCCTGACGCTGCTCGGCCCGGCGGCCGCGCACGCGGACACCAGATCCGACATCCGCGACCTGGCCAGAGCCAACCTCGGCGTCACCATCTGCGGCACCAACAGCCTCGGCGGCACCGGGTACGAGACCAGCTGCGCCAAGCACGAAATGTGGTGTGCCGACTTCGCGAAGTGGGTGTGGGGGCACCACGGCGTCGACGTCCACGAGCTCACCGCCGCCGCGGGCAGCTTCTACCTGTACGGGCAGCGGAACGGGACGCTGCACGCCGATCCCGGCTACGTCCCCCGAGTCGGGGACGCCGCCGTCTTCAACTACAACGGCAACGGCTACGCCGACCACGTCGCCCTCGTCGACAGCGTGAACGCGGACGGGACCATCCGGACGATCAACGGCAACTTCGGTCCCACGCCGGACACGTCGTCGGTCCAGCTGGCCACCGGCGGCGGCCGCGTCGGGCAGAGCGTCGCCGGCCAGACGATCTCCGGGTTCGTCAGCCCGGTCGCCGACGAAGACGCGGACTCGGACTCCGCACAGACGTCGCGGGTGGTGTACCGGCCGGACACCGGCGTCACCGAGGTCTTCGGACGGGGCGCCGACGGCAAGCTGATCCACACCTACAACGGCGGCACCGGCTGGTCGGACTGGTCGGCGATCGGCGACTGGACCCTCGCGGGCGACCCGGTGGCGATCTTCCGCCCCGACACGGCCACCACGGAGGTCTTCGCCCGCGGCGGTGACGGCAGCCTCATCCACACCTACAACAGCGGCGCCGGCTGGGCGGCGTGGTCGGTGATCGGCGGCTGGAAGCTGCGGGGCAACCCCAGCGTCGTCCACGAGCCGGGCACCGGCACGACCGAGGTCTTCGCCCGTGGCACGGACGGCAAGCTCATCCACGTCTACAACTCCGGCGACGGCTGGTCCGCCTGGTCCGCGATCGACGGCTGGACCATGGCGAGCGATCCGGTGGCGGTGCACCGGGCCGACACCGGCGTCACCGAGGTCTTCGCCCGCGGCACCGACGCCCGGCTGATCCACGTCTACAACGCCGGCGGCGGCTGGTCGGGGTGGTCGGCGATCGGCGACTGGGCGCTCACCGGCGTGCCCGCGGTCGCCCACACCGGATCCGGGGTCACCGAGGTCTTCGCCCGCGGCACGGACGGCAAGCTCGTCCACGTCTACAACCCCGGCGACGGCTGGTCCGCCTGGTCCGCGATCGACGGCTGGACGTTCGACGGCAGCCCGGCCGTGGTCGAGCAGCCGGCCTCCGGCGTCACCGAAGTCTTCGCCCGCGGTACCGACGGCAAGCTGATCCACGTCTACAACGCCGGCAACGGCTGGTCCGGCTGGTCCGCGATCGGCGACTGGGCGCTGGGCGGCCAGCCGCTCCCGGTCCACCGGCCCGGCGACGGCGTCACCGAGGTCTTCGCCCGCGGCGCCGATGCCCGGCTGGTCCACGTCTACAACGCCGGCGGCGGCTGGTCCGCTTGGTCGGCGATCGGTGACTGGCAGCTCGCCGACGAGACCGGGGGTGCGGCGTGAAGCGCTGGACACTGCGGACCGCTACCGCCTTCAGCGCACTGGCGCTGATCACCTCGATCTCCACGGCACCCGCCATCGCCGCACCGCCGACGACCACCACCGACGACGCACGGCTGGTGGACCCCGCCCGGCAGCGCGCCAGCGAGCAGGCCGCGCTGAACGACTTCCGGGCGCAGAGCACCGCGGACGACTTCATCGCGGTCGCCGGCCCGGCCGCCCAGCAGGTGCACGCCGAATTCGACATCCCGGCGTCGGTGACGGTCGGCCAGGCGATCCTCGAATCCAGCTGGGGCGGCAGCGACCTGTCGGCCAACGACAAGAACTACTTCGGCTTCAAGTGCGTCTCACCGGACTCGCCGGGCGGGATCGCGATCGGCTGCCACCAGTACTCGACCACCGAGTGCGATCCGGGGTGCCACCCGGCCACCGCGTACTTCCGGGTGTACGCGTCGATGACGGACTCGTTCCGCGACTACGGCCGGCTGCTGACGACGTTCTCCGTCTACGCGGACGCGTTGCCCTACCGGCACGACGCGAACGCGTTCATCCAGCACGTCGCCGTGCACTACGCGACCGACCCGGACTACTCGGGCAAGGTCATCGGGCTGATGCAGACCTACGACCTGTACCGGTTCGACACCGCCGGCAGCGGCGGCGCGGGCTCGGTGGCCGCGGTGTACGAGCCGAACACGGGAACGACCGAAGTCTTCGCGCGCGGCGCCTCGGACAACCGGCTCGTCCACACCTACAACACCGGCGGCACCTGGCACGACTGGTCGGCCATCGGCGGCTGGCAGTTCACCGGCCGGCCCGCCGCGGTGTACCAGGCGAACACCGGGACGACCGAGGTCTTCGCCCGCGGCACCGACGGCAAGCTCATCCACACCGACAGCTCCGCGTGGGGCAACTGGTCGGCCCTGGCGGACTGGCAGCTCGCCGGTGACCCGGCGGCCGTCTACGAGCCCGACACCGGCGCCACCGCCGTCTTCGCCCGCGGCACCGACGGGAAACTCGTGCACATCTACAAGACCGCGGACGGCGTCTGGCATTCGTGGACCACGCTCGGCGGCTGGCAGATCACCGGCACGCCCTCGGTGGTCTACCAGGCCGGCACCCGGTCCGTGGACGTGTTCGCCCGCGGCACCGACGGCAAGCTCGTGCACATCTACAAGACGTCCGACGGCACCTGGCACGACTGGTCGGCGGCCGGCGGCTGGCAGATCAGCGGCGACCCCGTCGCGGTGTACCAGGACCACGACGGCAACACCGAGGTGTTCGCCCGGGGCACGGACGGCAAGCTCGTCCACAACTACAGCGCCTCGGGGTGGAACTCCTGGTCGGCGATCGGCGACTGGACGTTCACGGGCACCCCGAGCGCGATCTACGAGCCGGGCACGAGGACGACGGAGGTGTTCGCCCGCGGCGCGGCCGACAACCGGCTGATCCACACGTACAACACGGACGGCGCCTGGCACGACTGGTCCGCGGCGGGCGGGTGGCAGCTCGGCGGCTCACCCAGCGCGGTGTACCAGGACCACGACGGCAACGTCGAAGCGTTCGCCCGGGGCACGGACGGCAAGCTGATCCACAACTACAGCGCGGCCGGCTGGACGACGTGGTCCGCCATCGGCGACTGGACGATCGCGAACTGACGCTCGCTTCGAGGCCCCCGGGGATTCCCCGGGGGCCTTGTCAGCGGACGAGCCAGGGAGCGAGCAGCTTCTCCAGGTCGGCGTCCGACAGCGCCCGGGGTCCGCCGTGGAATTCGTGCCAGCGGGCCGCATCGCACGCTGCCGAGTACTCCACCTCGTACGCACGCATCAGCACGTACATGAACGTCACCGAGCTGAAGCGCTCGCCCAGCAACGTGCGCGCCTCGCGGGCGACGTCCGTCGCGCCGGTGAAGTCCGCGAGCTTCAACGATTCCGCAGCCGGGTCGAGCAGGCTGGGGGCATACATCACGACAATTTCTCCATCACTGAAACAGAAATCAGCCTTCGGCGGCCAGCTGGCCACACGCCGCGGCGATCTCCTGGCCGCGGGTGTCCCGCACGGTGCACGCTACTCCGCCCGCGTTGACCAGCCGCACGAACTCCCGCTCCACCGGCTTCGGCGAGGCGTCCCACTTGGACCCCGGCGTCGGGTTCAGCGGGATCACGTTCACGTGCACCAGCTGGCCCAGGTGCTGCCGCAGCCGCTTGGCCAGCAGCTCCGCCCGCCACGGCTGGTCGTTGATGTCCCGGATCAGCGCGTACTCGATGGACACCCGCCGACCGGACGTGTCCGCGTAGTACCGCGCCGCGGAAAGAACTTCGTCCACCGACCACCGGTTGTTCACCGGCACCAGCGTGTCCCGCAGCTCGTCGTCCGGCGTGTGCAGCGAAACGGCCAGCCGCACCTGCATCTTCTCGTCGGCGAGCTTCCGGATCGCCGGCGCGAGACCCACAGTGGACACCGTGACCGACCGCTGGCCGATCCCCAGCCCACCGGGAGCGGGATCGGTGATCCGCCGGACCGCGGCCACCACGCGCTTGTAGTTCGCGAGGGGCTCGCCCATCCCCATGAAGACGATGTTCGACAGCCGGCCGGGGCCACCCGGCATCGTGCCGTCGCGCATGACCGCCGCCGCCGAGCGGACCTGGTCGACGATCTCCGCCGTCGACAGGTTGCGGTCGAGGCCGCCCTGGCCGGTCGCGCAGAACGGGCACGCCATGCCGCAGCCCGCTTGGCTCGAGATGCACAGCGTCGCGCGGTCCGGGTAGCGCATCAGGACGCTCTCCAGGAGCGTGCCGTCGTGGGCCCGCCACAGCGTCTTGCGCGTCGCGCCCCTGTCGGCCTCCAGCGCGCGGACCTCGGTCAGCAACGTCGGCATCAGCGACTCGACCAACTTGGAACGGGACGCCGCCGGGATGTCCGTCATCTCCGCCGGGTCGACCGTCAGGCGCGAGAAGTAGTGGTTCGACAGCTGCTTCGCCCGGAACGGCTTCTCGCCCAGCTCCGCCACGGCGGAAGCGCGCTCGGCCACGGAAAGGTCGGCGAGGTGGCGCGGCGGCAGGCCGCGCTTGGGGGCGTCGAAGACGAGCGGGAGGGCAGTCATAACCTGACCAGTGTCCCACGCGCCCACCAGCACCGCCCGAACCGCCCTGGCCGGATGTACGCCAGGTCACCGGCGAAACCGGGAAGGCCGTCCGGGAGTCCAACAGCGGACGAAAGAGGTGAGCCCGTGTCCTTCCGGCACAACGTCCTGGTCCTCGCGGTGGTCCTGAGCGCCGCCGCCTGCAGCACCTCGACCGGCGGGCAGGCGCAGCCCGTGCCGACCGTGACGAAGGCCGCCGGGCCGCAGGTCGTCGTCGGGACCATGCACGTCACGCTGCCGCCGGGCGCGAAGTACACCCAGGCGAGCGAAGACGGCCTGCTCGACGGCTGCGTCGCCGAAGGCACCGTCGTCTGCGAAGCCCGGCTGCTCGACCTGCACGAAGCGACCGCGGACCCCGACGCGCCCATCAACCTCCCGAGCGCGAAGCGGCCCTTCGGCTGGTACACCGGCACCGACGTGCCGACGTGCATCACGGCCGCGTCGCCGCCCGGGCAGGCCGCGGAGGCGACCGGCAGCAACCTCGTCGAGTCCGGCTTCAAGCCGATCGGCCCGAAGACGGCCGAGTACGGCCGCTGGGAGGTCACCTGCAAGGACGAGACGCAGAACAACCAGGTCCGGATGTGGTGGCTGCCGACGAGCAAGATCCTCGTCGTCCAGTACGGCGCCTTCGAAGGCTGGAACGAGAAGATGGACGCCCTGCTCGCCGGCGCGACCTTCAGCTGACGGCGTCGAGCGCGGCCCGGATGATCGCGTCCGCGTCGATGCCGTGGTAGCGGTAGACGTCCTCCAGCGACCCGGACTGCCCGAACTGCGTGACGCCCAGCGCGACCGACGGCACCCGGTTGATCCCCGCCAGGAACGCCAGCGTGTGCGGGTGCCCGTCGAGCACCGTGACCAGCGGCTTGGCCCGCGAGGCGGGGAACACCTGGTCCAGGATCCACGACGAGCCGTCGCCGCGCCCCGACCGCGCCTGGACGGCCTCGAACAGCAGGCCCGGGCTCGTCACGCACACGACGTCCGCCTCGACGCCCACCTGGGCCAGCCGCTCGGCCGCCGCCAGGGTGTCCGGCACCAGCGCGCCCATCGCCGCCAAGGTCACCGACGGAGAGGAAGCACGCCGCAGCAGGTACGCGCCCGCCACCACCTGACGGCGACGGCGTTCGCGCGCGGCCGGGTCGGTGGGCACCGCGGCGAGCGTCTGGTCGACCGGACGCGTCGAGAGCCGGAAGTAAGACGACGTGCCGCCCGGCCTGCCGAGCCGGCCGAGCGCCGCCAGCAGCGTCCACTCGGTGTCGATCGCGAACGCCGGTTCGTAGCTGACGCAGCCGGGCTGCTCGATGCCGATCGACGGCGTGGTGATCGACTGGTGCGCGCCGCCTTCCGGGGCGAGCGTGACGCCGGACGGCGTGCCGATCAGGATCGACTGCCCGCCCGCGTAGATGCCGAACGACCACGGCTCGAGCGCGCGCTCGACGAACGGGTCGTACATGACGCCGATGGGCAGCAGCGGCTCGCCCCAGCGGCTCCAGGTCGCGCCCAGCTCGCCCAGCAGGCCGACCAGGTTCGTCTCGGCGATGCCCAGCTCGACGTGCTGGCCGGTCGGCTTCTCCCGCCAGTGCATGATCGTCTCGGGGTCGTCCTCGAACCAGTCGCGGCGCTCGGTGGCCGACCAGACGCCGACCTTGTTGACCCAGCCGCCGAGGTTGGTCGTCGAACTGACGTCGGGGCTGACCGTCACGACGCGCTTCGCCGCTTCGGGCGCTTCGCGCGTCAGGTCGAGCAGGACGCGGCCCAGCGCCGCCTGCGTCGTCGCGGTCCCGGACGGCGTCCGCCCGATGTCGACGGGCAGTTCCAGCGAAGGCGCCGAAGGAACGTCCGGACGGCGAAGGCGCGAAGCGACTTCAGCGCACAACGCGGCTTCAGGCGACTCCGAGGCGAAGCCCTCCCACGGCGAAGCGAGGTCCGTACCCAGCGAAGCGGCCAGCTCTTCCATCTGCGCGACGGTCAGCAGCGAAGAGTGGTTCTGCGGGTGTCCCTGCGTGGGCAGCCCGCGGCCCTTGACGGTGTAGCAGAAGATCACCGTCGGCCGGTCGTCCGAAATGGACGCGAAGGCCTCGTCGAGCGAGCCGAGGTCGTGACCGCCCAGGTTGCGGACGGCGGCCAGCAGCGTCTCGTCGTCCAGCGACGCCACGAGCGAGGCCAAAGCGGCGTTCCCCGCGGGCAGCCGGTCGCGCACCTGGGCGGCGTCGCAGCGCAGCAGCCGCTGGTACTCGGGGTTCGGCATCCCGTCGATGCGGGCACGCAGCTCGGCGCCGCCGGGCCGGGTGAACAGCTCCTCCAGCAGCCGTCCGTACTTCAGCGTCAGCACCTGCCAGCCGGCCGCGTCGAACATGCCCTGCAGCCGCCCCGCCGCGATGTTCGGGACGACGCGGTCGAGCGACTGGCGGTTGAGGTCGACGATCCAGACGATCTCGCCGAGTTCCGCGACGGCCGGGTCGAGGATGGCCTCCCAGATGGCGCCCTCGTCCAGCTCGGCGTCGCCGACCAGCGAGTACTGGCGGCCGGTGCCCGCGTCGGACCCCCGGGTCGTCAGGTAGCGGCGGGCCAGCGCGCCCCAGATCGGGGCGGTCGCGCCGATGCCGACCGAGCCGGTCGAGTAGTCGACCGGGTCGGGGTCCTTCGCGCGGCTCGGGTAGCTCTGCAGGCCGCCGAACTCGCGCAGCGTCGGCAGGTGGGCCTCGTCGAGCTCGCCGAGCAGGTAGTTGATCGCGTGGAGCACCGGCGACGCGTGCGGCTTCACCGAGACGCGGTCCTCGGGCCGCAGGTGCCGGAACCACAGCGACGTCATGATCGACACCAGCGACGCGCACGACGCCTGGTGCCCGCCGACCTTCAGCCCCGACGGGTTGGGCCGCACCCGGTTGGCCTGGTGCACGATCGCGGTGGCGAGCCACAGGACCCGCTGCTCGATCGCGGTGAGCGCCGGGGCGGTCGCGGGGGCGTGGGTCATCATCGACACCTTTCGTGCAGGAAGCGCACACCAGGACAGCACTGGTGGACGCATCGCACAACCGATGCCGCCGCAAGTGCGCAGAATGCCCACATCGAGGCGACGGCTCAGGTCTCCGGGTGGGCAGAATGCACGCGCTCCAGCAGGGGCGCCAGGCGGTACGGGACGAGCTCGCGCATGACGAGCGAGATGTTCGTCCGCTCGACGCCCGGCGAGGCGAGGATGCGCCCGGCGATGCGGTAGAGGTCGTCGGCGTCGACGGCCACCACCTGCACCATCAGGTCGCTCGCCCCGGTCAGCCCGCACACCTCGGTGACCTCGGGGATCGTCGACAGGGCGTCGGCAATCTCGGCGAGGCGCCGCTGGTCGACCATCGCGTTGACGAAGGCCCGCAGCGGGTAGCCCAGCCGCGCGGGGTCGATGCGGCGTTCGAACGACCGGAGGACGCCGCGCTGCTCGAGCCGCGCGAGCCGGGCCTGCACCGTGTTGCGGGACAGGCCCAGCCGCTCGGCCAGCGCGACCGCCGTGGCCCGGGGGTCCTCCCCCAGCGCTTCGAGCAGGCGCGCGTCGATCTCGTCGATGGTTTCCGGCACGCGGCCGATCTTCTCAGCCCAAGTACTTCTTCAGGTCGTCGAGGACCTTCATCGCCCCGATCGGGCCCAGACCGAGGAACCACACCGAGTCGTCGACCGGGATCGCGTGCCGCGCCTTGACCGCGCCGAGCCCGGCCCACAGCCCGCTGCCCGTGACGGCCTTCTCGTCCGCGCTCGGGCCGGCGCCGTAGCTGGAGTAGAAGATCCAGTCGGCGTCGGCCTCGTCGATGCGCTCCTTCGAGATCTGCGCGGCCAGCTCGTCGATGTTCTGGTTCGCGGGCCGTTCCAGACCGACGTCCTTCAGGATCACGCCGATGAAGGACAGGTTGCCGTAGAGCCGGATGTTGCCGGAGAGGAACCGCAGCAAGGAGATCTTCGGCGTGCCCTTGACCGACGCCTTCACCTCGTTCGCGCGCTTCTGGTAGTCGTTCAGCAGCCCGACGGCCTTCGTCTCGTCGCCGAGCGAAGCCCCGATCAGCAGCAGGTTCTCCTTCCACGGGAACCCGGGCCGGATGCTGAACACCGTCGGCGCGATCTTCGACAGCTGCGGGTAGAGGTCGTTGGCGCGCAGCTTGCTGCCGACGATCAGGTCCGGCGTCAGCGCCGCGATCTGCTCGAGGTTCAGGTTGTTGATGTCCCCGACCGTCGTGATGCCCTGGACGCGGTCGGCGAGGTAGGACGGCACGCCGCTCTGCCCGGCCGTCGTCGCCATGCCGACGGGCGTGACGCCGAGCGCGAGGACGTCGTCGAGCTCGCCGCTGTCCAGGACCACGACCCGCGTGGGCTTCTTTTCCAGCTTCGTCTTGCCGAGCGCGTGCGTGACGGTGCGCGGGAACACGCCGGGGCCGACGTCCGCGCCGAGCTTGGCCGTCTCGCTGTCCGCGGTCGAGAACAGCCGGCCACCGGTGGCGACGTCCTGGTCGCCGACGCCCGAGCTGCTTGGCTTCGCAGGCTGGCCGCAGGCGGCGAGGAGCGTGACCGACGCCAGGACGGCGACCACGGATGTCCACTTAGGACGCATCAGAAGTTCCTTCTTCTCGGGGAGTGGCCCGCCGCCTGCCGATCGGGACGATCAGGGGCGTGGCGGACACGGGGTCTTCGATGACCCGGCAGGGCATGCCGAAGACGTCGGCGACGAGCTCGGCGGTGAGGATGTCGGCGGGGGCGCCTTCGGCGGCGATCCGGCCGTCCTTCATCGCGATCAGGTGGTCGCCGTAGCGGGCGGCCAGGTTGAGGTCGTGCAGGACGATGACGATCGTCCGGCCGTCCTCGGCGTTCAGCTCGGCGAGCAGGTCGAGGACCTCGACCTGGTGGGCGATGTCGAGGAACGTCGTGGGCTCGTCGAGCAGCAGCAACGGCGTCCGCTGCGCCAGGGCCATCGCGATCCAGACGCGCTGGCGCTGCCCGCCGGACAGCTCGTCGACCGGCCGCTCGGCCAGCTCGACGGTGTCGGTCGCGACCATCGCCTTCGCGACGGCGTCGTCGTCTTCGGCGCTCCAGCGGCGGAACATCCCCTGGTGCGGGTAGCGGCCGCGGCCGACGAGGTCGGCGACGGTGATGCCCTCGGGCGCGGTCGGCGACTGCGGCAGCAGGCCCAGCCGGGTGGCGACGTCCTTGCTGCGCAACGTCGTGATGCCCGTGCCGTCGAGGTAGACCGCGCCGGCGGTCGGGGCGAGCAGCCGCGCGAGGCCGCGCAGCAGCGTCGACTTCCCGCAGGCGTTGGTCCCGACGATCATGGTGACCCGGCCGGGCGGGATCCGCACGGACAGGTCCTTGACCACGCGCAGCGGCCCGTAGCCGAGGTCGAGGTGCTCGGTGTGCAGTGTCACGGCGTTCCCCTCACATCCGCCCGGCGCGGTTGGCGCTCGCGAGCAGCCACAGCAGGTAGGGCGCGCCCACCGCGCCGGTCACGACGCCGACGGGCAGCTGGGCGCCGAGCAGGTGCTGGGCCGCGAAGTCGCCCAGCAGGACCACGAGCGCGCCGGTGAGCGCGGCGGGTCCGAGTCCCGCGCGGGCGCCGCCGACGAGCCGGGTGGCGATCGGGTTGGCCACGAACGCGACGAACGCGACCGGTCCGGCGGCCGCCGTCGCGAACGCGGCGAGCGCGACGGCGACCAGGAGCAGCGCCACGCGGGTGCGTTCGACGTTCAGCCCGAGCCCGGCGGCGGTGTCGTCGCCGAGCTGCAGCCCGGTGAGCGCGCGGCCCAGCAGCAGCGCGGCGGGCAGCAGGACGACGAGCGCGGCGGCCAGCGGCCCGGCGTGGTCCCAGCTCCGGCCGTTGAGGTTGCCCGTCAGCCAGACCAGGGCCTGCTGGGCGAGCGTGACGTCGGCCCAGGTCATCAGATACGAGACGACGCTGGTCAGCACCGCCCCTACGCCGACGCCGACGAGCACCAGCCGGTAGCCGTGCACGCCGCCGCGGCGGGCGAGGAGGTAGATCGCGGCGCCGGTCAGCAGCGCGCCGGCCAGTGCCCAGGCCGAGACGACCGCGCCACCGGCGCCGAACAGCACGATCGCGACGACCGCCGCCGCGCTCGCGCCCTGCGTCACGCCGATGACGTCCGGGCTGGCCAGCGGATTGCGCAGCAGGCGCTGGAACAGCGCGCCGGACGTCCCGAAGGCGAGACCGACGAGGAGGCCCGTGATCGCTCTGGGCAGCCGGAGTTCCGTCACGACGTAGGCGGCGCGGCCCGTTCCCAAGAGCGCGCCGGGCAGGTCGCCGAGCGGCACCGGGAAGTCGCCCACCGCCAGGGAAACCGCGAAGACGGCGACGATCGCCACCAGCAGCGCCAGCGTCACCGCGCGAGCCCGGACCGCGCCCCGGCGCCGGGCGGCGGCCACCACCTCGACGGCGGTCACACCGCCACGACCTTCCGGCGGCGCACCAGGAAGACGAACACGGGCGCGCCGACGAGCGCCGTGACGATCCCGACCTGGACCTCGGCCGGGCGCGCGACCACGCGGCCGACGACGTCGGAGACGAGCAGGAGCAGCGGTGCCAAGAGCGCCGAGTACGGCAGCAGCCAGCGGTGGTCGGGACCGGTGATCAGCCGCGCGGCGTGGGGCACGGTCAGCCCGACGAACGCGATCGGCCCGGCGATCGCCGTCGCCGACCCGCACAGGACGACGACGGCCAGCGCGCACACGAGCCGGGCGACCGGGACGTTCTGGCCGAGCGAGCGGGCGACGTCCTCGCCCAGTGCTAGCGCGTTGAGGAGCCGGGCGGAGACCAGCGCGAGGACCACGCCGGCGACCACGAACGGCACGGCCTGGGTGATCGTCGCCGCGTCCCGGCCGGTCAGCGAGCCGACCTGCCAGAAGCGGTACTGGTCGAACGTCGTCTGATCGGTCAGCAGGAGCGCGCTGGTCACCGAGGCCAGGGCCGCGGTCACCGCGGCGCCGGCGAGGGCGAGCTTCACCGGCGTCGCCCCGGCCCGGCCGAGCGAGCTGACGCCGTAGACGACCGCGCCGGCCGCCGCGGCGCCCGCGAAGCCGAACCAGACGTACCCGCCGACGCTGGTGATGCCGAACGTGCCGATGCCCAGGACGACGAAGAGGGCGGCACCCGCGTTGACGCCGAGCAGGCCAGGATCGGCCAGCGGGTTGCGCGTCGCGCCTTGGATGACGGCGCCGGACAGGCCCAGCGCGACGCCGGCGAGCGCCCCGGCGAGCGTGCGCGGGAGCCGGAGTTCGCGGACGACGAGGTGGTCGGGGTTGGCCGCATCGAAGTGGAGGAGCGCGTCCAGCACGGTGGCCGGGCTCAGGCCGCGGGTGCCGACGGCGATGCTGAGCAGCACGGCGGCGGCCACGGCCGCGGTGAGGACCACCAGCCCGGCCGTGAGCGGGAGCGAGCGGGTCCGCACTGGTCGTTACCTCTGCTAACAGGTCTTTAGGCTTGCCTACCCTATGGCGCGAAACTTGAGGGCTCAAGTTCCGTGAGCGGCATCACCGGGACGAGGTTGCCATCCGACTGTTTCCGATATATCGTGAACGTGTCGCAACCGTTCGAGAAAGGAACAACCGACATGCGTAGGCCACGACACCCCTTCACTCAAGATCACCCCTTCGCCCAGGAACGTGGGCGTGCACCCTTCGGTGGCTTCGGCGACTTCGGCCCGGGCTTCGGTCCCGGTGGACGGGGCCGCGGCCGGGGACACGGACCGGGCCGGCGGGGTCACGGCGGACGGCGCAGCCGCCGCGGTGACGTCCGCGCCGCGATCCTGGCGCTGCTCGCCGAGCAGCCCCGGCACGGCTACGAGATCATCCGCGAAATCGGCGAACGCTCCGGCGGCTTCTGGCGGCCGAGCCCCGGCTCGGTCTACCCGACGCTGCAGCTGCTGGCCGACGAAGGCCTCGTCGTCAGCAAGGACGAGAACGGCAAGAAGCTGTTCGAGCTGACCGACGCCGGCCGCACCGCCGCCGAAGAGCAGGACAGCACCCCGCCGTGGGAGCAGATCGCCCAGGACGTCGACCCGGTCGAGGTCGGGCTCGCGAAGGCGGGCAAGAACCTGGCCGCGGCGGTCGTGCAGATCATGCGGGCGGGCACCGAGAGCCAGCAGGCCCGCGCGGCCGAGGTGCTCAACGACGCCCGGCGCTCGCTCTACGGCATCCTCGGCGAAGACGACGAGGAATCCGCTTCGGGCGAGACGGCAGCCGAGTGACCTGGCAGGACGAGGCCGGTGGGCTTCACCCGCGTGTGCACGCGGTAGCCCACCGGCAGCGTCAGGTCCTGCGCGCGATTCCCGTTACGCTGCAAGGACTCCGCGATCGCCTGTTCGGCGACCCGCTTGCTGAACTCGATCTTCAGCACCGCTTCGAGGTCGGCGGCGGTCGTGAAACGCCACTCCGTGGCGACCCGGCGTAGGCCGAACCCGGCGCGGGCGAAGAACCGCTCCACCGCCACCGGGTCGTAGTGCGGCAGGTCGGCGCGCATCCAGCCGCCGTAGGGCTCGCCGGTCGCGTCGAGGTCGACGATCACGATCGACCCGCCCGGCCGCAGCACCCGCTCGGCCTCCGCCAGTCCGGGCTCGCAGCCGGGGCCGAAGAAGTACGCCGTGCGCGCGTGGACGACGTCGACGCTCGCGCTGCGGACCGGCAGCCGCTGGGCCCGGCCCATCCGGACGTCCACGTTCGACAGTCCTTCGACGCGCTTGAGCGCGCTTCGCACCAACGGCTCGTGCGGCTCGATCCCGAGCACCGAGCGGGCTTCGCGGGCGAAACGCGGCAGGTGGAAGCCGTCGCCGCACCCGACGTCCAGCACGTCCCGGCCGGCCCAGGGGGCTTCTTCCACCAGCACGCGCCAGATCTCGCCGGCGCTGTCCTGCGCGCGGTTCTCCAGCTCGTAGTCGGCCGGGTAGTACCAGATGTTCGGGCTCGGCACGACCTCCGCGCGCCGGGACGACCACCGCACCGCTGCTCCTTTCGGGCCCTCCTGCGCCGGCAAGTGATTTACCGGCGGCCGAATCTTGGCGGAAACCACACGGTTCACGCCTAGAATTCGGTGGGTCTCGGGAGGAGCACCACATGACGATCGGCCCGTCCAGTCCCCCGTCCCCGGTTCCGGCCGGGATCCCGTGCTGGATCGAGCTGGCCTGCCGCGAGCCGGCCGTGGCGGAAAGATTCTACGGTGCCCTCTTCGGCTGGGAGTACACCACTCAACGGGATCCCGCGACGTCCGACGGCCGGTACGGCCTCGCCACGCTCAACACCGTCCCGGTGGGCGGGCTCTACCGCGCCGCGCCGGGCGCGCCGCTGGGCTGGATGCCGCACCTGTCCGTGCCGCACACCGCGAGCGCGGCCGAGTGGGTGGAGCACCTCGGCGGGCGGATCACGCTCGGCCCGGCGCCGATCCCGGAGCGCGGCACGATCCTGCACGCCTTCGACGCGTGCGGCGCGCCGGTGGTGTTCTGGGAGGTGCCGCCGGACTGGGAGTTCGTCACCGGGATCCCCAACACGTTCAGCGGCGCGGACCTCAACACGCACGACGGCGTCGCGGCGGATCACTTCTACACCAAGCTCTTCACCTACGGCAGCCACCAGATCGGCGACGGCGAGTCCCTGGACTACGTCGAATGGCTCATCGAACACGAACCCGTGCTGTACCGGTACGTCATGGGTTCGGAGTACAGCCTCGACACCCCGCCGCACTGGCTCGTCTACTTCGACATCGACCCGGCGCGCGGGGTCGACGCGGTCGCGGGCGAGTCGCTGATGCACGGCGGCACCGTCGTGATCCAGCCCTACGACACGCCGTTCGGCCGGATGTCGATCCTCGCCGACCCGGAAGGCGCCGTCTTCGCGGTGATCGACCACTCGCGCGTCTCCGAGGAGTGGGGCCGCGCCGAGGTCGACGACCCCTACGACGACTGACGCTCGGCGAACGCCAAGCCCGCCACCAGCGCGTACCCGCCCGCCACCAGCCACATCCCGGCGGCGGGGTGCAGTGCGCCGACGAGCGCGACCCCGATCGCGCCGCCGGTCTGGCGGGACGCGTTGAGCACCCCGGCGGCGAGCCCGGCCTTGCCCGGCAACGAGTTCATCGCCAGCGACGTCATCGCGGGCATGGCCAGCGAGCAGCAACCGAAGACGACCGAGACGACGACGAACGGCACGAGCGCGCGTTCCGCGGGCAGCAGGGCGAAGCCGATCGCGCCGGCGAGCCCGGCCAGCGCGCCCGCGACCATCGGGACGCGCGGGCCGAACCGCCCGGTCAGCCGTCCGCTGAAGAACGCGTTGAGCCCGACCGCCATCGTCAGCGGCACCAGGGCGAGCCCGGCCGCGAGCGCGCCCAGCGACCAGGCGCGTTGCAGGAACAACGCGAGGCAGAAGAGCGTGCCGTAGAGGCAGAAGTTGAACAGGCCGCCGATCCCGGTCGCCACCGCGAAGTTCCGGATCTTGAGCATTCCGAGCGGCAGCACGGGTTCGGGAACGCGCTTCTCGGCCGCCACGAACACCGCGCCGGCCACCACTCCCCCGGCGAGCAGCGCGAGGGTCGCCGGCGCGAGCCAGCCCGCGTGCCCGGCCTCGATGAACCCGGCGACGAAAGCGGCCAGCGACGCCGTGCCGAAGAGCTGCCCGGCGAAGTCGAGGCGGGTCTCCCGACGCGGTGGTTCGGTGACCGCGCGGCGCGTCAGGACGATGGCGACGATCCCGACCGGGACGTTGACCGCGAAGACGAGCCGCCAGTCGGCGAGTCCGACGGCGAGCCCGCCGAGCACCGGCCCGGCGGCCAGCCCGACACCGCTCATGCCGCCCCACACGCCCAAGGCGCGGGCCCGCTCCCGCGCGTCCGGGAACTGGTGGGCGATCAGCGCGAGCGACGACGGCAGCAGCGCGCCGGCCCCGGCACCCTGGACCGCGCGGGCGGCGATCAGCCAGGTCGCGTCCTGCGCGAGGGCACAGCCGATGCTCGCGACGACGAAGACGGCGACGCCCGCTTCGAACACGCGTCGCGAACCCCACCGGTCACCGGCCGCACCCCAGGTGAGCAGGAACGCGGCGAGCGTGACGGTGTAGGCGTCGACGACCCACTGCAGCGCGGCGGTCGCCGGCTCGCCGAACTCCGCACCGATCGCGGGTAAGGCCAGGTTCACGATGGTCGCGTCGAGCGTGATCATCAGGAAGCCCAGGCAGACGGCGGACAGGGCCAGTTTCGCCGGAGCACGGGTTTCGGTGGTCATGCCCCCGAGTCAAACCCGCCGAAGCTTCGGCCGTCCACGAACCGTTGCCTCCCGCGTGGGAGCCTCCGGCTCCCACCGCAGGTCAGCCGAGCGGGACGAACGCCGAGAGCAGCAGCCAGGACACGACCGCCGAGGGCAGCAGCGAGTCGAGGCGGTCCATGATCCCGCCGTGCCCGGGCAGCAGTGTCCCCATGTCCTTGACGCCGAGGTCGCGCTTGATCAGCGACTCGACGAGGTCGCCGAGGGTCGCGGTGAGCACGATCGCGACGCCGAAGATGACGCCCTGCCAGACGTGGCCGTCCAGCAGCAGGCTCAGGGTGAGCGCGCCGGCCACGACCCCGCCGACCAGCGAACCGCCGAAGCCTTCCCAGGTCTTCTTCGGGCTGATGGTGGGGGCCATCGGGTGCTTCCCGCCGAGCACGCCGGCGATGTATCCGCCGGTGTCCGACGCGACGACGCCGATCAGGAAGGTGAGAACGCGCCCGACGCCGTCCGACGGGGGCACGAGCATGGCCGCGAAGGCGCCGAAGAGCGGCAGGTAGGCAGCGGCGAACGTCGACGCGCTGATGTCGCGCAGGTAGCCCTTCGCGCCGCCGGGCAGGCGCCACAGCAGGCAAGCGAGCACGGTGAGGACGAAGGCGGTGAGCGCACCTTCGCGGCCGAACGGCCAGGCGAGCCAGATCATCGCCTGCCCGCCGACGAGCACCGGGATCATCGCGACCTTGGTGTCGGCGACCCGGCGCAGCACCCCGGCGAACTCGAAGGTGCCGACCGCGATCGCGATCGCGATGATCCCGATGAACAGGAAGCGCACGGTGAGCAGGGAAACGATGATCGCGGCACCGAGCAGCAGCCCGACCCCGATGGCCGCGGGCAGGTTGCGGCCGGCCTTGGAGGCCTTCTTGACCTCCGGCGCGGTCCCGGCGGCCGGGATCTCCACCGCCGGGGTGCCGGCGGCCGACAACCGGTCCGCTTCGCCGGTCGCCGAGGCGGCACCAGCGGCGGGCGAAGCCGCCACCGGGCCCGTCTCGCCGGTCCGCGAGGTCGCCGGACCGGCCGCCTCGCCGGCCGGAGCCGCCCCGGCGGTTCCCGGGAACTCCGGCGTGGCCGGCGTGCCGGCGTCCGCCGCTCCCGGCGTCCCGGGTGCGCCGGCCGGTTCGTCTCCGGTCGCGTCCACCCGGTCCTCGCGTTCCTCGCTCACCTGTGCCATCAGACCTCGAGCAGCTCGGCTTCCTTGTGCTTGACCAGCTCGTCGACCTTGTGCACGTAGGTGTCGGTCAGGTTCTGCAGTTCCTTCTCCGCGCGCGCGACGTCGTCCTCGCCCGCCTCGCCGTCCTTGGCGATGCGGTCGAGCTCGTCCTTGGACTTGCGGCGGATGCTGCGGATCGAGACGCGGGCGTCCTCGCCCTTGCCCTTGGCGACCTTCACCATCTCCTTGCGCCGCTCCTCGGTGAGCTGCGGGATGACGATGCGGATGACCTGGCCGTCGTTGCTCGGGTTGACGCCGAGGTCCGACTCCCGGATCGCCTTCTCGATCGCGCCGAGCTGCGACTGGTCGTAGGGCTTGATGAGCGCCATCCGGGCTTCCGGCACGTTCACGCTGGCGAGCTGGTTCAGCGGGGTCGGCGAGCCGTAGTACTCGACGACGATCCGCGAGAACATCGCCGACGAAGCCCGGCCGGTGCGTACCGACTGCAGCTCGTCCTTGGCGACGGACACCGCTTTTTCCATCTTCTCCTCGGCATCGAGGAGGGTCTCGTCGATCACGGTCACTCCCGTAGTTGTGATGGGTGGCGCTTGCTGATCCCAGCAGGTCTAGGCCGGCACCCCGTCGGCGGGGGTGCTGACCAACGTGCCGATTCTTTCACCACTCACCGCGCGGGCGATGTTCCCCTCGGTGAGCAGGTTGAACACGATGATCGGCATGTTGTTGTCCATGCAGAGGCTGAACGCCGTCGCGTCGGCGACCTTGAGGTCCCGCTCCAGCACCTCGCGGTGGGTGATCTCGCGGAACATCTCGGCGGTCGGGTCGGCCTTGGGGTCCGCGGTGTAGACGCCGTCGACGGCCTTGGCCATCAGCACGGCCTCGCAGCCCAGCTCGAGCGCCCGCTGCGCCGCCGCGGTGTCGGTGGAGAAGTACGGCATGCCGACCCCGGCGCCGAAGATCACGACGCGCCCCTTCTCCAGGTGCCGCTCGGCGCGGCGCGGGATGTAGGGCTCGGCGACCTGGCCCATCGTGATGGCGGTCTGCACGCGGGTGGGCAGGCCTTCCTTCTCCAGGAAGTCCTGCAGCGCCAGGCAGTTCATCACGGTGCCCAGCATCGCCATGTAGTCGGCGCGGTCGCGGTCCATGCCGCGCTGCGAGAGCTCGGCGCCGCGGAAGTAGTTGCCGCCGCCGATCACGACCGCGACCTGGACGCCGGTGCGGGCGACGTCGGCGATCTGCTGCGCGACCGAGTGGACGACATCCGGATCGACGCCGATCGAACCACCGCCGAACATTTCGCCGCCCAGTTTCAGCAGCACCCGCCGGTAGCCACCTTCGACCCGGTCACCCATCTATGTCGCCTCCTGTGTTGTTGGCCGCCTCCGCGGGAGGGAGTACGTCGGCGGGTGCCCCTCGACCTTCACATTCCCTCTGGACCCGACAGTGCCCCGTCCCCGATGGACGGAGACGGGGCACTGTGGGTGTGAAACCTACGCCCTGGCCTGAGGTCAGGCCTGGCCGACCTCGAACCGCGCGAACTTGGTCACGGTCACGCCGGCCTCGTCGAGCAGTGCCTTGACGGTCTTCTTGTTGTCCTTGACCGACGGCTGCTCGAGCAGGACGTTGTCCTTGTAGTACGCGTTGACCTTGCCCTCGATGATCTTCGTGAGGGCCTGCTCCGGCTTGCCCTCTTCACGAGCGGTCTTCTCCGCGATGGAGCGCTCGTTCTCGACGATCTCGGCGGGCACCTCGTCGCGGGTGAGGTACTTGGCGCGCAGCGCGGCGACCTGCATGGCGGCACCGCGGGCGGCCTCGGCGTCGTCACCGGTGAACTCGACGAGCACGCCGACGGCCGGCGGCAGGTCGGAGCCGCGGCGGTGCAGGTAGGTCGCGGTCTGGCCCTCGAAGGCCACGACGCGACGCAGTTCCAGCTTCTCGCCGATGCGGGCCGACAGCTCCTGGACGACCTCGTTGACGGTCTTGCCGTCGAGCTCGGCACCCTTGAGCGCCTCGACGTCGCTGGTCTTAAGGGTCTTCGCGACCTCGACGATCTTCGCGGCGAGCGCCTGGAAGTCGGCGTTCTTCGCGACGAAGTCGGTCTCGGAGTCGAGCTCGATGAGGACGCCACCGTCGCCGGTGACCAGGCCCTCGGCAGTGGCGCGCTCGGCGCGCTTGCCGACGTCCTTGGCGCCCTTGATGCGGAGGAACTCGACGGCCTTCTCGAAGTCGCCGTCGTTCTCCTCCAGCGCCTTCTTGCAGTCCATCATGCCGGCGCCGGTCATCTCGCGCAGGCGCTTCACGTCAGCGGCGGTGTAGTTCGCCATTCTGGTAAATCCGTCCTTTGCAGGAAGTCTGTGGGTTGCTACGCCGGTGCGGCCGGCCCATCGGGCCGGCCGCACGGGCGGTGGGACATCAGGAGGAGGCGGTCGCCTGCTCGGTGGCGGCCTCGGTCGCGGCAGCGGCCTCGGTCGCGTCGGCGGCGGCGGTCTCGGAGCCGGCGAGCAGCTCCTTCTCCCACTCGGCCAGCGGCTCGTCGGCGGCGACGCCCGGCTCCGGCTTCGTGTCCGCGGAAGCACCGTTGCGGCTGGAGCGCTGCATCAGACCGGCGGCCGCGGCCTCGGCGACGACCTTGGTCAGCAGGGCGGCCGACCGGATGGCGTCGTCGTTGCCCGGGATCGGGTAGTCGACCTCGTCCGGGTCGCAGTTGGTGTCCAGGATCGCGACGACCGGGATGTTCAGCTTCCGAGCCTCGCCGACGGCGATGTGCTCCTTCTTCGTGTCGACGATCCACACGATGCTCGGCACCTTGGCCATGTCGCGGATACCGCCGAGGGTCTTCTCGAGCTTGTCCTTCTCACGGGTGAGCGTGAGGATCTCGCGCTTGGTGAGACCTTCGAAGCCGCCGGTCTGCTCCCGCGACTCGAGCTCCTTAAGGCGGAGGAGGCGCTTGTGCACGGTCTGGAAGTTGGTCAGCATGCCGCCGAGCCAGCGCTGGTTGACGTAGGGCATGCCCACGCGCGAGGCTTCGGCCGCGATGGCTTCCTGAGCCTGCTTCTTGGTGCCGACGAACATGATGGTGCCGCCGTGCGCGACGGTTTCCTTGATGAACTCGTACGCACGGTCGATGTAGGTCAGCGTCTGCTGCAGGTCGATGATGTAGATGCCGTTGCGCTCGGTGAAGATGTAGCGCTTCATCTTCGGGTTCCACCGACGGGTCTGGTGCCCGAAGTGCACGCCGCTGTCGAGCAGCTGCTTCATGGTGACGACGGCCATTGCCGGAATCAACCTCTTCTGTGTCGCGCGCGCCCGCTGGACGCGCTGCTCGGTTTTGTCGCTCGCGGCCGGGTGGCCGTTCGCCCTGGTGCCCGTGCCGGAGCCCGGACCCTGAGGGGTGAGGAACCCCAGGGACCGCCGGACCCCGTGCGTCTCCCGCGGTAGGAAAAAATCGAGGGAACGCGCACGTGCACGCGAAGTCAGCCCGCTCACGCGGACCGCGCAAAAGATTCTACCCCCTGCCACCAGCCCCTCCCCCACCGGCGGCCGAGTTGTCCACACCGGCGCCGGAACGGGCCGAGTTGTCCACAGATTCGTCGACGCGATCCCACGCGGCTGTCCGGTGCCGCAGGCTGGAGTCATGGAGTTGATCAGCGGAGTTTCGCAGTGGTTGACGGGTCGTGCCGGGGGCGTTGTCGCCCTGGTCACGGCGGTTTTCGTGATGGCCGGCGGGCTGGTCGCCCTGGCGCCGGTGGCGCCCGGGTGGGCGGCCGGCCCGGTCCTGGTGGCGGGGCCGGCCGGGTTGGGGATGCCCGGCGAGTACAGACCCCCACAGGCACCACCGCCACGGCCGGGTGACCCTCCGCGGACGCCCGGCCGGTGGAGGGCGGAACGCGAGCTGACGGCGGCGCGCGAACCGGCGACAGCGCTCGGATCAACCCCGACGGCATCCGCCGACCGGTCCTCGTTCGATCCGGAAGCAGTTGCTCCCCGAACGGCCGTCCCGTGGACGGCCGAGCCCGAGGCCGCCGTGCGTCCAGCGGCGGAACCCCCGGTGGCCCTCCTGCGGGTGTCCCGAGCCCCGGCCGGATCCTGGGCCACCGCACTCATGGCGGCACCGTCCCAGCCGGCGTCGGTCACCTGGACCTCGCCGAATTCCTGGACCTCGCCGGCTTCCTGGGCCTGGCCGGATTCCCCGCGAGCCGCGCCCCAAGGGCGGCTCTCCTGGCCACTGTCACCCGTTCCAGTGGTCGTGAAGTACTTCGACGCCCCCGAAACCCCCTACGGCGCCGGGCACCGGGGCGTCGACCTGGCCGCCGTCCCCGGGCAGGAGGTCCTTTCCGCCGATGCCGGGGTCGTCGTCTTCGCCGGGCTCGTCGGCGGGCGGCCCGTCATGTCCGTCGACCACGACGGTGGCCTGCGCACCACCTACGAGCCCGTCGAACCGGAAGTCGCCGTCGGGGACCAGGTCTACCGGGGGCAGGTGCTCGGAACCGTCCTCGCCGGGCACCCCGGCTGCGCGATCGCCGCCTGCCTGCACTGGGGCGTGCGGCGGGGCGACGAGTACGTCGATCCCCTCGCCCTCACCGGCGAGCTCGGCGAATTCCGCCTCAAGCCGTGGGGAGGTGGTCCCTGATCAGGCGCCGGTCTGCTCGACCAGCTTGGCCCGCAGCCGCATGACCGCCCGCGTGTGCAGCTGGCTGACCCGCGACTCCGTCACGCCGAGGACCTTGCCGATCTCGGCGAGGGTCAGGCTCTCGAAGTAGTAGAGGCTGACCACGATCTTGTCGCGCTCGGTCAGCTGCGCGATGGCCTGCGCGAGCTGGCGCCGGTTGTCCTGGTCGACGAGCACCGCGACCGGGTCGACGGCGTCGTCGTCGGGCAGCGTGTCGACCAGCGAGCCGCTGTCCTTGCCCGCGGCCACCAGGTCCTCCAGCGCGACGACGCTGGTGAGCTGCAGCTGGCCGTAGAAGTCGCGCAGGTCGTCGAGGCCGATGCCCAGCTCGGCCGCGAGCTCGGCGTCGGTCGGGGTGCGGTTCAGGCGGGCGCCGAGCCGCTCCATCGCGCGCTCGGCCTCCTTGGCCTTGCTGCGGACCGCGCGCGGCACCCAGTCCTGCGAACGGAGGTCGTCGAGGATCGCGCCGCGGATGCGCTGCATCGCGTACGTCTCGAAGCGCAGGCCGCGCTCGGGGTCGAACTTCTCGATCGCGTCGACGAGGCCGAAGATGCCGGACTGCACGAGGTCGCCGACGTCGACGTGGGTCGGCAGGCCGGTGCCGACCCGGCCCGCGACGTACTTGACCAGCGGGGCGTAGTGCAGCACGAGCCGATCGCGCGACGTCTGGTCGGGACTGTCGGCGAACTGCCGCCACAGCGCCGCGATCCCGGCGTCGACGTCGTAGCCGGCGCGCGATTCCGCGGGCACGACGGCCTCACCGTGAGTGGTCACTCCGGCGGCTTCGGTCACGTGCGGTCCTGCGGTCATTGCACAGTCGTTCTCGGCATGCGGCTCAGTGTCGTCTCCGTGCTCGTGCGGATGCGCGTGCGCCGCCGGGCCCGCTGGTGACGACCCCGGCGAGACTCCCCGGGCCGCCTCAGGCCCTGGGGTGCGCTCGGTCATGGATCGCTTTCAACCGGTCGACGGTCACATGAGTGTAGAGCTGCGTCGTGGCAAGCGTAGCGTGACCGAGCAGTTCCTGAACGCTCCTGAGATCCGCACCCCCCTCGAGCAGATGCGTCGCCGCCGAATGCCGCAGGCCGTGAGGGCCCATGTCGAGCGCTCCGGGCACCGCCGAGACGGCGTCGTGCACCACCCGCCGCACCGCACGCGGGTCGACGCGTTTCCCCCGCACACCGAGGAAAAGCGCGGGCTCGACGCCGTCACCGGCGGTTTCCGCGACGATCTTCGGCCGCCCCTCGGTGATCCAGTCGTCGAGCGCTCGCGCCGCCGGCACGCCGAACGGCACCACGCGTTCCTTGCCGCCCTTGCCGAGCACCGTCACGACACGACGGGAGAAGTCGGCTCCACCGAGGTCCAACCCGCACAACTCGGACACGCGGATGCCCGTGGCGTAGAGCAGCTCGACGATCGCGCGATCACGCAGTGCGACGGGATCGCGTTCGGCCGCGCCGGCCGCCGACGCCTGCATGACCTCCCCCGCCTGGCCGGCGCGCAGCACCCCCGGCAGGGTGCGGTGCGCCCGCGGCGCGGCGAGCCGGCCGCCGGGATCGGTCGCGAGGACGCCGGTCCGGTGCGCCCAGGCGGTGAACGTCCGCGCCGAGGCGGCCCGCCGCGCGAGCGTCGTCCGGCTCGCCCCGCCGGTCTGCTGGGCGGCGAGCCACGCCCGCAACCGCGCCAGGTCCAGGTCGGCGAGCGCGCCACCGCCGTCCACGACGAACCCGAGCAGCGACACCGCATCGCCCACGTACGCCCGGACGGTGTGCGCGGACAGGCCGCGTTCGAGCCCGAGGTGCCGTTCGTACCCGGTGACGACGGCCCGGATCGGCTCGGGCAGCGCGGCCCGGAGCGCACGCAGGTCCGGACGGCGGCCCCGGCCGGAGTGTGATGGCGGCGGCATGGATGTCACGCTGCGCGAACAACCGCCTCCGGTCAAGGATCGCCACGCGGGCACACCGGACCGGCCGAACGACTTCGACGATTTCGCCCGGATTTCGTGGCGTTCACGCGCTTTCCCTCCGTCGTCGCCAGCCCGCGTCCCCGCGGACGGCGAATCCGTCGACCTCCAACGCCGGCAGCAAGGCCCGCACTTTCCGCAGCGGCAGCCCGGATTCGGCCGCGATTTCGGAGTCCGACCGGTCGGCGCGTGCGGCAAGCGCCTCGTAGGCGCGCAACGCCTCGGGACCGAGCCGGTCGGTCGGGCGCCTCGGCCGGGCGGCCGGGTCCTCGGCAATACCGAAGCGGCCGACGGTCTCGAGGATCTCGTCGACGGTCGAGACGAGCGTCGCGCGGGAGTCGCGGATCAGCTCGTGGCAGCCGACGGACATCCCCGACGAGACGGGTCCCGGCACGGCCATGACCACCTTGCCGAGCGCCCCGGCGGTGCTCGCGGTGTTGCGCGCGCCGCTGCGTTTCCCGGCTTCGACGACCAAGGTGCCTTCGGTGAGGGCCGCGATCAGCCGGTTGCGGACGAGGAACCGGTGCCTGGCGGGCGGCGTGCCGGGCGGGTACTCGCTGACGACCGCGCCACCGTTGCGGACGATCCGGTTGAGCAGCCCGACGTGGCCGGCCGGATAGCCCGCATCGACGGCACAGCCGAGCACGGCGACGGTGACCCCCGAGGCAGCGAGAGCACCGCGATGGGCGGCGCCGTCGATGCCGTAGGCCGCGCCCGAGAAGACCGGAACGCCCCGGGTGGCCAGGCCATAGGACAGCTCGGCGGCGTGGTGCTCGCCGTACTCGGTCGCCGCCCGAGCACCGACGACGGCGACGGCCCGGTCCGCGGCGGTGCCGAGGGCGACATCGCCGGTGACCCACAAGGCGAGCGGAGCCACGGCTTCGGACACGCCACGCCGGGCGGCTTGGTCGAGGGCGAGCAGCGGCCAGGCGGGCCACTCGTCGTCTTCGGGGACGACGAGACGAGCCCCGGCCGCGGCGGCCCGCGCGAAGTCCTGGCCGACGAGGTCGTATTCGCGACGCGCCTCGGTCGCTTTGAGGACTTCGGGCGGACAGTCACCCCGGCGAACCCGGGCGGCAGCCTCGACTGGGCCCCGCGCGGCCACGAAGGCAGCCAGCGCGGCGGCCGGCGGTTCGGCGACCCGCAGGAGGTAGGCGCGGGCTTGCCGCAACTCGTCGGCGCTCATGCCGCCACCCGCTCACGGAAAACCAGGACGAGCCGTCCGAATCGATCGGCTCGGAGCCGCGCCGCCCCTGGCCGCGCGTGTGCAGTGCGCAATCGATCGAGAGTCACGCCGCCACCCGCTCACGGAAGGCAAGGGCCGAGCTGACCTGGTCCGCGCCGGGACGGGGTTCGCCATCCAGGTCGGCGAGGGTCCATGCGATTCGAAGGCAACGATCGGCTCCTCGGCCGCTCAGCGCCCCACGGTCCATTGCCCGGTCCAGCAGCAGCGTTGCGTTCGGGGCGAGGGTGAACGCACGGCGTAGGGCCGGCCCCGGGATCTCCGAATTCGAGCGCCAGCCGTGGGCTTGCCAGCGGTGCGCCGCTCGTTCACGAGCCTGCAAGACCCGGGCGCGAACCGCCTCGGAAGACTCCGTCGCTCCGGTGTCGTGCGCGCTGATCGCGCTCAACGGTCGCAGGTTCACGCGGAGGTCAACTCGGTCGAGCAGCGGACCAGACAACCGGCCGAGATAGCGACGACGGGCTGTCGGGGAGCACACGCAATCCACCTCCTTCGGTGGTGCGCAGGCACACGGGTTCGTCGCCAGGATCAGCTGGAACCGCGCGGGGTAGGTGATCGAGCCCTTGACGCGCGCGATGCGGACCTCGCCCTCCTCCAGCACCGTGCGCAACGACTCCAAACGATCGCTGCCGAACTCGCAGACCTCATCCAGGAACAGCACTCCGCGGTGGGCCCGGCTGATCGCACCCGGCACGGGCAAGCCACTGCCACCGCCGATCAGAGCCGCCACCGTGATCGAATGGTGAGGCGCCACGAACGGCGGTACCGTCACCAGCGGCGACGACTTCGACAACGAGCCGTCGACTGAGTGCACCGCCGTCACCTCCAAGGACTCTTCTTGGGACAGGGGCGGCAAGAGGCCGGGCAGGCGACGAGCGAGCATCGTCTTCCCGACGCCCGGTGGACCGGTGAGCAAGAGGTGGTGGCCGCCCGCCGCCGCGACCTCCAGACCCCAGCGCGCCTCCGGTTGTCCGATGACGTCCGCGAGGTCCGGTACCGACGGGGTTGCCGGCGGGCTCGGCGGATCCGGGGGCACGAGGTCGGCCTCGTTCTTCAACCACCCCACCAGATCGCGCAAGTGGGCCGCGCCGGCGACGTCGATGCCGTCCACCAGCGCCGCCTCGACCAGCGAGTCCGCGGGGACCACGGCTCGCTCGTAACCGGCCGCCCGTGCCGCCAGGAGACCCGGGAGAACGCCGCGCACCGGGCGGATGCGTCCGTCCAAGGCGAGCTCGCCCAGCAGGACCGTGCCGAGCAGCCGCGTCGCCGGGACCGTGCCGGTCGCCGCGAGGACAGCCGCCGCGATGCCGAGGTCGTACGCCGACCCGACCTTCGGGAGGTTCGCCGGCGACAAGCCGAGCGTCACCTTTCCGTCCGGCCAGGACTGGCCGGAGTTGCGGACGGCCGATCGGACACGGTCTTTGGCCTCGCGCAGCCCGGCGTCGGGGAGGCCGACGAGCGTGACGCGGCTCAGGCCGCCGCCGAGGTCGGCTTCGATCTCGATGACCCGGCCGTCGATGCCGAGCAACGCGACACTCCAAGCCCTCGCGATGGGCATCAGAACGCCGCCTCGATGTGCTGGACGCGAAGCCTCGTCCCGGGCTCGGCGAGGATCGTCACGACGTCGTAGCGGACTGGGCACCAGCCGATGCGGAACTCTCGTAACCAGCGCTGGGCCGCTTGACGTACGCGGCCGGCCTTTTCCTCGGTGACCGTCTCCGACGGAAGGCCGTACTCGGTGCTCGTGCGGGTCTTGACCTCGCAGAAGACCACTCGCGTGCGGTCGGTCAGGATCAGGTCGATCTCACCTTCGCGGCAGCGCCAGTTGCGGCCCAGCAGGACCAGCCCGCGATCCTGCAGGTGCCGGGCGGCGAGGTCTTCGCCCCACGCGCCCAGGTCGCGGCGGTGTCTTGCGAGCTGGTCGGTGCCCGTCATCGTGTTCGCCCCTCGTCGATGCGCCGGTCACCGGGGCGGTCCCGGTGATCACAGTGCGTGTGCGTTCGACGATGCCAGCGCACGCGGCGGCGAAACAGACCGAAAACGCCGGCCTGTGGACAACCAGGGACATGTGGACAACCAGTCCACCGGCTGCGGCGGAGGCACACGGAATGTCGGGCTGCTGTGCTACGGCGACGGAAGGCATTCCGCCCCGCGAGCGGCAGCAGCTTGTCGCCGGTGTGCGCGCGAATGACCGCATGGCCGGAGAGCTCACACGTGCGTGAGGAGGAGCGACGTAGAAAGCACCGCGCCGGCCCGTCCGAAAGGACGAACCGGCGCGGGTGACGAAACGGGAGCTCAGCCCGAGAACGGGCCGTCCTCGGGCAACCTCAGGTCCGGCTTGTCGAGCTCTTCGACGTTGACGTCCTTGAACGTGATGACCCGGACGTGCTTGACGAACCGGGCCGGGCGGTACATGTCCCAGACCCACGCGTCGGACATGCGGACCTCGAAGTACACCTCGCCGCCGCCGTCGCGGACCTGGACGTCGACCGCGTTCGCCAGGTAGAACCGCCGCTCGGTCTCCACCACGTACGAGAACTGGCCGACGATGTCGCGGTACTCGCGGTACAGCGAGAGCTCCATCTCGGTCTCGTACTTCTCGAGATCCTCTGCGCTCATGAAATCCGCGCCCCTCCTCGGGCTCGTGCTGCTCCGGCGGAGCGTTCATTGTGACCCACACCCGCGCCCGGGGCATGCAGCGGCAGGCTGAGTTGTGGCTCGAGTGCCTCGTCGAGGACCGCGGTCAGGCTCGCCGCGGTCCCGGACTCCATGGCCTTCTCCAGCGCCGCGTACGTCAGCACGACCGGCCGCGTCGGCCGCAGGCCGTGCTTGACGGCCACCGTCGCGACGTTCGTGTACGACCACCGGTGGACGTCGCTGGGGCCGTGCTCGCGCAGCGCCGCCAGGTGGTCGGACGTGCTGTAACCCTTGTGCACGTCGAAACCGTAGTGCGGGAGGTCGTCGTGGTAGCCCGCCATGATGCGGTCCCGCGTCACCTTCGCCAGCACCGACGCGGCAGCGATGCACGCCACCGAACGGTCGCCCTTGATCACCGCCGCGTTCGGCGCCGTCAGGCCCGGGACCCGGAACCCGTCGGTCAGGATGTAGCCCGGCGACACGCGCAGAGCCGCCGCGGCGCGTCGCATGCCCTCCAGGTTCATCACCCGGATGCCGTAGAGGTCGACCTCGGCCGTGGGAATGACGATCACCGAGTAGTCGACGGCGCGTTTGAGGATCAGGTCGTAGACGCGGTCGCGCGCCTTCGCCGTCATCAGCTTCGAGTCCGTCAGCTCGGTGAGCTTCGCGTCGCCCTGCTTGAGCACGCAGGCCGCGACCACCAGCGGCCCCGCGCACGCCCCGGCGCCGGCTTCGTCCACACCGGCGACCGGGCCGAGGCCACGGCGGTCGAGCGCGCCCTGCAGACCCCAGAAGAGGTCGCCGCGCACCACGGCCCGCGGCGGCCGGATCGGCTCGGCCGCGGTGAGGGGAACGGGAAGAGTCAAGGCTGGATCACCCGTCTGCCGACACGGATCGGGGTGGCTAGCGTTTCCGGCGCAGTCCGGACTTGAGCTTGCGCCCCAGGAAGAGCGCGGGCCACGCCGCCGCGATCCCGGCGCCGAGCGGGATGCCGCTCTGCCAGGCCGGCGCGCCGAGCGCGACCGGCTGGGCCGCTTCCTGCGGGTTGTGGTCGGTGATCCCGCCCCACCGGCTCGGCGGCAGGACGATGATCCGCGCCTTGCCGATGATGTTGTCCACGGGGACCGCGCCGTTCACGCCGCCGCCGCCCTGGAACCGGGAGTCGTCGGAGTTGTTCCGGTTGTCACCCATGACCCACACCGTCCCGGCCGGGACCTTGACCGGGTCGAAGGGCCGCTCCGCCTGGTTGGACGGGTCCTCCCAGTGGACGTACGGCTCGTCGAGCCCCTTGCCGTCCACGACGACCCGGCCCTGCGTGTCGCAGCACTGGACGGTCTGGCCGCCGACCGCGATCACGCGCTTGACGAAGTCGCGCTCGTCCGGCGGGGCGAACCCGACCAGCGAGCCGAGACTGCGCAGGCCCTGGACGACGATGTTGCTCGACTCCTGCGGCGCGATCTCGTTGTTGACCCACGCCGGCGGGCCCTTGAACACGATCACGTCGCCGGGGGACGGCTCGGTGAAGTCGTAGGTGACCCGGTCGACGAGGATCCGGTCACCGGTGCAGCCGGGGCACCCGTGCAGCGTGGCCTCCATCGACCCCGAAGGGATCATGAAGACCTTCGCGAGGAATGTCTGGATCAGGATCGTGAGCACCAGGGCGATCACGAGCAGGATCGGCAGTTCCTTCCAGAACGACCGTTTCTTGGCGGGCTTGGCTCGCCGCCGGCGGGACCCCCCGCGCTCCTCGGAGCGGGACAGCCTGGGCTTGTCCTCTTCGGAGCGATCGGGGTCATCCTCAGGAGCGTTCTGGGACACGGGTTCGGCCACGTCGTCAGGCTACCGGTAACCGGGTGGTGACTCAGTTAGCCGAGGCCGTCTCGCGGTTCTCGCGGCGCTCCTTGATCTTGGCCTTCTTGCCGCGCAGGTCGCGCAGGTAGTACAGCTTCGCGCGCCGCACGTCACCGCGCTTGTGGACCTCGACCTCGGCGATGTTCGGCGAGTGCACCGGGAAGGTGCGCTCGACGCCGACGCCGAAGGAGATCTTGCGGACGGTGAAGGTCTCCCGGATGCCGCCGCCCTGACGGCGGATCACGACGCCCTGGAAGACCTGGTTGCGCTCGCGGTTGCCCTCGATGACGCGGACGTGCACCTTGAGGGTGTCGCCCGGGCGGAAGTCCGGGATGTCGGAACGCAGTGACTGCTTGTCCAGCGCGTCCAGGGTGTTCATCGGTGGTCCGTCCTCGTCTTCGTATGGCTTGCGTACACGTCCCGAAGGCCGCACAGCGCGCAACGGTGAAGCTGCGGGCGACCCAAGGGGGCTGATGGCGGGCTCATGGACGACGAGGTCCATCACGCCAACCTGTCAAGTATTGCAGACCCTGCCGGGTGTCAAGTAACCGGCCCTAAGCCTGCTCGGGGTCCAAGCCCTCCAGGACCCCGCGATCGTGCTTGTCGAGACTACCTTCCGGCAACGCCGCCAGGAGATCGGGGCGGCGGCGGGCCGTGCGCTCCAGGGCCTGGTCACGCCGCCAGCGGTCGATCAGCGCGTGGTTGCCGGACCGCAGGACGTCCGGCACGGCCAGCTCCCGCCACACCTCCGGGCGCGTGTAGCTGGGGCCTTCGAGCAGGCCGTCGGAGAACGAGTCTTCGGCGGCCGAGCGCGCGTTGCCGAGCACCCCGGGCAGCAGCCGGACGACGGCTTCGACGATGACCAGCACCGCCGCCTCGCCGCCGACCAGCACGTAGTCGCCGATCGACACCTCGTCGACCGGCATCCGGCGCGCGGCGTCGTCGACGACCCGCTGGTCGATGCCCTCGTACCGGCCGCACGCGAAGACCAGGTGCTTCTCCGACGCGTATTCGTGCGCCAGCTCCTGGGTGAACGGCCGCCCGGCAGGCGTCGGCACGACGAGCCGCGTCCCGGACGTGCAGACGTCGTCCAGGGCGGGGCCCCAGATCTGCGGTTTCATCACCATGCCGGGGCCGCCGCCGTACGGCGCGTCGTCGACCGCGCGGTGGACGTCGTGGGTCCAGTCGCGCAGGTCGTGCACGCCGACCTCGATCAGGCCGCGGTCGATGGCCCGGCCCAGCAGCGCCGCGCGCAGCGGGTCGAGGTACTCGGGGAAGATCGTGACGACGTCGATGCGCACCCGGTCACCAGTTCCAGTACTCGGTGGCCTCGGCGTGCCACGGGGACTCGACCTGCTGGTCGATCGTGAAGGCCATGCCGAGCCCCTGCGCGATGCGGATGTCCCGGCGTTCCGTCTCGCGCAGCGGCGAGCCGGCGGGCAGGTCCTGGTCGGACGACCACGACTCGCTCTGCGTGACGCACGTCCGGGCGCCGAAGCGGGCCGAGCCGCACGGCGCGGGCGCGTGCCAGGTCTGCACGTGCCTGAAGCGGAAGTGCTTGCCGCTGCTCTGCTCCGTGACGGTCCCCTGGGCGAGCAGCTGGTAGTCGGACGCCGGAACGCTCCAGCGGACGTAGTGCTGCTGCCCCCCGTGCGACGGGATCGGCGTACAGGCGCCGCCCCGGCAGAGGGATTCGCCGGTGACGCGTTCGGTGTAGTAGGTGCCGTTGCCGCCCCAGCCGTCGAGCAGGACCCAGTCGCCGTCGCGGACGAAGTGCTCCGCGTAGGACGGCGGCCAGGCGAGCGGGTCGCCCCAGGAGATCTGCGACTCGGTGGCCGACTGCGGCGACCACGCCCACTGGTACGCCTTCTCCCCCGGTGGCGCGTACTGGCCCGCGCTGCGGTGGAACATCATCGAGAAGTCGCCGTAGGTCGGGCCCGCCGCCCGCGCCGGGGGCGAGAGGACCACGGCGATCAGCAAGGCCGCGAAGAGGGCCGTCCAGCGCCTCATGCGTCGAGGAGGCCTTCCGGCGGGTCGAGCACGACCCGGCCGCCCGCGACGTCCACCGTGGGGACGATCGCGCGGACGAACGGCACCAGCACGTCACGCCCGTCGACGTCCAGCTCCAGCAGCTCGCCCGCGGGCGAGTGGACGATCTCGACGACCTTGCCGACGACCGTGCCGTCGGCAAGCTCGGCCCGCAAGCCGGCCAGCTCGTGGTCGTAGAACTCGTCGGGGTCCGACGTCGGTGGCAGCGTGTCGGTGTCGGCGAGCAGAAGCGCCCCCCGCAGCGTCTCGGCGACGTCGCGGGTCAGCACCTCCTCGAAACGCACCAGCAGCCGCCCGCTGTGTTCGCGGGCGGCTGCGATGGTGAGTTCCCTCTTGCTGCCGTCACGCAGCTTCGTCGTCACGGCCGCGCCGACCCTGAACCGCTCGTCCGGCGAGTCCGTGCGCACGTCCACCGCGAGTTCCCCGCGGATGCCGTGCGCCTTGGCGATGCGGCCGACTACGACGTCCATCCTGACCGTTTTCCGAAAGGGGCTCAGCGATCGGTGTCGACGACGTCCACGCGGACGCCGCGGCCACCGATGCCGCCCATGACGGTGCGCAGGGCGGTCGCCGTGCGACCACCCCGGCCGATCACCTTGCCGAGGTCGTCGGGGTGCACGTGCACCTCGAGCGTGCGGCCACGGCGCGTGGTCAGCAGCTCGACCCGGACCTCGTCCGGGTTGTCGACGATCCCGCGCACCAGGTGCTCGAGGGAGTCAGCCAGAAAGCTCACTCGGCCTTCTCACCCTCGGCGGCTTCGGCCTTCTCGGCCTCGGCCTTCTTGGGGGCGGACTTCTTCTTCGGCGTGGTGGCCTCGGTGGAGGGCTCCTCGCCGGCCGCGGCGAGCGCCGCGTTGAACAGGTCCTGCTTGGACGGCTTCGGCTCGGCCACCTTCAGGGTGCCCTCGGCGCCCGGCAGGCCCTTGAACTTCTGCCAGTCACCGGTGATCTCCAGCAGGCGCTGGACCGGCTCGGTCGGCTGCGCGCCGACACCCAGCCAGTACTGGGCGCGCTCGGAGACGACCTCGATCAGGCTCGGCTCTTCCTTCGGGTGGTACTTGCCGATCGTCTCGATGGCCTTGCCGTCCCGGCGGGTGCGCGCGTCGGCGACGATGATGCGGTAGTACGGCGCACGGATCTTGCCGAGGCGCTGCAGCTTGATCTTGACGGCCACGGGTGTGGGTTCTCCTCGAGTCTCTCTGGTGCTGGGGTGGGCGCACGCGGGCCGAGTGGGGACACGGACGCGGGCACCCGAAGGTCAGGAGCTTTCGCGCGGTGAGAGGGTCCGGCGGAAGCAGGCAGTGACCCATTCTGCCAGACGGCGCCCGCGCCCCTAGAAAGAGGCCACCCCGAGCGCTCCGAGCAGGATGGTCAGCGCCGGGAGGAAGTTGTTCACCTGGTGCGCGACGATACTGGCCGGCAGCCGCCCGGTGACCAGCCGGGCCAGGCCGATCGGCACCGCGATGACCAGCAGCAACGTCGTCCGCAGCGGCTCGAGGTGGCTGGCCGCGAAGACCGCCGTCGACAGCAGGAACGCCGCGACGCGGCCCCAGCGCTCGCTGCGCCACTGCAGCTGTTCGGCGGCGCCCCAGAGCAGCCCGCGGTAGATGATCTCCTCGCAGATCGGGCCGAGCAGCCAGAGGTAGACGAACATCACGACGGCCGCGGAGATCGACATCTTCCGGTCCTCGACCAGCGCGCTGATCGCCGACGTCGCGTTCGCGTTGCCGACCAGCTGCGTCCACAGGTAGGCGCCGAGGGTGGTGAAGACGAGCCCGACGCAGCCGTACCGGAACCCGGTCTTCACGTCGGCCCAGCGCCACTCCAGCCGCAGGTCGGCGAAGGGCCCGTTGCCGCGCAGGTAGGTGATCAGCACCGCGACGGAGGCCGCGATCATCGTCGGCAGCATGGTGCCGAGGAGCACGACGCGGATCGGCAGCGGACCGGGGCCGGTGTCGCCGACCAGCACCGACACGAACGCCGCCGACGCCAGCAGCACGGCCTCGACGAGTAAGAAGGCCCCGAAGCCCCACCGGTGCCGGCGCGGGGGCTCGAGGAACGCGGCCGGCTCCTCGGGTTCCGGCAGCGCGTCGGAAGCCGGGTCCCGGGGCTGGGAAGTGGTCACGCCTGGCCCTCCGCGGTCGCTCGGCTCCTGCCGACGAGCCTAGCGGCCGAGATGTGATCGCACAGTATCCGTCCGACTACTGTCCACGATCTTCGCAACACCCTCAGTGCGCGACGAACAGCAGCACCGCCGGCGGCAGGTTGTTGGCCGCGTGCGCGATCACCCCGGCGCTCACCCGGCCGGACAGGTGCCGGGCCAGCCCGATGGCGATGCCCTGGCCGATCAGCGCGATCGTGCGCGTCGGCTCGCCGTGCAGCTGCGCGAACACCACCGACGTGAGCAACAGCACCGCCCACGGCGGGACGCGGTGGACCGCCAGCGCCTTCCACAGCGTGCCGCGCACCAGCAGCTCTTCGGTGATCGGCGCGCCGGCGATGACGATCACGGCGGCGAGCACCAGCCAGACGGTGTCGCCCTCGAAGGTGTCGGCGAGGTCGGTCAGCGGGCTGTCGGAGACGTCGTCGGCGCCGTAGACGGCGATCAGCACGAGGTTGAGCCCGTAGCCGACGACCAGCGCGAGGGCGCCGCAGGCGAGGCCGATCCGGACGTCGCGCCAGGTCGGCTTCAGCCCGAAGTCGGCGCGCAGGCCCTCGCCCCAGCGCCACGAGCCGACCGCGGGGCCGAGGCCGAGCAGCAGGTTGGGCACGAACGCCAGGAGCAGCAGCGGGCCGATGTCGTGCAGCTCGAGGGGGTCGAACTCGCCGACGTTGCGGTTGACCCCCGCGGCGATGATCAGGTTGATCAGGTAGTAGCCGGCGATCCCCGCGAAGAACGCCACGAAACACCAGTGCGCCCCCAGCACGCGCCGTGCGCCGTCGTCCGTCACGGGTCCAACGCTAAAGTGCCGACCCCGCAAGGAAATCGGCGGGGTCTACGCGTACACCACTCCGCCGAGCACGATGTGGGAAGGGTGCCGCAGGACGCCCAGGTCCTCGCGCGGATCGCTCGCGTAGACGAGCAGGTCGGCGGGCGCGCCGTCGGCGATGCCGGGGTGGCCGAGCCAGTCGCGGGCACCCCACGACGCGCTCGCGAGCGCCGCCTCGCGGGTCATGCCCGCGCGGTGCAGGGCCTCGATCTCGTCGACGAGCCTGCCGTGCTCGACCATGCCGCCCGCGTCGCTGCCCGCGAAGACGCGTACACCGGCTTCGATGGCGGAAGCGACCATCTCGCCGACGCCGGCGTGCAGCGCCCGCATGTGGTCGGCGTACCGCGGGTACTTGCCGGCCTTGTCCGCGATGCCCGGGAAGTTCTCGATGTTGATCAGGGTCGGGACCAGCGCGACGTCGTTGCGGGCCAGTTCGGCCAGCTGGTCGCCGCTCAGGCCGGTGCCGTGTTCGAGGCAGTCGATGCCCGACGCGATCAGCCCGGGCAGCGCGGCTTCGCCGAACACGTGCGCGGTGACACGGGCGCCGTGGTCGTGCGCGACCTTGACGGCCTCGGCCAGGACGTCGTCCGGCCAGAGCGGCGCGAGGTCGCCGGCGCCGCGGTCGATCCAGTCGCCGACGAGCTTGACCCAGCCGTCGCCGTCCCGCGCCTGCCCGGCGACGGCGTCCGGCAGCTGCGAGGCGTCCTCCAGCTCGATGCCGAGCCCCGGGATGTACCGCTTGGCCAGCGCGAGGTGCTGCCCGGCGCGGATGATCGTCGGCAGGTCGGCCCGCCGTTGCAGCGGCCGGACGTCGATCGGCAGCCCGCAGTCGCGGATCAGCAGCGTGCCCGCGTCCCGGTCCACGACCGCTTGCGACGCCGCCTCTTCGAGCGAGACGGGCCCGCCGACGCCGATGCCGGGGTGGCAGTGCGCGTCGACCAGGCCGGGCACGAGGAAGACGTCCCGGCCGAGGGTCTCGGCGTCCGGCACCGGCTCGAACGAGATCCGGCCGCCGGTGATCCAGAGGTCCCGGGACTCGCCGCCGGGCAGGACCACCCCGGCGGCGTGCAGCGCGGTGCTCAATTGTCCTTGGGGTTCTTCGGCAGCTTGAACTTCGACGGGTCGAAGCCCGGGACGTCGTTCATGCCGCCCAGCTGCGAGAGGTCGGGCATGCCACCCGGCATCTGCCCGCCCGGGGGCAGCATCGGCATGCCGCCGGGGAAGCCGCCGCGGACCTTGGGGGGCGTCGGGCCGCGGCCCTTCTTGCCCTTCTTGCCCTTGCGCGACTTGGAGCCGCCGCCCCCGCCGCCGAAGCCGAACCGGCCGGCCATCTGGGCCATCATCTTGCGGGCCTCGAAGAACCGGTTGACCAGGTCGTTGACCTCGCGGACGGTGACGCCGGAGCCGTTCGCGATGCGCAGCCGCCGGGAGCCGTTGATCGTCTTGGGATCGTCGCGCTCGGCCGGGGTCATGCCGCGGATGATGGCCTGCAGCTTGTCCAGGTGCTTGTCGTCGACCTGGGCCAGCTGGTCCTTCATCTGGCCGGCACCCGGGAGCATGCCGAGCAGGTTGCCGATCGGGCCCATCTTGCGGACCGCGAGCATCTGCTCGAGGAAGTCCTCGAGGGTGAGCTGGCCGCTCGACAGCTTCGCCGCGGCCTTCTCGGCCTGGTCCTGGTCGAAGGCCTGCTCGGCCTGCTCGATCAGCGTGAGCACGTCACCCATGCCGAGGATCCGCGACGCCATCCGGTCCGGGTGGAAGGTGTCGAAGTCCTCGAGCTTCTCGCCGTTGGAGGCGAAGAGGATCGGCTGGCCAGTGATCTCGCGGACGCTCAGCGCGGCACCACCGCGGGCGTCGCCGTCGAGCTTGGTGAGCACGACGCCGCTGAAGCCGACGCCGTCCTGGAACGCCTGGGCCGTGGTCACGGCGTCCTGGCCGATCATCGCGTCGACGACGAACAGGACCTCGTCCGGCTCGACCGCGTCGCGGATGTCGGCGGCCTGCTTCATCAGCTCTTCGTCGACACCGAGGCGACCGGCGGTGTCGACCACGACGACGTCGTGCTGCGCGTGCCGGGCCTCGGCGATCGCGCGGCGGGCGACGTCGACCGGGTCGCCGACGCCGTTGCCCGGCTCGGGAGCGAAGGTGACGACGCCGGCGCGCTCGCCGACGACCTGCAGCTGCGTGACGGCGTTCGGGCGCTGGAGGTCGCAGGCGACCAGCATCGGCGCGTGGCCCTGCTTCTTCAGCCACAGCGCCAGCTTGCCCGCGAGCGTCGTCTTGCCGGCACCTTGCAGACCGGCGAGCATGATCACGGTCGGCGGGTTCTTCGCCAGGTTCAGCCGGCGCGTCTCGCCGCCGAGGATCCCGACGAGCTCCTCGTTGACGATCTTGATGACCTGCTGCGCGGGGTTGAGCGCCTGCGAGACCTCGGCGCCCTTCGCCCGGTCCTTGATCCTCGCGATGAAGGTCTTGACCACGCCGAGGGCGACGTCGGCCTCCAGCAGCGCGATGCGGATCTCGCGCGCGGTGGCGTCGATGTCGGCGTCGGACAGCTTGCCCTTGCGCGTGAGCGTCTGAAGGGCGGCGGTGAGCCGATCGGAGAGGGTGTCGAACACGGGTGTGCACGCTCCAGCTGGGTCGAGAGTGGCGCGCCGAACGAAGCCGGCTCTCCCGAGGGTAGTCGCTCCGGCTCCCCCGCCTCACGGGTACGCGAAGGTCGCGTACGCGATTAGTACACAGAGGTGTACTACATCACGCGCGAGTTCGAGTAAAAGTGGCTTTAACTTCCCTAATTCGCTGGCAACCACTCCGGCGATCGGTAAACATGCGTGTATGACTTCAGCGACCAGACCCCGGCCGTCGCTCGCCGAACCGGCCGCCGACACCGACGATCCGGTCCCCCTCCGGCGGATCGCCGGCCTGTTCCGCGCGCACCGCGGCCCCCTCGCCGCGTTGTTCGCGCTGATCGTCGTGCAGGCCGGGCTCGGGGTGGCCTCCCCGTTCCTGCTGCGCGAGATCCTCGACGACGCCCTGCCCCATCGCGACACGCTGCTGCTGAGCCTCCTGGCGGGCGGGATGATCGCCTGCGCGGCCGGCAGCGCGTCGCTGGGCGTGGCCACCACCGGGCTGTCCAACACGATCGGGCAGCGCGTGATGAACGAGCTGCGCGTGGCGGTCTACGGCCACCTGCAGCGGATGTCGCTCGGCTTCTTCACCCGGACGAAGAGCGGCGAAGTGCTCTCGCGGGTGTTCAACGACATCGGCGGCGTCGACAACGTCATCACGACGACCGCCGGGTCGATGGTGCAGAACGCGACCACGACGATCGCCATCACCGTCGCGCTGATCCTCCTCGACTGGCAGCTCGCGGCGCTCTCGCTGATCGTCGTCCCGCTGTTCCTGCTGTTCACGCTGCGGCTGGGCAAGAAGCGGCGGACGCTCGCCCGCGGCCGGACCCGTCGGATGGCCCGGCTGACGACGATGGTCGAGGAGTCCCTGTCGGTCACCGGCGTGCTGCTCGCCAAGACGATGGGCAACGAACGGGCGATGCGCGAGCGGTTCGGCGAGGAGTCGCGGGAGATCGCGTCACTCGAACGAGCGGCGGCGCTGGCCGGACGGTGGCAGATCGCGTCGCGGGCGATGAGCCTGACCGTCATCCCGGCGCTGGTCTACTGGATCGCCGGGCTGGCGCTGGCGGGCGGGGCGTCCCCGATCTCGCTCGGCACGGTCGTGGCGTTCACCAGCATGCTCAACCGGCTGGTCGCCCCGGCGAGCGCGATGCAGACGATCGGGCAGAACGTGGCGACGTCGAAGGCGCTGTTCGGGCGCATCTTCGAGGTCCTCGACCTGCCGGTGGAGATCGGCGACAAGCCGGGCGCGGGCACGCTGGACGTGCGCCGCGGCGACGTCTCCATGCGCGGCGTCTCGTTCCGCTACGACGACGAAGGCCCGCTGACGCTGCAGGACATCGACCTCGACGTCCCGGCCGGGACCACCACGGCGCTGGTCGGCTCGACCGGCTCCGGCAAGACGACACTCGCCTACCTGGTCGCGCGGCTGTACGAGGTGAGCGACGGGTCGGTGACGATCGACGGCACCGACGTCCGCGACGTCACCCTGGCCTCGCTCGCGGCGGGCGTCGGGATGGTGTCGCAGGAGACGTACCTGTTCCACGACACCGTCCGGGAGAACCTGCGCTTCGCGAAACCGGACGCGACCGACGAGGAGATCGAGGCGGCCGCGAAGGCCGCGCACATCCACGACACGCTCGCCGGGCTGCCCGAGGGCTACGACACCGTCGTCGGCCAGCGCGGCTACCGCTTCTCCGGCGGCGAGAAGCAGCGGATGGCGATCGCGCGGATCCTGCTGCGCAACCCGCCGGTGCTGATCCTCGACGAGGCGACCAGCGCGCTCGACACGCGCACGGAACGCTCGGTGCAGGCCGAGCTCGACCGGCTCGCCGCGGGCCGCACGACGCTGACGATCGCGCACCGGCTGTCCACTGTGGAGCACGCCGACCAGATCGTGGTGCTGCACGAGGGCCGGATCGTCGAACGCGGGACGCACGACGAGCTGCTGGCGCGCGACGGGCGTTATGCCCGGCTGGTCCGGGGAACCGCCTAACCTGGGGCCATGCAGCCCGAACCCGACGTCGCAGCACCGGTCAGCGCGGACCCCGAGCTGGCCGAGCTGGCCCACCGGGTGCGCGAGGGCGTCGGACGGCTGAACTGGCGGATGCGCGCGGAACGGGACCTGAACGGCCCGGGGCCGGCGGTGCTGGCCGTGCTGAGCAGGCTCTACCGGGCGGGCACGCACACGCCGACCGAGCTGGCCGAGGCCGAACGGCTGCAGCCGCAGTCGCTGACGCGGATCCTCGCGTGGGTGACCGAACGGGAGCTGGTGACGCGCACGCCGGACCCGCAGGACGGGCGCCGTTCGCTGGTGAGCATCACGCCGGCGGGCCTCGAGGTGCTGCGCGAGTACAGCATCCGCCGCGAGCGCTGGCTGGCCGGCGCGATCGAGGCGACGCTCTCGCCGACCGAACGGCAGCTGCTGAGCCTGGCTTCGGAACTGATGCTGCGGGTCGCGGACGCCGGATAGCCGCCGCGGAGACCCCTCGATCCCTCCACGGCGGCGATCCGGCGTGCACACCGCCTCCCCGCGGTGCGACGCGGGTTCCGGGAACGGGCCGCTCCTCCGTCGGCCCGCCCCGGAACCCTGGTCCCCGGACGGCTCACCTCCCCAGGGGCCGTCCGGTTCTCCCCCCTGCCTGCGGTCCGGTACCCGCTGGCAGGACGAAGTCTGCCGCGACCGGGTACCCGGTCAGCAGTGGGAGAACCCTCAATTACCCGTGGGTAGTAATACTCAAGGCGTCTTCGTGCGGCTTCGCGTCGCCGCTCGCTTCGCCGTCGTACGCGCCTTCGCCGCTCTCGACGCGGCGGCTTTCGCCTTCGCCACGGCCGCGTTGCGCGCGTCCTCGGCTTCGGACGCCGTCTCCTGCAGCGCCGCCAGCAGCCGCGTGACACCCTCGGCCTGCTCGGCCGCCGTCGGCTGGACGACCTCCGCGCCGTCGATCTTCGCCTGGACCAACGCCTGGAACGCTTCGCGGTAACGGTCGGGGTAGCGGCCGGGGTCGAATTCGCCGGTCAGCTCCTCGACGAGGTGCACCGCGCGCCGGAGTTCACCCGGCCGGATGTCGACGTCGGCGTGGCGGAACGGGAAGTCGGGTGTGCGGACCTCGTCCGGCCACAGCATCGTCTCCAGCACGATCACCTGATCGCGCACGCGCAGCGCGCCGAGGGTCTCGCGGCGGCGCAGCGCGACGGTGACCAGCGCGATCCGGCCGGACTGCTGCAGGGCCTCGCTGAACAGCACGTACGGCTTCGTGCCCGCCGGCTCCGGCTCCAGGTAGTAGCTCTTCGCGAACCAGATCGGGTCGACGTCGGCGAGCGGCGCGAACCCGCGGATCGCGATCGTGCGGCCGGGCATCGGCAGCGACGCGAGCTCGTGGTCCGACAGCAGGACGACGTCACCGCCCGGGACGGCGTACCCGCGGACCATCTGCTCGGGCGGCACCTCGGCGCCGTCGACCTCGCAGACGCGCTTCACCCGGACGCGGCCGCCGTCGGCCTCGTGGACCTGGTGCAGCGGGATCTCACGGTCTTCGGTCGCGCTGTACGCCTTCACCGGAACGGCGTAGCCGCCGAACCCGATCGTGCCCGTCCAGATCGCGCGCATGCGAGCCACCTCCGCAGCTCCCAGGCTAGACAGCGAGCCGCGCGCGCCGACAGCTACAAACGGGTGTCAGGCGCGACGGATTCGCTCACACATTCGAACGACGGCGTGACCTCGTCGAGCGCTTCCGCCGAACAGCGGGCGGCGATGGCGGCCGCGCGGAGCACTTCGGTGACGACCTCGACGTCCAGCGGCGGGGCCGCGGCGAGCGCGTTCGCCCCGCCTTCGACGCGGGCGGCGAGGCCGGCGAGCGCGTGGGAAATGGCTTCCTGACCGGCGACCAGGTGGGCGACGACGTCGGTGAGCTCGGCGGTCGTGGCGCCCGGGCCGCCGCAGCGCAGGCTCGCGGCGAGCTCCTCGGCGCAGGAGCGCAGGTGGGTGGCGACGACCGTCGGCGGCAGCGTCACGTCGTGCACCACTCACCCCCTCGGACCGGTCAGAGCAGCCATGGTGCCACCGCACCCGCTGTCATCGGAGACGACACACCGCCGCCTGCATATTTGACCGACCGTTCTAGTAAGCCGTAGGGTTGCGAGCATGTCCCGGGTCAAGGAGTTCGACGTCGACGAGACGTGCGATGCCGCGCTCACACTCTTCCGGCGTCAGGGTTACGAAGCGACGTCGGTCAGCGACCTCGTCACGCACCTCGGCGTCGCGAAGGCGAGCCTGTACGCCACTTTCGGCACGAAGCACGACTTCTACGTGGCGGCGCTGAAGCGGTACGCCGAGCGGACCGACGCCCGGGTCATGGCCGAGCTGTCGGGACCGGGTTCGGGCGTGGCCGCGGTGCGCCGGCTTTTCGACGGCTACCGGGCGGAAATCCTCGGCGACGAGACCAGGATGGGCTGCTTCGTCGTCAACGCGGCGATCGAACTGCTCCCCCACGACCCCGAGGTCGCGCGGCTGGTGGAACGCAGCTGGGACACCCTCGAGGTCGCGCTCACCATGGCGCTGGAGCGCGGTCGGTCCCAGGGCGAACTTCCGGCCGGCAGCGATCCGGCGTCACTGGCGCGGTTCCTGCTCACCGTCCTGCAGGGCCTGCGCGTCCTGGGCAAGGGCACGGACGCGGCGAGCCGGCTGGACGCCGCCATCTCGCAAGCAATGCGGCTCATTCAAGACTGATCAGACCAGAAAGAAGGTACACGATGGGGGCACGGTTCGCGGGCAAGGTCGTCCTGGTGACCGGCGGCAGCTCGGGCATCGGACGGGACACCGCGCGGGCGTTCGCCGCGGAGGGCGCGACGGTGGTCGTCGCCGGGCGCGACGAGCAGCGGCTCGCCGCCGCGGTGAAGGAGATCGGCGGGGACTCGGTGACGGTCGACGTCACCGATCCGGCGGACGTGGCGCGGATGGTCGGGACGGTCGTCGCGCGGCACGGCGGGCTGCACGTCGCGGTCAACAACGCGGGCATCCTCGGCTCGCCGGCCCCGGCCGCGGACCTCGACGAGGACGGCTTCGACGCGGTGCTGGCCACGAACGTCACGGGGACGTGGCTGTGCTTGAAGCACGAAGTCGCGCACATGCGGGACCACGGCGGCGGCGCGATCGTCAACATCGCGTCGAACATCGGCGCCCACGGGAGGCTGCCGAACATGGCGGCCTACGCGGCGTCGAAGGCGGCGGTGAGCGCGCTGACCCGCACGGCGGCGCGCGACCACATCGCCGAAGGCGTCCGCATCAACGCGGTCAGCCCGGGCGCGACCGACACGGACATGTCACGGCGCCCCGGCGAGACGGACGCCGATCGCGCGGAACGGCTCAAGGGGGCGATCCCGCTGGGCCGGGTGGGAGCCACCGCCGAGGTGGCCGCCGCGGTGCTGTGGCTGGCTTCGGACGAAGCGGCCTTCACCGTGGGGCACGACCTGGTGGTCGACGGCGGGGCGACCGCCTGAGCGGCCCCACCCGGGCCCGCGGCTCCTTCAGGACTCACGGTTGCGCATGGTGACGATCCCCTCTCGTGCGGGATGGACTGGGTGGCGGCGGGTTCAGGACTCGCGGTTGCGCACGGCGCGGCTCCTTCCGGGCGGACGGACGGTTGACCTGCGGGTTCAGGACTCGCGGTTGCGCACGGGGCTCTCCTCTCGCGCGTAGCGGCGGGACGTCGGTTTTCAGGACTCGCGGTTGCGCACGGCACGGCTCCTTTCGGGCGGCGGGACTGGACTGCGGCGGTTCAGGACTCGCGGTTGCGCACGGCAGCTCTCCTCTCGGGCGGTGGGACGGGGGCGGCGGCTCAGGACTCGCGGTTGCGCATGACGGCCTCCTTCCGGCGTCGCGCGGACATCGGCCGGGGCGTCAGGACTCGCGGTTGCGCATGGCGGTCTCCCTTCGCTGCTCCGAACGTGTGGCAATCGTCGATCCGGGTCGCCCGATGTGGTGAAGTGGACGCGGATCGTCAGCTCACCCAGGGGAGTTGCACCGCCTTGAGTATGGACGGCGCCCGTCCGGCCGAACCCCGAGCGGGCCGGATCCGAGGGGCGCTGAACCCTGCTCACTGGACCCTCTGGCGGCAGCGCGGATCGCTGATCTTCTACTGCTTCCTCGTCGAGTCCGTCGCCCTCGTGGCCACCGTCTGGACCGCCGTCGCCGTGCCCGCGCACGGCTGGGACGCGATCGTCTTCGCCGTCCTCGCGAGCCTCGGCGTGCTGCAGGCCGAGCTGGGCCGCAAGATCGAACGCGTCCGCCGTCTGGTGTCCGACACCCCGCACATCAACCTGACGTCGGTCTGGACGTTCGCCGGCGTGCTGCTCCTGCCGCCCGCGCTGGTCACGGCGCTGATCGCCGTCCTGTACACGCACCTGGCGACGCGCAGCCTCGCGCGGATGAAGCGCGTCCCGCCGTTCCGGACGACGCTGAACGCGACGCTGGTCGTCGTCACCTGCTACTCGGCCGAGCTCGTCCTGAGCCGCCTCGGCGTGCCGGACATGTACGCGGCACTGACGGCGGGCTGGCGCGGCGTCACCGCCATCACGCTGGCCGCGGTGACGTACTTCCTGGTCGCGGCGATCACGATCCTCCCGGCGCTGACGATCACCCAGCGCTCGGTCAAGGCGTTCTTCGGCGGCCTCGGCGACAACCTCCTCGAGATCGCGACGCTCTGCCTGGGCCTGCTCACGGCGTTGACGCTGGCGACGCTGCCCGCGCTCGCCCTCGCGATCGTGCCGCCGCTGCTGGTGCTGCACCGGGCGGTGCTGATCAAGCAGCTGGAGATCGCCGCGACGACCGACGAGAAGACGGGCCTGTTCAACACGACCGGGTGGCACCTGCTCGCGTCGCGCGAACTGGCCCGCGCCCAGCGGAGCACGCGCAGCACGTTCGGCGTGCTGATGATCGACCTGGACTACTTCAAGCTGATCAACGACGAGCACGGGCACCTGGCGGGCGACACCGTGCTGCGCGCGGTCGCGGCGACGATCAAGAGCGCGGTCCGCGACTACGACTCGGTGGGCCGCTTCGGCGGCGAGGAGTTCGTCGTCCTGCTGCCGGACATCGGCCCGGCGGCGGTCTTGGCGGTGGCGGAGCGCATCCGCTCGGCGATCGAGTCCCTGCGGGTCGAGTACGAGGACGGCAGCCACATCCGCGCGATCGGCGGCCTGTCGGCGTCCATCGGCGTCGCGACCTACCCGGACGGCGGCACGGCCGTCGACCGGTTGCTGCAGGCCGCGGACAAGGCGCTGTACCGCGCGAAGGACGCGGGCCGCAACCAGGTCGTCGACGGCACCGCCCCCGCCTGATCTCCCCCATTTTCGGCCTCTGACCAGGCGACTTGTCAGATTTGCTCGACTGAGCTAAATTTTGCTCATGCGAGCAAGAACGTTCACCGAGTCCGGCAGGCGGGCCCAGATCGTGCGGGCGGCGATCGCCGTGATCGCCGAAGCCGGTTACCTCAAGGCGTCGTTCAGCCGGATCGCGAAGCACGCCGGCCTGTCGAGCACCGGCATGATCAGCTACCACTTCGCGGGCAAGGAAGACCTGCTCAAGGCGTGCGTCACCGAGATCGAAGAGATCACCGGGGCGTTCATGCAGCCGCGGATCGACGCCGCGGTCGGGCACGTCGCCCAGCTGCGCGCCTTCGTCGAGGCGAACGTCGAGCTCGTCGGCGAGCACGCCACCGAGCTGCGGGCGCTGATCGACCTCGTCAAGAACGCCGGCTCGCAGAGCGAGGCCGTCAACGGGCGGCTCGCGCTGTTCGAAGAGCACTTCCGCACGGGGCAGGCGGCCGGCGCGTTCGGCCCCTTCGACGCCCGGACCGCGGCGCTCTCGTTCACCGCCGGGCTCGACGCCGTCGTCGCCACCGCGGCGGCGAACGTGCCCGAACCCGACGAGCTCAAGCGCATCGGCCGCGAGCTCGCCGACCTGTACGTGCGGGCGACCGCACCCGAATCCGCTGGGGGATCGCAATGATGATCGAGCAGAAGACCGAACCCGACGCCGGCCTGCGCCGGGTCGTCCGCGCCAACGTGCTGAACGTCGTGTTCGAAGTGGTCGTGCCGATGGCGCTGTTCTACGGCCTGCGCGCCGCGGGCGTGAGCCAGTGGTGGGCGCTGATGGCCGGTGTCCTCGTCGCCGCGCCGTACGTGCTGTGGACCATCGCCCGCAACCGCAAGGTCGACCTCGTCGCCCTGGTCACGCTGAGCGTGCTGGTGCTGTCGGTCGTGCTCGGCCTGCTGTCGGACGACCCGCGCACGCTGGTGATCCGCGAAGGCTGGACCGCGGCGCTGGGTGGCTTGTTCGGCGCGTGGATGCTGGTGACGGTCTTCATCGGCCGTCCGGCGCAGCTGACGCTCGGCCGCACGATCGCCGAGGTCAAGCGCGGCGCCGAAGGGGCGGACGCGTGGGCGGGCCGCTGGGACACCGACGCCCGGTTCCGGCGCGGCCTGCGGATCAACACCGCCGCGTGGGGTGCGGTGCTGCTGGGCAGCGCGGTGGTGCACATCGTGCTCGTCTACACGCTGCCGATCGACCTCATCTCGCTGGTCACCAACGTGACGTGGTTCGGCGCGCTGGCCGTGCTGATCGCGTGGCACGTCTGGTACCTCCGCAAGGAGAACCTCGATGCCTGACGTCCTCATCGCGGGCGCGGGCCCGACCGGCCTGCTGACCGCGTTCGAGCTGGAACGCGCCGGCGTCGACGTGCTGGTGGTGGAGCGAGACGCCGAGCCCACCACGCAGTCGAAGGCCCTCGGCCTGCAGCCGCGGTCGGTCGAGGTGCTGGCCGACCGCGGCCTGCTCGCCGCGATCGAGCCGCACGTGCAGGCGAAGCTGCCCGCCGGGCACTTCTCGGGCGTCCCGATCGACTACACCGACCTGCCGACGTGCTTCCCGTACCAGCTCGGCGTGGAGCAGGCCCACGTCACGGCGGCGATCGAGGCGCGGCTGCGCACACCGGTGCTGCGCGACGCGGCCGTCACCGCCGTGACGCAGGACGACGAGGGCGTCACGGTCACCGCGGGCGGCCGCGAGTACCGGGCCGGCTGGCTGGTCGCGGCCGACGGCGGGCACAGCACGGTCCGGACGCTGCTGGGCGCAGCGTTCCCCGGCAGCCCGGCGCGGATCTCGCTGGTCGTCGCGGACGTCACCCTGTCCGCCAAACCGGCCGGCCTGGCCGAGGACTGGACGTTGCCGTCGTCGGGATCGGGCTACCTGCTGCCGCTGTCCGGAGGCCGCTACCGCACGATCGTCTTCGGCGAGGAACAGCAACGGCTCGGCCGCGACGCCCCGGTCACGGTGGAGGAGGTGCAGCGCGCCTTGACCGCGGCGCACGGCCCGGGGGTACTGGTGGGCGAGGTGCTGTGGGCGTCGCGTTTCGGCGACGCGTCCCGTCAGCTGGAGCAGTACCGCCACGGACGCGTGCTGTTCGCGGGCGACGCGGCGCACGTCCATCTCCCGGTCGGCGGCCAGGGTCTGAACCTGGGCCTGCAGGACGCGGTGAACCTGGGCTGGAAGCTGGCGGCGACGGTCCGCGGCACGGCACCGGAGGGGTTGCTCGACAGCTACCACGCCGAGCGCCACCCGATCGCGGCGCGCGTGCTGGTCAGCACGAGAGCCCAGGCGGTCCTGGGCATACCGGACCCGGACGCGGCGGCGGTCCGGCAGGTGTTCACGGAGCTGCTGGCGGTCCCCGAGGCGCGGCGCGCGGTCGCGGCGGAGCTGTCGGGCATCGGCGTGACGTACCCGGGGATCACGGGCCGCGCCGACATCCCTGTTTCGGCGGACGGCCGCGCTGTGCTGGTGGGTGCGGCGGTGCCGCCGGGCTGGGCCGGACGGGTCGAGGGCCGAGAGGGGGCGGCACCTCGGCTCGTCCGGCCGGACGGGTACATCGCTTGGAACGGCGGGCCGGGCTTGGAGGAGAGTTTGCACCGCTGGGTAGGGGCGCCGGCGTAGCGGCCGGGGTTGCCAAGGCCGGGTTGCTTGCGGCACCACCCGAGCCGGGCCGAAGACCGCGACCCGGGCTGCGATCACGAGGGTTGCCGCGAGCCAGCTCACCTCGCGCCTGGGCCGCTGGACCGAAAGCCGCAGCCCCGGCCCGGTCGCCGCAAGCCGACTCACCTCGCAGCCCGCGCCACCGGGCCGAAGGCCGCGGCCCGGCCGTCCGGCTAGGAAGCCGCGGCCTGGATCGCCTGCTCCACCTCGCGCCGCCACCCTGGCTCGATGCGGCCGCTCCGGGGCGTCACCGCGAACGAGTCCACCACCGCGCCACCCAGCGTCGAGACCTTCGCCCAGCGCACCTCCGCGTCGCACCGGCGCAATGCCCCCGCGACCCGGAACAGCAGGCCGATCCGGTCGGCCGCACGCAGCTCGAGGACCACCGTGTCGGGCCCGCTCGTCTCGTCGTCGAACCACAGCACCTTCGGCGCGACCGGAGCCGGCGAACCGTAGTCGCGTTCCTTCGCCGCCAGGCGCTGGGTCAGCGGGAGCGTGCCGGCGACCGCGCGGGCGAACTGCTCGCGCAACAGCGTCGCGTCCGGCAACGACCCGAACTTCGGCGACGCCGTGAACACCCCGGCGCGGCCACCGTCGTGCCCGCGCAGGACCGCCGAATGCACCTCCATCGAGTTCAGCGCCAGCACCCCGGCCGCCGGCGCCAGCAGCTCCGCGCGGGCCGGCACGGCCAGCAGCACCGTGACCACCTTGCCGTGCGCGCTGATCCGGATCTCGCCGTTGCCCGACGCGACGGCCTGCGCGACGAGCTCGCGTTGTTCGTCGTCCATCGGCTCGGGTGCGGTGAAACCCTTGCCGCGCAACACTTCCTCGCAGCCCGTGACGAGCTCGGCGAGCAGCCGCGCCTTCCAGTCCGTCCAGACGCCGGGGCCGGTGGCCAGCGAGTCGGCCTGGGTGAGCGCGTGCAGCAGCTCGACCAGGACGATGTCGCTGTCCAGGGTCTTCACCACGCGCGCGACCGTCTCCGGCTCGCTGATGTCGCGGCGCGTCGCGGTGTGCGGCAGCAGGAGGTGGTGGCGGACCATCGCCGACACCGTCGCCGCGTCCGCCGTGCTCAGCCCGAGCCGCGTCGCGACCTGGGCGGAGATCTTGGCGCCGAGCTCCGAGTGGTCGGCGTCGCGGCCCTTGCCGATGTCGTGCAGCAGCGCGCCGATCAGCAGCAGGTCCGGCCGCGACACCGTCGTGGTCAGCTTGGCCGCCTCGACGCAGGTGCGCACGAGGTGCCGGTCGACCGTCCACTGGTGCACCGGCGACCGCGGCGGGAGGTCGCGGACCGCGCCCCACTCGGGGAACAGCCGGGCCCACAGGCCGGTCCGGTCGAGCGACTCGACCGCGTCGACCAGGCCCTCCCCCGCGCCGAGCAGCTCGACCAGGGCGTTCAGCGCGTCGGGCGGCCACGGCGCACGCAGCTCGGGCGCCGTTTCCCCGAGCGCCTTGAGCGTGCCGAGCGCGATCGGCTTGCCCGTGCGCGCCGACGCGGCGGCGACCCGCAGCAGCAGCGCGGGATCCTTCGCTGGCACGGCGTCACGGGCGAGCGAGACCTCGTTCCCGTGCAGCACAACGCCTTCGGCGAGCGGGGTGCGCGACGGACGTCGCCCGAACCGCGGCTTCGGCAGCTCCACAGTGGACCTGAGTGCGACGTCGAGCGCATACGCGATCGTGCGTCCCGCACCGGAAAGCTTGCGCGCCAACGTGAACCGGTCGCCGAACCCGAGTTCGGCGGCCACCAACTCGGCCTCCGGCGCGGACAGGACGTCCCGTTCGCGCCGGATCTCCCGCCGCAGCTCGGTGCGGACGTCCAGCAGCAGCTCCTTGGCTTCCAGGAGTTCTTCGCCGGGCCGCGCGGTGAGCTGCGCCGCGGCCAGTGCTTCCAGGACGGCGAAGTCCCGCAGGCCGCCCCGCCCGTGCTTGAGGTCGGGTTCGGCGGACTGCGCGATCTCGCCGCTGCGGCTCCAGCGCTGCCGGACCGACGCCGTCATGTCCGGGATCTGCTTGCGCGCGGTGCGGCGCCACTGGTCGCGCGCCGCGGAAACCAGGCGGCCGGACAGCTCGGCGTCCCCGGCGAGGTGCCGGGCGTCGAGCAGGCCCATGGCCGTGCGAAGGTCCTCCGAAGCGACCTTCAGTGCTTCGCCGGGTGTGCGGACCGAGTGGTCCAGCCCGACTTTCGCGTCCCACAAGGGATACCAGAGCGCGTCCGCGATCTCGCCGACGCCGCTGTTGCCGTTGTGCACCAGCAGCAGGTCGAGATCGGAGAACGGCACCAGCTCCCGGCGGCCGAGCCCGCCCACGGCGACCAGCGCGACACCCGGTTCCGCGGTGTCGACGCCGGCCGCCGAGGCTCCCCTGCCCAGCCAGAACTCGTAGAGGTCGACCAGGGCCGCCCGCAGTGCGGACGCCCCCAGCCTCCCGTGCCTGCCCTCGAGCAAACGCTCGGTGGCCTTGACCAGTTCGCCCCCGTCGGCCATCCCGGACGCCCTAGAGAGCGTCCGTGCCGCGCTCGCCGGTCCGTACGCGGATCACCGTCTCGACCGGGGTCACCCACACCTTGCCGTCACCGATCTTGCCGGTGTGCGCGGCCGTCGTGATGGCTTCGAGGACCTTCTCGACGTTGGTGTCGTCCGTGACGACCTCGATCTTCAGCTTGGCCACGAAGTCCACCGAGTACTCCGCGCCGCGGTAGACCTCGGTGTGGCCCTTCTGCCGGCCGTAGCCCTGGACCTCGCTAACCGTCATGCCCAGCACGCCCAGCTGCTCCAGCGCGGAGCGGACGTCGTCGAGCGTGAACGGCTTGACAATCGCCGTGATGAGCTTCATGCCTTGCTCTCCTCGAGTTTCGCGGTGCCGGTGGCGGACTTGACCGGGATGATCGTCGGCTGGCCGAGGCCGCCGCCCGAACCGGTGAAGTCGTACGCGCTCTCCGCGTGCTGTGCCTCGTCGATGCCGGAGACCTCGTCCTCGGTGCTGACGCGGAAGCCGCCCGCCTTCTTGATCGCGAAGCCGATGATGAAGGACAGGACGAAGGAGTACACGAGCACCGCACCGGCTGCCAGCGCCTGGCGACCCAGCTGGGTGAACCCGCCGCCGTAGAAGAGGCCGTCGGCGCCGAGCGCGTTGACACTGGTGGTGCCGAAGAAGCCGATGAGCAGCGTGCCGACGATGCCGCCGACCAGGTGGACGCCGACGACGTCGAGCGAGTCGTCGAGGCCGAGCTTGAACTTGAGCGAGATGGCCAGCGCGCAGACGACACCGGCGATCAGGCCGATCGCGATGGCGCCGAGCGGGCTCACGAAACCACAGGCCGGGGTGATGGCGACGAGGCCGGCGACCGCGCCGGACGCCGCGCCGAGGGTGGTCGGCTTGCCGAACTTGAGCTGCTCGACCAGCAGCCAGCCGAGGACGGCCGCGGCGGTCGCGACGGTGGTGTTGGTGAACGCGACGGCGGCGAGGTCGTTGGCGGCCAGCGCCGAACCGGCGTTGAAGCCGTACCAGCCGAACCACAGCAGGGACGCACCGAGCAGCACGAACGGGACGTTGTGCGGACGGCCGGTGTCCTTCGGCCAGCCCTTGCGCTTGCCGAGCACGATCGCCAGCGCGAGACCCGCGGCACCGGCGTTGATGTGGACCGCGGTCCCACCGGCGAAGTCGAGTGCCTTGAGGTTGTTGGCGATCCAGCCGCCGACGGAGTTTTCGCCGATGAAGCCGTTGAAGGAGAACACCCAGTGCGCGACCGGGAAGTAGACGACCGTCACCCAGATGACGACGAACAGCGTCCAGCCCCAGAACTTCGCGCGGTCGGCGATGGCGCCGGAGATCAGCGCGGGCGTGATGATGGCGAACATCAGCTGGAACATGACGAACGCGAGCACCGGCAGCGCATCGGTGCCGGGCCAGGCCACGGCGGGCGCCGAGTCGGTCGCGGCGACCGCGAAGCCGGCGAGCTTCCCGAAGGTGTTCTCCAAGCCGGCGAAGTGGAAGTTACCGAGCAGGCCACCGAAGGCGTCGTCGCCGAACGACATCGAGAAGCCGTACAGCGCCCACAGCACCCCCACCACGGCCAGCGCGATGAAGTTCATCATCAGCATGTTCAAGACGCTCTTCGCGCGGACCATACCGCCGTAGAAGAAGGCCAATCCCGGTGTCATGAGCATGACCAGCGCGGCGCTGGCCAGTACCCATGCGGTGTCTCCTGCGTTCAGCACATCGTCCTCCCGTGCCCTGGGTCTGTGCGATGGCAGTTTTGGCGCGCGGTGTTTCACGGGGCGGCGCGAGAGGTTTCGCCCGCGTGAACTGTCCACGCCCGGTTGTTACGGCCAGGTTTCCCGGGAGGTGTGCTGGAGTGTCCGGTTGCTTTACGTCGTGGTCGAATATCCCCATGACCCCAGCCGACCACGGGAATGACCCACTGCCACCCCGGGTCGTCGAGGCGTTGCGCTGTTCGGTGTGCGCCGCGCCGCTGAAGGGTGTCGAGCGCACGCTGCGTTGCGCTAAGGGGCACTCTTTCGATCTAGCCCGGCAGGGGTACGTGAACCTGTTGCACGCGCGAATCCCGGCCGGAACGGCGGACACGGCCCCGATGGTCGCGGCCCGCGCGGACTTCCTCGCTTCCGGTGCCTACCGCCCGCTCGCGGACGAGCTGGCCCGCGTCTGCGCGGAGGCCGGCGACCTGGTGATCGACGCGGGCGCCGGAACGGGCTACTACCTGGCGCACGTCCTGGAGTCGGCTCCGGCCGCGTTCGGTCTCGCGTTGGACGTTTCCGCAGTGGCGTTGCGCCGCGCGGCCCGCGCCCACCCGAGGCTGGGCGCGGCGGTGTGGAACCTTTGGGAACCGTGGCCGGTGGGCGACGAGGTGGCGTCGGCGGTGCTGAACGTCTTCGCGCCCCGCAACGGGGCCGAGTTCCACCGCGTCCTGCGTCCCGGCGGGCTGCTCACGGTCGCCGCCCCGGCGCCGGACCACCTCCGCGAGCTGGGCGACCTGGTGCTGTCGGTGGACGAGCGCAAGGAGGAGCGCCTGGACGGCACCCTCGGCGAGTACTTCGCCCGCACCGGACGCACGGAGGTCCGCCGGACGGCGCAGTTGACGCCCCAGCAGATCCGCCAGGCGGTGGAGATGGGCCCGACGGCGTTCCACCTCGATCGCGGCGACCGCCGTTCCCGCCTCGACGCGCTGAGCGAGCCCCAGGCCGTGACGGTGTCCTTCACGGTCTCCACCTACCGCCGGCTGTGAGGTTCCCGAGGGTGCCCCGGTCTTCGCAACGCCGTCCCCGCCTCCGCGATCTGGAAGGCTGGGCGGTGTGAAGCCCGACTGGACCGCGCCCGCGACCCTGCTCGCGGACGCCGAGTGGGTCCGCGCCCGCATCGGCGGCGCGGCCAAGCTCTACGGCTGCGCCGCGCCGGACGTGCTCGGCACGATCTGGTGGTACTCGCTCTCGTCGGTGCTGGTGGCTCCGGCCGTGGAGAGCCTGGCCGCCGCGGCCCGCCCTCCGGCGCCGGCGCCGGAGGGCCGGGTCACGTCGTCCACGCCCTCCTCGCTGTCCTCCGTGTCGTCTGCGTCCTCTGCGCCCGCCGCGCCCGCTGAGTCGGCGCCCTCCGCGCTGGCCGACCCGTCGCTCGACGCCATGGAGATCGACCTCCTCGCCGACGGCCGGTTCCTCGGCGCCCGGTCCACCCGTCCCCTCGCCGGCGGGCTGCCCGAGCTGGGCACCGCATTCGGCGAGGCACTCGGGACCGCCATCGCGACGATCGCCGACGTCACCGGAGCCCGCCCGCGCGCCCTCGGTGCCATCGCCACCGACTCGATCGGCAACCGGCTGCTGTGGACGGCCGATCCCGAACACGCGATGGCCCTGGCCGAGCCGCTCGTCGCCGCGATCGGCTTGGACCTGCCGAAGCCCCGCTTCGTGCGCGTCGGCCGGACACCGGCCGTGCGCCGGGCGTCCTGCTGCCTGATCTACGAGGTCGGCAACCCGAAGTGCGTGAGCTGCCCACGTCAAACACCGGCCGAGCGCGACGCCCGCCTTCGCGCCGCCCTGGGCTGACCCGGATCAGTCGAGGACGGCCAGCTCCAGCCCGCGCAGCCGGTCCGGGTCGGCGATGACCTCGATACCCGCGATCCGGTCGCCGTCGACCCGGAACACCAGGACGACCGACAGCCGTCCTCCGGGCATCCAGAGCAGCCCCGGCGAGCCGTCCACGAGGGCCAGCTCGCTGGTGCGGGCCCGTTCGGAGGCCAGCACCGCGCCCCTGCGCACGTTCTCGACACCGCGCAGCACGACCGGCGCCGGGCTCGGGCCGACGAACCGGTCCGCGTGCAGCACCACGTCCGGGGCGAGGAGCGAGAGCAGCGCTTCGAAGTCGCCGCCACGGGACGCCGCCAGGAACGCCTCGACGACCTTCCGCCTCCGCGGCAGGTCCGCGTCCACCGCGGAGCCGCCCCTGACCCGCCTCCGGGCCCGGCTCGCCAGCTGGCGGGCCGCCGCCGGCGTCTTGTCGATCATCGGCGCGATCTCGTCGAACGGCACGGCGAACATGTCGTGCAGCACGAACGCGACCCGTTCGGCCGGCGCCAGGGCATCGAGCACGACCAGCAAAGCCAGTCCGACCGTGTCGGCCAGTTCCGCCTCCTGCTCGGGGTCCCGGCGATCCTCGCCCTGCTCGGGCCGGCCGTCCAAGGGCTCCTCGCGGTGGTTGCGCCGCGTCCGCAGCATCGACAGGCACACCCGCGCGACGACGGTGGTCAGCCACGCGCCGACGTTCTCGACCTCACCGAGGTCGGTGCGGTCGAACCGCAGCCAAGCCTCCTGGACGGCGTCGTCGGCCTCGCTCGCCGAACCGAGCATCCGGTAGGCGACCGCCCGTAGCCGCGGGCGCTCCTGCTCGAACCGTTCGGTCAGCGTGTCCACCGTGTCCCCGTTCCTTCCGCCGCAGTCGTAGCAGTAGACCCCGCGGCGGCGGCCGATGTGACCGGAACGTGCAGACGTCGTGCGTGACCTGGGTCATCCCGCCCCGGTCAGCTACCCATGAACCACCCTCCTCGGCTCGTACCAGCTCTCGCCAACAGGCTCTCCCGCCATGTTCCAGCTCCACGAGATCCGCGGGGTGATCCGCGTGTACAGCCCGGGCCCCACCAACCCGGTCCGTTCCAGCGGATCGTCCGCCTCGCCGTACACGCGGATCGCCCGCGCGACGAACGGTTGCACCGACACGAGGTCGTCCACCACCAGCGCGACCTTCCGCCGGCCGGCGCCGACGTTGCGGAACTTGCGGGTCGCCGCCACCGCCGCGCCGGTCCCGCCGACCCAGAAGTGCTCGCCGTCGAACTCGAACGCGAGCGGGACGACGTCCGGCTGCCCGCCTGCGCCGAGCGTGGCCACGCGGGCGAGTGGCTGCGAACGCAGGTAGCCGATCTCTTCGTCGGTGAACGTCATCAGCACTCCTTCGTGTCCGGATCCACCTCTTACACGAACGCACCGCGCCCGGATCGACAGCTCAGAGCACGCAGAACTCGTTGCCCTCCGGATCGGCCATCACGACGTGGTCCGGGCGACTGTCCAGAACGTCTTCGCGCAGCACGGTCGCGCCCGCCGCGGTGAGGCGGGCGACTGCTTCGACGACCCGCTCCCACCGTGTCTCCCACGGAACGTCGCGGCCACCACCTGCCTGGACGTCGAGGTGCAGCCGGTTCTTCACGACCTTTCCCTCGGGCACCTTGAGGAAGCTCAGGTTCGGCAGCACACCTTCCGGATCGCTCAGGTAGGCGCCGTCGTCCCATTCCGCCTCGGGCACACCGTGGTGCGAGAACCAGTCTTCCCAGCTCGCGAAGCCCGGGGGTGGTGGCCGCTCGATGTAGCCGAGGGCCACCGCCCAGAACCTCGCCAGCGCGCGGGGTTCCGCGCAGTCGATCGTCAGGCTCCACCGCACCGTCACGGACGAAGCGTAGCCGCGAGGAGCGCCACGGCGCCCTTCGCGACGGCGATTCCCCGTGCCGCCACGTGGTTTTCGTTCAACGCGGTGACCGGGTCCGACACCATGACGCTGGTGACCAGTGACCGGCCGTCGGCCGTGCGCGCCAGGTAGTTCAAGGTCAGCACGCCGGGTTCGCTGCCGCCCTTGAACCAGACCTCGGGGAACTTCGCCCGGTCGAGCCCGAGGCCACCGTCGTTCAGCGACAACGCGTGCCCGATCTCCGGCTGGTCTTCCTTCTTCAGCCCGGAGAACGCCCGGCAGATGTCGTCCGGCGAACCGAACCACTCGATGTCGTCGATCTTCTCGGGTGCTTGCCAGCCCTGCAGGCCGGCGAGCGGAAGCCGTTCCAGCCCGGCGACCGCCGCGGGACGCGCCCAGCGTGGCAGCGCCAGGTAGGCGTCGGCGCGAGCCGGGTACTGGGCGGCCTTGAGCTCGAACATCGCTTTCGTCGTCAGGAACGGGATGTTCGCTGCCGGCCGCTGGTTGCCGAACGCGGTCAGCTGCCGCTGCACGGCGTCCCGCCCCAACCGGTGGATCAGGTGGTCGGTCGCGGTGTTGTCGCTGATCGAGATCATCTTGTCGGCGTAGGCGGACAACGGGAGCCGCGTGCCCGCCGGTTCGTTCTGCAGCACCCCGGACGGCAGGCTCTTCCAGTCGTCCCGGATCGCGAGCTGCTCGGTCCAGGACGCTCGGTGCTCGGCGACCGCCTTGCCGAGCGCGCCCAGGACGTAGAGCTTGAACGCCGAGCCCAACGGCCGTTGCACGTCGTCGCGGACGCCGTGCACGTCCCGGCAACGCCCGTCCGGCAGGATTTCCGACGCACCGAACGACACCCGGCCACCGAGCGCCGCCAGCTGCGCGTCGACCTCCGGCCACGAAGCCGGGACCGGGTCGTCGGGTTTCGCCGTGAGCCCGTCGATCAGCCCGGCCTGGTCCACGTGCAGGCCGAGCAGGTAGTCGTCGGCGGTTCCGTGGACCGCCGCTTCCAGGTGGTCCGGTGCCTCGGTGACGATCCGTTTCACCTGGAGCGGGCCCAGCCCGCCGAGCGCACCGTTGACTCCCGGCGTACCGCCTACCGCGTCCAGCAGGACCTGGGCGACGTGCTCGCGGACCTCGGCGTCCGACACCGGGACGCGCCCGGTCGCGTCGACCACCCACTCGAGCTGCTGCGTCGCCGTGGGCACCTCGGCCGCTTGGGCGGCCGGGGCCACCAGTGCCGCCAGGACCACGACCACGCCCGCTATCGCTGTCTTCATCTCTCCCCCTGCGCTTCCATGGTTCCCCTTGATCTCCGGCTACTCTTCGGGCGGCCGGATCCACAACCCGGCCACTTGGCCGTCTTCCCGGTAGGTCACCTGCACGGTCCGCTCGCCCGCCTCGAAGGCCAGCGGCATGTGGACGACGGTGTAGTCACCCGTCGACCGCGCGTACGGCTCCCCCATTCCCTCGTACCGTCCGACCGATCCGGCCACCTGCGCCCAGGCGAGCTGCAGCTCGTGCTCGCCGACCACGTCGCGCATGCGGTCGTCGAAATCCCGGCGGACTTCCTGCCACTGGCAGCCGACGAACTCGGCCACGAGCTCCCGGGCGCGATCGATCGCGTCCGGTGGCTTCAAGTCCGTCATGGACGCTCCCGTCGTCGGATCGACCGGCCGGCCGAACCGCTGGAAAGCGGCCTGCCGGCTCGTGCCGAGCAGATCGCCGATCTCCTGCCACGTGTGCCCGGCCGTCCTGGCCACGTCCACCGCGTCCCGCAAGGTCTCCTCCGCGTCACGCAGCTTCCGCAACGCTTCGCGAACCGAACCCAGCGGCCCGTGCGCCGGCACGCTGTCAAGAATGTATTGACGATCGGGATGTGTCAAGTCCGTCTTTACGTGCTCTCGCTGTCGACGGGCCGCACTCCGGCACGTAGCATCGCAGTACTGGCGTTTTCGCCCAGAACCTTCGCGAGGTGGCAGCGGCTTGCCACAGGCGGCGCATTTCATGCTTTCGAGTGTAGCGCACGGAATTCCGAATCGTGCTACCGTCGACAGCACGAAATGGCCTCGCCCACCGCCTGGGACGCGTGGCCATCCGACGGGGAGGACGGATACGGTGAGAACCGATGAGTGAACGCACCTGGGGCTTCCGGACCCGCGCACTGCACGCGGGCGGCACCCCCGATCCGGCGACCGGCGCGCGGGCCGTGCCGATCTACCAGACCACGAGCTTCGTCTTCGAAGACGCCGCCGACGCGGCGAACCTCTTCGCGCTGCAGAAGTACGGCAACATCTACAGCCGGATAGGGAATCCGACCGTGGCCGCGTTCGAGGAGCGGATCGCCAGCCTCGAAGGCGCCATCGGCGGCGTGGCGACCGCGAGCGGGCAGGCCGCGGAGTTCCTCACCTTCAGCGCGCTGACCGAAGCGGGCGACCACATCGTGTCGGCGAGCGGCCTCTACGGTGGCACGGTCACCCAGCTCACCGGCACGCTGAGGCGGTTCGGCGTCGAAACGACGTTCGTCAGCGGCGGCATCGACGACTACGCGGCCGCGATCACCGAGCGGACCCGGCTGCTCTACACCGAGGTGATCGGCAACCCCGGCGGCGGCATCGCCGACCTCGCGGCGCTGGCGGATCTCGCGCACTCCCACGACATCCCGCTCGTCGTGGACGCGACGCTGGCGACGCCGTACCTGTGCCGTCCGATCGAGCACGGCGCCGACATCGTGCTGCACTCGGCGACGAAGTTCCTCGGCGGGCACGGGACGACGCTCGGCGGGATCGTCGTCGAGTCCGGGAAGTTCGACTGGGGCAACGGGAAGTTCCCGCGGATGACCGAGACCGTCGACAGCTACGGCGGGCTCAGGTACTGGGAGAACTTCGGCGAGTACGCGTTCTGCACCCGGCTGCGCGCCGAGCAGCTGCGGGACATCGGCGCGGTCCTGTCGCCGCACTCGGCTTTCCTGCTGCTGCAAGGGGTCGAGACGCTTCCGCAGCGGATGGACGCGCACGTCGCCAACGCCCGGGCGGTCGCCGAGCACCTCCAAGCGGATCCCCGGGTGGCGTGGGTGTCGTACGCCGGGCTGCCCTCCCATCCCCACCACGACCTGGCGAAGAAGTACCTGCCCGCCGGGCCGGGCGCGGTGTTCTCGTTCGGCATCGACGGCGGCCGAGCGGCGGGCGAGAAGTTCGTCGAATCGGTGGAGCTGCTGTCGCACCTGGCGAACGTCGGGGACGCACGGACACTGGTGATCCACCCGGCGTCGACCACGCACGCCCAGCTGTCGGAGGAGCAGCTGGCGGCCGCGGGCGTCGGCCCCGACCTGATCCGGCTGTCGATCGGGTTGGAGGACGTCGACGACATCCTCTGGGACATCGACCAGGCGCTGGGCAAGGCGGTGGCCGGATGACGTACGCGGTGGGCGCCGTCGAACGGCGGGCGATTCTCAACCGGACGAAGTCGGTGACGCTGGTGGGCGCTTCTGCCAATCCGGCCCGGCCGAGCTACTTCGTCGCGACGTATTTGCTCTCGTCGACGCGCTACGAGGTCAACTTCGTCAACCCGCGGCTGGACACGCTGTTCGGCAAACCGGTGTACGCCTCGCTCAAGGACGTACCGGGTGGACCGGACCTGGTCAGCGTCTTCCGGAGGCACGACGACCTGCCCCAGGTGACCGAAGAGGTGATCGACGCCGGCGCGCGGACGCTGTGGCTGCAACTCGGGCTGTGGCACGAACCGGCGGCCGATCGGGCGCGGGAAGCCGGATTGGACGTCGTGATGAACCGGTGCGTGAAGATCGAACATGCGCGCTTCGCGGGCGGGCTCCACCTGGCCGGGTTCAACACCGGCGTGATCAGCTCGCGGAGGCAGTCGGCACCGTAGGGAAGAGAACGCACGTTCCCACTGTTGGCCCCGGGTATGACCGAGAACCTGGGGATCACCCTGTCCGGCGGCCCGACCGCGCTCCTGGAGCTGGCCGGCGTGCGGCTGCTCACCGACCCGACCTTCGACGCGCCCGGCGACCACCCCGTCGGCGAGCGTGTGCTGGTCAAGACCGAGGACTCCGTGCTGACCGAAGAAGCAGTCGGTGTGGTGGACGCCGTCCTGCTGTCCCACGACCAGCACCCGGACAACCTGGACGACCGCGGCCGCGCGTACCTCGGGACGGTGCCGCTGACCCTCGTCACGCCCAGCGGAGCCGAACGGCTCGGCGGGACCGCGCAGGGGTTGAAACCATGGGAGGAGACGAATGTCGGACCACTGACGATCACGGCCGTCCCGGCACTGCACGGGCCGGAGGGCGCCGAGCAGTTCACCGGCGAGGTCACCGGCTTCGTCCTGACCGGCGAGGGCGTGCCGACGGTGTACGTGAGCGGGGACAACGCGTCGGTCGACCTCGTGCGCGAGATCGCCGCGCGGTTCCGCATCGACATCGCGGTCCTGTTCGCCGGCGCCGCCCGAACGGTCTTCTTCGACGGCGCGCCCCTGACGCTGACCAGCGCGAACGCGGTCGAGGCGGCAAAGGTGCTCGACGCGGCAAAGGTGGTACCGCTGCACTTCCGCGGCTGGCAGCACTTCACCGAAGGCCCGGACGTGCTGCGCAAGGAGTTCGAGACGGCCGGCCTGACCGACCGGCTGGTGCTCCTCGAGCCCGGCCAGCGCGCGGAGATCTGAGAACGGGCAAGAGCGGGGCGGGGCGGGGCGGGGCGGGGCGGGGCGGGGCGGGGCGGGGCGGGGCGGGGACGAGTGGCCACTCCGCGCCGGTCAGGCGCAAGCCCGGCAGACATCCCGCGCAAGCACGCGGAACCGGCGCAGGTCTGGCCTCACCTGAGGCGAGCGCCCGGCGCACACCCGCGTGACCAAGCACGCACCGCGGCCGCGGGTGGCAGCCCAACAGCAGACCGGCGCAAGCCCGGCCAACCACACGCGTGGGCGCGCGGCAACCCTGCGCGCGCCCGTGAGAGGCTGGGGGCATGGCCAAACCCACCCCGCTGCAGTTCCGGAACATCCTCGTCGCCGTGCTGGCGGCGGCGGGCTTCGTCTGGAGCGTCGTGGCCGGGCTTCAGTGGTGGGTCAGCGCCATCATCGGCTGCGCCTGCGTGCTCTCGCTGGCCTCCGCCTACCTCAACCGTCCCGGCGCGAACAACTAGCGCGTCTTCGCGTAACGGGCCTTCAAGTTCGTCCGGCCCGCCTCCGTGAGCCGGCCGAACAGGCGCAGCCTGGCCAGTCCGCCGTCCGGGTAGATGTCCAACCGGGCCTCCGTCACCTCCGGGCCGTCCTTCAAAGCGAAGCGGTGGCGGGTGTCCGGCTGCAGGCGGGTCTTCGGCAGCAGCTCGACCCACTCGCCGTACGTGTCGCGGCCGCTCACCGATGCCCAGCCCGGGGCGTTGCCCTTGAGGTTGCTCGTGTCCAATTCGGCGAACCGGACGATGCCGGCGCCTGCGAGGCGGAGCGTCACCCAATCATTCCCGTCGTCGCGGCGGCGGGCCGTCTCCCAGCCCTCGGCCTGGTGCGCCGCCAAGCCGGGCGAGAGCAGGTTGTTCGGCGATGAGTAGAACTTGTTGCTGCACCCCGTCACCACGGCACCGTTCTCCAACGCCCCCAAGTCGAGCGCGTCCAGATCGAGCAGGTCCGGGTCCGGGATCGGCATGCCGTGGACGCGCAGGCGGGCCACGCCGCCGTCCGGGTGCTGCGTCAACCGCACGTGCGTGTACCTGCGGGAACCGTTGACCGCGTAGAAGTTCTCCGTGTGGCCGGCCGCCGGGGCGTGGTCGACCAGGACGTCCCAGTCCGCCGTCCGCAGCTCCGCCGCCGACGGGTAGCCCGGCACCGACGCCGCCTCGACCGAGACGAACGGCGGGTAGTTGCCCTTGAAGAACGCCGTGTCGACGACGACGCCGGTGACCGTGCCCGCCAGGCCGAGCCGCAGGATCGCCTGGTCGTCGCCCGGTTCGCGGTGGCGGCGGGTCTCCCAGCCGTCGTACACCTGGCCCTTCGGGCCGAACGTCTCGGCGCGGTGCGCCGGCGTCCACGGGTTGACCAGGTTCTCCTTCTCGGCGAACAGCTCGTCGGTCGCCCACATCACCGTCCCGCCGAAGCGGCGCGACGCGAGGTCGGGCAGGTCCGTCCACTCGGGACGCTCAGGACGTTCGGACAAGGCAGCCTCCATTTCAGCAATCCCCCCGGTTCAGCAACGCGCCGCGCGGCTCGTCGCCGGTGATTTCGGTGCCCCGCAACCACGTCGAGCGCACGACGCCGGCGAGCGGACGCCGGTCGTAGGCGCTGACCGGGTTGCGGTGCTTCAGTTTCGCGACGTCGACGACGAACGCTTCGTCCGGCGCGAACACGCAGAAATCGGCGTCGTACCCGGTCGCCAGGTGACCCTTGCGGCGCATCCCGGCCTGCGCGGCGGGACGTTCGGCCATCCAGCGGACGACGTCGGTGAGCGCGAACCCGCGTTGCCGCGCCTGGGTCCAGATCGCCGGCAAGCCCAGCTGCAGGCTCGAAATCCCGCCCCAGGCGAGCCCGAAGTCGCCGCTGTCGAAGCGTTTCAGCTCCGGCGTGCACGGCGAATGGTCACTCACGATGGTGTCGATCACCCCGTCGGCGAGCCCCTGCCACAGCAGCTCGCGGTTGGCCGCCTCCCGGATCGGCGGGCAGCACTTGAACTGCGTCGCGCCGTCGCGGATCTCCTCGGCGATGAAGCTGAGGTAGTGCGGGCAGGTCTCGGCGGTCAGCGCCACGCCGTCGCGACGCGCCGAAGCGACCAATGGCAGCGCCTCAGCCGACGAGAGGTGCAGGATGTGCGCTCGCGCATCGTGGCGGCGGGCGGCCTCGATGACGTGCGTGATCGCGAGGTTCTCAGCCTCACGCGGCCGGGAGCGCAGGAAGTCGACATAGCGACCGCCGTGTGGCTCCGGCGCCGAATCGATCTCGTGTGCGTCCTCCGCGTGAACGATCATCAGTGCGTCGAAGGAACTCAGCTCGCGCAACGCTTCGTCGAGCCCCGCCGGGTCGAGCGGCGGGAACTCGTCGACGCCCGAGTGCAGCAGGAAGCACTTGAAGCCGAAGACGCCCGCTTCGTGCAGGGCGCGCAGGTCGCCAACGTTGCCGGGGATCGCGCCACCCCAGAAGCCGACGTCGACGTGCACCCGGCCGGTCGCCGCCTTGCGCTTGACCTCCAGGGCCGCGACGTCGACGGTCGGGGGCAGGCTGTTGAGCGGCATGTCCACGATCGTGGTCACACCACCCGCGGCCGCCGCGCGCGTCGCCGTCTCGAAGCCCTCCCACTCCGCGCGGCCGGGATCGTTGACGTGGACGTGCGTGTCGACGAGTCCGGGCAGCAGCACGACGTCGTCGCCGAGGTTCAGCTCTCGGTCGCCGGACAGGGCAGCCCCGCCGGGTTCGACCGCGACGATCCGGCCGCCGTCGACGCCGAAGGTCGCCGGAACCTCGCCCTCGGCCGTGACGGCTCGGGCCGCGCGCACCACAAGATCCATCCGAAAGCCCTTCTCCGGGAGGATTGACCACCGCCGATTTCACAGTACGGAAAGGCGGTTTCGCACAACGACAGTAACCACGGCGCGCGCCGCTCGTCAACGACGGACGCGGCGCGTTACGGTCATCCTCGTGCGGCTTGAAGCGGAGTTCACCAGCGAACCGTTCCGTGGCGAGGGTTCGCCACCCGAGCACGCGATCGCCGCGCGCGACGCCGCCGTGGAAGCGGGACTGGAGACGGACTTCGGGCCGCTCGGGACGCTGGCGCGAGGCGAAGCGAAGGAGCTGTACGACGCCCTCCCGGCGATCGCGCAGGCAGCCCTCGACGCGGGCGCTACGCAGGTGACGCTGCAGGTGCGCCAAGCCGAGCCGGGACGGACGGGAGCGAAACCCGTCGCGCTCAACGACGCCCTCGACCGGCTGATCGCCGACGTCGAACGCGAACTGGGCGCCAAGCTCGGCGAACTCGACCGCGCCGGCAAGCAACGCGCCGTCCGGCTGCTGCGGGAACGCGGGGCCTTCGGCCTGCGGAAATCGGTCTCCTCGGTGGCCGACGCGCTGGGCGTCACGCGGTTCACCGTCTACAACTACCTGAACCGAGAGGCCGACTGACCAGCGCATTCAACAAAATGTTGACGGAACTCCGGAGCCGACGTACGGTCAGCGGGACGCCACTCACGAGGAGTTCCCCGTGCCGCTCACCCTCACCGACTTCAACACCGCCGACGCCGATGACGTGCGGCCGGCGCTGACCGCTTGTCTCGCCGTCCCCCGCTGGGTGGACGCGATCGTCGAGCACCGCCCGTACGCGGACTTCGAGGCGCTGCGCCAAGCCGCCGACCTGCCGTTGACCACCGACGAGATCCGGCAGGCCATGGCCGCCCACCCGCGGATCGGCGAAAAGCCGGCGGACGGCTGGGCGCGCTCGGAACAGTCCGGTGTGGACAACGCCGACGCGTTCGCCGACGCGAATGCCCGGTACGAAGCCAAGTTCGGCCACGTCTACCTCGTCTGCGCCAGCGGCCGAAGCGGCGAAGAGCTGCTGAAGATCCTCAACTCCAGGCTGGACAACGATCCCGCGACCGAACTGGCCGTCGCCGGGCGGGAGCTGGTCAAGATCGCCGAACTCCGACTCGCGAAAGCGGTGACCGCGTGAGCCTCGTGACCACCCACGTCCTCGACACGGCGACCGGGCGCCCCGCAAGCGGGATCGCCGTCCGGTTCGAGACCGCCGAAGGGAAGCCGATCGCCGACGGGCGCACCGACGACGACGGCCGCATCCGCGACCTCGGCCCGGAGACGCTCGAGCCCGGCGTCTACCGCCTGGTCTTCGACACCGGCGCCTACCTGGGCCCGGACGCCTTCTTCCCGGAGGTGGCCCTCACCTTCCGGATCGCCGACGGCTCCGCGCACCACCACGTGCCGCTCCTGCTCAGCCCGTTCGCCTATTCGACCTACCGAGGGAGCTGAACCGTGGCCATCACACTGGGCCCCAACCAGTACGGCAAGGCGGAGGTCCGCCTGGTGACGGTGCGCCGCGACGGCCCCGTCCACCACCTGAAGGACCTCACCGTGTCGACGTCGCTGCGGGGCGAGCTCGCCGCGACGCACCTCACCGGCGACAACGCCGGCGTGCTCGCGACCGACACGCAGAAGAACACCGTGTACGCCTTCGCGAAGGAGGCACCGGTCGGCGAGATCGAGGACTTCGGCCTGCGCCTGGTGCGGCACTTCACCGGCACGCAGGGGAACATCACCGGCGCGCGCGTCAAGATCGACGAGCACGGCTGGGACCGGATCGCGGTCGGCGGCGAGCCGCACGACCACGCGTTCAGCCGCTCCGGCGACGAACGGCGCACCACGGCCGTGACGATCCGGGACGGTCGCGCATGGGTCGTGTCCGGCATCGACGGCTTGACGCTGCTGAAGTCCACGGGATCGGAGTTCCACGGCTTCCCGCGCGACCAGTACACGACGCTCGCCGAGACCGACGACCGGATTCTGGCCACCGCTGTCACGGCGAAGTGGCGTTACCAGGGCGAGGACGTCGACTGGGCCGAGAGCCACCGCGAAATCCGGCGGCTGATGCTGGAGACGTTCGCGACGAAGCACAGCCTTTCGCTGCAGCAGACGCTGTACGCGATGGGCGCCGCCGTGCTGGAGGGGCGCGAGGAGGTCGCCGAGGTGCGGCTGTCGCTGCCGAACAAGCACCACTTCCTGGTGGACCTGAGCCCGTTCGGGTTGAAGAACGACAACGAGGTGTTCTACGCGGCGGACCGGCCGTACGGGCTGATCGAGGGGACGATCCTGCGCGACGACGCGGAGGACCCGGGCCCGGCCTGGGAAATCCACTAACGCAGCCCCCGCCCTCTCCGGGGGACCGGCCCCGCATCCAGTGTATCGGGGGTGGCCGACAGAACCCGCCGAAAGCCGACAATGGGGCCGGCTTGTCCACATTGCCGCCGGGCTGTGGACAAGCCGGACTCGGTAGAACGCTCTAACGTCCGCGTATCCTGGATCCCGTGGCAGGGACCAAAGAACGCATCATGGCCGCCGGTGCCGAACTCTTCCGGCGCAACGGCTACAGCGGTACCGGGCTCAAGCAGATCGTCTCCGAAGCGAACGCTCCCTTCGGGTCGCTCTACCACTTCTTCCCCGGCGGCAAGGAGCAGCTCGGGGCGGAAGTCATCCGGACCTCCGGACTCGCCTACATCCAGCTCTTCGACCTCTTCATCGCGCCCGCGCCCGATCTGGTCAGCGGGATCGAGACCTTCTTCGCCGCCGGGATCGCCACCCTCGAAGCCACCGACTACGTCGAAGGCTGCCCGATCGCGACCGTTGCCCTCGAGGTCGCCTCCACCAACGAACCGCTGCGGCAGGCCACCGCCGACGTCTTCACCGCCTGGATCGACGCCGGGACCGAGAAGCTCCAAAGGTTCGGGCTCAGCCGTGAAGACGCACGGACACTCACCATCACCGCCGTCAACAACCTCGAAGGCGCCTTCGTCCTCTGTCGCTCTCTGCGGGACACCGAGGCCATGGCCGTCGCCGGGGCTGCCACCGTGGATGTCGCCCGGCGACTGCAGCAAGAAAGCACACAACTTTAGTCGGGAATCCAACACGAATACTCAAAATGGCGCTTGACCGCGCAGGATCCGACACCGATGCTGCCTGCAGTGGTCCAGACAATGCCGTCCGGTTGGAGCCGCCATGCGCCGAGTCTTCGCCGTCCTTACCACCGCCATCGCGGCCGCCGCCCTGGTCAGCCCGCCCGCCGATGCCCTCGAGAACGGGCTGGCGAGAACTCCACCCATGGGGTGGAACACCTGGAACACCTTCGAGTGCAACATCAACGAGACGCTCGTCAAGCAGACCACCGACCTCATGGTCAGCTCCGGGATGCGCGACCGCGGCTACACCTACGTCAACCTCGACGACTGCTGGATGACCAAGACGCGCGACGGCAACGGCAACCTCGTCGCCGACTCCGCCAAGTTCCCCAGCGGCCTCAAGGCCCTCGGCGACTACATCCACGCCCGCGGCATGAAGTTCGGCATCTACGAGAGCGCCGGCACCGAAACCTGCCAGCACTACCCCGGCAGCCTCGGCCACGAGCAGGCCGACGCGAACCTCTTCGCGAGCTGGGGCGTCGACTACCTCAAGTACGACAACTGCGGCAGCCCCGCCGGCGAAAACCAGCAGGACTACGTCCGCCGCTACTCCGCCATGCGTGACGCGCTCAAGGCCACCGGCCGCCCGATCGCCTACAGCATCTGCGAATGGGGGCAACTTCAGCCCGTCGACCTGGGCGCCGGACGTCGGCAACCTGTGGCGCACCACCGGGGACATCACCAACAACTGGGGCAGCATCGACTCGATCTACCGCCAGAACGTCGGACTCGCGTCCGCCGCGAAACCCGGCGCCTGGAACGACCCCGACATGCTCGAAGTCGGCGACGGCATGGACTTCCAGGAAGACCGCGCCCACTTCACGCTCTGGGCCGCGATGGCCGCGCCGCTGATCGCCGGCGCCGACCTGCGCAGCGCGAGCGTCGCCACCTTCTCCACCTACCTCAACGCCGATGTCATCGCGATCGACCAGGACCCGCTCGGCAAGCAGGCGACGCGCATCGCCACGGGGAACGGCCTGGACGTCCTCAAGAAACCCCTCCAGAACGGCGACGTCGCCGTCGTGCTGTTCAACGAAAACGGCACCACGAAGACCGTCTCGACCACGACCGCCGCCGCCGGGCTGCCCAGCGCGTCGAGCTACCGGCTGACCAACCTCTGGTCCAAGGAGCAGACCACCAGCACCGGGACGATCAGCGCGAACGTCCCGTCGCACGGCACCGTCGTCTACCGCGTCAAGGCGAACGCGAGCGGCAGCAGCACCGCGCAACCCCTGCAGGGCGCGTCGTCGTCCCGCTGCATCGACATCAACGGCAACGTCACCACGCCCGGCACCAAGGTCGACATCTGGGACTGCGACGGCGGCCCCAACCAGTCCTGGACGTTCACCGGCGCCGGCGAGCTGAAGGCCAACGGCCTCTGCCTCGACGCCGAGGAAGGCGGCACCACGGCCGGGACCAAGCTGATCGTCTGGACCTGCCACGGCGGCGCGAACCAGAAGTTCAAGCTCAACCCCGACGGCTCGATCACCGGCACCCAGACCGGTCTGTGCGTCGACGTCACCGGCGGCGACAAGCCCGCCGGCAACGTCAACGGCACTCAGCTCGAGCTCTGGGGCTGCAACGACGACGCCAACCAGAACTGGCAGCTCAAGTAGCGGTCAGGTGCTCCGGCCGCACCGGGACGCGCGTGAGCGCAAGCCCGGTCGCGGCCCGGATCGCGGCCACGATCGCCGGGGTCGACGAGATCGTCGGCGGCTCGCCGACCCCGCGCAGGCCGTACGGCGCGTGCGGGTCCGGGCGCTCCAGGACGTCGATGCTCATCGGCGGCATGTCCAGGACCGTCGGGATCAGGTAGTCGGTGAAGGAGGGGTTCCGGATCTTCCCGCCGGAGGTCTGGATCTCCTCCATCACCGCGAGCCCGAGCCCCTGCGCCGAACCACCCTGGATCTGGCCCAGCACGGCCTGGGGGTTCAGCGCCTTGCCGACGTCCTGCGCGCAGTCCAGCGCGACGACCTTCACCAGGCCCAGTTCGGTGTCGACGTCGACGACCGCCCGGTGCGCGGCGAACGCGTACTGCACGTGGGCGGTCCCCTGCCCGGTTTCCGGGTCCAGCGAAGAAGTCGGCCGGTGCCGCCACTCCACCGTTTCGTCGTAGACGTCGTCGCCGAGGACGTCCACCAGGTCCGCGACCACCTGGCCGTCGGCCGCGACGAGCTTGCCGCCCACCACCCGCACCCGCTGGTCGAACCGGGACAGCAGCCGCGCCCGCACCGCCGCGCAGGCGGCCTGGACCGCGCCGCCGGTGACGTAGGTCTGGCGCGACGCCGACGTCGAGCCGCCGTTGCCGATCGAGGTGTCCATCGGCAGGACCGTCACCTGGTCGACGCCCAGCTCGGTCCGCACGATCTGCTGCATGATCGTCACCAGGCCCTGGCCGACTTCGCAGGCCGCGGTGTGCACGGTCGCGGCCGGTTCACCGCCGACCAGCTGCAAGCGCACCCGGGCCGTCGAGTAGTCGTCGAAGCCCTCGGAGAAGCAGACGTTCTTGATCCCGACGGCGTACCCGACGCCGCGGACGACGCCTTCGCCGTGCGTCGTGTTCGAGACGCCGCCCGGCATGTGCCGCAGGTCGAACGGCCGATCCGGCGGCATCGGCATGTGCCGCACCCGGGACAGCAGCTCCGCGACCGGCGCTTCCGCGTCGACGACCTGGCCGGTCGGCATCAGGTCACCTTCGCTCATGGCGTTGCGGACGCGGATCTCGACCGGGTCCAGCCCGCACGCGGAAGCGAGCTTGTCCATCTGCGACTCGTACCCGAACGCCGCCTGCACCGCGCCGAACCCGCGCATCGCGCCGCACGGCGGGTTGTTCGTGTACGCGCCCCAGCAGTCCACCGACACACTGTCCACTTTGTACGGTCCGACGCCGAGGGTCGCCGCGTTCGCGACCACCGCGCCGGTCGAGGACGCGTACGCGCCGCCGTCCAAGAACAACCGCGTGCGCACGTAGACGAGCCGGCCGTCGGCCGTGGCGCCGTGCTCGTAGTACATCTTCGCGGGGTGGCGGTGGACGTGACCGTAGAAGGACTCTTCGCGGTTGTAGACCATCTTCACCGGCTTGCCGGTGTGCAACGCGAGGAGACACGCGTGGACCTGCATCGACAGGTCCTCACGCCCGCCGAACGCGCCGCCGACGCCACCGAGCGTCAGCCGCACCTTCTCCACCGGCAGGCCCAGGGCGGCGACGATCTGCTGCTGGTCGACGTGCAGCCACTGCGTCGCGACGTACAGGTCGACGCCGCCTTCGGTGTCCGGCACCGCGAGCCCGGACTCGGGGCCGAGGAACGCCTGGTCCTGCATGCCGACCTCGTAGACACCCGAGACGACGACGTCGGCGGCGAGATCCTGCGGACCGCGGCGGATCTTCACGTGCCGCACGACGTTGCCGCCGTCGTGCAGCGACGGCCCTTCGCCCGCGACGGCCGCTTCGGAATCCGTCACCGGCTCCAATTCCTCGTAGGAGACGACGATCCGCTTCATCGCCCGGCGCGCGGTCTCCGGGTGGTCGGCGGCGACCAGCGCGACCGGTTCGCCCTGGTAGCGGACGACGTCGGAGGCGAGCACCGGCTGGTCGGCGTGCTCGAGGCCGTAGCGGTTCACGCCCGGGACGTCCTCGTGCGTCAGCACCGCGTACACGCCCGGCACGGCCAGGGCTTCGGTGATGTCGATGCCGGTGATCCGCGCGTACGGGTGCGGGCTGCGCAGCGTCACGCCCCACACCATGTCCTCGTGCCACAGGTCCGAGGAGTAGGCGAACTCGCCGCGCACCTTCACCGTGCCGTCGGGTCGGCGCGGGGACGCACCGACGCCGTTCGCGGTCTGCGTGGCGACCGAAGTGGTGGTCATCTGCCCTCCCTCAACCGGGCGCTCGCGGCCGCCAGCTCGCGGGCGATTTCGGACTCGTCGGCCTCGCGCAGGGTGCCGTCCTCGACGACGGCCTTGCCGCCGACGAACAGCCGGCGCAGCGGCGGCGTCGTGCCCAGCACCAGCGCCGCGACCGGGTCGGCGATGCCGGCGTAGTTCAGGCCGGTCAGGTCCCAGACGGCGAGGTCGGCGAGCTTCCCGGGTTCGATCGAGCCCAGGTCGTCCGCGCGGCCCAGGCAGCGGGCGCCGCCCATCGTGCCCATCCACAGCGCTTCCCGCGTGGTCAGGCCGCGCGGGCCGCCGCGCTGGCGGGCCTGCAGGAGCGCCTGGTGCAGTTCCTCGCCGAGGCCGCCGGACTCGTTGGACGCGGCCCCGTCGGCGCCGAGCCCGACCGGGACGCCGGCGTCGAGCAGGTCGCGGACCGGGGCGATGCCGGCGCCGATCCGGCCGTTGGACGTCGGGCAGTGCGCCGACCCGGTGCCGGTCGCGCCGAAGCGGCGGATCGCCTCGGGCGCGAGGTGGATGGTGTGCGCGAGCCAGACGTCGTCGGCGAGCCAGCCGAGCTTGTCGGCGTACTCGGCGGGCGTGCAGCCCACTTCGGCGAGGCACTGCTTCTCCTCGTCGAGGGTCTCGGCGAGGTGCGTGTGCAGGCGGACGCCCTTGCGGCGGGCCAGCTCGGCCGCGCCGGACATCAGCCGTTCGGTGACCGAGAACGGCGAGCACGGGCCCGCGGCGATCTGCAGGTGCGCGCCGGCGGAGTCGTCGTGGAAGCGGTCGATCGCCGCTTCGGTGCCGGTCAGCGCGTCCTCGGTCGACTCGACGAGGTTGTCCGGCGGCAGGCCGCCGTCGGACTCGCCGCGGTCCATCGACCCGCGCACGACGTGCAGCCGGACGCCGATCCGCTGCCGGGCCGCGGCCAGCGCCGCGACCTGGTCGCCGCCGTCGCGCGGGAAGACGTAGTGGTGGTCGGCGACGGTCGTGCAGCCGGTCAGCGCGAGCCGCGCCATCCCGGCCGTGCCCGCGGCGTGCGTGATCTCGTCGTCGAGGCGCTTCCAGACCGGGTAGAGCGCGACGAGCCATTCGAAGAGCGTGTGGTCGGCGGCCAGCCCGCGGGTCGCCCACTGGTAGAGGTGGTGGTGGGTGTTGATCAGGCCCGGCGTGACCAGGCAGCCTTCGGCGTCGACGCGCTCGTCGAATTCGCCCGTGTAGACGCCTTCGCCGACTTCGGCGATCCGGTCGTTCTCGACCACGACGTGGCCGCTCGCGTACTCCTCGCCGGTGACCGTGGCGATCGCCGCGTTCGCGATGAGCGTCCTCATGCGACACCTCCTTTCGCGACGGCGACGGCGCGCACGGCGTCGAGGATCTTCTCGTAGCCGGTGCAGCGGCAGAGGTTGCCGGCCAGCGCCTCGCGGATCTCCTCGTCGGACGGATCGGGGACGCGGTTCAGCAGGTCGTGCGCGGCGACGACCAGGCCGGGCGTGCAGAAGCCGCACTGCACCGCACCGGCGTCCACAAAGGACTGCTGGACCGGGTCGAGGGTGTCGCCGTCGGCCAGTCCCTCGACCGTGCGGACCACGCGGCCCTCGGCCTGCCCGGCCGCGACCAGGCAGGCGCAGACCGGGACCTCGTCGAGGTAGACCGTGCAGGAGCCGCATTCGCCCTGCTCACAGGCGTTCTTCGAGCCCGGCAGGCCGAGCCGCTCGCGCAGGACGTAGAGCAGGCTTTCCCCCTCCCAGACGTCGTCCGCCTCGCGTTTCTCGCCGTTGATCGTGACATTCAGGCGCATGCGCGCTCCCCCGTCCGGTGTTCGTCCCAGGCCCAAGTCAACGTACGCCGCGCTAGTACCCCCAACGCGTGCTTCCGATACGCGGCGCTGCCCCGGACGTCGTCGATCGGCGCGGCGGCTTCTCCGACCAGGTCGCCGAAGCGGCGTTTCAGCGAGTCCGGCAGCGGTTCGGGCGACGTCCAGGGCAGCTCGGCGGCCAGGAACTCCTCGGCTTCGCGGGCGCGGCGGGGCGTCGGCGCCGCGGACCCGATCGCCGCGCCGACCTGCCCGTCGCGCAGGGCCAGGGCGAACGAGCACACCGCGATGACCATCGCGTTGCGCGTCCCGACCTTGGCGAACTGCTGCGGCCCGGCGTGCGCGGGCAGGTGGACGGCGGTGATCAGCTCGTCCGGCTCGAGCGCGTGGCGTTTCACGCCGACGTAGAACTCCTCCGCGCGGAGGACCCGGCTCCCGCGGACGGAGGCGACCTCGATCCGCGCGTCCAGGGCTAGCAGCACCGGGTGGGTGTCGCCGGCGGGGGACGCGGCGCCGAGGTTGCCGCCGACCGTGCCGCGGTTGCGGATCTGCGGCGAGCCGACGGTGCGCGACGCCATGGCCAGCGCCGGGACGGATTCACCTAGTTCAGCGATGACGCGGGTGTACGGAACGCCGGCGCCGAGCCGGACCGTGCCGTCCGAGTGATCCACAGTGGACCAGTCCGTCAGCTCGCCGACCCGGGTCAGGTCGAGCAGGGCCTCGGGGCGCCGGTGGTCGAAGTTCAGCTCGACCATGACGTCGGTGCCGCCGGCGATCGGCACGGCGTCCGGCCGCTCGGCCTTCAAGGCCAGGGCCTCGGCGAGCGTCGTGGGACGCAGGAACTCCACTCCATCTCCTTCGTGAAGGGCGATAGACCAGTAGACGCCGAACGGGGTCCGGGCGGCAACGGCACGGCGCATGAAACGCACAGGAGCGAAACCCGCTGCGGTTGTGCTTTCCTACAAGCCTGATGACGACCGTGAAAACTCTGCTGGGCCTCCCGGGCCTGCGGCTGCGCCCGCGAGCCGGGGCCGAGCTGCTCGACCGGCCGGTGACGCGCATCTACGTCACGGAGCTGCCCGACCCCGGGCGGTACCTTTCGGCCGGTGAGCTGGTGCTTTCCGGCTTGCTGTGGTGGCGGCGCCCGGGTGACGCCGAGCCGTTCGTGGCCGCGCTGGCACGCTCCGGGGCGGCGGCGCTGGCGGCGTCCGGCGCCGACTCCGGCGGCATCCCCGGCGACGTCGTCGAGGCGTGCGAGCGGCACCGGATCCCGCTGCTGGAGGTGCCCGCCGACCTGTCGTTTTCGGTGATCACCGAGCAGGTGGTGCTGGCGCTGGCCGCCGCGTCGGAGAGCGCGCGCAAACGTTTGCAGGCCGCCGCGGACGCGCCCGTCGAGACGCTGCTGGAGCGCGCGTCCGCGGAGTTCGGCCTGCCCTGCTGGGTGCTGTCGGGGCTCGGCCGGGTCGTCGCGGGGACGTCCCCGCTGCCGGTGCCGGCGCCCGACGTCGTGCGGCGGCACGCGGCGAAGGAAGCCGGGTCGCTGACGGTGGTGCCGGTCGAGGGGCGGCACGCCGTGCCGTGGCTGGTCGCGGTCGGCGGCCCGCTGAGCACCGCGCAGGCGGAGCTGGCCGACGAGCTGGCCGGGCTCGTGGGCGTCACGCGGGCGCGGGCGGTCCCGCCCGACGCCGACGTTCCCGACGAGGCGCACGTCGTCGCGTTGCGGACCGAAGGCAGCGACGAAAGCCGAGACGTCCTGCGCGAGCTGCTGCCGGACGGGTTGCTGCTGGAGTCCACAGGGGACACTTCGTTCGCGGCGGTCCGGCGGTGGCCGGGCTCGGCGGAGCTGTCCACTGTGGAGTCACTGCTGCGCGCGTCCCGGATCCTTTGCGGAGTGGGCGATTCCGCGCCACGGGCCGAGGCTCTCGCGACGGCGCGGTTCGCGTTGGACGTGGCAGCCGAGCGGACGGGAAGCGTCGTGGTCGTCCAGGCCGGCGAGGTCGACGCGCACCGGCTGCTGCTGGCCGGGACGCCCGCCGGGCTGCGCGCGGCGTTGCGGCGCCGGGTGCTCGGGCCGCTGCTGGCGTACGACGCCGAGCAGCACACGGACCTGGTGCGCACGGTGCGGGTGTTCCTGGAGTGCTCGGGCTCGCCGACGCGGGCGGCGAAGGCACTGCACGTCCACGTCAACACGCTGCGGTACCGCATCGGCCGGGCGGGCGAGCTGCTCGGGGCGGACCTGACGGAGTTCACCGACCAGCTCGACGTCTACCTCGCGTTGCGCATGGAGGAATGAAGTGTCCTCGGAGATCACGACGGCCCGGCAGGCCGGGTACGACCCGCGGGTGCTCGCGTTCGGGCGGCTGCAGGGCGCGGCGAACCGCCTCGAGTACCTGCTCGGGCGCGCGCTGGAGCGCGAATGCGGGATCACGCACCTGATGTACGAGGTGCTGCTGATCGTCGGCCGCACGGGTCCGGACGGGCTGACGATGCGCTCGATCGCCCAGGAGCAGGTCCTGACGACCGGCGGCGCCACCCGGCTGGTGGACCGGATGTCGGCGCTGGGCTTGGTGACGCGGACGGTTTCCCCTGACGACGGGCGGGTCCAGCTGGTGCGGTTGACCGCGCTCGGCGAGGAGACGACGGTGCGGGCCAGCCGGGTGCACGTCGAGAACATCGAGCAGTTGTTCTTCAAGCCCTTGCCGCCGGAGGATCGGGAGCGGTTCGCGGAGGACTTGCGGATCTTGAGCCACTTCGCGCGCGACGCCCTGCCGCGGCTGCGTTAGGGGGCTGCGGCACACTCGCCCGGTGGGCAAGCAGAAGCGACGCGGTCCGGCCTCCGAAACCCCGAGGCCCGTGACCGCCGAAGAATTCCGGGACGCTCTGCTGACCGCCGCCTCCGCGACCGCGCGGGGAATCCGCGGCGCGGCACGTGCGGACCGGCTGGTGCCCGGCCTCGAGCTGCCGGCCGAGGCGGCCGAAGGCGCGCGGCTGGCCGGGCAGCAGGTGATCTCGCGGGTCCGGCGAAGCGGCTGGCTGCCCGAGGACGTCGACCAGGCGGCCCGGCGGCGGGTCGACGAGTTCGCCCGGTCCTTCGCGCTCGACACCCTCGCCGCGCACGACCAGGGTGGTGTCCGCTGGTGGACGGAGTCCGAGCCGCACCTGACGCAGTGGGCGGCGAAGCACATCCTGACCCCGGCCGAGGCGCTGACCTCCGTCATCGAGGCTCTCGGCTTCCTGATGACCCTGCCCGTCCTGGCCGCACCGGGAACCGCGACGCCGCAGCGCCACACGGTGGACGAGAAGAAGCTGAGCCGCGTCCGCGCGCTGCTGGCGAAAGCCGAATCGAGCTCGTTCCCGGAGGAGGCCGAGGCCCTTTCGGCGAAGGCGCAGGAGCTCATGACGCGGCACGCCCTCGACCGGGTGCTGGTCGAAGCCGGGCCCGAGCTGCCCGGGTCCCGCCGGATCTGGCTCGACACCCCGTACGTCGACGCGAAGTCGCTGCTGGTCCACGTGGTCGCGAAGGCGAACCGCTGCCGGGCCGTCTTCGACTCGCGCTGGGACTTCGTGACCGTGGTCGGCGACGAGGACGACCTGGCCGCCGTCGCGCTGCTGACCACGTCCCTGCTGGTCCAGGCGACGCGGGCGATGATCGCCGACCCGGCCGGCCGGGACCGGGCGTTCCGGAAGTCGTTCCTGGTCTCCTACGCGACCCGCGTCGGCGAGCGGCTCGACCAGGCCGCCGAAGCGGCGATCGCGGAGTCGCCGGACCCCGACCGGCTGCTGCCGGTACTGGCTTCGCACGACCTGGCGGTCGAGTCGGCGTTCACCGCGCTCTTCCCCCAGGTGGTCAGCAAATCGGTGACCGTGCGCAGCCCCGAAGGCTGGGACGCGGGCCGCGACGCCGCCGACCGCGCCCGGCTCGGTGACTGACCCTCACGCGAGCCGCAGCGCGTACTTCTCCAGCTCCGGCCGTCCGAACGACAGCTCGCCCTCGTCCAGCGCGCCGCAGTCCAGCCCGCGCAGCAGGTACACCGCCAACGCCTGCGCGGTCGCCGGTTCGTCCAGGACTCCCCCGGCCTGCTTGTCCGCATACGCCCGCAACCGCTCCAACGCGACCGCGGACCCCGAGCGGTAGAACGCGTACGTCGCCGCGAAGCGCGTCGGCAGCTGGTGCGGGTGCAGGTCCCAGCCCTGGTAGAACCCGCGTTCCAGGGACCGGCGGACCAGCCTGAGGTGCTCGGACCACGCGTCCGGGAGTGCGTCCCCGATCGGGAGCTTGTTGGTCGATCCGTCCGACAGCCGGACGCCCGTGCCCGCCGCCGCGACCTGCATCAGGCCCTTCGCCAGGTCCGCCGCCGGGTGCTCCATGCTCTGGTACGCCGCCGCGATGCCCAGGCCCGCGCTGTAGTCGTACGTCCCGTAGTGCAGCCCCCAACAACGCCCCTCGGCGGCCTGCACGATGCGCGGCACCGCGAGCGTCCCGTCGATGTCCACAATGGACTGGGACGTCTCGATCTGGACCTCGAACCGCAGCGTCCTGTCGGCGAGCCCGTACGCGGATTCCAACCGCGACAACACTTCCGCGGCCACCGACACCTGCTCGATCGCCGTCACCTTCGGGAGCGTCACGACGAACCCCGGCGGCAGCGGCCCGTTCTCCAGGAGCCCCGTGAGGAAGAGGTCCAGGGTGCGGATCCCCCGCCGGCGCGTCGCCGCTTCGAAGCTCTTGAAGCGGATGCCCGAGAACGGCGTCCCGCCGGTCGTCGCCAGGGTCTGGCCGGCCGCGAGCGCCGCCGCGTCCTCGACGTCGTCGGCGACGCGGCCGTAGCCGTCCTCGAAGTCGATGCGCAGGTCCTCGATCGGCTCGGTCAGCAGCTTCGCCCGGACGCGTTCGTACACGTCCGCGTCGACGCCGAGGAGGTCGCCGTGCTCGATGAACACGCGCATCGCCTGCTTGCCCCAGTCGGCGACCAGGCGCGTCTTGTACCGCGACGCCGGGACGTACACCGTGTGCACCGGCTGCCGCCCCGGCCGCTCCCCCGGGTACGCCGCCGCGACGCGCGCGTCGGCCTCGGCCAAGCGCGCGTCGGCGGCGTCGTAGACGTCCTCGGGCAGCCGCACTACTTGATCCGCTCGTACGCGGGCAGCGTCAGGAAGTCCGGGAACTCGTCGGCCAGCGCGACCTGCTCGAACAGCTCGATCGCCGGCAGCAGCTTGTCGGCCGGGACCTCCCGGGCCAGCTCGCCGCGCACGTCGGTCAGCACGCCGCGGACCAGCTCCTTCGTCACGACGTCGCCGGTGTCCAGGGTGGTCCCGTTCTTGACCCACTGCCAGATCTGCGAGCGCGAGATCTCCGCCGTCGCCGCGTCTTCCATCAGGTTGTGGATCGCCGCCGCGCCGTTGCCGCCGAGCCAGGACGCGATGTAGCGGACGCCGACGTCGACCGCGGCGCGCAGGCCGGCCGCCGTCGCGCCGCCCGGCGTCGAGGCGACGTCGAGCAGCTGGTCGGCGGTGACGCTCACCTCATCGCGGGTGCGGCCGAGCTGGTTCGGCTCGTCGCCGAGGACCTTGTCGAATTCCTCCTTGCAGAGCTCGACCATGCCCGGGTGCGCGACCCAGGAGCCGTCGAAGCCGTCGCCGGCCTCGCGCGACTTGTCCGCGTGCACCTTGTCGAAGGCGCCCTTGTTGACCTCGGGGTCCTTGCTCGGGATGAACGCGGCCATGCCGCCGATCGCGAACGCGCCGCGCTTGTGGCACGTGCGCACGAGCAGCTCGGTGTAGGCCCGCATGAAGGGCGCGGTCATGGTGACGGAGTTGCGGTCCGGCAGCACGAACTTCTCGCCCGCGTCGCGGAAGTACTTGATCACGCTGAACAGGTAGTCCCAGCGGCCGGCGTTGAGGCCCGACGCGTGCTCGCGCAGCTCGTAGAGGATTTCCTCCATCTCGAACGCGGCCGGGATCGTCTCGATCAGCACGGTCGCGCGGATGGTGCCGTGCTCGATGCCGAGTGTCTTCTCGGCGTGGGTGAAGACGTCGTTCCAGAGCCGCGCTTCGAGGTGGCTCTCCATCTTCGGGAGGTAGTAGTACGGGCCCTTGCCGCGCTCGATCAGCTCGGCCGCGTTGTGGAAGAAGTGCAGGCCGAAGTCGACGAGCGCGCCGACGGCCTCGCGGCCGCCGAAGGACAGGCCGCGCTCGGGCAGGTGCCAGCCGCGCGGGCGGACCACGATCGTGGCGTGCTCGACGTCGTCCTTGAGCGCGTAGCTCTTGCCGCCGCTCTCCAGCGTGATCGTCTCGCGGACGGCGTCGTACAGGTTGACCTGGCCGGAGACGACGTTCGCCCAGTGCGGCGTGTTGGCGTCCTCAAGGTCGGCGAGCCAGACCTTCGCGCCGGAGTTGAGCGCGTTGATGGTCATCTTGCGGCTGGTCGGCCCGGTGATCTCGACGCGGCGGTCCCGCAGCGCCGGCGGGGCGCCGGCGACCTGCCAGTCGCCCTCGCGGATCTCCTTGGTCTCCGGCAGGAAGTTGAGCCTGCCGGTGGTCCGGGCCTCCTCGCGCCGCTTGCTGCGCGCCTGGAGCAGCTCGTCGCGGCGGGCGGCGAAGGCGTCGTGCAGGCCGGCGAGGAAGGCGAGCGCCTCCGTGGTGAGGATCTCGTCGCCGCGCTCGACCGGCTCGCCCAGCACCTGGACTTCAGAAGACATGGGGAAACACCTCGAAGGTTCGGAATCTTGGATAACGGCCCTACGGTTTTCTACCAGCCGGACTATAGTTTCTGCATAGCGGAACCTCAACGCCGACGTAAGGAGGGCCACCGGTGGCAGCGGAGAAGAACGGGCGCGACGGCGGCGTCCAGTCCCTGCAGCGCGCCTTCGAGCTGCTGGAACACCTCGCGGACACCGGCGGCGAAGCCAGCCTGTCCGAGCTGGCGACCCTGTCCGGGCTGCCGATGCCGACGATCCACCGGCTCATCCGCACCCTGGTCGACCTCGGGTACGTCCGGCAGAACACCAACCGCCGCTACGCGCTGGGCGCGCGGCTCATCAGGTTGGGCGAGAACGCGAGCATGCAGTTCGGCGCGTGGGCGCGGCCGCTGCTGGCGGAGCTGGTCGAGGAGGTCGGCGAGACGGCGAACCTGGCGGTCCTGGAGCGCGACGAGGTCGTGTACGTGTCCCAGGTGCCTTCGAAGCACTCGATGCGGATGTTCACCGAGGTCGGCCGGCGGCTGCTGCCGCACGGCACCGGGGTGGGCAAGGCGATGCTGGCGCACCTGCCCGAGTCGGACGTGCGGGCGTTGCTTTCGCGGACGGGCATGCCCGCGTACACCGAGCACACGTTCACCGACCCGGACGCACTGGCGGTCGAGCTTTCGCGGATCGCTTCGCAAGGGTACGCGCTGGACGAGGCCGAGCAGGAGCTGGGGGTCCGGTGCGTCGCGGTGGCGGTGCCGGGCGCGCCGGTGCCGGCGGCGGTTTCGGTGTCGGGCCCGTCGGGCCGGCTGACCGCCGAGGCGGTGGCGCACATCGCCCCGGCGGTGCAGCGGGTGGCCGACGCACTGGGCGCGAGCCTGTCCCAGTCGGCGGTGACGGTGTAACCAGGAGTGAGCACGGATCACTCTTTGCGATACCGTGAGAGCCATGTCGGCCCCGCTCCGAGACGCCCGCCGAGCTGAGATCCAGCGGATCCTGGGAGAGCAGAAGACCCTGCTCGATGACCTGCTCGATGCTCAGCAGGACATCGGTCGACAGCTGGGATGTGTCGGTGACCACCCAGGTAGCGTCGCGGATCGATTGGGCGGCCTCGCACAGACGATGGACCGCGGATTCGCCGAGGTGGAGGAGCGAATCGAGCACGTGGTTCGGTTACTTCAGCGGCTCGTCGAGAAGGACTGACCGCTTACTCCAGTTCGCCGGCCAGCAGGTCCATCAGCAGGCCGTCGTGCCAGGTGCCGTCCGGGGCTCGCTCGTAGTTGCGCATCAAGCCGACCGGGCGGAATCCCACCTTCGTGTACACCCGGATCGCCGTCTCGTTGGACGCCGCCGGGTCGATCGTCAGCCGGTGGTGGCCGTGGTCCAGCAAGTGGCGGGCCAACGTGCGCAGCGCGTCCGTGCCGACGCCGCGGCCGTGGAAGTCCGGGTGCACCGAGATGTCGATGCCCGCGTGCTTGTACTGCGGGTCGAGCTCCTCGCAGCTCTGGATCAGGCCGACGACTTCGCCGTCCAGCTCGATGACGTAGGGCGAGTAGCCGTCCTCGACGGTGTAGAGGCCTTCGGTCTCCTGGTCCGGGTCGCCCCACCAGCGGGCGACTTCGGGCGTGGCGAGGATTTCGCGCGCACGCGGGCGGTCGGCGGCCGCGATCGGGCGCAGCCGCACGTGGTCACCGAAGAGGGTCGTCACAAACCAGGGATTCTCCGCCGCGACACCCCGCCCGTCACGCGGTTTTCTAGCCCAGCAGGGCGTCCACGAACGCGCCCGGCTCGAACGGCGCCAGGTCGTCCGGGCCCTCACCCAGCCCGACGAGCTTCACCGGCACGCCCAGCTCCTTCTGGACCTGGAACACGATCCCGCCCTTCGCGGTCCCGTCCAGCTTGGTCAGCACGATGCCCGTCACGTCGATCACCTCGGCGAACACCCGGGCCTGCATCAACCCGTTCTGGCCCGTCGTCGCGTCCAGGACCAGCAGCACCTCGTCGACCTTCGCCTGCTTCTCCACGACGCGCTTGACCTTGCCCAGCTCGTCCATCAGGCCCGTCTTCGTGTGCAGGCGGCCCGCCGTGTCGACCAGGACCGCGTCCACGCCCGTGTCCACGCCGCGCTTGACCGCGTCGAACGCCACCGCCGCCGGGTCCGCGCCCTCCTTGCCGCGGACGACCTCGGCGCCCACGCGCTCGGCCCACGTCTGGAGCTGGTCGGCCGCGGCCGCGCGGAACGTGTCCGCCGCGCCCAGCACCACCGTCTTCTCCTGGGCCACCAGGACCCGGGCCAGCTTGCCCGTGGTCGTCGTCTTGCCCGTGCCGTTCACGCCCGCCACCAGGACCACCGCCGGCTGCTTCTTGCCGTCGACGATGTGCGGCAGCGCCCGGACCGCACGCTCGGAGTCCGTCGACAGCTGCGCCGTCAGGACCTCGTGCAGCACCTCGCGTGCCTCGGCCGACGAGCGGATCGCGCGCCGGGACAGCTCGTCGCGCAGGCGCTCGACGATCTGGGTCGTGGTGGCCGCGCCCAGGTCGGCCATCAGCAGCGTGTCTTCGACGTCCTGCCAGGAGTCTTCGTCGAGGTCACCCGCGCCGAGCAGGCCCAGCAGGCTCGTCCCGAACACCGAACGCGACTTCGACAGCCGGCCGCGCAGCCGCTCGATGCGGCCCGTCGCCGGCTCGATGTCCTCGACGACCAGAGCGGCCGAAGCGGCCGGGGCTTCCGGAGGCGCTTCGGGCAGCTTGACGTCGCGGACCGTGCGCTGCGGCGAATCGCGCGGCACGGCGGCGTCGTCGCCCACGGCAGGCTGGCCGTCGGTCTCCGGCCGGTCCTCGACGGGGTGCTCGACCTCCGTGCCGCCGGGTGCGAGCGCGATGCCCCCGCTGGCCGCGTAGGAGCCGCCCTTCGGCTTCTCCTCGACCTCGCGCTTGGCGTCCAGGCTGATCCGGCGCTTGCGCGCGACCAGCAGACCGGTCACCAGGATGGCGACCAGCACGACGACGGCGACGACTACGAACAGGAACCAGGTGCTCGACACGCGCCCATCCTTTCATCCGCACCGCGGCGTGCCGGACACCCCGTCCGCACAGGCAATTCGCAACGATGTTGATCCCGATTGGGCCAAGACTTCACCACGTGGGTTGCGTCACACGCCGTACCTGCACTAAACCCCTCCGGATGGGGAAAAGCGCGAGCCACGGGTTCCGGGTGATCGGGCTGCTTTCGGGCACGTCGGTCGACGGCATCGACGTGGCCGCGGCCGACCTGCACGCCGAGGACGACACGGTGGTCCTGACACCGCTGGGCGAGCTTGAGATCCCCTATCCGGAACCGCTGCGCGAGGCGCTCCTGGCCGCGCTGCCTCCGAACCCCTGCACCGCCGGCGAGCTGACGCGGCTCGACACCGGCGTCGGGCAGGCGTTCGCCGACGCGGCCGCCCGCGGTGCCGAAGAGCTGGCCGGCGGCAGTGCCGACCTCGTCGCCTCCCTCGGCCAGACGGTGTTCCACTGGGTCGAGGACGGCCACGTCCGCGGCACGCTGCAGCTGGGCCAGCCCGCCTGGATCGCCGAGCGCACCGGGCTGCCGGTGGTCGCCGACCTGCGGGCCCGCGACGTCGCCGCGGGCGGCCACGGCGCTCCCCTGGCCAGCACGCTCGACCAGCTGTGGCTGCGCGGCCTGGCCCAGGACGCCGGCCACCCGGTCGCCGCGCTCAACCTCGGCGGGATCGCGAACATCACGGTCGTCGCGCGAGACGAGCCGGCGATCGCCTACGACACCGGGCCCGCCAACGCCCTGCTCGACGTCGCCGCGTACCGGGTCAGCGGGCAGCGCAGCGACGTCGACGGGCGGCTCGCGTTCGGCGGTTCGGTGCGCTCGGACCTGCTCGTCCGGCTGCTCGCCGACCCGTACTTCGCCGCCGCGCCGCCGAAGTCGACCGGCAAGGAGCACTTCAACGCGCCCTACCTCGACGCCGCTCTCGCCGGCCTGCCGCCGGTGGAGCCCGGCGACCTGCTCGCGACGCTGACGGAGTTCACCGCGGTGACCGTCGCCGGCGAGTGCCTGCGCCACGGCGTCACGACGGTCGTCGCGTCCGGCGGCGGGGTCGCGAACCCGGCGCTGGTGACGGCGCTGGCGCGGAACCTGGGGGCGTCCGCGGTGCTCAAGACCAGCGACGACCTCGGCCTGCCCGGTGCCGGCAAGGAGGCGTACCTGACCGCGCTGCTGGGCTGGCTCACCTGGTGCGGCGCGCCGGGTACGGTGCCGTCGGCGACCGGTGCCCGCGGGCCGCGCCTGCTCGGCGCGCTCGTCCCGGGCGCCGGGCCCCTGATCCTTCCCGCCCCGCTGGGGGGCACCGTGACGCGGTTGCGAGTCGCGGAGAAGGTACGACAGTAGGAGAAGTCCATGCGCGGTGTTGACCTCGCGATCATCGTGGTCTACCTGGCGGCGATGCCGCTGATAGGCGTGCTCGTCGGCCGCAAGCAACGGTCGGCGGCCGACTACTTCGTCGGCGAGCGCAGCCTGCCGTGGGGCGCGGTGATGCTGTCCGTGGTGGCCACGGAGACCTCGACGCTGACCGTGATCAGCACGCCGGGCCTCGTGTTCGGCAACGCGTTCCTGTTCCTGCAGCTGGCCTTCGGCTACATCATCGGCCGCGTCATCGCCGCGTTCGTGCTGCTGCCGCGGTACTTCCGCGGCAACCTCGTGAGCGCGTACGCGTTCCTGGGCAAGCGGTTCGGCTCGGGCCTGCAGGGCACGGCGTCGGTGACGTTCGTGATCACGCGGCTGCTGGCCGAGGGCGTGCGCCTGTTCGCCGGCGCGATCCCGATCAAGGTGATCCTCGGGCACTACAACATCCACCTCGACTACTGGGTCATCGTGGTGATCCTGACCGCGCTGACGCTGATCTACGCCTACATCGGCGGGATCAAGGCGGTCGTCTGGGTCGACGTCATCCAGCTGTCGCTCTACCTCGGCGGCGCCGCGGTGGCCGCGATCGTGCTGCTGAACAAGCTGCCGGGCGACTGGATGACGCAGGCGTCCGACGACGGCAAGTTCATGCTCGTCGACTTCACGAAGAACCTCCTGACCAGCCCGTACGCCTTCATCACGGCGGTGCTCGGCGGCGCGGCGCTGTCCATGGCTTCGCACGGCGCCGACCAGCTGATCGCGCAGCGGCTGATGGCCACGCGCAGCCTGCGCGACGGCCAGAAGGCACTCATCGGCAGTGGCATCATCGTCACCATCCAGTTCGCGCTGTTCCTGCTGGTCGGGGCGATGCTGTGGGTGTTCAACGGCCGCAAGTCGGTCGCGCAGCTGGGCCTGCAGAGCCCGGACGACGTGTTCTCGCGGTTCATCATCGACGACCTCCCGGTCGGCGTGTCCGGCCTGCTCATCGCGGGTGTCCTCGCGTCGACCATGGGTGCGCTCGCGTCCGCGCTCAACGCCCTCTCGACGTCCACGGTGGCCGACCTCTACCAGCGCTTCACCAAGCGCTCGCCGGAGGATTCGAAGCTGCTGCAGCACGGTCGCATGTGGACCCTGATCTGGGCGGTCGTGTTCGCGGTGTTCGCGTCGCTGTTCTCCACCACGAAGAACTCGGTCATCGAGCTGGGCCTGGCGATCACCGGGTACACCTACGGCGCGCTGCTCGGGTCGTTCCTGCTCGGCCTGCTGATCAAGAAGGCGCGGCAGGTGGACGCGATCATCGCGTTCGTCGCCACGGTCGTGGTGATGGCGTTCGTCATCCTCGGGGTGAAGTTCAGCGCGAAGACCGGCGGGCTGCTCGGCATCGACTTCAGCAAGGCGGCCGGCGACAAGGTCGCGCTGGCCTACCCCTGGTACACGCTGCTGGGCGTGGTGATCACGCTGGTCGTGGGCGGGTTGCTCTCCCTGCGGCACCGGACGCCGGACCCGAAGGCGGCCGAAGCCGAAGCCGCCGGCGAGGCGGAAGCGGAAGTCCCCGCCGCCTGATCCTTCTGAACCGTTTCCGGCGGGCGCCCGTGTCGGTGTGCGGGAGCCCGCCGAGAAGCGGCGGGAGGACTTCGAAGGTGGACTTCATGAAGCGGATGACGGTGGCGCTCGCGGTCGGCGCCCTCCTCGTGGGCGGCGCGGCGACGGCTTCGGCGACCCCGGCCGGCGCGAAGGTGCCGGCCGCGATCAAGGTGCCGGCCGGCAACGTGGCGCTCGCGAGCTACCCGGCCGAAGGCGTGCAGATCTACGGCTGCACGGCCGGCGCGTGGACGCTGATCCAGCCCGCGGCGGTGCTCACCAGACACGGCAAGCCGGTGGCCCTGCACAGCAAGGGTCCGGTGTGGACGTCCGTTGTGGACGGCAGCACGGTCGGCGCGGCGGCGGCCGCCAACTCCCCGCGCGAGGGCGCGATCCCGGAGCTGCTGCTCAAGGCGAACCTGAACACCGGCACCGGGATCTTCGGCAAGGTGACCTACATCCAGCGGCTGAACACCCGCGGCGGCGTGGCCCCGGCCGGGACCTGCACGGATGGTGCGCAGACCGCGGTGCGCTACTCGGCCGACTACGCCTTCTGGGTCGCCGGCTGACGCGCCCAGTCCGGCGAGAAATCGGCGTCTTCGCCCGAGGAGAACGGGTGCATCCCGGTCCCCCGCCGGGTCATGGTCCAGATGTGCAAGCCGTGGGCGGGACTGCGCTGGGCGAAGGCGATCTCGCCGGCGCCGGGTGACCAGGTCGGGGTGAAGCTGGACGTCCCGTCGCCTCGGACCTCGTTGCGGGTGACGAGGTGGATGCGCTACTCGCAGTCACGACCGGGCCGGCAGCTCGCCGGCACGGTGGCGATGTCCTGGATCGGCTCGGTGTGGGCGCCACCGTGGGTTTCGAACACGATCAAGCCCGCGGTGCCACCCATGCGGTTCGGCGAGATCTCGGGGTGGTCGGCGCTGAGCGCCCACGGCGTCAGCTGCCGGACGTCCCGGCCGTCGTCGCCCATCCTGAACACGGCCGTGGTACCGGTGGCGTTGTCCACCCGGACGAACACCAGGAACGATCCCGTCGGGGAGTACCGAGCGCGGCAGTCCTCGAACGCGCCGTCGATGCCCGGCTGCGACAGCCGCCGGACGTGCCTTCCGTCCAGGTCGGCGGTGTACAGCACCGCCGAGGCGGCGTTGCCGTCCACGAAGGGGCCGACGACCCGGCTGAACGTGAGGTGACGGCCGTCGGGCGTCCACGCCGGGAGGACGTCGACGGCGCAGGGGTCGACGCAGCCGGTGTCGACGACGCGTTCGCTTCCGCGTCCGTCGGCGCGGACGACGACGAGCCGGGTCGACCCGTCGGGCAGGTCACGTTCGAAGACGACCTGCGAGCCATCCGGGGAAACCTGCGGGGTGAGATCCGCGGCCCCGGCGGGCGGCCGGCTCAGCCGCGTCACCTGCCCGCCGGGACGATCGGCCCGGACGACCGCCGCGGAGGACTCCGACTGCCTCGTCCACACCAGGAAGCCGCGGTCGGGTGACCACGCCGCAGCCGCCGCGGCGGAGGGGAACGCGGCGAGGACGAGCACCGCGGTGAGCACCACAGCCGAGCATCGCCGCATGGCAGCCTCCAGCGTCGCAGCGTGCCTGGCCGCCGGGACGCGGCCGGTCGCCACCGGGTGAGTCGGGCGAGCCGTGGCAAATGTTTCGCGGCCCGCCCTCCCGCTCCCGTAACCTCGGAGCGGGAGAGGGGGTCTCACATGGGGTTCTTCATCGGGATCGGCGCCGTCCTGCTCGTGGTGCTCGTCATCGCGCTGGTCATGGACCGCGGCGACCGCAAGCGCGGCGTCAAGCGGGGCATGATGACGCCACGCGGGCGCCGGCCGCGGATCGACGACGCCACCCACATCGGCAACGATCTCGGTACCTACGAGCCGCGTGTGCGGGGTGAAGACCGGCGCGCGCCGCGCGAGGACGAGATGTGACCCGGGTCAGCTGACCGGGACCGGCTCTTCCTCGGCCGTGCGCAGGCGCTGCGAGATCACCTTCGTGATGCCGTCGCCCTGCATGCTCACGCCGTAGAGCGCGTCGGCGATCTCCATGGTCGGCTTCTGGTGGGTGATGATGATCAGCTGCGACGAGTCGCGCAGCTGCTCCAGCAGCCCGATCAGCCGGCGCATGTTGGTGTCGTCCAACGCGGCCTCGACCTCGTCCATCACGTAGAAGGGTGAGGGACGGGCGCGGAAGATCGCGACGAGCATGCCCACCGCGACCAGCGACTTCTCGCCACCGGAGAGCAGCGACAGCCGCTTGACCTTCTTGCCCGGCGGGCGCGCTTCGACGTCGACGCCGGTGGCCAGCAGGTCGTCCGGCTCGGTGAGGACCATCCGGCCCTCGCCGCCGGGGAAGAGCACGCCGAAGACCGTCTCGAATTCGCGGGCGACGTCGGCGTACGCGCCGGCGAAGACCTCGAGGATCTTCTCGTCGACCTGCTTGATGACGGCTTCGAGGTCCTTGCGGGTGTCCTTGAGGTCTTCCAGCTGCGTCGAAAGGAACTTGTACCGCTCCTCCAGGGCCGCGAACTCCTCCAGCGCGAGCGGGTTCACCTTGCCCAGCAGGGAAAGGTCCTTCTCGGCGCGCTTGGCGCGGCGGGCCTGCGTGTCGCGGTCGTAGGGCATGGGCGGCGGCGGGGTGACGTCTTCGCCGCGTTCCTTGGCCGCCTCGTACTCGGCCATCTCGCCCGCGCTCGGCGGGACCGGCACGTCCGGGCCGTACTCCTGCACCAGATCCGCGAGGCCGATGCCGAAGTCCTCCGCGATCTTCGCTTCGAGCGTCTCCAGGCGCAGGCGCTGCTCGGCGCGCAGGACCTCGTCGCGGTGGACGGCGTCGGTCAGCTTCTCCAGCTCGCCGGTCAGCTCGCGGACCTTGGCGCGGACGCCGGTCAGTGCCTGTTCGCGGCTCTGGCGGCGGGCCTGGACCTGGTCGCGTTCGGTGGCTGCGCGCTGGACGGAGTGCTCGATGCGGTCGAGGGCGATCTCGCCGCCGTTGACGACGGCGTTGGCGATCTCGGCGCCGCGTTTGCGGGCCGTGGCGGCGCGCTCGGCGCGTTCCCGGGCCTGCTGCTCGGCGTGCGCGGCGCGGCGGAGGCCCTCGGCCTTGCCGGCGATGCTGCGCGCCCGCTCTTCGGCGGTGCGTTGCGCGAGCCGCGCTTCCATCTCCTCCTGCCGGACGACGGCCAGCTCTTCGACGGCGGCGTCGCGCTCGGCGGTGTCCGGGTCGTCCTCGACGGGCTGCTCGGCGACGGCGGCGAGGCGTTCCTCCAGCTCGGCGAGCTGGGCGAGGGCTTGCTCGCGGCTCTGCTCGACCTTCGCGCGCTGCCCGGCGAAGCGTTCGACCTCGGCCTGGGCCTGGCGGGCCGCCTGCTGCAGCCGGTTGAGCCGCTCCGACGACCGCGCCTTGCGGACTTTGGCCTCGCCGAGGGCGTCCTTGGCCTGTGACACCTCTTCGCGACGCGCTTGCTGCTCGGCGCGGGCGCCTTCCAGCTCGGCCGCGTAGCGCTCCAGCGAGCGTTCGGCCGTGCGGAGCCGGTCCCCCGCCTCGTCGACGGCGGCCTGGACCTCGATGACGCTCTCGCGCTTGCCCGAGCCGCCGATCGCCCAGCGGGCGCCGAAGACGTCGCCTTCGGCGGTGACCGCCCGAACCTCCGGGTGTACCGCGACGAGGTGGCGTGCGGCGTCCAGGTCCCGCACCAGGGCGAGCTTCTCGAGGGCCTGCTCGACGGCGGGCCGCAGCTGCGCGGGCGCCGTGACGACCTCGCGCGCCCACCGCGCGCCTTCCGGCAGCGACGGCCACGAGTAGGTGTCCACAGTGGACTCCAAACCGCCGAGCAGGATGCCCGCGCGGCCGGAGTCCGTTTCCTTCAAGTACTTCAGGGCGCGCAGGGCGTCTTCGCCGCCGGTGACGGCGACCGCGTCGGCCACCGGGCCGAGCGCCGCGGCCAGCGCGACCTCGTAGCCGGGCTCGACGGTGAGCAGCGCGGCGACCGAGCCGAGCAGGCCCGGCAGCTCGTGGGACGCGCCGAGCAGCGCGCCCGCGCCGTCCTTGCGCCGCAGGCCCATCGACAGCGCCTCGACGCGCGCCTTCTCCGACGCGATCTCGCGCTCGGCCGCGCGTTCGGCCTTGACCAGCTCTTCGACGCGCGCCTTGGCCGCGTTGTTGGCCTCCACCGCGCGGTCGTGGCGGTCCATCAGGCCGGCGTCGTCGGACTCCTCGACACCGCCCTCGGCCTTGGCCATTTCCAGCTCTTCGACGGCGATTTCGGCGCGCTCGGCGGCCTCTTCGAGGGAGACGCTGAGGCGGTCGATCTCGTCGGAGGTGGCGCCGTTCTTGCTGCGCAGCGCCTCGACCTGGCCGGTCAGCTTGGCCATGCCCTCGCGGCGGTCGGCGATGGCGCGGACGGCGGCCCAGTGCGCGCGCTCGGCGGCCTGGACGCGCTGTTCGAGGTCTTCGCGGCGCAGCACGGTCTGGGCGAGCAGCTCGCGGGCCTCCATGACGGCCTCGTTGAGCTCTTCTTCCTGCTCGGCGACGCGCTCGGCCTCTTCGAGCAGTTCTTCGGGGTCGCGGCCGCCGGTCGACGTCGAGACGTCGGCGGAGAGGTGGCGCTGCCGCTCGATGGCGAGGCGGACGGTGCCGCGGAGGCGCTCGGCCAGCGCGGACAGCTTGTACCAGGTCTCCTGCGCGGTCTGCAGGAGCGGAGCGTCCTCGGCCAGCGAAGCCTCCAGCTCGGCTTCCTCGGCGGAGACGAGCTCGAGGTGCTGCTCGACCTCGGCGCGGCGCAGGCGGGCCGTCTTCTCGTCGGCTTCGTCGCGCTCGATGGTGGTCCGCTGGGTGACCAGGTCGTCGGCGAGCAGGCGCAGGCGGGAGTCGCGCAGCTCGGACTGGACGGACTGGGCCTTGCGGGCGATCTCGGCCTGCTTGCCCAGCGGCTTGAGCTGGCGGCGCAGCTCGGTGGTCAGGTCGCCGAGGCGGTCGAGGTTGCCCTGCATGTTGGCCAGCTTGCGCAGGGTCTGTTCCTTGCGCTTGCGGTGCTTGAGGACGCCGGCGGCCTCTTCGATGAAGGCGCGGCGCTCTTCGGGCTTGGACTCGAGGATCGCCGAGAGCTGGCCCTGCCCGACGATGACGTGCATCTCGCGGCCGATGCCGGAGTCCGAGAGCAGCTCCTGGACGTCCATCAGGCGGCAGCGGTCGCCGTTGATCTCGTACTCGCTGGCGCCGTCGCGGAACATCCGGCGGGTGATCGACACCTCGGCGTACTCGATGGGGAGCGCGCCGTCGGCGTTGTCGATGGTGAGGGTGACCTCGGCGCGGCCGAGCGGGGCACGGCCCGCGGTGCCGGCGAAGATGACGTCCTCCATCTTGCCGCCGCGCAGGTCCTTGGCACCCTGGGTGCCCATGACCCAGCGCAGGGCGTCCAGCACGTTGGACTTGCCGGAGCCGTTCGGCCCGACCACGCAGGTGATGCCCGGCTCGAAGCGCAGCGTCGTGGCCGAGGCGAAGGACTTGAAGCCCTTGAGCGTCAGGCTTTTCAGGTGCACTGGGTGGTGGCCCCTCTGGCTGCCGGTACGGGCGGTTCAATCGTCCCAGGCTACCCGGGGGCCCCGGCGGGCCGCCGGACGCGCCCCTCATCGGCGCGGCCGCTACCGCTCGAAGAAGCCGCTGAGTCCCCCTTTCGGGTCAGACCAGCGCTCGACGACGGTCTCCACACTTCCGGGTGATTCTCCGGACCGCAGGGCGGCGAGCAACCGCTCACAGTGGTTTCGATCACCCTCCGCTATGACCTCGACACGCCCGTCGGGCATGTTGCGCGCACTGCCCACCAGCCCCAGTTCGAGCGCCCGGCTCCGGGTCCACCAGCGGAAACCGACACCTTGGACGCGACCGCGCACCCACGCCGTCAACCGCGTGTTCGTTTGTTCCTCACTCACGCTTTCATCCTTTCCGGACACTCCGACTGCGCACAGTGATCGCGCAGGCCCACTACCTGGGCGAATGCGGCACCGACGGTGATAGCCTCGCCGCCGAGGTCGTCCTCCCGGGTTCCCCCGCCCGGGAACGCAGTGATCGATTCACGGCCTCCCACCGCGCCTCTCCCGAACCCCCGAGGAGCCTGCAATGTCCCGCCCCGACGGGCCGCACGTGACCAGGGTCGACACCGCCCCGCCGAAGAGCAGCAAACCGAACCGCACCGGGTACGTCGTGCTCGGGGTGGCCGGCCTGGTGGTCGCGACCGCGTTCGCCGCGGTCGCCGAGCTCGCCGGCCCGGACCTCGCCAGCACCGCGGGCGGCACCGGCGGCACCGGCGGCCAGGGCACCTCGCAGGCCGGCCTCCAGACGGTCCCGAACACGCCGTCGTCCAGCGGCCCGTCGACCGTGGGCGCGCCGTCGAGCGAGTCGGCGACGACGTCGTCGAGCGCGCCGACGACGGTGGTGTCGGTCAGCCCGGACGGCAAGACGACGACCACGGTGGTCACCCACGCCGACCCGCCCCCGCCGCCCCGCAGCGACACGGGCGGCAACCCGCCCCCGGTGACTTCGACGACGCCAAAGCCGCCGGCCAGCACGACGACGCCCAAGCCGCCGACCACGACGCCGGACCCCACGACATCGCCCGACCCCACGACAACGCCGCCGTCGAGTGGCGGCACGAGCACCGGTGGGGCACCGTCGCCGACCTCGACCAACTCCTCGACCGCGGGCGGAAGCACTACCCGCGCGCAGTAGGAAAGACTCGAAGGCCACCGTTCCGGCGGTGGCCTTCGGCATGTCCAGGCCGAGACTCGAGCGGGGTACGAGCCGAACGTCCGGCTGTCAGCCGCGGATCCGGCGTCGCAGGGTGTCCGCGTAGTAACCCGCGAGGGCCGGGCCGATCCCGAAGAGACCGTGAGCCCACGGTTCCTCGCTGCCGATCAAGGCCGCGACCGCCACGCCGACGAGGTACCCGATCGCCGTCAACGCCAGCACGATCGCGATCGTCGAGCCGACCGTGCGCTTCTTCACCCCAGTAACCGTCATTCCCAGTTCACTCCCGGATCAGCGACGGCGTCGCAGGCGGTGGGCGAACAACGCCCACAGGTACACCGTCAACAGGGCACCCGCGCCGGCCGCGGCCACCCGCAGCCACGTCACCCCGCTCACGCCGCCCTCGAACGCCGTGAGCAGCCAGCCGAAGGCGCCGAACGTCGCTCCCACCGCCAGCGTCAGCACGACCACCGGCGGGATGCGCTCACCGCCGCGCAGCCACGTCTTCGTCCCGTCCATGCCGGTGGGGTACCCAGCCGCCTAGACCTCGAAGCGGTAGCCCATCCCCGGCTCGGTCAGCAGGTGGCGGGGCCGCGACGGCTCCGGCTCCAGCTTGCGCCGCAGCTGGGCCAGGTACACCCGCAGGTAGTGCGACTCCGTCTCGTACGACGGTCCCCACACCTCGTGCAGCAGCTGCTTCTGCGCCACCAGCCGGCCGCGGTTGCGGACCAGCAGCTCCAGCACGCCCCACTCGGTCTTCGTCAGGTGGACTTCCGAACCGTCGGCGAGGCGGACGCGCTTGGCCGCGAGGTCCACGCTGAACGACGACGTGTCCACCACCGCGTCGACGTCGTCCGCGCCGGTCACCGCCGAGCGGCGGACCGCCGCGCGCAGCCGGGCCAGCAGCTCGTCCATGCCGAACGGCTTCGTGACGTAGTCGTCCGCGCCCGCGTCGAGGGCCTGGACCTTGTCCGCCGAGTCGCCGCGGGCCGACAGCACGATGATCGGGACGGTCGTCCACCCGCGCAGCCCGGCGATCACCTCCGTGCCGTCCAGGTCCGGCAGGCCGAGGTCCAGGACCACCACGTCCGGCTTGGTCTCGGCCACCGCCTTCAGCGCGGCCGTGCCGTCGTGCGCGGTGATCACCTTGTAGCCGCGGGCGTTGAGGTTGATCCGCAGTGCCCGCACGATCTGCGGCTCGTCGTCCACCACCAGCACGGTGGCCCCCGGGTCGCTCATCGCACCCCCTCTTCCTCGTACTCGACGCTGAACGCGGGCAGCGAGACCACGATCGTGAGCCCGCCGCCCGGGGTGTCCTCGGCGCGGATCGTGCCGCCCATCGCCTCGGTGAACCCCTTCGCCACCGACAACCCGAGCCCGACGCCCGGCGTCGTGTCGCGGTCGCCGCCCAGGCGCTGGAACGGCGCGAACGCCGAGTCCGCCGCGCCCTTGCGCAGCCCCTTGCCGTGGTCGACGATCCGCAGCTCGACGAACCCCGAGTGCGCCGAAGCCCGCGCGGACACCGGCGAACCGCCGTGGCGCAGGGCGTTGTCCAGGACGTTCGCCACCACCCGCTCCAGCAGCCCCGGGTCGGCGAGCACCGCCGGGAGCTGGTCGTCCACGGCCACCCGCACGTCGTCCGACGCGTCCACATTAGACAAGGCGTGCGCGACGACCTCGTCGTAGCCCACGGGACGCAGGTGCGGCCGCACCGCACCGGTGGCCAGCCGCGACGAGTCCAGGAGGTTGTCGATCAGCCCCGCGAGCCGGTCGGCCGACAGCTCGATGGCCTCCATCAGCTCCGCGGTGTCCTCTTCGGACAGTTCGAGGTCGGGCGCGCGCAGGCTGCCGATCGACGCCTTGATCGACGTCAGCGGCGTCCGGAGGTCGTGGCCGACGGCCGAAAGCAGCGTCGTGCGCAGCTCGGTCGCCTCGGCCTTGCGCTCGGCGCGGGCCGCGGCGGCCGCCGACCGCTGCTGGCGCAGGGCGAGCAACGCCTGTCCCGCCACGGCTTCCAGCACCCGCCGGTCGGCCGCGGGCAGCGTCCGGCCGCGCAGGGTCAGGTGGACGTCCGCGGTGACGGCGATGTCGACGTCGGCCTCGTCGGGGTCGGCGCACGGGCGCTCCCCCGCACACGCCACCGCCTGCCACTCGCCTTCCTGTTTTTCCAGCAGTGTCACCGAAGTCAGCGCGAAGTTCTCCCGCACCTTCTCCAGCAGCCGCTCGATCGGGTTCGCGTGGGTCAGCACGGTCTTCGCGTAGGAGGCGAGCAGCGCCGCCTCGGTCCGCGCCCGCGCCGCCTGCGTGGCCCGGCGCGCCGCCTGGTCGACGACCAGGGCGACGAGCACCGCGACCACGACCATCGCGATCAGCGTCACCAGGTTCTGCGGCGTGTGCACGGTCAGCGTGTACAGCGGCGGCGTGAAGAAGAAGTTGAGCAGCCCGGCGCCGAGCACGGCCGCGAGCAGCGCCGGGCCGAGCCCGCCGACCAGCGCGACGACGACCGTGGCCAGCACGTAGGAGATGACGTCGGTGGCGAAGTCGAGGCCGGCCGGGATGAAGAAGCCGACGACGGTCACCAGCACCGGCAGCACGATGCTGAGCACCCAGCCCGAGACCAGCCGCGAAAACCCCAGCGGGCTCGTGCCGAGCCGGGCCCGCAGCCGCCCGCCCGCTTCGGCGTGGGTGACCATGTGGACGTCGATCGCCCCGGACTGCCGCACGACCCCGGCGCCGATGCCCTCGTCGAACAGCCGCGCCACACGGGAGCGCCGCGAGGTGCCGATCACCAGCTGGGTCGCGTTGACCCCGCGGGCGAAGTCGAGCAGCGCGGTCGGGACGTCGTCGCCGACGACGGTGTGGAAGGTGGCGCCGACCTCTTCGGCCAGGGTCCGGCAGCGGGCGATCGCGGCCGGCCCGAGCCCGGACAAGCCGTCGCCGCGCAGGATGTGCACGACCTGCAGCTCGGCGCCGGCGCGGGTGGCGATCCGGCTGGCGCGGCGGATCAGCGTCTCGCTCTCCGGGCCGCCGGTGATCGAGACGACGACGCGTTCGCGCGCCTCCCACGTGTCGGTGATCCGCTGCTCGGCCCGGTAGCGCTGGAGGGCGACGTCCACCTGGTCGGCCACCCAGAGCAGGGCCAGCTCGCGCAACGCCGTCAGGTTGCCGGGGCGGAAGTAGTTGCCGAGGGCGGCGTCGATCCGCTCGGCCGGGTAGACGTTGCCGTGCGCGAGCCGCCGTCGCAGCGCCTCGGGCGTGATGTCGACCAGCTCGAGCTGTTCCGCGCGGCGGACGACCTCGTCCGGCACGGTCTCCTGCTGGGTGACGCCGGTGATCCGCTCGACGACGTCGTTGAGGCTCTGCAGGTGCTGCACGTTGACCGTGGACAGGACGTCGATACCCGCTTCGAGGAGGTCCTCGACGTCCTGCCAGCGCTTGGCGTTGCGTGAGCCCGGCACGTTCGTGTGCGCGAGTTCGTCGACGACCGCGACCTCGGGCGCGCGGGCGAGGACGGCGTCGACGTCCATCTCGTCGAACGCGCGGCCGCGGTGGTCGGCGTGCCGCCGCGGGACGGTCTCGAGGCCGTCGAGGAGCGCCGCGGTCTTCTCGCGGCCGTGCGTCTCGACCAGCCCGACGACGACGTCGGTGCCGCGGTCGGAGCGCCGACGTGCTTCGCCGAGCATGGCGAACGTCTTGCCGACGCCCGGAGCCGCGCCGAGGTAGATCCTCAGCTCCCCTCGGCGCGGCTTGTTCGCGGTGGTCACGCTGTCAGTGTGCCCCTCCGGCCGCGGCTCGCACGGCCAAGTTGAGCGGGAGCACATCCACCCCCGGCACCCCGATCCCGGCACCCGAAGTGTTTGCTTCGATCAGCTGCTTCACCCGATCGAGCGGAAGACCGGTGTTCCGCGCGACCCGCGCGGCCTGCAGGTCCGCGTAGGCGACGCTGATCGCCGGGTCGAGGCCGGAGCCCGACGCGGTGACGGCGTCCGGCGGCACCTGGTCGGGTGTCACGCCTTCGCGCTGGGCGATGGCCGCCCGCCGCTCTTCGATCGTCTTCACGAGGTCCTCGTTGTACGGGCCCTTGTTGGACGCGCCGGAGGTCGACGGGTCGCCGGGGCCGAGCGCGTCCTTCGACAGCGCCGACGGCCGGTTGTGGAACCACGGGTCGTGCGCCGGGTCGGCGGGCACCGGGTCGACGCCGATGAGCGACGACCCGACGGCCTGGCCGTTCTGCGTGACGACCGACCCCTCGGCGTTCGACTCGAGGCCGGGGATCCGGGCGACCGCCCACACGGCGAGGGGGTAGAGGATCCCGAGCAGAACGGTCATGACGAGCAGGACGCGCAGCCCCGCCCAGGTCTGCTTGACGAGCGTGTTCACGGACTTCACCCAATTCCGGGGATGAGGCGCACGAGCAGGTCGATCAGCCAGATCCCGAGGAAGGGGCTGACGATCCCGCCGAGGCCGTAGACGAGCAGGTTGCGGCGCAGCAGGGCCGAGGCCGACGACGGCTTGTACCGCACACCGCGCAGGGCCAGGGGGATCAGCACGACGATGATCAGCGCGTTGAAGATGACCGCGGAGAGGATCGCCGACTTCGGCGTGGCCAGGTGCATGATGTTCAGCCCGCCCAGCTGGGCGTAGATACCGGTGAACATCGCGGGCAGGATGGCGAAGTACTTGGCCAGGTCGTTGGCGACGCTGAACGTGGTCAGCGCGCCGCGCGTGATCAGCAACTGCTTGCCGATCTCGACGATCTCGATCAGCTTCGTCGGGTCGCTGTCGAGGTCGACCATGTTCCCGGCCTCCTTGGCGGCCGAGGTGCCGGTGTTCATCGCGACGCCGACGTCGGCCTGCGCGAGCGCGGGGGCGTCGTTGGTGCCGTCGCCGGTCATCGCGACGAGCCGGCCGCCTTCCTGCTCCTTCTTGATCAGGGCCATCTTGTCTTCGGGCTTGGCCTCGGCGAGGAAGTCGTCGACGCCGGCGTCCGCGGCGATGGCCTTCGCGGTGAGCGGGTTGTCGCCGGTGATCATCACCGTCTTGATGCCCATCGCGCGCAGCTCTTCGAAGCGCTCCTTCATACCCGGCTTGACGACGTCGGACAGCCGGATCACGCCGCGCACCACGGTGTCCTCCGCGACGACGAGCGGAGTGCCGCCCTGCGCGCTGATCTCGTCGACCACGCGCTCGGTCTCGTCGGGGAAGCCGCCGCCGTTGTCGCGCACCCACGCGCGGACAGCTGAAGCCGCACCCTTGCGGATCCGCCGGTCCCCGATGTCGATGCCGCTCATCCGGGTCTGCGCGGTGAAGGGGACGAATTCGCCTTGTTCGTCTTGGCCCGCGTGGTCCTCGGTCAGCTCGACGACACTGCGTCCTTCGGGCGTTTCGTCGGCCAGGCTGGCCAGCCGGGCGGCGCGCGCCAGTTCCTCCGGTGTGGACGTTCCGACCGGGATCAGCTCGGTCGCGCGGCGGTTGCCGAAGGTGATCGTGCCGGTCTTGTCGAGCAGCAACGTCGAGACGTCGCCGGCGGCTTCGACCGCGCGGCCGCTGGTCGCGAGGACGTTGCGCTGCACCAGGCGGTCCATGCCCGCGATGCCGATGGCGCTCAGCAACGCGCCGATCGTCGTCGGGATCAGGCAAACGAGCAACGCGGTCAGGACGATCACCGACTGCTCGGACCCCGAGTACCGGGCCATCGGCTGCAGTGCGACGACCGCGAGCAGGAAGATGATGGTCAACGTCGAGAGCAGGATCGTCAGCGCGATCTCGTTCGGCGTCTTCTGCCGCGAAGCGCCTTCCACCAACGCGATCATGCGGTCCACGAAGGACTCGCCGGGTTTGGTGGTGATGCGCACGACGATCCGGTCGCTCAGCACGGTCGTGCCGCCGGTGACGGCGCTGCGGTCGCCGCCGGACTCGCGGATGACCGGGGCGGACTCGCCGGTGATGGCCGACTCGTCGACGGTCGCGATGCCCTCGACGACGTCGCCGTCACCCGGGATCACCTGGCCCGCTTCGACGACGACCAGGTCGCCGACCTTCAGCTCTACGCCGGGTACCTGTTCTTCGGAGCCGGTCGCGGTGAGCCGGCGGGCGACCGTCTCCTTCTTCGACCGTCGCAGGCTTTCGGCTTGGGCCTTGCCGCGTCCTTCGGCGACGGCTTCGGCGAGGTTCGCGAAGAGGACCGTGAACCACAGCCAGACGGCGATCAGGATGGTGAACACGCTCGGGTCGGTGACCGCGAAGACCGTGGTCAGCGCGGATCCCACCCACACCACGAACATCACCGGGTTGCCGAGCTGGTGCTTGGGGTTGAGCTTCCGGAAGGCGTCCGGCAGCGACGTCCAGAGCTGGCGGGGGCTGAACACCCCGGCGCCGACCCGGCTGGTGGTTTCGGCGGGAGTCACCTGGGGTCGTTCTTCGGTGACGGTCATGCGAGTGCCTCCGCGATGGGCCCGAGCGCGAGCGCCGGGATGAACGTGAGGGCCGCGACGAGCACCACCGTGCCGGTGAGCATGGTGGCGAACAGCGGCCCGGTGGTGGGCAGGGTGCCTGCGGTTTCGGGCACCTTGCGTTGCGCGGCCAGGGAACCGGCCAGGCAGAGCACGGCGACGATCGGGATGAACCGGCCGAAGGCCATGGCGACGCCGAACGAGGACTGGAACCAGTCGTTCGTCGCGGTCAGGCCGCCGAAGGCGCTGCCGTTGTTGTTGCCGGTGGACGCGTAGCCGTAGAGGATTTCCGACAGGCCGTGCGCGCCGCCGTTGCCGAGCGCGCCCGCTGTATTCGGCAGCAGCAACGCGATCCCGGAACCGAGGAGCACGACGGTCGGCATGGCGAGCATGGCGATGGCCGCGCAGGTGACCTCGCGCTTGCCGAGCTTCTTGCCCAGGTACTCCGGCGTGCGCCCGACCATCAGGCCGGCCAGGAACATCGCGATGATCGCCATGACGAGGATGCCGTAGAGACCGGTGCCGACGCCGCCGGGCGAGATCTCGCCGTACAGCATGTTGAGCAGCGGTCCCCCGCCGCCGAGGCCGGACAGGCTGTCGTGGGCGCCGTTGACCGCGCCGGTCGAGGTGCCCGTGGTGGTGTCGGCGAAGATCGACGTCAACCCGATGCCGAACCGCTGTTCCTTGCCCTCCATGCTCGCGCCCGCGGCCAGCGCCGCCGGGTTGCTCGCGTTGGCTTCGGAGAACCAGATGAGGGCCAGCGACGCCGCCCAGAGCAGGCCCATCACGCCGAGCAGGACGTACCCCTGCTTGGGCTTGCCGACGAGCTTGCCGAACGCGCGGGTCAGGCTGACCGGGATGACCAGGATCAGGAACAGCTCGATCAGGTTGGTCCAGGCGTTCGGGTTCTCGAACGGGTGCGCGGAGTTGGCGTTGAGGATGCCACCGCCGTTGGTGCCCAGCTCCTTGATCACCTCCTGGCTCGCGGCCGGGGCCAGCGCGATGGTGCTGTGGCTGCCGTCCGGGTTGGTGACGGCGACGCCGGCTTTGAGGCTCTGCACGACACCCAAGGCCACGAGCACGAGCGCGAACACGAAGGCCATCGGCAGCAGGACGCGGACCGTGCCGCGCGTCAGGTCCACCCAGAAGTTGCCGAGCCGGTCGGTCTTCGCGCGGACGAACCCGCGCGTCACGGCGATCGCCACGGCCAGGCCGACGCCCGCCGACAGGAAGTTCTGCACGGTCAGCCCGGCCATCTGCACGAAGTGGCCCATCGTCGTCTCGGGGACGTAGGACTGCCAGTTCGTGTTGGTGACGAACGAAACCGCCGTGTTGAACGCGACGGCCGGGCTCACCGAGCCGCGCCCCAGGTTCCACGGCAGCAGCGGCTGGAGCCGTTGCAGCAGGTAGAGCAGGACGATCGAGACGAACGAGAAGCCGAGCACGCCGGCGGCGTAGGTCGGCCACCGCTGCTCCGAGTCCGGGTTGACGCGGAAGAGCTTGTAGAGACCCTTCTCGAGCCTCAGGTGCTTCTCGGTGGAGAAGACGCGCGCCAGGTAGTCGCCGAGCGGTTTGTAGACCGCGGCGAGGGCGGCGAGGAGGAGGCCGAGCTGGATGAGCCCGGCCGTCGTGTCGGACATCAGAATTTCTCCGGCTTGATCAGCGCGACGAAGAGGTAACCGAGCAGGCCCAGCGCCAGCAGGCCGCCGACGATGTTGGCCGCGGCGCTCACAGCTTCTCCATCCCGCGCAGCGCCAGCGCGAGCACCACGAACACGCCGATCAGCAGGACGGCGTAGAGCAAGTCGGCCACAGGGCACCTCTCAAGACGGGTCACCGGGTTCGGTGACCGGACGCGTTCACTGTGCGGCTCCGGGACCCCGTCGCGACCCGCGGCTGACGGCGCCTTGATGCGTTCCTGACACCCGTTTACGCCGTCTTTATGGCCGGTGGCGGCCGTCACGCAAACGTTTGCCTCGTTGTCACTGCATGCAGTTGGTTAGTGACTCGCGACACAACGAGTGACGGAACAAGTGCGGAACGTGCAATTCGGGCAGACAAGATCTACAGCCCGTGTTACACCTGTGTTACCGATAGTTGTATCGGCTAAGCAAATCTTGGGAGAGGGGATCACCTATGTGCGGTATCGCCGGCTGGGTTTCCTACGACGCCGACCTCACCCGCCGCCAGGAAGTGGTCGACGCGATGACGGCGACCATGTCCTGCCGCGGCCCGGACGACGAGGGCACCTGGGTGCGCCGCAACGTCGCGCTCGGCCACCGGCGGCTGGCCATCATCGACCTGCCCGGCGGCCGGCAGCCGATGTCGGTGCGCACGCCGAACGGCGAGGTCGCGATGGTCTACAGCGGTGAGGCCTACAACTTCACCGAGCTGAAGGAAGAGCTGACGAAGCTCGGCCACAAGTGGGAGACCGACAGCGACACCGAGGTCGTGCTGCACGGCTACCTGCAGTGGGGCGACGAGGTCGTCGACCACCTCAACGGCATGTACGCCTTCGCGATCTGGGACGAGCGCGACGACCGGCTCGTCATGATCCGCGACCGGATGGGCATCAAGCCGTTCTACTACTACCCGACCCGCGACGGCGTCCTGTTCGGCTCCGAGCCGAAGGCGATCCTGGCCAACCCGCTCGCGAAGAAGGTCGTCGACCTCGACGGCTTCCGCGAGCTGGCCGGCTTCACCAAGCGGCCGGGCTGGTCGCTGTGGAAGGACATGGAAGAGGTCCAGCCGGGCACGATCGTCACCGTGTCCCGCGAGGGCATCAAGACCCGCACGTACTGGAAGCTGGACGCGAAGAAGCACACCGACGACCAGGAGACGACGGTCGCGCGCGTGCGCGAGCTGATGACCGACATCGTCAACCGCCAGCTCGTCGCGGACGTCCCGCGGTGCGTGCTGCTCTCGGGCGGCCTCGACTCCAGTGCCGTCACCGGTCTGGCCGCCGCGCGGCTGGCCGAGCAGGGCGAGCAGCTGCGGACGTTCTCCGTCGACTTCTTCGGCCAGGAGGAGAACTTCAAGCCGGACGAGATGCGCGACACCGCGGACTCGCCGTTCGTGCGGGACGTCGCCCAGCTGGTGAACTCCGCGCACGAGGACGTCATGCTCAACCCGGGCGACCTGACCGACCCCGAGGTCCGGCGCGCGGTGCTGCGGGCCCGGGACATCCCGGCCGGCCTCGGCGACATGGACACGTCGCTGTACCTGCTGTTCAAGGCGATCCGCGGCCAGTCGACGGTGGCGCTGTCGGGCGAGTCGGCCGACGAGGTGTTCGGCGGCTACCGCTGGTTCCACGACGAGAAGGCCGTCAACGCGGACACGTTCCCGTGGCTGGCGTTCCGCACGTCGATGATGGACGAGCGGTCGTCGCTGTACACGCCGGAGCTGGTCAAGAACCTCGACGTCGAGTCGTACGTCGCCGACCAGTACAAGACCGCGGTCGCGGGTGTGGAGCACCTCGACGGCGAGTCCGCTCTCGAGGCCCGGATGCGGACGATCTGCAACCTCCACCTGACCCGGTTCGTGCGGATGCTGCTCGACCGCAAGGACCGCGCGTCGATGGCGGTGGGCCTGGAGGTCCGCGTGCCGTTCTGCGACCACCGGCTGGTCGAGTACGTCTACAACACGCCGTGGTCGCTGAAGACGTTCGACGGCCGCGAGAAGAGCCTGCTGCGGCACGCCACCAAGCACGTGCTGCCGGAGTCGGTGGCCCAGCGGGTGAAGAGCCCCTACCCGTCGACGCAGGACCCGGGTTACGCGGCGGCGCTGCAGCAGCAGGTCAAGGAGGTGCTGGCCGAGCCGAAGCACGACGTGTTCGGCCTGGTCGACCGCGCGTGGGCGCACCGGGCGTCCGAAGTGGACTCGGCGACGATGGACCCGGCCATGCGCATCGGCCTGGACCGGGTGCTCGACCTGTACCACTGGATCGAGATGTACTCCCCCACGCTCGAGCTGTCCTGACGTCGAGCTTGACTTCGAGTGCCCTTGAGGTGTGAGCCTGGGCGGCATGAAGGTGCTGCTGTTCGGCCGCAACCCGGCCACGGTCTCGAGGGTGACGGCGGCGCTGTCCGCGGCGGGTTTCGCCGCGGACGGCGTCGCTTCGGAGGAGGCGGTGCTGTCCCGGCTCGGTGTGGTGGACGCTCTCGTGCTGGGCGCGGGAGTCGTCGGGCCACTGCGGGAACGGGTCACGGCGGCGGCGGTGCGCCACGGGGTCGTGTGGGTGCAGGGGCCGCACATCGAGCCTTCGCGGGACGCGCTGGAGTACGTCCGGACGGAGATCCTGCCGCGGCTGAAGTCAGCTCAGCGGTAGTTCCGCGCGGACTTCGCCGCCGTCGATGGTGAGGGCTGCGCCGAGCCCGGCCAGCAGCGACCGGGCACCTCTGTTTTCCGGGGTCGTCGAAGCGATGAACCTCGTCGCACCGGAACTGCGGGCTTCGGCCAAGAGCAGTTGCGTCACCTCGCGGCCGATTCCGCGACCGCGGGCGTCGCGGCTCAGCCAGATGCCCGCCTCCACCGCATCGCCGTGGCGTTCCAGCCGGGCGGCTCCGACCGCGATGCCGTCCGCGTCGACCACCCAGGTGCGTTCCACCGCGGTCGCCGGGTTCAGCGAGCGGCCGCGGTGGAAATCCAGGAACGCCGCCCGGCGCGCCGCGATCCAGCCGGGCGGGCCGTCGACCGGGGGCATGACGTCGAGCGGGTCCGCCCCGGCGACGGCGGCTTCGAGCAGCCGCGCGAGGGCGGGCTCGTCGAGCGGGGTCAGCGTGATCAGCGCCGGACCTCCCTCAGCTTCACCGGACGCCGTTCGCGCCGCGACACCTCGCACGCCTCCGCGATGTAGAACGCCTCCAACGCGTCCGCCGCGACGCACGGCGACGGCGCCCGGCCGGCGACCACGTCCAGGAACGCCTTCAGCTCCGTCGTGTACGCCGGGCGGAACCGCTCCATGAACCCCGGGTACGCCGGGCCCGGCAGCGGTGCGGCTCCCGGCTCCACCGAGCGCAGCGGCGCCCGGTCGTCCAGGCCCACGACCACCCCCGAGACCGACCCAAGCACGTCGAGCCGCACGTCGTAGCCCGCGCCGTTGTAGCGGGTCAGCGACACCGTCGCCAGGGTGCCGTCGTCCAGGGTGAGCGTCGCGGCCGCCGTGTCGACGTCGCCCGCGTCCACGAAGAACCGCTCGCCGCGGTTGGCGCCGATCGCGTACACCTCCTCGACCTTGCGGCCACTCACCCAGCGGATGATGTCGAAGTCGTGGACGCCGCAGTCGCGGAACAACCCACCCGAGTGGGCGACGTACTCCGCCGGCGGCGGTGCCGGGTCGAACGTCGTCGCGCGCAGCGTGTGCAGCCAGCCCAGCTCACCGGACGCCACGGCCGCGCGAGCCGCCGCGTACCCCGCGTCGAACCGGCGCTGGAAGCCGATCTGGACCGGCACATCCGACGCGCGGATGCGGTCGATGACGGCGAGGGTGCCCGGGATGTCCGCGGCCACCGGCTTTTCGCAGAACACCGGGATGCCCGCGTCGACCGCCGCGATGATCAGGCCGGGGTGCGCGTCGGTGGCCGCCGTGACGACCAGGCCGTCCAGCCCGGCGGAGAACAGCTCGTCGAGGGAAGCCGATTCGACCCCGATCTTCGCCGCGGCGGAGGTGGCTCGCGCCGGGTCGACGTCCGCCACCACGACCGACTCGACCTCGTCGAAGCCCTTCAGCGTCTCCGCGTGGGCGGTGCCGATCCGGCCGGTGCCCGCCAGTCCCAACCTCATCGTGCAGCTCCTCCTGTTTCGGAAATCTCGGCGGTGGTCGCCCGGACCACCAGTGACGGGTGCAGCAGGTGCCGGACCGGCTCCGTGCGTTCCCCGCGGACGCGTTCGGCCAGCGCTTCGAAGGCCAGGCGGCCCATTTCGGTGCGCGGCTGGTCCACTGTGGTCAGTGAGAGGTGCCGCAGCGCGGCCAGCGACGTGTTGTCGTAGCCGACGACCGAGACGTCCTCGGGCACGCGCAGGCCCGCCTCTTCGAGCGCCGAGATCGCCCCCACGGCGTTGAAGTCGTTGCCCGCCACCAACCCCGTCGGCAGCTCGGCCCGCGAGTACGTCGCCAGCAGCTCCCGCACGGACTTCTCGCCCGCCGTGTCGGTGTGCTCGCTGCGCACGACGACCGGCTCGAGGCCGTGCCGCCGCATCGCCGCCTCGAACCCGCGGCGCCGCTGGGCCGCGCCCGCCGCTCCCCCGCCGTCCAGGTGCGCGATGCGCCGGTGCCCGAGCCCGACCAGGTGATCGACGGCCAGCGCGGAACCCGCTTCGCCGTCGTCGTTCACCGTGTCCACTGTGGACGCGCGGATCGTCCGCGAGACCAGCACGACCGGGCACTGCTTGGCCGCGACCTGGATCGACGCCGCCGGGACGACCGGCGAGAGCAGGATGATCCCGGCCGGGCGGAAGGAAAGCAGGTTGTGCAGGGCGTTCCACTCGCGCGTGGGACTGCGGCCGCCGGTGTTGAGGATCAGGTCGAAGCCCGCCGCCTGCGCGGCCGCGTCCAGCCCCTCGACGACGTCGGCGAAGAAGGCGTTGCGCAGGTCGTTGACCATCACGCCGAGCACCGTGGACGTCCGGCTGGCCAGCGACCGCGCCATCACGTGCGGCTGGTAGCCCAGTTCTTCGGCCGCGCGCAGGACGGCCGCGCGCCGGGCGTCGGAGACCTTCGGTGAATTCCTCATCACCAGGGAGACCAGCGCGCGGGAAACTCCCGCCCGCGCGGCGACGTCCTCCATCGTCGGACGCATGCGGCACCTCCCCTGATCACCGGAAACTCGGCCTTGACTTGGTGTGACGAACGCTACAAGATTAGAGCGCTCTAATCAATAGAGCGCTCCAACGGACCAACGGAGGCCCCTTGTGACAGCGACGATCCGCGTGGCCGCCGCCCCGATCTCCTGGGGCGTCTGCGAAGTACCGGGCTGGGGCCGGGTGCTGGACGCGGCGACCGTGCTCGGCGAGATGGCGGCCCTTGGCGTCCAGGCGACGGAGCTGGGTCCGCCCGGGTACCTCCCGCGCGACCCGGCCGAGCTGCGCGAGCTACTGGGGAGCCACGGCCTGACGCTCGTCGGCGGCTTCCTCGCCGTCGTCCTCCACGCCGATCAGGAGGGCGCGCTCAAGGAAGCGGAAGAGTCGGCCGCGCTGTTCGCCGCGTGCGGTGGTGACGTCCTCGTGCTCGCCGCCGCGACCGGCCTCGAGGGCTACGACGACCGCCCGAAGCTGACCGACGCCGAATGGGCGACGCTCGTCGAGACCGCCGGCAAGATCCGCGACATCGCCGCCGCCCACGGCCTGCGCACCGTGCTGCACCCGCACGTCGGGACGCACGTGGAGCAGCGGGCCGAGGTCGAGCGGTTCCTCGCCGACTCCGACCTCGGCTTGTGCCTCGACACCGGGCACCTGATGATCGGCGGGACGGATCCGGTCGAGCTGGCGCAGCGGTATCCCGAACGGGTGGGGCACGTGCATCTGAAGGACGTCCGAGAAGACCTGGCGGCCGAAGTCCGCGCGGGGCGGCTCGGCTACACCGACGCGGTCGGGCGGGGCATCTACACCCCGCTCGGCGAGGGCGACGTGGACGTGGCGGCGATGGTGCGCTCCGTCCAAGCGGCGGGTTACGACGGCTGGTACGTCCTCGAACAGGACACCGCCCTCGGCGCGGAGAGCCCCGACGACCTACCCCGGCGGGACACCGAGCGCAGCCTGGCCCACCTCGCGAAGATCATCGACTCCCACTGATTCCCTGGTCCCAAAGGAGTGACTGTGTTCTCAATCAAGAAGCTGGCGGGGGTGGCGGCGATCGCCGCCGCCGGGCTCGTCTTGTCCGCCTGCAGCGGCCCGAGCGCCGACAACTCGTCGAGCGGCAGCCCGAGCTCGCCGGCCGCGGCGCCGAGCACCGGCGGGCCGCTGAAGGTCGCCGTCGTCACGCACGGCAGCGCCGGCGACGCCTTCTGGAACGTCGTGAAGAACGGCGCCGAGCAGGCGGGCAAGGACCTGAACGTCGGCGTCGACTACTTCGCCGACGGCGACCCCGGCAACCAGGCCCGGCTGATCGACAACGCGGTCGCGCAGAAGGTCGGCGGCCTGGTCGTCTCGATGGCGAACCCGCAGGCCCTGCAGACGTCGATCCAGAACGCGGTCAAGGCCGGCATCCCGGTCGTCACCATCAACTCCGGCGAGGACTTCAGCGCGCAGTACGGCGCGATCGCGCACGTCGGGCAGAGCGAGGGCCTGGCGGGCCAGGGCGCGGGCCAGCGGCTCAAGGCGGCGGGCAAGACGAAGCTGCTGTGCGTCATCCACGAGGCCGGCAACATCGGCCAGAACCAGCGCTGTGACGGCGCGAAGCAGACCTTCGGCAACGTCACCACGCTGCAGGTCGACATCTCCAACCCGACCGACGCGCAGGCCCGGATCCGCGGCGCGCTGCAGTCCGACCCGGCGATCGACGCGGTGCTGGCGCTGAACTCGCAGGTCGCGGCCCGCGCGGTGGACGCGGCCAAGGAGGCGAGCTCGAAGGCGCAGGTGGCGACGTTCGACCTGAACGCCGACGTCGTCGCGGCCATCAAGGCGGGCACGATCCTCTTCGCCGTCGACCAGCAGCAGTACGAGCAGGGCTACCTGCCGATCGTCTTCCTCAAGCTGTACAAGGAGAACGGCAACACCATCGGCGGCGGCAAGCCCGTGCAGACCGGCCCCGGCTTCGTCGACAAGACCAACATCGACACCGTGGCCCCGTACGCGCAGCGCGGCACGCGATGACCGCAGCCATCCAGGCACAGCCCGACGAGCGCGTCGCCAAGAAGAGCCTGACCGACCGGTTGGTGGTCCGGCCCGAGATCGGCGCGCTCCTCGGCGCGGTGCTCGTGTTCGTCTTCTTCTCCGTGGTCACCGGCCAGTTCCTCAGCCCACTGGGCGTGGCGACCTGGCTCGACGACTCGTCGACGCTGGGCATCATGGCCGTCGTGGTCGCGCTGCTCATGGTCGGCGGCGAGTTCGACCTCTCGGCCGGCGTCATGACGGCGTCGACGTCGCTGGTCACGGCGATGCTGGCGACGCAGGCGGGCTGGAACGTCTGGCTCGCGCTGCTCGTGTCCCTGGCCTTCGCGCTCGGCGTCGGCGCGTTCAACGGCTGGCTGGTCATGAAGACCGGGCTGCCCAGCTTCATCGTCACGCTCGGGTCGTTCCTCGCCCTGCAGGGGCTCAACCTCGGCGTGACGCGCTGGGTGACCAACACCGTCCAGGTGTCGGGCATGCGCTCGACCAGCGGTTACGAGTCGGCCGGCGGGCTGTTCGCGTCGACGTTCAGCATCGGCGGCACGGAGTTCCAGTCGTCGATCGTCTGGTGGATCGTCGTCACGGCGATCGCCGCGTGGCTGCTGGTGCGGACCCGGTTCGGCAACTGGATCTTCGCGGTCGGCGGCTCGCAGGTGTCGGCCCGCTCGGTCGGCGTCCCGGTGGTGCGCACGAAGATCCTGCTGTTCATGGGCACCGCGCTCGGCGCGTGGCTGGTCGGCTCGATCAACATCCTGCGCTTCGCGAGCGTGCAGGCGAACCAGGGCATCGGGCTGGAGTTCCAGTACATCATCGCGGCGGTCATCGGTGGCTGCCTGCTCACCGGCGGGTTCGGCTCGGCGGTGGGCGCGGCGATCGGCGCGCTGATCTTCGGCATGGCGCGCCAGGGCATCGTGTTCGCGCAGTGGAACAGCGACTGGTTCATGTTGTTCCTCGGCATCATGCTGCTGGCCGCGGTCCTGGTGAACAACGCCTTCCGACGCCGCGCGGAGAGGGTACGCCGATGAGCCTGCTGGAAGTCCGTGACATCGGGAAGACGTACGGCAGCGTCATCGCGCTGCGCGAGGTGTCCACTGTGGTCAACGCGGGCGAGGTGACCTGCGTGCTCGGCGACAACGGCGCCGGGAAGTCCACGCTGATCAAGATCCTGGCCGGGGTGCACCAGCACGACCGCGGCGAGTTCCTCGTCGAGGGCGAGCCGGTCCGGTTCGCGTCCCCGCGCGAAGCCCTCGACCGCGGGATCGCGACCGTGTACCAGGACCTCGCGGTGGTGCCGCTGATGAGCGTCTGGCGCAACTTCTTCCTCGGTTCCGAGCCGACCACCAAGTTCGGCATGCTGGACCGGAAGAAGGGCCGTGAGACGACCAAGAAGGCGTTGTCCGACATGGGCATCGACCTGCGGGACGTCGAGCAGCCGGTCGGCACGCTCTCGGGTGGTGAACGCCAGTGCGTCGCGATCGCGCGTGCGGTGTACTTCGGGGCGAAGGTGCTGATCCTGGACGAGCCGACGGCGGCTCTCGGCGTCAAGCAGGCCGGGGTGGTGCTGAAGTACGTCGCGCAGGCCCGGGACCGCGGGCTCGGCGTCGTGCTGATCACGCACAACCCGCACCACGCCTACCCCGTCGCCGACCGGTTCCTGCTGCTCAAGCGGGGTGCGCCGCTCGGGTCGTACGAGAAGAAGGACATCGACATCAACGAGCTGACCCGGCAGATGGCGGGCGGTGCCGAACTGGAAGCTCTCGAACACGAACTGCGGCAGGTGGAGAAGGCGTGACCCTCGAAGCGCTGACGATCGGCCGGGTCGGTGTCGACCTCTACCCCGAGCAGAGCGGCGTGCCGCTGGCCGGCGTCAGCACGTTCGCGAAGTCGCTCGGCGGGACCGCGACCAACGTCGCGGTCGCCGCCGCGCGGCTCGGCCAGTCGACGGCGGTGCTGACCAAGGTCGGCCCGGACGGCTTCGGCGACTACGTCCGGCAGGCCCTCGACGGCTTCGGCGTCTCACCGGCTTTTGTGGGCACGTCGCCGGATCTCCAGACGCCGGTCGTGTTCTGCGAGCTGAACCCGCCCGCGGACCCGCCGCTGCTGTTCTACCGCTCCCCCCTCGCCCCTGACCTCACGCTCACCGACGACGACGTGCCGTGGGACGTCGTCGAGTCGGTGCCGCTGCTGTGGGTCACCGGAACCGGCGTCTCCGCCGAGCCCGCGCGGGCCACCCAGCGGAAGATCCTCGAGGCGCGGGGACGCCGGGAGCACACGGTCCTGGACCTGGACTACCGGCCGATGTTCTGGCCTGACGTCGAAAGCGCGCGCACCGAGATCGGCGGGATGCTCGACCACGTGACGGTCGCGGTCGGCAACCGCACCGAGGTCGAGGTCGCCGTCGGCACGGCGGAGCCCGATGCGGCCGCCGACCGGTTGCTGGAACGCGGACTCCGGCTGGCCGTGATCAAGAAGGGCGCCGAGGGCGTCCTGGTCGCGACGCCGGAGGGACGGTCGACCGTCCCTCCGCAGCGCGTCGAGGTCGTCTGCGGCCTGGGCGCCGGCGACGGCTTCGGCGGCGCGCTGATCCACGGGCTGCTGTCCGGCTGGGACCCGGTGCGCATCGCGGAGTACGCGAACGCGGCGGGCGCGCTGGTGGCGTCCCGCCTGGCCTGCGCCGACGCGATGCCGACCGCGGCCGAAATCGAGGAGCTGCTGTGACCGACCGCCGCCGCGAAGGAACTGGAGGCCGCGAAGTGAGCAAGCTGCACCGTCCACTCGGGACACTGTCCGACGACGCCGACCCGGTCCGGCTCACCCCGGACAGCGCGGGCTGGACGTACACCGGCCTGCGGGTGCTTTCCCTGGCCCCCGGCCAAGTCCGCGTCCTGCACACCGGCGAGTTCGAGGCGTTCGTGCTGCCCCTCTCCGGGTCCGCGACCGTCCGGGTCGACGGCCAGGTCTTCGAGCTGCGCGGCCGGGAGTCGGTCTTCACGCGCGTGACGGACTTCACCTACGTGCCGCGTGACGCCGAAGTCGAGTTGTCGACAAAGGACGGTCTGGAGGTCGCGTTGCCGATGGCGCGCTGCACTCGCCGTCTCGCACCGGCGTACGGCCCCGCCGAGAACGTCCCGGTCGAGGTGCGCGGAGCCGGGCAGGCGACGCGGCAGGTGACCAACTTCGGCGTGCCCGGGGTGTGGGACCACGCCGACAAGCTCAACGCGTGCGAGCTGATCACGCCGGGCGGCAACTGGTCGTCGTACCCGCCGCACAAGCACGATGAAGCCACCGAATGCGAAGTCGTCAACGAGGAGATCTACTACTTCCGCATCGCCGGCCGCGACGGCGTGACGCCGTCGCGCGAAGGCTTCGGCCTGCACCGGACGTACACGACCGACGGCGACCTGGACGAAGACGTCGCCGTCCGCGACCACGACGTCTTCCTCATCCCGCGCGGCTACCACGGGCCGTGCGTGGCCGCGCCGGGCTACCCGATGTACTACCTGAACGTCCTGGCCGGGCCGGCCGAGGAGCGGTCCATGGCCTTCTGCGACGACCCCGCGCACGGCTGGGTGCGCGACACGTGGGCGTCGCAGGACCTCGACCCCCGCTGCCCCGTCACGAGTCACGAAGGGCGTGTCCAGTGAAGCTGACGACGGCTCAAGCCCTGGTCCGCTGGCTCCTCGCCCAGCGCTCCGAAACCCTCGACGGGCGTGAGGTCCCGCTCTTCCCCGGCGTCTTCGCGATCTTCGGGCACGGCAACGTCCTGGGGCTCGGGACCGCCTTGGAGGAGCACCGCGGCGAGCTTCCCGTGTGGCGCGGGCACACCGAGCAGGGCATGGCGCTGGCGGCGGTCGGCTACGCGAAGGCCACGCACCGGCGGCAGGTCGGCGTCGTGACGTCGTCGATCGGGCCGGGCGCGCTGAACATGGTCACCGCGGCCGGCGTCGCGCACGCGAACCGGCTGCCGGTGCTCCTGCTGCCGGGCGACACGTTCACCGGCCGGGCGCCGGACCCGGTGCTGCAGCAGATCGAGCCGTTCGGCGACGCGACCGCGACGGTGAACGACGCCTTCCGCGCGGTCTCGCGCTACTTCGACCGGATCACCCGGCCCGAGCAGCTGCTTTCGACGTTGCCGCAGGTCGCGCGGGTGCTCACGGACCCGGCGGACAGCGGGCCGGTGGTGCTGGCGCTGCCGCAGGACGTCCAGGTGGAGACGTACGACTTCCCGGACGCGCTGTTCGCGCCGGTGACGCACCGCCCGCTGCGCCCGCGTCCCGACCGCCGTTCGGTCACCGAGGCGGCGGGCGTCCTGCGCGCGTCCCGGCGTCCGTTGCTGGTGCTCGGCGGCGGCGCCCGCTACTCCGGCGCCGGGCGGCGGGCCCTCGACTTCGCCGAGCGGCACGGGATTCCCCTCGTCGAGACGACCGCGGGCCGCACGCTGGTGCCGCACGACCACCCGCTGCACGCCGGGCCGCTGGGCATCACAGGCTCGTCGTCGGCGAACGCCGTCGCGGCCGAGGCCGACGTGGTGCTGGCGGTCGGGACGCGGCTGCAGGACTTCACGACGGCGTCCTGGACGGTGTTCTCCCCGGACGTGCACCTGGTTTCGCTCAACGCGGCCCGGTTCGACGCGGTGAAGCACGGGGCGCTTTCGGTGATCGGGGACGCGGACGCCGGCCTGACGGACCTGGCCGCCCAGCTGGAGAGCTGGCGCGTCGACCCGTCGTGGACCGCGCGCGCCGCGGACGAGCGTGCTGCGTGGGACGCGCACATCGACTCACTGCGTACTCCTTCCGGCTCGCTTCCCTCCTACGCCCAGGTGGTCGGGGCGGTGAACGACCTGTCGGCGCCGGACGATTACGTGATGACGGCATCGGGCGGCCTGCCGGGCGAGCTGATCGGCGGGTGGCGCGGGTCGGGTGCGCTGTCGATGGACGTCGAGTACGGGTTTTCGTGCATGGGTTACGAGCTGTCGGGCGCGTGGGGCGCGGCGATCGCATGGCCGGGCCTGGTCACGACGCTCCTCGGCGACGGCTCGTACTTGATGCTGAACTCGGAGCTGTTCTCGGCGGCGTTCGCCGGCCACCCGTTCGTGGCGGTGGTGTGCGACAACGACGGGTACGCGGTGATCGCGCGGCTCCAAGAGGGCCAGGGCGGGAAGCCGTTCAACAACTTCTACGCCGACTGCACGACTTCGCACGCTTCGCCGCCGCGGGTGGACTTCGCCCGTCACGCGGAGTCCCTGGGCTGCGTGGTGTTCACAGCGTCCACAGTGGACTCATTGCGCACGGCTTACGCTTCGGCGCGCTCGGCGGCGGTGGCCGAGCAACGGCCGGCGGTGGTCGTGGTGAAGACACAGCCCTCGACGTGGACCGAGGCCGGGGCGTGGTGGGAGGTCGGGGTGCCGGAGCACCTCGCCGGGCGGGACGGCTACGAGCGCGGGAAGGGCGAGCAGGTGCGTTACCTGGAGTCCTGACCGCGGCCCGCGGGGGCGCCCCCCGTTACTTTTTTCGTAGTTCCTGTTCAAGGAGCTGTGGTCACCAGGCCCGGCATGACTTGCGCCCCGGTCGAACCCATGATCCGGGGGCGTGTCATCGGGTCTGGTGGCATCGACCGACCGCTGATAGGGACACGGCAGCCACTGGGTAGGTCTCGTCGCAGGCGTGGGTGCCGGCGCTCGATGCCTGATCGGTGACGACGTCCCGGCGAACGAACGGCATGGTGGATGAGCAGCACTTTTGAGCGCGTTCCTCGGCCTGGACGTCGGCGAAGACAACCACCACGCCGTCGGACTGGACCCCGACGGCAAGCGGCTGCATGACGGGCCTCTGCTCAACACCGGACCGAGGCTGCGGGGCGTTGTTCGACAAACTCGCCCAGCATGGGCCGCTGCTGGTCGTAGTCGACCAACCGACCACCATCGGGGCGCTGCCGGTCGCGGTCGCCCGCGCCGCAGGACACCAAGTCGCCTACCTGCCCGGCCTGGCGATGCGCCGTATCGCCGACCTCTACCCCGGCCGCGCCAAAACCGACGCCCGGGACGCGTTCGTCATCGCCGATGCCGCCCGCTCCCTGCCCCACACACTCCGACCGGTCGACGTCGGTGACGACGCCGAGCTGGAGGCGCTGGTCGGGTTCGACGACGACCTGGCCGGCGAAGCCACCCGCATCGCCAACCGCATCCGCGGCCTGCTCACCGGCATCCACCCCACCCTCGAACACGCCATCGGCCCGCGGATCAGCCACCCCGCCGTCCTAGAGATCCTGTCCCGTTGCGGCGGCCCGACCGGGATCGCCAAAGCCGGCCGTCGCAAACTGACCGCGATCGCCAAGGTCCACGCGCCCCCGCAGGGGCGAGCGGCTGGTCGAGGCGATCATGACCGCGCTGGACGAACAGACCATCACCGTCCCGGGCACCGCAGCCGCCGACACCGTGCTCCCGCGGCTGGCCGACAACCTGAAACCGTGCTGCTGCAACACAAGCAGGTCACCGAGCAGGTTGAAGGGACACTTGATGCGCACCCTCTTGCCGGGGTCCTGACCTCGATGCCCGGCATCGGCGTCAGGACCGCAGTCCGCATCCTGCTCGAGGTCGGCGACGCGTCCAACTTCACCAGCTCGGGGCATCTGGCCGCCTGCGCCGGCATCGCCCCCGTGACCCGCAGCTCCGGCACCAGCATCAAGGGCGAGCACCCCGCCCGGACCGGCAACCGGCAGCTCAAACGCGCGTTCTTCCTCGCCGCGTTCGCCTCGTTGTCCGACCCGACCAGCCGGACCTACTACGACAGGAAGAGGGCCGAGGGCAAGAACCACAACGCCGCCCTCATCTGCCTGGCCCGTCGCCGCTGCGACGTCTCTACGCCATGCTCCGCGACAAGCAGCCAGACCAACCTGACCGCAAACCCGCAGCTCAGGCAGCATGACCTGTAGACAGGACGTACATCACCCGGCTCGTTATCAGCTCACGACGAGCAGACGACCAAAGGTAGCCTGTGGTCTGTGTGCAGATACGCCGAGACCACCTACAAGGTGCACTATGTGTGCCTTGCTTGCCGTCAGAGCAGCAAGCTCCCCTGGGACGGGGCCGAGCATCTGTGCACCAGGTGCCGAGCGCCGATGATCTACGCCGGTCACGACTTCGCAGCACCACGCAAGATCGATGATCGCCGATGGGCCGCCGTCGCCGCCGTCCTGCAGGCCGGACTGCGATACGAAGGGTTTTTGACCTGCGGCTGCTCCCGAGCCCCTCAGTACCGGCCCAACACCACCGCCCAGGTCCGAGCACGCCGCCGAGTCGCGGCTCGCGACGAACTGAGCGACGCCGAAGCACTCGCACTCCGCGACCCCGGCGAAACACAACATCACTAAGCGCAGGCTCCGGCTCGTGCTGCTTCACAAACCCCGAGTTCAAGCAGAAAACTCGACCAGAAAGTTGACGAACGACGGGCCCCCGTTTTCCACTCTACCGGAGGGCACCGACATTTTCGGTCGTCGCGCGCACCCGCGGCCGCAGGGTGAACCCGCTCGGCTTGAGCGTCAACGACTCGACGATCTTCAGCTCATACCCCGGATCAACCTCGAAGTCGTAACGCTGCAACACCATCCCCAACGCCAGCACGGCTTCGTGCAGCGCGAACTGGCGCCCGATGCAAGCCCGCTCCCCCGTCCCGAACGGCTTGTACGCCTGCGCCGGCCGCTTCTTCACCGCCGCGGGCTCGAAGCGGTCCGGGTCGAACCGCTCCGGGTCCGCCCACACCGACGGATCGCGGTGCACCAGCGGCAGCGGCACGATCACCCAGTCCCCCTTGCGCATCCGGTACTTCCCGCCGAGCACGACGTCTTCGCGTGCTTCGCGCGAGTAACCGGGCGCGGTCGGCCACAGCCGCATCGCCTCGTCGAGGCAGCGGCGCACGTAACGCAGCTTCGCGACGTCCGAGAACGCCGGCTCGCGGTCGCCCCACACCGCGTCGACCTCCGCACGCGCCTTCGCCAGCAGCTCCGGGTGGCGCGTCAGGTAGTACAACGCGAACGACAGCGCGCCGGACGTCGTCTCGTGGCCCGCGACGACGAACGTGATGGCCTGGTTGCGGATGTTCACCGGATCGAGGCGTTCCCCCGTCACCGGGTGGCCCTCGGTGAGCATCAGCTCCAGCAGGTTGTCCGAGCCGGCGCGGGCTTCGATGACCTCGTCGACCAGGTTCGTCATGGTCGCGATGTCGGCCCGGTTCTGCTCGGCCGTCCCGGCGAACGCGCGTCGCACGAACGGGAGCTTGACGTTCTGCAGCTGCGCGTACCGCAGCGCGCGGATCATCGCCGTCACGAACGGGTGCGGCTCGGTGCGCTCGAACGAGCCGAACCGGTAGCCGAAGCCGGCGCGGCCGATCGTTTCGAGGGTCAGCCGGGTCATGTCGGCGGCGACGTCGACCGGGCCGTCCGCCGCGTCCCAGGCCGCGGTCAGCTCGCGGGCGACCTCCAGCATCACCGGGTGGTAGCGGCGCATCGCCTCGGCGGAGAACGCCGGCTGCAGGATGTCGTGGGCCAGCCGCCAGTTCGGCTCGTGGGTGTGCGCGGTGAACAGCCCGTCGCCGGCCACCGCGCGCAGGTTCTCGATGCCCAGGCCGACGTGCTTGCCGAACTTCGTCTCGTCGTTCAGCTCGGTGACCAGGTCGACGCCGCCGACGAAGACGATCTCGAAGCCGAAGATCTTGCGCGTGAAGACCGGGCCGACGCGCCGGCCGATGCGCAGCGTGTCCTGCAGCGGCGTGCGCGGGTTGGCGCCGATCAGGTCGCCGATCACCGGCAGGCGGCCCGGCCGGTGCGGAATCCCGGTGGTGTCCACGGCAAGCCCCTCTATTGAACCCGTATCCAATAGGGTCACGATCCCCCGCTACTGAACCCGTGTCAAGTAAGCTCGGGGGATGCGGACGCGGCTGAGCACCGAACAGCGTCGCGAGCAGCTGCTGGCGATCGGCGCCGGCCTGTTCGCGAACCGGCCGTACGACGAGGTGTGGATCGAGGAGGTCGCCGAGATCGCGCAGGTCTCCCGCGGCCTGCTGTACCACTACTTCCCCACCAAGAAGGATTTCTTCGCCTCGATCGTCCGCGCGCAACGCGACCAGCTCCTGGCGATGAGCGAGCCCGACCCGGCGCTGCCCGTGGCGGAGCAGCTGCGGGCCGGGCTCGACGTCTACCTCGAGTTCGCACGCTCGCACCCGGACGGCTACCGCATCGTGCACCGCGCCGCGAGCGGCGCCGACCGCGAGATCCAGGAGATCCGCGAGGCCGGGATGTCCGCCAACGCCACCCGCATCCTGGACGCGGTGAGCGTGCTGACCCCGGTCACCGAGGTGACGCGGCTGGCCGTGCGCGGCTGGCTGACGTTCGTCGCGACGACCATCCTCGAGTGGCTGGAACACCCGAAGGTCACCCAGGACGAGCTGCGCGACCTCTGCGTCCGGACGCTGTTCGCGGCGGTCGGCGTCACCCCGTGACGGCGGGCGACGCGGCGCCGTCGACGAGCTTCCGCGGCGCGCCGGAGCCGTCGGCCGGGACCGCCCAGACGGCGTTGTCCAGTCCATAGAGGACGGTGTGGTCGTCCTGCCACAGGGCCTCGTCGTCGACACTGCGGGTTTCCGCCAGCTCGGTTTCCGCCATCGTCTTCAGGTCGAGGACCGAGAGCCGCCAGACGCCGTCGCCGACCTTCTTCTTGAAGGCGACCCGGGTGGCGTCCGGGGACAGCGACGGGCATTCGACGTTCTCCCGCACGGTCTTCCCGCGGTAGCGCTTGTAGTCGGCTTCGACGAGGTACGTCTTGCCCTTGCTGCCGAGCGTGGCGTAGAAGCGGTTGCCGTCGGGGGCGAAGGTGATACCCCAGTAGTTGACGTCGGCGGCGAAGTAGCGCTTGTCGCCGACGAACACCGGCAGCTCTTCGATCGTCTTGACCAGCCGCCCGGTGTCCACTTCGTACAGTCCAGCGCGAGTCGAAAATCCCGTCTGCGCATACGAATCCCCGGTGACGAACAGCGTCCAGTCGACGCGCTCGCCGTCCGGGGACACCCGGGCGCGGCTCGGTGTGCCCGGCAGGGTCTCGGTGTGGCGGACGGCGAGGTGGTCGTCGAGGACGAGGACGTCGGTGACCGCCGGGAGTGTCCCCGGCTGGACGGCCAGGCACACGGCCGTCTGCTTCGCCACCGCGAACCGGTCGCACTTCAGGCCGCTGAGCCGGCGTTCTCCCTGGCTGAGGACGCCGACGCGGCCGGTGGCGGTGTCCCGGAACAACAGCTGACCGGGGCTCAGCGTGAGCTGGGCGGCGGGGGCGGCGTCCGCGGAGTCGTGGCGGGCGCTGACGGTGTAGACGACGGCCGCGGCGATGAGCAGGGCCGTGCCGGCCAGGGCGAGGACGATCTTCTTCACGGGCGCACCGGTTTCACGAAGGCGGCGGCGAGGGCGACGACGGCCAGGCAGCCGGCGGCGACGAGCACCGCGGGCGTCAGGTCCCAGAGCGTCCAGGCCAGTCCGAAGAGGACAGACGACAGCATGCGGGCCACGGCCTGCCCGGTCTGCACGACGGCCATCCCGGTGGCCCGGAGGTCACGCGGGATGAGCGGGCCGGCGGCGGCCATGAGGACGCCGTCGGTGGCCGCGTAGAAGACGCCGTGCAGGCCGAGCGCGACCACCGCGAACACCAGCGCGGCGGGTCCGCAGAGCAGCACGAGCGCCAGGCACAGCGCGACGTGCCCGCCGAGGAACACCGGCCAGCGGCCGATCCGGTCGGCGAGCTTGCCGAGCGGCACGGCGAGCACCAGGTAGACCCCGGCGGTACCGAGCGGCAGCAGCGGGAAGAACGTCGCCGCGATCTCCCAGCGCCGTTGCAGGGCGAGGTAGACGAAGGAGTCGCCGACCGTCACCAGGCCCAGCAGCGCCGCCCAGAGCGTCACGCGCCGGAAGTCGCTCTGCTTGAGCAGTCCCACTGCCGTGCGCAGTGACACCGCGGCGCGATCGACGCCACCCGGGTGGTCGCGGACGAAGAGGGCGAGCAGCAGCACGGCGATCGCCGCGACGCAGAAGCTGGTGAAGAACACGCTGGTGTAGCTGCCGAGGCTCAGCGCGAGCACGGCCATCGCGACGAGCGGGCCGAGGAACGCGCCGACGGTGTCGAGCGCGCGGTGCACGCCGAACGACCGGCCGAGCGCGTCCGGCTCGCTGGACAGCGAGATCAGGGCGTCGCGCGGGGCGGTGCGCACGCCCTTCCCGGTGCGGTCGGCGGCGAGGACGACGCCGATCGCCGCGACCGACGAGCCGGCCGCGACCAGGCCGAGCTTGCACACCGCGGACAAGCCGTACCCGAACCCGGCGACGGCCTTCAGGCGCCGCCACCGGTCGGCGAGGTGGCCGCCGAGCACCCGCACCAGCGCGGTGGCGCCGGCGTAGAGCCCGTCGAGCAGCCCGAACTGCAGCGGGTTCAGGCCGAGGCCGAGCACCAGGTAGAGCGGGAGGACGGCGGTCACCATCTCCGAGGAGACGTCGGTGACCAGGCTGACCATCCCGAGCGCGACGACGTTGGCGGAAACTCTTTTCAGTGCGGGTTTCCGGTTCTCGCCGGTCGCCAGGTCCGAGGTACGGCTCGCCGCGATGTACATGCCCGGCTCCTAGTGGCAGGTGTAGGTCGGGCTGCTGTCGAGGACCTTGCCGTCGACGCCGATGAGCTGCGACTGGAACGAGGTGTCCGTCATCGACAGCTTGAGGACGCCGAAGGTCTTCAGCAGCTTCGCGGTCGTCGGGTGAGCGGTGTGGATGGTGTAGAGGTTCGCGCCGCCGCTGCCGCCGACGATCTCGACGGGGCCTCCTCCGTCCGCCTGGCCGTCGGCGTTCTGCGGGACGAACCGCTCGTAGTCGTGGTCGTGGCCGTTGAGGACGAGGTCGACCTTGTTGGCCGTCATGAGGTTCCACAGCTCGATGCTGTCGGGGTTGTCGCCGTGGTCGCCCGAGCTCCACCGCGGGTGGTGGTAGTAGGCGGCGACGCAGCCCTTCTTGTTGCTGGCCAGGTCCTGCTTGAGCCAGGTGATCTGGGGCGGCTCGGCGAAGTCGTCGTGGGTGACGAAGTCGTTGGAGTCGAGGGCGATGAAGTGCCAGTTGCCCATTTCCCAGCTGTAGTAGCGCTTTCCCTGCGGTTTGGCGATGGCGCCGAAGTAGTCCTCGTAGCCCTTGAACGGCGTGTCGTCGTAGGACTCGTGGTTGCCCGGGATCGGGCGGGTGATGCTCTTGAACTTGCCCCACGTCTTGTCGTAGTAGGACTTGAAGTCCGAGAGGTGGGCGTCGTCGTACTGGTTGTCGCCCATGGTGATCACGGCGGCGGGGTTCATGTTCTCGACGAGCTTCGCGGTTTTGACGTGGGCGCAGCTCGAACTGCTGGACGTGCAGCGTTCGGCGATGTCACCTGCGGCGGCGAGGACGAAGCTGGTGCCGCTGCCCGCCTTGGTCTTGACGGTGATGGGCGCGCTCGCGGCCGAGAGATTCCCGGCGGCGTCGCGGGCGCGGACGGCGTAGGTGTAGCTGGTGTCGGGCGTGAGGCCGGTGTCGGTGTAGGACGTCGTGGCGCTGGTCGCGACGGGGGTGCCATTGCGGAGGACGTCGTACCCGGCGACGCCGACGTTGTCCGTGGCGGCGGTCCACGTCAGGGCGGCGCTGCCGGCGGTGGTCGTGCCGGCGGTGAGGCCGGCCGGGGTGGTCGGGGCCTGGGTGTCGCCGGAGGAGTCCGTGCTGCCGAACACCTGCATTTCCCAGAAGGAGTAGCCGTAGCTCGTCGCGCGGGTGACGCCGACGAAGCGGACGTACCGGCCGTGGGCGTTCAGGGTGAGGTCGTCGGTCTTGCCGTCCCCGTTGTCGACGGCGGTGGCGGCGGTGAAGTTGGCGCCGTCGTCCGAGACTTCGATGCGGTACTTCTTGGCGTAGGCGGCTTCCCAGTTCAGGAGGACGCGGTGGATCGCGGCGGACTGGCCGAGGTCGATCCGCAACCACTGCGGGTCGGCGCCTTCAGCGCTGGCCCAGCGCGTGGTGGTGCTGCCGTCGACGGCTTTGCTCCCGGCGTACGACGAGCTTTCGACGGTGGAGGTCGCGACGGGTTTTCCCTGCGAGAGCAGGACATCGGCTTGTTCGCTGGCGTCGGCGACGACGATCGCCGAGGGCAGCAGGGTGACCGCGGCTAGCACGGGGGTGAGTTTTCGCAGGCGGGTCGACGGCACGTCGCGCTCCTTGGGGGCCTCGGCGGTGGCGGTGGGCTGCGGCGTTTTGTTAGGAAAGTTTCCTAACAGAGTCGGACTGTATCGATGATCGGATTCGGCTGACAAGACGTGTCTTGTCGTTGAATCGGTCAAGAGGGTGAGTTTTCGACGGTTTCCGCAGTTCAGAGCATGTGCCGATGAGCGGTCTACTGCACCGCGGACCGGGATGCGGAGGTCTGACCTTTTGCGGCGGTCTCAGTTTTGTCGGGGGTCGCGGGTAGCATGAGAACCGGGGGCAGCGCCCAACGCCTTTCGTTCTCCCGCAAGAAAAACCGGCTCATTTCCGCCGCTTTGAGGTTCACCCGGTTCAGCGATGACGTTCGCTCAGGTGTTCGGTAGCTTCGGATGTATGACGCACCAGCTTCTTGATCTCACCGACCGCCGCCCGGCCCGCCCGGTTCGCCCCGACAGTGCTCGCCGAGGGCCCGTACCCGACCAATTGCAGACGCGGCTCGCGCACCACGCGCGTGCCGTCCACCCGGATCCCGCCCCCGGGTTCCCGCACGTGCAAGGGCGCGAGGTGGTCGATCGCCGCGCGGAAACCCGTCGCCCAGAGGATGACGTCGGCGTCGAACCGCGAGCCGTCCGCCCAGACGACCCCGTCGGGCGTGATGCGCTCGAACATGGGCCGCCGCTCGAGGATCCCGGCAGCCCGCGCGGCGCGCACCTCGGGCGTCACGGCCAGATCGGTCACGCTCACCACGCTCTCGGGAGGCAATCCGGCACGAACCCGTTCATCGACCTTCGCGACGGCGTCGCGTCCCCAGTTTTCGCTGAACGGCTCGTCCCGCCACACGGGCGGCCGCCGGGTCACCCACGCCGTCGAGCGGGCGAGCGGGGCGAACTCCATGAGTAGCTGAACGGCCGAGGCCCCACCCCCGACCACGACAACCCGCCGGCCACGGAAGTCCTCGGGCCCGGTGTAGTCGGCCGTGTGCAGTTGACGGCCGGCGAAGGTGTCCTGCCCGGGGTAACGCGGCCAGAAGGGCCGGTCCCAGGTACCGGTGGCACTGATGACGGCCTTGGCGGCCCAGGACTCCGCGGGGCTGGTGACGAGCAGCCGATCCCCCGCCCGCGTCACGGACTGGACGTCGACGGGCCGCAGAACAGGGAGGTCATAGACGCTTTCGAAGCGAGCGAAGTACTCCGAGACGACCTCGGAGGCGGGACGCGTCACGTCCGGAGTGCCGAAGGCCATGCCGGGCAGGTCGTAGATGCCGTGCACCTTGCCGAGCACCAGAGAGGGCCACCGGTACTGCCACGCACCCCCGGCCCGCTTCCCGTGGTCGAGCACGACGAAGCCGTCACCATTGGCGAACCCGGCCCGCCGCAGGTGATAGGCGGCGGAGAGGCCTGCCTGCCCAGCCCCGATCACCACGACGTCGGTCTCGTGATCCGCACGGCTCATGTGGGGTTCAACGGCTGTGGACAGGAGGTATTTCGCGCCGTTCATCACACGTCGGCGAGTCGGGCGGCCCGCTCGGCGGAACCCACGGCGCCGATCTTCCCGCCCCGCCCGCGGCCCACTCAGGCGCCGCTACCGAAGCCAGCCACCCGCTCCGTCGCGCCGGCCCGTCCACACTTCCGCACACCGCTTTCCCAGCGTCCTCCGGCAGCCCCATCGACCAGCCAGACTCGCGCACTGTCCGCGACCACCGGCCCGCGCGCACATTCCGCCACCCCGCGGCATCTCGACCGGCTCAACCCACTCGCCATGCCCCTCACACGGCAACGCGGTTCCGCCCGGCCTCCTTCGCCCGGTACAAAGCCGCATCAGCCGACCGAAGCACGTCGTCCAGGGCCGGGCCTGTGTCCGGGAAGCGCGCCACCCCGATCGATACCGACAAGCCGCTCACCCGGACCGTGCCGCCGCCCGTCGAGATCACCACGTTCAGCTCCCCCACCGCCGCCCGCACGCGTTCGGCGATGCCCAGCACGTCCGCGCGGCCGATGCCCGGCAGCAGCACCACGAACTCCTCGCCGCCGAACCGGCCGACCGTGTCGCCCTGGCGCACCGATCCCGAGATCGCCACCGCCACCGCGGCCAAGACGTCGTCGCCGGTCAGGTGGCCGTACGTGTCGTTGATGCGCTTGAAGTGGTCGAGGTCGATCATCAGCACCGCGAACCCGCCACCCGCCGAGCCGCGCCGCTGCGCGCGGGCGTGTTCGCGCACCGCGGACTCGTGCCAGCCCGCCGTGTTGAGCAGACCCGTCTTCTCGTCCGTCACCGCCGCCACCTGCAGTTGCTGTTTCAGCAACAGATAGCGGTGCAGCAGCAACAGCGGCGCGACGACGAACACCACCAAAACCGGCTGCTCGGCCAGCGCCAGCGCGGCGAGGCCGCCGAGGCAGAGCGTCGCCAGCTCGAAAGCGTTGTCCTCCCACGTGCCCATCAGGTCGGCCGCCGAGCGCTGGCTCGTGTAGAGGTAGATGCCGGCCGCGACCAGGCCGACGTTCACCAGCTCGAACACCGCCGCGGCCAGGCAGAGCGCGAACAGCCCGCGTGCCGTCTGCAGTGGCGTCCCGTGCAACCCGGACACCGCGAGAACGGAAGAAGCGGCGAAGCACGAGAGCATCGCCCAAGCGGTGCTCGCGACGAAGCGGTGCGCGGGCCGCGTACGCACCTGACGCCACACGCGCACCCACAGGTGCGCGTAGAGCACGAGGGCCAGCAACGCGACCCACGCCGGCGGCAGCAGCACGACGCCTGCGAGGTACCAGACTGAAGTGACGTTGATGTGGGTCTGCCCGCTCATCCACCGCCGCAGCCGCTCGATCCGGCGCGACATCTCGGCCTGGGCGACGCCGAGACCCACGAGCACCACGAACCAAACCGGCCGCACGGGCCCACCGAACCCGGTGACCAGCGCGGTCCCGGTGGCGACGACGGCGACGAGTTCACACCCGAGCGCGTAGGTGATCCAGCGAACTTTCGCGCCGGTCCACATTTCCCACCGCGCAGGCCAGCCCGGCCAGGCGGAAAGCGCTTCCCGGCGCACGGCGGCCTGGGCTCTCAAGAGCCGAAGCCACAGAAGTGACGGACCGGCATCGTGACGTACCCCTTGCGCGAAGTTCGGCCGACCAGGTAGCCCAGCGTAGCCGTTCCGACGACGCGCGTCGCCAGTCCGGGCGATTTGGGGGCAACGCACCTGCCCAAAGACCCGCGCAGGGTAGATCCACCCAGCTCAGCGCTACCCAACCGGATCATCGCGCAGGGAATCCGGCCCCGAGATCGCAGAGGCGGGAACGCGAACCCGGGAACGCGGAAGTGGGAATCCCACGGCAGCGATCCCACGGGAGGGAAGAGCGGGAACACCGCGCACCCGCAGCCCGGCGACGCGGGCCCGGCACACAAACGAACCCGCCGACGCAGGTCGACCCGGCTGCGCACGAACACCGCGCGGCCGGCTCATGCAACGCAAGCTCTCGACGACGCGACACACAGCCAGCCGACCGGCGCACCCAGCTCAAAGGCCACGCCATGCGCCCGGCTCACCTCGCCGCAAGCCTCCGACCGGCCCGACTCCCCACCGCGGGCATCCACTCACCCCAACGCGAGCCGCATCAGCTCGACTCGGCACCGCGGGCAACCGCTCAACCCCGCGCAAACCGCATCAGCTCAACTCGACACCGCAGGCAACCGCTCAACCCCGCGCAAACCGCATCAGCTCGACTCCACACCGCAGGCAACCGCTCAACCCCAACGCGAGCCGCATCAGCTCGACTCGGCACCGCGGGCAACCGCTCAACCCCAACGCGAGCCGCATCAGCTCAACTCGGCACCGCAGGCAACCGCTCAACCCGGCGCAAACCGCATCAGCTCAACTCCACACCGCAGGCGGCCGCTCAACTCCGGCGCACGCCGCGCCCAGCCCAGCTCCACACCGCAGCCGGCTGCTCAACTCCGGCGCACGCGGGCCCAGCTCGACTCCGCGCCGCGGGCAACCTGCCCGCTCTTACGTAAAGCCCCGGCCTGCGCGACTCCGCACCGCGGGGCGACCAGGGCCGGCGCCGATCAGGCCGTTACTTGCGCAGCGCCCGGATGATGGCCACCAAACCCACCACCGCCGCGATCCCCAGCAGCACCGGCGCCACCCGCTTCAGCACCGACTGGCCCGCGTAGTCGAGCAAGTCGATCGCTTCCGTCTCCGGGGCTGCCGGGACGCTTCGCAGCGGTGGCCGGTCAGAGGAGGCCGGCTTCGGGTCCGTGTTGATCTCCGCCGTCGTGGGGGCCGGCTTCACCGCGGGCTTCGCCACCGGCTCCGGCGTCGAAGTCGGCTCCGGCGTCGGCGACTCGGCCACCGGGGCCGGCGCCGGGGCCGCTGCCGCCGGAGCCTCGGCCACCGGGGCTGCTTCCGGCGACGGGGCCAGTTTGCCCGATAAGCAACCCGCGAACGTGTCCAGGATCTTGCCGCCCACCTCGCTGATCAACCCGCGACCGAACTGGGCCGGCTTGCCCGTGATCGACAGGTCCGTTGCCACCGCTCCGTGGGTTCCGCCGTCGGCTTCCGTGAGCGTCAACGTCACCGTTGCCGCCGCCGTGCCCGCTCCTCGCGAATCCTTGCCCGAGGCCTTGATCGTCACCTTGTGGGCCGCGTCGTCCTTCTCCAGGAACTCGCCGTTGCCCTTGTACAGCAGGGAAATCGGCCCGAGCTTGACCTTCACCGTCCCGCTGAACTTGTCGCCTTCGACCTTCGTCAGCGTGGCCCCCGGCATGCACGGGGCGACGCGCTCGGGGTCGACGACCGCCTGCCAGACCTCGCCGATCGGTGCCGGGACGGTGAATTCGTGGTCGAGCCGCACGGGCCGACCTCCTTCCTGAAGACGACGGGTCCGCTGCCCACCCTAGCCGCCGCCGGAGCGGCGGCCAGGGTGACAGTCAGGCTCCCGCCGCCGCCGCGATCGCGCGACCCGTCAGCACCTGGGCCAGGTGACGGCGGTATTCGACGTCGGCGTTGCTGTCCACCGGCGGATTCGTGCCCTCCGCCGCGTGCGACGCCGCCGCCGCGATCGAATCGGCCGATGCCTGGACGCCGACCAGTGCCGCTTCGACACCGGAAGCCCGGACCGGCGTCGAGCCCATGTTCGTCAGCGCGACGCGTGCCTCCTCGATGACGCCCGCCTCGGTGCGGACGGTGACCGCGACCGCGACCATCGACCACGCCTGGGCGACCCGGTTGAACTTCTCGTAGTGCGCCCGCCACCCGGTGTGCTTGGGCACGCGGACCTCGACCAGCAGCTCGTCCGGCGCCAGCGCCGTCGTGAACAGGTCCTGGAAGAACTCCGCCGCGGGCACCGTCCGGCGCCCCGAGGGCCCGGCCACCACCAGCGACGCGTCCAGCGCCAGCACCGGCGCCAGCAGGTCACCGGCCGGGTCGGCGTGCGCGATCGCACCGCCGAGGGTGCCGCGGTGGCGGATCTGCGGGTCGGCCACCGTGTCGGTGGCCGACTTCAACAGCTCCGCGTGCGCGGCGATCAGCGCGTCCCGCTGGACTTCGTAGTGCGTCGTCATCGCGCCGATGACCAGCTCGTCGCCCTCCTCCCGCACGCCGCGCAGCTCCGCGACGCGCCCGAGGTCGACCAGCGTCGTCGGCGCGGCGAGGCGCATCCGCAGCACCGGCAGCAGGCTCTGCCCGCCGGCGATGACCTTGGCGTCCTCGCCCGCCGACGCCAGCGCCTGCACCGCTTCGTCCACTGTGGACGGGCGGACGTAGTCGAAGGAAGCCGGGATCACTGCGCACCTCCGGTGGCGTCGATGGAACCGAGCCCGCCGCCCGCTTCGTCGCGGCCGGGGCCGCCCGCGTCGGTCGTGCCGTGCTGGATGGCGTGCCACACCCGCATCGGGGTCAACGGCATCTCGATGTCGTCGACGCCGAAGTGCCGCACCGCGTCGATCACCGCGTTGACCACCGCCGGGGTGGACGCGATGGTGCCCGCCTCGCCGACGCCCTTGGCGCCGAGCGGGTTGGACGTCGCCGGCGTCTCCGTGCGGTCGGTGGTGAACGACGGCAGGTCGGCCGCCGACGGCAGCAGGTAGTCGGCGAACGTGCCGGTGGTGAGCGTGCCGCTGTCGTCGTGTTCGGTGCCCTCGAACAGCGCCTGGGCGATGCCCTGCGCGAGCCCGCCGTGCACCTGGCCCTCGACGATCAGCGGGTTCACCGCGACGCCGACGTCGTCGACGCAGACGTAGGAACGCAGCTTGATCCGGCCCGTCTCGGTGTCCACCTCGGCGGCGCACAGGTGCGTGCCGTGCGGGAACGAGAAGTTCTCCGGGTCGAACGTGGCGTCCGAGTCGAGCGACGGCTCGATCCCGTCGGGCAGGTTGTGCGCCGCGAACACCGCGAGCGCGATGTCGCCCATGGTCGTGGCCGTGTCGGTGCCCTTGACGGTGAACTTGCCGCCGGCGAACTCGAGGTCGTCTTCGGCGCATTCGAGCAGGTGCGCCGCGATCGGCTTCGCCTTGGCGATCACCTTTTCGGCGGCCTTGATGACGGCGATGCCGCCGACCACCAGCGACCGCGAGCCGTAGGTGTCCATGCCCTTGTGCGACGACTGGGTGTCGCCGTGCAGGATCTCGACGTCCTCGAAGGCGACGCCGAGCTGGTCGGCGACGATCTGGCTCCACGCCGTCTCGTGGCCCTGGCCGTGCGCGGACGCGCCGGTCGTGACCTCGACCTTGCCGGTGGGCAGCATCCGGATGGACGCGTACTCCCAGCCGCCGGCGCCGTAGTCGAGCGAGCCGAGCACCCGCGACGGCGCGAGCCCGCACATCTCGGTGAACGTCGAGATGCCGATGCCGAGCTGGACCTTGTCGCCCGCCTTGCGGCGCTTGTCCTGTTCGGCGCGCAGGCCGTCGTAGTCGAAGAGCTGCTTGGCCTTTTCGGTGGCGGCCTCGTAGTTGCCGGAGTCGTAGGTCAGCCCGCACACCGTGGTGAACGGGAACTCCTCGTGCTTGATCCAGTTCTTTTCGCGCAGCTCCATCGGGTCGACGCCGAGTTCGACGGCGAGCTCGTCCATGATCCGCTCGATCGCGAACGTCGCCTCGGGGCGGCCGGCGCCGCGGTAGGCGTCGGTCAGCGTCGTCGTCGTGTAGACGTTGGTGCACGCGAAGTGGTACGCCGGGATCTTGTAGATCGCGTTGAACATGAACGCGCCGAGGATCGGCACGCCGGGGCCGACGAGCCCGTTGTACGCGCCGAGGTTGGCGAGCAGCTCGACCTTGAGGCCGGTGACCCGGCCGTCGCGGGTCGCGGAGATCGTGATGTCCTGGATCTGGTCGCGGCCGTGGTGGGCGGCGAGCATGGTCTCCGACCGCGTCTCGTTCCACTTGACCGGCTTGCCGAGCTTCTGCGCGACGAGCAGCGACATCATCTCTTCGGGCAGGACGCCGATCTTGCCGCCGAAGCCGCCGCCGACGTCGGGGGCGATCACGCGCAGTTTGTGCTCGGGGATGCCGAGCGTCAGGGCCGACATCACGCGCAGGATGTGCGGCACCTGGGTGGCCGACCACATGGTGATCTGCGTGCCGGTCGGGTCGACGACGCAGGCACGCGGCTCCATGAACGCCGGGACGAGGCGCTGCTGGCGGAAGCGGCGCTTGAGCACGACCTCCGACGAGCTGATCGCGTCCTCGACGTTGCCGCCGGTGCCGGCCTCGGCGGAGTCGAACTTCCAGACGGCGCTCGTGTTGGTGCCGAGGTCCTCGTGGACCAGCGCGGCGCCGTCGGCGATCGCGGCTTCCATGTCGAGGACGACCGGCAGCTCGTCGTACTCGACGTCGATCTCCTCGAGCGCGTCGTGCGCTTCGGCGGACGACCGCGCGACGACGACCGCGACGCCCTCACCGGCGAAGTTGACCGTGTCGGACGCGAGCACGGGACGGCGCGGCGCCTTCATGTCCGGCGTGATCGGCCACGCGCAGGGCATGCCGATCGCGCCGTCCGGGTCGAGGTCCTTGCCGGTGTAGACGGCGACGACACCCGATGCGCTCTTCGCCGCCGACGTGTCGATCGAGACGATCTTGGCGTGCGCGAACGGGCTGCGCAGGACCGCCATGTGCAGCAGGCCGGGCAGGGTGATGTTGTCGGTCCAGCGGGTGCGGCCGGTGATCAGCCGCTCGTCCTCCTTGCGGCGGCGGGACTTGCCGACCTCCGGTTCGATCGTCGCGGTCATCAGTCACCACCCACGCCGACGTGCTTGGTCTCGGCGATGCGCTCGGCTTCGGGCCCGGCGCCGGGGCTCATGTGCTGGGCGGCGTCGCGGACCGCGCGGACGATGTTCTGGTAGCCGGTGCAGCGGCAGAGGTTGCCTTCGAGGCCCTCGCGAACGGCTTGTTCGTCGGGGTCCGGGTTGTCGGCCAGGAGGTCGATCGACTGCATGATCATGCCCGGGGTGCAGAACCCGCACTGCAGCGCGTGGTTTTCGTTGAAGGCTTTCTGCACGGGGTGCAGCTGCCCGTCGCGGGCGAGGCCTTCGATGGTGGTGACCTCGCAGCCGTCGGCCTGCACGGCGAGCACGGAGCAGGACTTCACGCTGTGCCCGTCCAGGTGGACGGTGCAGGCGCCGCAGTTGCTGGTGTCGCAGCCGACGACGGTGCCGACCTTGCCGAGTTTTTCGCGCAGGTGGTGCACGAGCAGGGTGCGGGGCTCGACTTCGTCGGTGTACTTCGTCCCGTCGACGGTGACGGTGATGCGCATCAGGCCTCCAAAAGCCGGTTCGGGAGCGGCCTGCCCGACCGTGATCGGGCTCACAGACTCCCGAGCGTGCTACGCGACCTTCGCGCGGACAAGTCCTGATGTCACACGTTCAACTACCTGTGCCGCAGCTGCGCCTTGCTCGTGAAGATGCAGCCGCATCTGCGGAAGTCCGGATGGGTGAACTTTTGTGGGCCACCTGGACCAGTCAGCCGTGGATCCGTCCGGTCAGCTCGGCGAGGCGTTTTCCGCCGCCGCCCCACCGCAAGGCGATGATTTCCGCCGCGATGGAAACCGCCGTCTCCTCCGGGGTGCGGGCGCCGAGGTCGAGGCCGATCGGCGAGGACAGCCGTTCCAGCTCCCCCTCGGTGATCCCGGCTTCGCGCAGGCGGGCGAAGCGGTCGTCGTGCGTCTTGCGGGAGCCCATCGCGCCGACGTAGCCGACGTCGAGGCGCAGCGCGACCTCCAGCAGCGGCACGTCGAACTTCGGGTCGTGGGTCAGCACCGCGATCGCCGTGCGCTGGTCGATGCGGCCCGCGTCGGCCTCCGCCGTCAGGTAGCGGTGCGGCCAGTCGACGACGACGTCGTGCGCGTCCGGGAAACGGCTGCTGGTGGCGAACACGGGCCGCGCGTCGCAGACCGTGACCTGGTAGCCGAGGTAGGCGCCCATGCGGGCCATCGCGGCGGCGAAGTCGATCGCGCCGAAGACCAGCAGCCGGGGCGGCGGCTCGAAGGAGTTGACGAACACCGCCATGCCCTCGCCGCGGCGCTGCCCGTCCGGGCCGTAGTGCAGGGTGCCGGTGCGGCCGCTGGCCAGCAGGCCGCGCGCGTCGTCGGCGACGGCGTCGTCCATCCGCGACGACCCGAGCGAGCCCGCGGTCCGGTCCGGCCAGACGATCATGTGCTCGCCGACCAGGCCCTCGCGTTCGTGCTCGATGATCGTGACGACCGCGACCGGCTCGCCGCCGCGCACCGACGCGACGACGTCGCCGAGCTCCGGCATCGAGTCGCGGTCGACGTGCTCGACGTAGATGTCGATGATCCCGCCGCAGGTCAGGCCGACCGCGAAAGCGTCGTCGTCGGTGACGCCGTAGCGCTGCAGCACCGGCTTGCGCTCGGCGACGACGTCCTGCGCGAGCTCGTAGACCGCGCCTTCGACGCAGCCGCCGGACACGCTGCCGGCGACGGTCCCGTCCGGCGCGACGACCATCGCGGCACCGGGCGCGCGCGGCGCCGACGAGAAGGTCGCGACCACGGTGCCGAGGCCGACCGTCTCGCCGTCGGACCAGCGGCGGAACACGTCGTCGAGTACGTCACGCATCGGAAATCTCCCCGAGCAGTCGTTCCAAGGTGGCCAGGGTGTGGCCGGCCAGGAGCCGGTCGATGTGGGGCAGCGCGGCCACGATGCCCGACTGGACCGGAGCGTACCCCGCACGGCCGGCGTGCGGATTCACCCAGAATACGGCGTGCGCGAGCCGGCGCAGGTGGGCGAGCTGCTCGCCGAGCAGGCCGGTGTCGCCGCGTTCCCAGCCGTCGGAGAAGACGGTGACCACGGCGCGGCGCGCGACCCCGCGCCGGCCCCAGCGGTCGAGGAAAGCCTGCAGCGTCTCGCCGAGCCGGGTGCCGCCGGCGAAGTCCGGCACCGCGGAGCCCGCGGCGAGCATGGCGCGTTCCGGGTCGCGTTGCCGCAGCTGGCGCGAGACTCGGGTGAGGCGCGTGCCGAGCGTGAAGACCTCGACGGACTGGGGCGCGGACCGCGTCAGGACGTGGGCGAACCGCAGCAGGGCGTCGGCGTAGGGCGACATCGAGCCGGAGACGTCGATGAGCAGCACGACCCGCCGCGGCCTGCTGCCGCGGCGCACGTGCGCGAGTTTCACGGGTTCGCCGCCGCTGGCGAGCATGGCGCGCAGGGTCCGGGAGGGATCGAGCCGTCCTCGGTGCGACGGCGTTCTGCGCGCGGCCGGGCGTTTCGGAGGCGCGGGTCTCAGGGTGGCGAGGAGTTCGCGGAGGTGTTCGCGTTCGGCGGTGGTGAGGGCGGCGAGATCGCGGTGCCGCAGGACTTCTTGCGCGCTGGCGGCGACTTTGAGCTGGTCAGGAGCGTCTTCGCCGGTGGACTGGCTGCCGTCGCCGTCGACGAGCGGCGCGATACGGGCCTGCTTGGGAGCGGCGGACTTCGCGCGTTGCGGGGTGGTGGGTTCGATGGCGAACCACTGGCTGAAGGCTTCTTCGTAGCAGGGGAGGTCGTCGGGGCTGGAGCAGAGGGTGAGCCGGCCGGCCCAGTAGAGCTGGGTGGGTTCGGCGACGTCGACCTCGGCGACGGCGGCCAGGTAGGCCTGCACGCGCCGGGCATCGCAGGCGACCCCGGCCTCCCGCAGGGCGGCGGCGAACCCGACGTACCCGGCAACGGGATCGGCGGCGGTGGTCATGGGTCCATTGTGCGCTCACCCGGCTCGGAGGGCCGCCCTGTGGACGCGGAAGCTGCCCTGTGGACAGGGGCTCGGCGGTCAGCCGACAATGTCGGTGCCCTCCGGTAGCGTGGAAAACGGGGGCCGGAGGCAAACCCCTTTGGTGTTCCAGGTGGGCCGCCGATTGCGGTTTGGTGTCCCGGCGAGGAGTCGAACCTCGGACCTCGGCGTTCGTAGCGCCGCGCTCTGTCCTGCTGAGCTACCGGGACGGGGGCGGTCTGCGCGCACGCCCCTCCCCGGGCGGGCGCAGACCGCGCTCTTCGCGGCGACCGACCCGAGGTAGCGAGGGGTGGGCGCGAAGAGCCTTCAGGAAGATTCAGCGAACGGCACGGGAGATCGTGCCGCATCGGTTCGCTTGCCGGTTCACGATCTCCTCCTCTCGGTGGCGGTTTCCGCTGTGCTGAAGAAAGGATGCCGGAGCCCGGCGCGCCGGGCAACGCATTTAATTTCCGTCCTTTGTGGACTGTCAGGCCGTGAAGCCCGGCACGATGTTCGCGCAGCCGCGGCGCCGCGCCACGTCGTTGTCCGCCAGGACCGGCGGCAGTGCCCGCTGCGCGAACGCCTGCAGTTCGGCGAGCTTCGCGTCGTCCACCAGATCGCGGCGAACGTGGTACGTGGCCTGGTTCTTCGCGTCGTTGCGGACGAAGATCGTCGCGTAGTCGCGCTCGAACCGCGGATCGCCGTCGAACTGCAGGGTGCTGCTCCACGAGCCGACGAAGACGATCAGTTCGGGCTTCGCCGTCGTGAAGACGTAGTCCCGCAGGCCGGCGAAGTCGGCGACGTGCAGGTAGTCCGCGATCGGGGCGTCGCCGAGCCCGGCGAGGTCGAGCAGCCGGAGGCGGCTGCCCAGCGCCGTGCCGCCGAGGTCGATCACCCCGGCCGACGCCGTGTCCGGCAGCCGCAGGATGTCCGCGAAGCCGTTGATCGCGGTGTCGTCGCGCTCGGCGACCGCGCACATCGCCGTCTTCACGTCGGCGCGGTACTTCGTGCCCTGGCTGCAGTAGCCGCCGACCGCGCTGACCGACGCGGCCACCAGCAGGCACGCCAGGACGACGCGGCCGCGCACCCGGGCCACCGCGAACGTCTCGACGACCGCGGTCGCGCCGATGAGGGCGCCGACCGTCCACACCGGCGTCGCGAACCGCAGGTGGCCCATCCAGTCGTACTCGAGCACGATGAACGCGGCGACGGCCAGGCTGAACGGAACCAGCAGCGCGATCAGCCCGACCCGCACCCGGCCCGGCTTGACCAGCTGCACGGCCAGGCAGCCGGCCACGACGGCGACGAGCAGCCAACCCGCGTACGACACGATCTCCCCCGGCCGCGCGAGGTCGGCGAGGTCGGGTGGCTCCTGACCCTTCGCGACCGCGGTGTTGGGCAGCAGGCGGCCGAACTCGAACCAGCGGTAGACCACGTACGCGCCGAAGGGCAGGGCGAACGCGACGACCGAGACGACCACCGCGCGGATGCTGCGGGCGAGCACAGCCCGCTTGAGGAAGACGGCGACGGCGATCGGGTACGCGCCCGCGTAGATGAGGCCGTCGGGACGGGTCAGCGCGGCCAGCATGGCGAGCACGCCGGCACCGATCGCGACGCGGTGCGTCAGCAGCTTGTCGCTCAGCACCGACCGCAGGAGGAGCACGGCCAACGCGGCGACGGTCAGCGCGTAGAACGAGTTCTCCAGGCCGGAGAAACACCAGATCACGAACGACGGGTTCGCGGCGAGCGCGGCGCCGGCGACGAACGTGACGAGCGCCGGCCGGCGGGCGAGCGCTTTCGCGCCGGCGTGGAACAGGGCCAGGACGCCGGCGCAGCAGGCCAGCGCCAGCGCCTTCGGGAAGAGGATCTGGTCGGAGACGCCGAAGAGCGTCCCGTGGTCGAACAGGCCGACGAGCTTGCCGAGGGCGAGCAGGATCATCCAGGTGGGGTTCGAGTAGCCCTCGACCGGCGCGACGCCGGGCTGGAGCACCGGCCCGAGCCCGTCGGCGACGTTGCGCGAGTAGGCGAAGGTGATGGCGGCGTCGTCGATCAGCCAGTGGCCGTAGAACGAAGCGTGCACGGCGATCAGCGCGGTGCCGCCCAGGACGGCCGCCACGGCGGCGAGCCGGGCCGGCCAGCGGCGCCGGTCGGTCGCCGCGGGTTCCGCCGCCCGCTCGGTCGACGGCCTCGCGTCGGTCGTCTCGGCCACGCTCATGCCTCAGGCCCTCCCATGCCTTTGGATACCCCGCGCCGGTCAGGCGAACAAAGCGTCGAGCTTGGCCCGCACCCGGTCGAGGTCTTCGCTGTATTTCAAAACGGCTCCGAGCGTTCGCGCCGCCGTCGCCGCGTCCAGCTCGTCTCGTTGCAAAGCCAGCAGGGCTCTCGCCCAGTCGAGTGACTCTGCTACTCCCGGTGGCTTCAACAAGTCCATTTCGCGGAGCCGATGCACCGCTTCAGCGATCTGCCGAGCCAACGTTTCCCCTATTAGGGGGATCCTACGGCGCAGGATCGTGACCTCTCGCGCGAGGTCCGGGTGTTCCAGCCAGTGGTACAGGCAGCGGCGCTTGAGGGCGTCGTGCACTTCGCGCGTCCGATTCGAGGTCAGCACCACCAGCGGCGGCTGTTCGGCGCGGACTTCGCCGTACTCGGGGATGGTGACGGCGTGCTCGTCGAGCAGCTGCAGGAGGAAGGCTTCGAACTCGTCGTCGGCGCGGTCGATCTCGTCGACGAGCAGCACGCACGGCGCCGTGATGAGGGCCTGCAGCAGGGGGCGGGCGAGCAGGAAGCGTTCGGTGTAGAGCGAGCGCTCGGCGGTCTCGACGTCGACGCGTCCGTCGCCGGCGGCTTCGAGGGCGCGCAGGTGCAGGAGCTGGCGGGGGAAGTCCCATTCGTACAGGGCCTGGGCGGCGTCGATGCCCTCGTGGCACTGGAGGCGGACGAGCGGGCGGTCGAGCGCGGTGGCCAGCGCGAGGGCGAGCGAGGTCTTGCCGGTGCCCGGTTCGCCTTCGCAGAAGAGGGGGCGGCCCATTTTCAAGGCGAGGAAGCCTGCGGTGGCGAGCCCGTCGTCGGCGAGGTAACCGGTCGCGTCCAGCGCGGCGGCGAGTTCTTCAGGCGAGTCGGTCACGCTGTCGATCGTAGGCGGCGCGCCGGTCACCGGCCGGGCAGATCGGCCCGGCGATCGACGTCGCGGCCGCTGCCGAGGTCGCCGCACTCGACGAGGGTCAGGTCTTCGCGAGTGGCCAGCCAGTCGCGGGCGCCGCGGTCGCCTTGGGCCGAGTCGGCGATCTCGGGCCACCAGCGGCGGCCGAGGAGGACCGGGTGGCCGGGGACGCCGTCGTAGGAGGCGCGGGCGACGGTTTCGGTGGTGGCGCCGGCGGCGACGCGGGTGAGGATGCCGGCGCCGACCCAGGGAAGGTCGACTAGGTGGACCAGGGCGGCTACGGGGCGTGGTTCTTGCGCCAGCGCGGCCAGGCCGGCTTTGAGGGAGGCGCCCATGCCGGTTTCCCAGCCGTCGGCGAAGACGGCTTGGCCAGGGTCGGGAAGGAGGGCGCGGACTTGCTCGGCGGCGGCGCCGACCACGACGCGGATGGGGTGGCAGCCGGCGGTGGAGAGGGTGGCGAGGGCGCGGAGGACGAGGGGTTGGCCGTCGAGTTCGGCGAGGGCCTTGGGGCCGCCGAACCGCCGGCCGGCCCCGGCGGCGAGGAGGAGACCGGCGACGGGCGCGTTCTCAGCCATGGGCTCGGCCGGGGGCGCCGATCGCCAAGTCGGCCTCTATTGCTCGGGCTGTCTCCAGCAACGGGGGCACCAAATCCCGCTCCACCGACTCCGCCGTGGTGCGGCTCGCGTGCGTGGACAGATTCACCGCCGCCGCTACCCGGCCTCTGCGGTCGTGGATGGGGGCCGCCACTGACCGGAGACCCTCTTCCAGCTCCTGGTCGACCATGGCCCAGCCCTGGTCGGTCACCTTGGCCAGCTCGTCGCGCAACCTCTCCGGGGCGGTGACCGTGCGGTCCGTCAGGCGGTCGAGCTTCGCCACCACGAAGTACGCCTCCAGCTCCGCCTTGCTCAGGCCGGCCAGCAGGACGTGCCCCATCGAGGTCGCGTACGCCGGGAAGCGGGTTCCCACGTTGATGCTCACCGTCATGATGCGGGAGACCGCCACGCGGGCCACGTAGACGATGTCCGTGCCCTCCAGGACCGATACCGAGCTGGACTCGTGTACTCCCGCCGACAGGTGCTCCAGGTGCGGCTGCGCCACCTCCGGCAGCGTCATGCTCGACAGGTACGAGTACCCCAGCTCCAGCACGCGGGCCGTCAGGGAGAAGTACTTGCCGTCCGTGCGGACGTACCCCAGGTCGGCCAGGGTCAGCAGGAACCGGCGGGCCGCCGCCCGGGTGAGGCCCGTCGACCGGGCCACGTCGCTCAGGGTCAGCTCCGCCGCGTCCGCGTGGAAGGCCTTGATCACCGCCAGGCCGCGCTCCAGAGACTGCACGTGGTGGGCACCGCGGTGCGCCGGTTCGGTGTCGACCTCGGCTTCGATCCGCCTCCCCACGTCCATGACCGCACCCTATCCGGCGTCGGCCGGGCGGGCCGTCGGCTCGCCGAGCTCGGCCAGGGTGCGCTGCGCGATGGCGAACGCCGCGTTCGCCGCCGGGGCGCCCGCGTAGACCGCGGTGTGCAGCAGGACTTCGCCGATCTCCGCCGCCGTCAGGCCGTTGCGGACCGCGGCCCGGACGTGCATCGCCAGCTCGTTGTGCGCCTGCAGTGCGGTCAGCGCCGCGAGCGTGACGCAGCTGCGCGTCCGGCGGTCCAGGCCGTCGCGGGCCCAGACCGAGCCCCACGCGCCTTCGGTGATGTAGTCCTGGAACGGGCGGCTGAAGTCGGTCGTGCCCGCGACCGCGCGGTCGACGTGCTCGTCGCCGAGCACCTCGCGCCGCACCTTCATGCCCTGCTCGTGGCGGTCGGTCACGCTCGCTCCAAGTGGTCCAGGATCAGCCGGGTGAACTCGTCGGGCCGCTCGTAGCTGCCCAGGTGCGCCGCGTCCGCGACGACTTCCAGGCGCGCGCCGGGGATGCCCGCCGCGATCAGGTCGGCGTGCCCCTCCGGTGGGGTGGCCGGGTCTTCGGCGCCCGCGATGACCAGCGTGGGCGCGGTGATCTTCGGCAGGGCGTCGAGCTGGTCCATCCGCTCGATCGCGCCGCAGCAGGCCGCGTAGCCCTCGGCCGGGACCGCGGCGATCATCGACCGCAGGAACGCGGCGCGGTCCGGGTGCCGCTCGGCGTACGCCGGGGTCAGCCACCGGGCGACGCCCGCCTCGGCGACCGCGCCGGTGCCCTCGGCGCGGACCTTGGCGGCCCGGTCGGCCCACATCCGCGGAGGCCCCAGCTTCGCGGACGTGCAGCAGAGCACCAGGCTCGCGACCCGGTCGGGCGCGTGGGCGCCGAGCCACATGCCGGTCATCGCGCCCAGCGACAGGCCGACCAGGTGCGCCCGCGCGACCTCGAGGTCGTCGAGCAGCGCCAGGACGTCGGCACCCAGGTCGTCGATGTCGTACGGACCGGGCGGCACCGGCGACGCGCCGTGCCCCCGCGTGTCGTAGCGGACCACCCGGAAGCCGCGCTCGAGCAGCGGCACGACCTGCGGCTCCCACATCCGGACGTCGCTGCCGAGCGACCCGCCGAACACCACCACCGGCCCGTCTTCCGGGCCTTCCACGACCCGGTGCACCCGCACGGCGCCCACGTTCCCACCTCCGTTCATACGGCGAAGAACACCGTCTCGCCGTCGCCCTGCAGCCGCACGTCGAAGCGGTAGCCGCCGTCGGTCTTCTTCGCGATCAACGTGTCTCGGCGCTCTTCCGGGACCGTCGCCAGCACCGCGTCCGCGGAGTTGTCCTGGTCCTCGAAGTAGATCCGCGTGACGACCCGGTTGAGCAGGCCGCGCGCGAACACCGAGACGTCGATGTGACGCGCCTGCGTGGTGCCGTGCTCGCCCGGTACCGGGCCTGGCAGCAAGGTCAGGATTCCGTACGTGCCATCGGTTTCCGTCGGGCAGCGGCCGAAGCCGCGGAACTCGCCGGACGCCTCGCCGCGCGGGTCGTCGGGGTGGCGGAAGCCGCCGTCCGGGTCGGCCTGCCACGTTTCGATCATGGCGTCCGGCACCGGGTCGCCGTTGCCGTCCCGGACGGTGCCGCGGATCCAGAACGCGCCGGGCGTGCCCTCGGGCACCACGTGCGGGCCGTCCGGCCAGGGCAGGCCGATCGACAGGTACGGGCCGACGGTCTGCGAAGGGGTGGGCAGCAGCTCGGTCATTCGTCCTCGTCCTCTTCCTCTTCGAACACCGACGCGTCGCGCCCGCGCAGCACGATGTCGAACTGGAACCCGAGCGCCCACTCGGCCTGCGTGATCTCGTGGTCGTAGCGCGAAACCATGCGCTGCCGGGCCTTCTCGTCCGGGATCGAGTTGAAGATCGGGTCCTGGTAGAAAAGCGGGTCGTCCGGGAAGTACATCTGGGTGACCAGCCGCTGGGTGAACGCCGAGCCGAACACCGAGAAGTGGATGTGCGCGGGACGCCAGGCGTTGTCGTGGTTCTTCCACGGGTACGCGCCGGGCTTGATGGTGGTGAACGTGTAGCGGCCGTCGCTGTCGGTCAGGGTGCGCCCGACGCCGTCGAAGTTCGGGTCCAGCGGCGACGGCCAGCGGTCGCCGGTGTGGCGGTAGCGGCCGCCGGCGTTCGCCTGCCAGATCTCGATGAGCGAGTCGCGCACCGGACGGCCGTCGCCGTCGAGGAGGCGGCCGGTGACGATGATCCGCTGCCCCTGCGGTTCGCCTTCGTGCTGTTTCGTGAGGTCGTTGTCGAACTCGCCGAGACGGCCGGGGCCGAGCAGCGGGCCGGTGACCTCGGTCAGCATCTGCGGCAGCAGGACGAGGTCCTGCTTCGGGTACCGCAGCGCCGTCGAGCGGTAGCCGGTGAAGCCGAGGGGCGGGTGCGTCCCTTCGGGGTCCTGCCCGTAGCGCGGGAGCCTGAATTCCGTCGGAGTGGCCACTGTTGTCTCCCTTACCGGCCTTCGAGGACGACGGCCAGGCCCTGGCCGACGCCGATGCAGATGGCGGCCAGTCCCCAGCCACCGCCGCGGCGGTGCAGGTCGTGGGCCAGGGTGCCGAGGATGCGGCCACCGGACGCGCCGAGCGGGTGGCCGATGGCGATCGCGCCGCCGTGGGTGTTGACGATCTCCGGGTCGAGCTTCTTCCAGTCGCGCAGGCAGGCCAGGGACTGGGCGGCGAAGGCTTCGTTGAGCTCCACCGCGGCCAGGTCGTCCCAGCCGATGCCGGCCCGTTCGAGGGCGATCTCCGCGGCGCGGACCGGGCCGATGCCGAAGACGTCCGGGTCGACGCCCGCCGCGCCGCGGCCGGCGATCCGGGCCAGTGGCGCCTTGTTCAGGCGGTTCGCGGTCGCTTCGTCGCCGAGGAGGAGCGCCGAGGCGCCGTCGTTCAGCGGCGAGGCGTTGCCGGCCGTGACGGTGCCGTTTTCCTTGCGGAAGACAGGCTTCAGCTTCGCGAGCTTCTCCGGGCTGGAGTCCGGGCGGATGCCTTCGTCGCGGGCCAGGTCGACGCCCTCGACCGGGACGACCAGGTCGTCGTAGAAGCCGTCGTCCCACGCCTTCGCGGCGTTGACGTGGCTGCGGGCGGCGAAGGCGTCCTGCTCGTCGCGGCCGATGCCGTAGCGCTCGGCGAGCAGCTCGGTGGACTCGCCGAGGGAGATCGTCCACTGCGACGGCATCGCCGGGTTGACCATGCGCCAGCCGAGCGCGGTGTTGTAGAGGGTCTGGTTGCCGGCGGGGAAGGCCTTCTCCGGCTTGGGCATGACGAGCGGCGAGCGGGTCATCGACTCGACGCCGCCGGCGACGACCAGGGAGGCGTCGCCGACCTGGATCGCGCGGCTGGCCTGCATCACCGCGTCCAGGCCGGAGCCGCAGAGGCGGTTGACGGTGTTGCCGGGGACGGTCGTCGGCCATCCGGCGAGGAGGGCGGCCATGCGGGCGACGTTGCGGTTGTCCTCGCCCGCGCCGTTCGCGTCGCCGAGGGTCACCTCGTCCACTGTGGACGGATCGAGGTCGTTGCGGGCCTGGAGGGCCTTGAGGACCCCGGCGGCCAGGTCGTCCGGGCGGACGCCGGCGAGGGCGCCGCCGTAGCGGCCGAACGGGGTGCGGATCGCGTCGAGGACGTAGACGTCGGTCATGCGCTCGCCTTCCGGGGTGCCGGGGTGGTCGGGTGGGCCGAGCCTGCCACGGCGAGGACGGCGGGGCTGGGCGCGGCGGAGGTGGAGTTCGGCGTTGGGTGGAGCTCGCGGTGCGGGGTGCTGGGGCGGACCGAACCCGCCATGGTGGGCTCGAGGGCGGTCGAGTCCGGCGCTGCTAGGCGGGAAAGCACGTTGGTCATGCCTTCTCCAGGTCTCGGAGCACCGTCAGCTCCTGCTCGGTCGGGGCGGGGGTGACCTTGAGGTCGTCCGCGACCTTCAGTGTCCACCCCGTGGCCTTGATCGCCTGGTCGAGCTCGACGCCCGGGTGGAGCTCGGTGAGGGTCAGCTCGGCGGTCTCCGGGTCGGGGCGCATCAGGCCGAGGTCGGTCACCACCAGGGTCGGGCCCTTGCCGGGGAGGCCGAGCTTCTCGCGGTCGCCCTTGCCCGTGCCGTGGCCGAAGGACGTCACGAAGTCGACCTTCTCGACGAAGGCGCGGGGGCTCTGGCGCAGGACGATGAACACCTCGCCGCACGAGGCCGCGATCTCGGGGGCGCCGCCCGCGCCGGGGAGGCGGACCTTCGGGTCGTGGTAGTCGGAGCCGATGACCGTGGTGTTGATGTTGCCGAACTTGTCGAGCTGGGCGGCGCCGAGGAAGCCGACGTCGATGCGGCCCGGCTGGAGCCAGTAGTTGAACACCTCGGGGACGCTGACGACGGCGTCGGCGGTGTCGGCCAGCTCGCCGTCGCCGATGGACAGCGGGAGGCGGGACGGCTTCGCGCCGAGGCAGCCGGATTCGTAGATCAGGGTGAGATTCGCGGCGTGGGTGCGGCGGGCGAGGTTCGCCGCCTTGCTGGGGAGGCCGATGCCGACGAAGCAGGACATGCCGTCGCCGAGGGCGCGGGCCGCCGCGATGCTCATCATCTCGTCGGCGGTGTAGTCGGTGCTCATGCCTTCACCCCGGTCAGCTCGTTCAGCCACTTCGTGAACGCCTCGCGGTCGCGACCCACTTCGTCCCAGGCCTGGTACGCCGAGTTGTCGCGCTCGTAGTACCCCGCCGCGTACGACGGCTTCGCGCCGCCAGGAACTTCGGCCACCGCTGTCACCACCCAGGCCGGGAGGATCACCGCTCCCGGAAGGGGCTCCAGCTCGTCGACGATCTCCTCCACCGTCACGATGGACCGCTTCGCCGCCAGGACCGCTTCCTTCTGGACACCCGTGATGCCCCACATCTGGACGTTGCCCGCGCGGTCCGCGCGCTGGGCGTGGACGATCGTCACGTCCGGGTTCAGCGCCGGGACCGCCGTCAGCCGCTCGCCGGTGAACGGGCACGTGATCGGCTTGATCGTCTCCGTCTGGGCCGGGAGGTCCGTGCCCGTGTAACCGCGCAGCACCGCGAACGGCAGGCCGGACGCTCCCGCCACGTACCGGTTCGCCATGCCCGCGTGGCTGTGCTCCTCGATCTCCAGCGGGACCGGCCAGTCGTGCTGGACCGCGTCGCGGAACCGGTGCAACGAGCCAACCCCGGGATTGCCACCCCAGGAGAACACCAGCTTGGCCGCGCAGCCCGCGCCGATCAGCTGGTCGTACACGATGTCCGGGGTCATCCGCACCAGCGTCAGGCCGCGCCTGCCCTGCCGGATGATCTCCTGCCCGGCCGCGACCGGGATGAGGTGCGTGAACCCTTCGAGCGCGACGGTGTCGCCGTCGTGCACCAGCCGGCCCACGGCCTCCTCCAGCGACAGCAGCTCTGCCATCCCACGCTCCGAATCTGTTCGCATCACGCACACTCGTTCTGAAACCGAACATAGCACGACGCCGACGCCGCCGACCAGACGTCTTCCACCCAATGGATGACGCACGCACGACGAAGGGGACTTTCCTCGCACCCGCAGCGAGAAAAGTCCCCTTCGAGAGAAGCTCAGCCGATCCGGACCAGCCGGGAGCCGTGCGGAGGCACCGCGGAAGCCGTCCACGAGCCGCGGAACCGCCCGAGGTCCTTGCGCGCGACGAGGTCACGCACCGGCCGCGCCCCAGGGAGATCCACCGTGATGTCCGCGGGCGTGGAGCCCAAGTTGTAGACGGCTGCGTACGTTCGCCCGTCCGGCGCCCGCTTCGTCCACACCTGGTGATCGCCGCCGGTCACCTGAGTCGGGTACGAACCGGCATGGTCGACCGCGATGACCTCGGGGTTCGTCAGGATCGACACCGCGGAAGCGTCCAGGAAGTAGATGTCTCCCCCGACGTACAGCGGCGAGGACGCCATCGACCAGAACGTCATCACGCTCTGCCGCTCGACGTCGGAGATGCCGTCCTGGATGCCGGACCCCGTGTTGTTCGAAATCGGCATCGAGTCCAGGTCCGGCCGGTACTGCGGGCCGAACACACCCAGCCACGAAGGCAGGTCCGACCACCGCGCCTTCACCGAACTGTCCCAGGTGGACACCGTCTCGCAGTAGCACTCGACGTCGGTGTCGACGCGCACGCCGTTCGCGTAGGGGGCCAGCGAAGAGCCGATGGACCGCGGCACCGGCCACGCGCTCGCCGTCAGCCACATCGGCCGCCGCGAGTGGTCGATGGCGGAAGACCAAGCCCTGATGTCGGCCACGTTGTCCGCGGTCGTCCCGTCGACCTTGACGAAGTCGACGCCCCAGGACGCGAAGCGGGCCACGATCGAGTCGTAGTACTTCTGCGCGCAAGGGTTCCGAAAGTCGACCTTCCAGTTGCCGCCCCAGCCGTTCGACGGCGTCAGCGGCTTGTACGCGATGTCCTGGGCGTGACACGACGTCCCGAGGATGGGCGCGTTCTTGTCGTAGACCTCTTTCTCGAGGCCCGTCACGGCGTACAAGCCCAGCTTCAGCCCGAGCGAGTGCACATAAGAGGCCAAAGCCGGAATCCCGGACGGAAACCGCGTCGGATCGGGGTCGGGGATGCCGTTGACGTCGGTGTGGAAGACCCAGGACTGCGAGGCGTTCCAGCCCGAGTCGATGTTGACGTAGGTGTAGCCGGCGGACTTGAGCTTCGACGCCATGGCCGCAGCCGCGTCGCGGACGTGCGACTCGTTCAGCCACGAAGTGCCGTAACCCGCGCGGGTCGACGACTCCAGGCTCCAGCTGCTCCAGCCCATGAACGGCTTGACGAACGGCGTCCGCGCGTCGGCCGGCGCGACGACCAGCGAGAAAAGCCCTAGTACAGCGAGGAAAACGGAAAGGAGGCGCTTCACTGAACACTCCTCGATCGGGGGGGACCTACTCCTTGAGCCCGCTCGCCGCGATCCCGCGGACGATGAACCGCTGGGCGACCAGGAACATCGCGACCAGCGGCGCGATGGTGACCAGAGCGCCGGCGAACAGCGCCGGCAGGTTGACCGACTGCGCGGTCAGGAACGTCGAGAGCGCGATCTGCGCGGTCCACGACGACGGGTCCTGCCCGATCACCAGTGGCCACAGGAACGCGTTCCAGCTTTCGATGAACATCAGCGCGCCCAGAGACGCGATCATGCTGCCCGAATTGGGGAGCACGAGGCGCCGGTAGACGCCGAGGTAGCCCAGCCCGTCGAGCCGGCCCGCCTCCTCGATTTCGGCGGGGAACCGCAGGTAGAAGTTGCGGAACAGGATCACGGTGAACGCGCTGAACAGGTTCGGCGCGATGATGCCCCACTCGGTGTTGACGCCGCCCATCGAGCCGACGACGACGAACGTCGGCACGAACGTCACCGACTGCGGGATCATTAGCGTGACCAGCACGTACGTGAACACGGCACGGCGTCCGGGCACGTTGATCCGGGCCAGCGCGTACCCGGCCATCGAGCCGAACAACGTCCCCACGGGCGCGGTGACGATCGCGACCAGGAACGAGTTCCACAACGAGTGCGCCATGGGCACCGACGCGTCGGCGAACAGGTCGCCGAAGTTCACCCACGACAACGGGTCCGGCAGCCACGACCAGTCCGGCGAGCTGACCTGCTGCCGCGTCATCAGCGCGTTGCGGATCATGATGTAGAACGGCAGCAGGAAGATCAGCGACAGCACGGACGCGAGAACGTACTTCGGCGCTCGCCGGGGTGCGGTGAGGACGGCCATCAGTCCTTCTTCCCGAAGCCGACGAACCGGCCCTGCAGCAGCGTGATCACGATGATGATCACCGTCAGCAGGAACGCGCCCGCCGAGCCGACGCCGTAGTTCTGGTCGCCGAGCGCGGAGTCGTACAGATAGACGAGCGGCGGTTTCACCGGCGCGGTCGCCGTCCCGGAAAGCCCGGTGCCGAACAGGTTGTAGAACTCGTCGAACGCCTGGAACGCGGCGATCAGGATGAGCAGCAGCACCGCCACCGACGTGTTCCGCAGCTGCGGCAGCGTGATGTACCGGAAGGCCTGCCACTTCGTCGTGCCGTCCAGCTCCCCCGCCTCGTACAGCGACGGCGAGATCGCCTGCAGCCCGGCCAGGAACAGGATCATGTACAGCCCGACCTGCAGCCACAGCCGCAGCGTCACGACCGCGACCCAGTACACCGGCGGGCTCGTCGTCGACAGCCACGGCACCGGGTCGGCGCCGAACAGCCCGCCGATCACGTTCGCGACGCCGGACGGCAGGCCGTTGAACAGCGCCATCTTCCACACCAGCGCCGCGACGACGTACGACACCGCCGCCGGGATGAGGAACACCGTCCGGAAGAACGCTTTGCCTCGGCGGATGCTGTTGATCAGCACCGCGAGACCCAGCGACGCGACGAACGTGATCGGCACGATGAACACCGTGAAGACCGCGATCGTCGACAACGACGTCAGGAAAGCGTCGTCACCCAGCAGGAACGCGTAGTTGTCGAAGCCGATCCAATGCCCGAGGGAGATCGTGCCGCGGGCGTCGTTGAAGCTGAGCAGGAAGCTCCACGCGATCGCGACGTACTTGAACAGCCCCAGCCCGAGCACGACCGGCCCGGTCAGCACCGCGAACGCGCCGATCGCGCGCCAGTCCCGGCGCCGGCGACGCTTCTTCGCAGCCGCCGCCGGGACCGCCGGAGCGTCCATCAAGGCCGTCATGCCAGCTGCTTGTCGACTTCGGCCTGCGCCTTCTTCGCCGCGTCGCCGAGTTCGGCGGCCGGGTCGGCCTGCCCGTTCGCGATCTTCGTCGCGGCCTGCAGGAACAGCGTCGCCGATGCCTTGTTCCACAGCCCCGAGTACGACTTGCCGTTCTGCTGGGAGATCGTCACGGCGTCCTTCGCCGGACCGCTGGAGAACTCGGTCGTCTGCGCCGCGACCGGCTTGCGGGCCGGGATGTGGAAGCCGTACTTGACGCACCAGTCCTTCTGCAGGTCGGCGTTCTTGATCCACAGCCAGTCGATGAACTTCTTGACGGCGTCCAGATTGGCCGACTTCGCGTTGGCCAGCTGGTACCAGCCACCGACGCGCGCGACCTGCTTGCCGGTGTCCCCGAACTTCGGCCACGCGACGACGCCGAAGTCGTCACCCAGGGCCTTCTTGATGTCCGGCAGCGACCACAGGCCGCCCCACTGCATGGCGGTGGCGCCGTTGGCGAACGCGCCCGGGTCGGACCAGTCGGTCGGGTAGCCCTGGAGCAGGCCGCCGGTGTCGTGCAGCTGCTTGAGCCCGCCGATCGCGGCGATGGCCTCGGGAGAGGCGAACGCGACCTTCTTGCCGCTCGAGTCGAAGAAGTCCCCGCCGGACGACCAGAGCAGGAGCGTCGCCGCTTCGCCGACGCCGTCGGTGCCGACGTACAGGCCCTTCTGCTTGCCGTTGTTCAGCTTCCGCGTCGCTTCGAGGAGCTCGGCGAACGTCTGCGGCGGCTGGACGCCCGCGGCCTGCAGCGCGCTCTTGCGGTAGTACAGCATCATGACGTCGTCGATCATCTTGACGCCGTAGATCTTGCCGTCGACGGTCACGGTGTCCAGCGCGGCCGGGCTGAAGTCGGCCTTCACCGGGTTCACGATGTCGTCGAGCGGCGCGAGCAGGCCGTTCTTGACGTTCTGGTACCGGAAGTCGCCCAGTTCGAACAGGTCAGGGGCCTGCGCGGTGAGCATCGCCGAGTTCAGCTTGGTCTCGTAGTCGCCGGCGATCCAGCTGACGTTGATCGCGATGTCCGGGTTGGCCTTGGTGAACTCCTGCGCGTACCGCTGGACGGCCTGCTGCGTCCCGGATTCGCCGTAGGCGTGGTACCACTGCTGCAACGTGACTTTCGCGCCCGAAGCGGCGCCCGCGTTCTTGTTCAACGGGTCCGAAGTGCAGCCCGCGAGGGCGGCACCACCGGCGAAGAGGACGGAACCGACCAGGAAGCTTCTGCGGTTCATGGGGCTCACAAGGGACTCCTTAGACGCTCTCGGCGACGAAAAGACTTTGGATGGCGACGGCGGCCGCGCCCCGCGCCCACTCCTCGAACGGCAGCGGCCGGATCACCAGGCCGCAGCGGGCGGCGCTGCCGAACGCCTGGACCGCGAAGGTCCGGCGGATCTGGTCTTCGAACAGGTCGTAGGTGGCGACGCCTTCACCCGAGACCACGACCCGCTCGGGACCGAACAGGTTGACCAGCGCGGCCAGGCCGAGCCCGATCGCGTGCCCGGCCCCGGCGAACACCCCGCGCAGGGGCTCGTCGCCGCCACGGGCGCGCGTCACGGCGTCTTCCATGGTCAGCGCGGGTTCGCCGGAGACGTCGCGAGCGAGCGTCAGGATCGCTTCCGTGGACGCGATCGCCTCGACGCAGCCCCGGCCGCCGCAGTGGCACGGCGGGCCGCCGTCGGCGACCGGTACGTGCCCGATCTCGCCGGCGACGCCGTGCGCGCCGCGGACCAGGTCGCCGTTCACGACGAGCGCGCTGCCGATGCCCGTACCCACCGTGACCAGCGCGAACGACGACGCGCCGACGCCTTCGCCGAACCACTGCTCGGCCACGGCGAGCGCCTTGACGTCGTTCTCCAGCGTCGCGGTCAGCCCGGTCGCGTCTTCCAGCAGGGACGCCAGGGGGACGTCCCGCCAGCCGAGGAACGGCGAGTACCGGACGACGCCCGAAGCGCGGTCGACGTCACCGGAAACCGCGACGCCCAGGCAGTAGGCGCGGTCACGGAGGTTGCTGGTGCCGTCCGGCGTCGGCCCGGCCAGCAGCTCGCCGACCAGGTCGGCCAGCGCGCGGACGACGTGGCCGACGTCGTGGCTCTTCAGCGCGTGGTGGGCGCTGGCCCGGACGTCGGCGCGCAGGTCCGTGACCACGCCGATCAGGTCGTCGCCGGTGATCTTGACGCCGACGAAGTACTCGCGGTCCGGCCGGATCGCCAGGGGGTTGGCGGGGCGGCCGGCCCCCGGAGTCGTCCGGCCTTCGGAGGCGAGTTCTTCCAGGTAGCCGGCCTCGATGAACGGCCTGGCCGCCTTGGTGACCGCGGCCGACGACAACCCGGTGCGCCGGGCGACGTCGACACGCGACACCGGCCCTTCGGTCAGGACCGTGGTGAACACGGTCGCTGCCGCGGGACTGGTGATCGGCGCCCTTGCCGGTGCACTGCGAGGCATGGCCGGAAGGGTAGGCAGGATTAATTAACTTCGTCAAGAATTTATTTTTCGGCTGGTCACGCCTACGCTCCGGATCATGTCGCTCGTCGAACACGACCCCGCGCACCGGCTCTGGCTGCTGCGCACCCCCGACAGCTCCTACGCCTTCCGGCTCGACGCCGACGACCGCCCGCGGCACGTCCACTGGGGCCCGCCGCTGACGTTGTCGCAGGCCACGCAGGTCGCCGCGCGCCGCAACCCGGCCGACAGCAGCTTCGACGAGCCGGGCGACGAGCGGCAGGAATTCCCGGCCGAAGGCGGCGCGTTCTTCGGCGTCGCCGCCCTGGCCGTGCGCTACGAAGACGGGACGTCGGCGCTCGAATGGCGGTACGACGGGCACACCAGCACCGAGGACTCCCTGGTCGTCCGGCTCGCCGACCGGCACTACCCCCTGGAACTCTCGCTGCACTACCGCGTCCGCGGCGACGTCGTCGAGCGCTGGACGTCGCTGCGCAACACCGGCGAGGCCCCGATCTCGTTGCTGCGCACGGATTCCGCGTCCTGGACACTCCCGCGGCGCGCCGGGGCGCGGCTGACCCGGACGTCGGGCGCGTGGAGTGCCGAGTACGGCGTGCTGCGCGAAGCCGTGCCGGTCGGCGAAACCACGCTCACCAGCCGTCGCGGGGTCTCGAGCCACCAGGTGAACCCCTGGGTGATGCTCGACGCGGGCGACGCGACCGAGACGGCGGGCGAAGTGTGGTCGACCGCGCTCGCGTGGAGCGGGAGCTGGCGGATCACGGTCGAGCACACGCACACCGGCCGCGTCACGTGGACCGGCGGGTTCGGCCACGATCACGTCGGCTGGCGGCTGCTGCGCGGCGAAACGTGGGAGACACCGGTGTTCGCCGGGCTCTACGCGGCCGACGGCTTCGGCGGGACCAGCCGACGGTGGCACGCGTACGTCCGCGAGTTCATCCAGCCGTACCCCGAGGAGCTGCGGCCGATCGTCTACAACTCATGGGAGGCGACCGGCTGGGACGTCGACGAGCGGACCGAAACGTCGCTCGCCGAGGCGGCGGCGCGGCTGGGGGCCGAGCTGTTCGTCATGGACGACGGCTGGTTCGGCGCCCGCACCGGCGACACGGCGGGGCTCGGCGACTGGACCCCCAACGAACAGCGCTTCCCCGCGGGTCTGCGGCCGCTGGCCGACGCCGTCCACGCACACGGGATGAAGTTCGGGCTGTGGGTCGAGCCGGAGATGGTCAACCCGGACAGCGACCTCTACCGCGCGCACCCGGACTGGGTGCTGCACATGGCGAACCGCTCCCGGACCACGTTGCGCAACCAGCTCGTGCTGAACTTCGCGCGCGCGGACGTCGCCGACTGGGCGCACAAGTGGCTCGACCGGCTGGTCGGCGAGCACGGCATCGACTACCTCAAGTGGGACATGAACCGCGCGTTCACCGAAGCCGGCTGGCCGGGCGGCGAGGCCGGGCGCGTGTGGGTGGACCACGTCCGCGCGGTGCACACGATCCTGGACCGGCTGCGCGCCGACCACCCGGCCCTGCGGATCCAGGGCTGCGCGGGCGGCGGCGGGCGCACCGACCTCGGGATCCTCGCGCGCACCGACGAGATCTGGGCGTCCGACAACACCGACGCCGCCGACCGGATCACCATCCAGCACGGCTACGGGCAGATCTATCCCGCGGGCACGATGTCGGCCTGGGTCACCGACAGCCCGAACCCGACGACCGGCCGCGAAGCGCCGCTGAGCTTCCGGTTCCACGTCGCGATGGCCGGCGTGCTCGGGCTGGGCGGCGACCTGCCCCGCTGGTCCGCCGCCGAGCTGTCCGAGGCCGCCGAACTCGTGGCGCTGTACAAGGAGATCCGGCCGGTCGTGCAGCACGGCGAGCTGTACCGGCTGGCGGACCCGGCGACGTCGGCGCTGACCGCCGTCCAGTACGTGCTGGACGGCTCGGTCGTCGTGTTCTTCTGGCGGCGTCCCACGGAGTTCGCGCGGCCGGTGACGCCGCCGCGGCTGGCCGGTTTGGACCCATCGGCCCGGTACCGCGACTCCGGCGGCGTCGTCCACGACGGGGCGGTGCTGCTGAGCCACGGCCTCGACGTCGACCTGCCGGGAAGCGGGTACGCGAGCGCGGTGGCGCGGCTGACCAGGGTCTGATTACCCACGCCGATCGGCGTGACCGGGCCGGGTGAGGCCGATTGACTTTTCACCGCGTGCGAGCTGAGTGTGTAAGTCCTTCACCCTGCTCGCCAACGGAGGCAGCATGCGCAAGCGCCTGTCCGCCCTGCTCACCATCCCCGCGCTCGCCGTGCTCGCCTTCGCCGCCCCGGCGTCGGCGAGCCCGGCCTACCACGAGTACGTCGCCTTGGGCGATTCGTGGACCGCCGACGTCTTCGTCACCTTGCCGCCCAGCACCGAGTTCACCCCGCTCGACTGCGCGCAGTCCACTTCGGACTACCCGCACGACCTGGCCGGCGCGCTGGGCGTCGAGACGTTCCGCGACGCGAGCTGCGGCGGCGCGACGACGACCGACTTCACGCAGCCGCAGAAGCTGCCGCTCGGCGGGACGAACCCGCCGCAGTTCGACCGGCTCACGGCCACCACGGACCTGGTCACCGTCGGGATCGGCGGCAACGACATCGGACTCGCCTCCGCCGTGACGAAGTGCCTCAACCTGCTGCCGGTCAGCACGTGCAAGGCGAAGTTCACCGCGGGCGGCGTCGACCAGCTGGAAAACGCTGTCGCGGCGACAGAACCGAAGGTCGCCGCATCGCTGCGGGCGATCAAAGAGCGCTCGCCGAACGCGCGGATCCTGCTGGTCAACTACCTCGCCGGGCTGCCCTCGAGCGGGAAGGGCTGCTGGCCGGTCATCCCGATCGCCGATGGCGACGTCGCCTACCTGCAGGCGAAGTTCCTTTCGATGAACGCGATGCTCGCGCGCGTGGCCGCGGACAACGGCGTCGAACTCGTCGACACCTACTCCCCCACGCTCGGGCACGACGCCTGCCAAGCGCCCACTGTCCGGTACGTCGAGGGCCTGATCCCGATCTCGACGAGCAACCCGCTGCTGCTCGCGTTCCCCTTCCACCCCAACGGAGCCGGGGCCGCCGCGCAGTCGGAGATCGTCCTCGACGCGGTTCAGCGAGGCTAAAATTGTCGGTGCCGTGAACTAGTCTGTCGGGGTGGCCAAGATCGTGGTGACCCGATGGATTCCCGACGACGCGGTGAAGCTCCTCGCCGAGGCGGGCGACGTGGAAGTGTCGCCCGCCGATCGGCCGTTGGCGCCGGGCGAACTGCACGAGTTCGTCTCCGGCGCTTCGGCCGTCGTCGGGATGCTGCACGACCGGCTCGACGGCGCGCTGGCCGACGCCGCCGGGCCGGAGCTGAAGGTGGTGGCGAACGTCGCCGTGGGGTACGACAACGTCGACGTGCCGGCGCTGGCGTCGCGCGGGATCGTCGTCACGAACACGCCGGGGGTGCTGACCGACGCGACCGCCGACCTCGCGTTCGGCCTGCTGCTCGCCGTCACGCGGCGGATCGGCGAAGGGGAACGGCTGCTGCGCTCGCGCACGCCGTGGTCGTTCCACCTCGGGTTCCTGCTCGGCTCGGGCCTGCAGGGCAAGACGCTCGGCATCGTCGGGCTCGGCCAGATCGGCCGCGCGATGGCCCGCCGCGCGGAGGCGTTCGGGATGTCGATCGTCTACTCGGGACGGTCGAAACAGGACACCGACGCGGAATTCGTGTCCTTCGAAGAACTCCTGGCGCGGTCGGACGTCGTTTCGCTGCACTGCCCGTTGACGCCCGAGACCCGGCACCTCATCGACGCGGCAGCGTTGCACGCCATGAAACCCGGTGCCTACCTGGTGAACACGACCCGCGGCCCGGTCGTCGACGAGGCCGCGCTGGCGGACGCCCTCGAGGCCGGGGAGATCGCCGGGGCGGCGCTGGACGTGTTCGAGAAGGAGCCCGAGGTCGAACCGCGGCTGCTCGGCCGCGACGACGTCGTGCTGAGCCCGCACCTCGGGTCCGCCACGGTGGAAACGCGGACGGCGATGGCCGTGCTGGCCGCGCGCAACGTCGTCGAAGTGCTGGGCGGGCGTGCCCCGCTGACGGAGGTGAAGCCGTGACCAAGGTCGTCATCGCGCCCGACAAGTTCAAGGGCAGTCTCACCGCGGTCGAGGCGGCGGAGGCGATCGCGCTCGGCGTGCGCGATGCCTTGCCGGACGCCGAGGTCGTCACGTGCCCGGTCGCCGACGGCGGCGAAGGCACCCTCGACGTCCTCGAAGCGGCGGGCGCGCGGATCGTCCGGCTGACGGTCCGCGGTCCGCTGGAGGAGTCCGTCGCGGCGTCTTATGCGGTTTTGGACGGCACGGCGTATGTGGAGTCCGCGCGGGCGTGCGGGATCGAGTTCGTCGAGCCCAGCCCGGAAACGGCGCTGGCCGCGCACACGTGGGGCGTCGGCGAGCTGCTCATGGACGCGCTGGTGCACGGCGCCCGCCGGCTCGTCCTGACGGTCGGCGGCACGGCCAGCACGGACGGCGGCGCCGGAATGCTGGGCGCGCTCGGCGCGGGTGTGCTGGACGCGTTCGGCGCACCGGTCGGCTTGGGCGGCGGCACGCTGGGCCGCGTCGCGTCGGCCGAGCTGGCGCCGGTGCGGGAGCGGCTGGACGGGGTGAGTGTGGCGGTGGCGACCGACGTCACGAACCCGTTGCTGGGGCCATCGGGGGCAGCGGCGGTATTTGGGCCGCAGAAGGGTGCGGGGCCGTCGGAGGTCGAGTTGCTCGACGAAGCACTCGGGCGGTGGGCGCACGCGTTGCAGGTGGGTGGTGCTCCGGACGTCTCGCGGGTGCCGGGGGCGGGGGCCGGCGGTGGGGTGGCCGCGGCCGCGATCGCGCTCGGGGCTTCCGTGGAGTCCGGGTTCGACCTCATCGCGGGATTGACCGGGGTGGACCAGGCCTTGCGGGGTGCGGATCTCGTCATCACCGGGGAGGGGTCGCTCGACGAGCAGAGCCTCAACGGCAAGGCGCCGGCCGGGATCGCGGACCGGGTGCGCGGGATTCCGCTGGTGGTGCTCGCCGGGCGGATCCAGCTCGATGCCGCGGGATTGGCGCGGTTGGGGGTGGTGGGGAGCAGCGCGTTGATCGACCACGCGCCGTCGCTGGAATACGCGCGGGCGCATGCCGCGGAGTTGCTGCGGGCACGCGCGGAGGAGGTGGTGCGCGCCTGGCGAGCGGGCTGACCTGGTCCGGCGGTCCGCCGGCAGAGCTGGTGCGCGCCTGGCCGGCCATCCCGAGCCGGCGCTCCGCCAGGAGAGGGCGGTGCGCGCGTGGCGAGCCGGCTGACCCGGTCCGGCTGCCCGCCAGCAGAGGTGGTGCGCACCTGGCGCGCCGACTGACCCGAGCTGGCCGTCCGCCTGCAGAGGTGGTGTGCGCCTGGCGCCGACTGACCTGGGCCAGCGGTCCGCCTGCAGAGGCGGTGCGCGCCTGGCGGGGATGGCGTGAACGACTCGTTCACCTCGTCCGACGACATGAAAGAGTCGTTCATGTCATCGGCGCGCCGGTGAACGGACCTCTCGCCACGTCGCGAAAGGCCCGTCCGCCGGGGTCAGCTGGTGTGCTGCGGCAGCACGGCGAAGGCGACTCCGCCGGCTTCGTCCTCCTGGACGTCGAGCACCTTGTCGTCGAGCAGCGCCGCGGCCTGCGGTTCCAGGAAGACCTTCGGGCCTTCCTCGGCGCCGAGCACGCTGTCGCCCTCCGCGGGTTCGGGGGCGACGGACAGCGCGAGCTGCGCGCTCTCGCCGTCGGCGTTCTGGACCGCCAGGCGGAGCCCGGCGTCGCCCTCCCCCTGGCTGGTCAGTGCGGTGATCGCCTCGGCGGCGGCTTCGGTCACGGTCAGCATCTACGGCCTTCCCTTCGTCGCGGTCCGATGCACTGGAAGCCCCCACGCTAGGGGCGTCCGTTCGGACGTGCAGTCTGAGCGGATCAGCCCTGCCGCGCCTCGCGGATGGCGTCCGCCACGGAGCCGCCCGCGTAATCCGCCTGTTCGCGCGGATCGGAGTCGGCGTGCCGGCGCGGCACCTCGTCCTCCGGGGTCACCGGCTCGAAGTCGGCGGGCGCGTCCTCGACGGACTCGTCGAGCTCGTCGGCCGGCGTCACCGCGAGCGGGCGCTCCGGGACCGGCTCCGGCTCGGTGTCGGGCACCTCTTCGGCGAGGCGCTGGTCCATCGGCTCGCCCTCGCGGACTTCTCTCGGCGTCGTGCCGAAGCGGTCGGCGGCACTCCAGTGCTCGGGCGGCTCAATACCCTCTTCGAGGGGGTCCACGCGCAGCTCGTCCTCGTCCAGCGCTTCGCTGGGGTCCAAGCTTTCCGGTTCGGCCGCGTCACGGTCACTCACTGGTCTCTCCCGGCGCGTAGGCAATGGGCATCATCGGTGGTGACCTACCCGAGGCCCCGAAGGCCGAAACTCCGGCGGTGTCGCCGGGATCACATTTCTTCAACTGGTTTAACACATTCACAAGTTTGTGAATGCAGGGTAGGTTGGGATCATGGCCACCACCAGGTGCGCACCGGAGCACCGGCTCCTCGCCACCGACCCCGAACGCCACCACGAGCTCGGCACGCACGCGGCGTGGTACGTCGTGGCCGGCGTGGTGACGACCGGCGTCCAGGCCGTGCTGTTCCTCCTGCTGCGCGACCAGCTCGGCTCCCAGGTGGCGAACCTGGTCGCGATCGCGCTGACGACCATCGGCAACACGGAGTTCCACCGCCGCGTGACGTTCGCGGGGCGGCAGAGCAACGCGGGGAAGCGACACCTGCAGGACCTGCTGACGTTCGCGTTCTACGCGGGGTACGGCTCGGCGGTGCTGGCGATCCTGGACGCGGTGGTCGACCGGCCGACGTCGTGGGAAGAGACGGGCACGCTGCTGCTGGCCAGCCTGGTCGGCGGGTTCGTGCGGTTCGCGGTGCTGCGCTGGTGGGTGTTCGCGCACCACACCGAAGGCGCCGCGTCGGCCCACACCGGCTAGCGTCTGGGGGCGTGGCCTCGGACGACATCACCCCGCACTCGGGCGGCAGCGAACCGGACTACCGCTTCACGCTGGCGAACGAGCGGACGTTCCTGGCGTGGCTGCGGACGGCGCTGGGATTGCTGGCGGGAGGGGTCGCGGTCCACCAGCTGGTGCCGGCCCCCGCGGCGGCAAGCGCGGTACTGGCGGGGTTGTGCGTGGTACTGGCGGCAGCGCTGGCGGCGACGGCTTATCCGCGGTGGCGGCGGGTGCAGGTCGCCATGCGGGCCGGGGAGCCGTTGCCGCGGAGCTGGATGATCGTGGTTTTGACGGGCGGCCTGCTGGCGCTGATCGTGGCGGCGGCCGTGCTGTTGGTTGTGTCGTGACGACGCTGGCCGGGGTGCGCACGGGCGGACGGGCGGCCGAGGTGCTTCGGGTCGAGCCGAGCGCCCGGCACACCGAGCGGGCTGCGCTGCTTCGGATCGAGCCAGCCGCCGGCCCGCGGCCCACCAAACGAGCCGCGCCGCCGCGGATCGAGCCAGCCGCTCGCGCGCGGCACACCGAGCCGACCGGGCGCGAGCCGACCGGCACCGCGCAGCAAGGCGAGCCGGCCGCGCGGCTTCAGGCCGAGCCGGCCGCCAATGCGCGGCACCCTGAGCCAGCCGCGCCGCTTCGGATCGAACCGGCCGCCGGCACGCGGCACACCGAGCCAGCCAGGTCCGGCCGGCCCAAGCCGGCCGCGAGCCCCCGACGCACCGCACCAACCGAGCGCGAGCCGACCCACACCGCGCAACAAGGCGCGCCGGCCGCGCCGCCTCGAACCCAACCGACCCCCGGCCCGCGGCCCGCCGAACCAGCCGGGCTTGAGGCGGCCGGCACCGTTCAGCACGACCAGCCGGCCCCGCCGCCTCGAACTGAACCGGCCACCAGCGCGCGCCCCGCTGAGCCGGCCGAGGCCGACCGGACCGCGCGACCCGCGAGCGCGCAGCCCACCAAGCCGGGCGGGCACCAGACGGGCGCGCGACCACGGACCGCACTCGTTTGGACCCCACCCGATCGGGTTACCCGCGCCGCCGAAATCGTCGCTCCGGCCATTCGGCTCAACCGGGCTTCATTCCCGTTCGCTGCCCGAATACCGCGTCCTCGCGATTATCGCGACGTCAGAAGTACCGTCATCCGCCCCCGGACCCCCGCGTGACCAGCCCCGGCGGGGCTCAAGCCGAGCGGACCGGGCTCGCCTGGCGGCGGACCGCCCTCGCCTCCGCCGCCTGCACCGTACTGCTCCTGCACTCCGCCGCCCAGCGCCATGGGGGTGCCGCCCTGGTCCCCGTGGTGTTCGCCGCCGTCACATCGGCCCTGCTCGCGGGCGTGGGCGTGCGGCGGGAACGCACCCTGCGGACCGGACGGCCCGTTGCGATGGGCTCGATGCTGCCCGCCGTCGCGTCGCTCGCCGTGACCGTGACTGCCGCTTCCGTGGCCGTCTTCCACTGACGGGTGAACTCGGCACATCCTGAAACCGATTAATCGCAATGTGCGCGGCCGGGTCGCGGTAACATCACGGTCGCTGCTGCTAACGGGGTATTGGTCGTTGAAATCTGGACTGATCCCCCATGAGGTGCTTACGATTACCCAGCGTCGCACGGAACGCAGGTAAGACCGGGTCCGCCGGAGTATCTGCGATCAGAACGTCACGGAGAGTGGAACCCCCGGCAGCGACGGTCGAGGGTCGGCCGGGGAGACGACTCATGACAGCACCGACGAGGACCGCCCAGCAATCCGACGGCAGCGATCGCGATTATCGCACTCTGGAGTCATCTCCGAGGCCCAGCGGACGGCTGACGAAGGAGGACCTCGACCCGCTCGTCAAGGACGCGGGCGAGGGCAACCCCGCCGCCGTCCACACCCTGCTCAAGATGATCGAGCCGGTCGTGGTGCGGTACTGCCGCGCGCGGATGGGCGGCCGCGACCTCTCCTACCTCTCGGCCGACGACGTCGCGCAGGAGGTCTGCCTCGCGGTGTTGAAGGCCCTTCCCGATTATCAGGACCGCGGCGGCTCCTTCCTCTACCTCGTCCACGCGATCGCGGCCAACAAGGTCGCCGACGCCTACCGCGCCGTCGCCCGCGACCGCTCCGAGCCCGTCCCCGAGCTCCCGGAACGCCCGCTCGTCGCCGGCAACGAGCCCGAATCGCACGCGCTGCACCTCGACCTCGGTGCGCGCCTCGGGCGGCTGCTCGCCTCGCTGCCGCGCGTGCAGCAGGAAATCCTGACCCTGCGCATCGCCGTCGGCTTCTCCGCGCAGGAGACCGCCGAAGCGCTCGGGATCTCCGCGGGCAACGTCCGCGTGACGCAGCACCGGGCGCTGACCCGGCTGCGCGGCATGATCCGCGACGAAGAGTTCTGAGCCACCCCAGCGGCGGGCGGGGAAACCTCTTTTACCCCCTGGAAGGGGTCTCCCCGCCCGCATCCAAGCCGTAGACGCGGCGGGCGTTGTGCTCGAACACGCCCAGCCGCTCGGCGTCCGACAGCGAGCCCGTCAGCGCGATCGCCGCGTCCACGACCAGCTCGTAGGACGCCGCCAGCTCGCAGACCGGCCAGTCCGAGCCGAACAGCAGCCGCGAAGGTCCGAACACGTCCAGCACGTGGTCGACGTACCGGCGCAGGTGCCCGACCTCCCAGCCCGTCCAGTCCGCCTCCGTGACCAGCCCGGAGAGCTTGCACACGACGTTCTCGCGCGCGGCCAGCGCCGCGACGCCGGACGCCCACGGCTCCCACTCCCCCGCCGCGATCGGCGGTTTCGCCGCGTGGTCCAGCACCAGCCGCAGCTCCGGCAGCCGTGCCGCCAGCGACGCCGCCGCGGGCAGCTGGTCGACCCGCACCAGCAGGTCGTACGCCAGGCCCGCCGACGCCACCGCGTTCAATCCCGCCAGCACCGACGGCCGCAGCAGCCAGCCGGCGTCGGGCTCGTTCTCCACCTGGTGCCGGATCCCGACCAGCGGGCCGGCCAAAGAAGCCAACCGCTCCGCGACGTCGGGAGCCGCCAGGTCCACCCAGCCGACCACGCCCGCGACGACCGGTTCCGCGGAAGCGATCGCCAGGAACTCCTCGGTCTCCGAAGCCGACGACACCGTCTGGACCAGCACGGTCGCGTGCACGCCGGCCGCCTTGGTCACCTCGCGCAGGTCGTCCACCGTGTACGGACGGCGGATCGGGTCCAGTGCCTCCCCCGCCATCCACGGGTACTCGCGCCGCGCCGGGTCCCACAGGTGGTGGTGCGAATCGATCACGAGACTCCTTCGGCGAGGACGACGTCGGCGCGCAGCAGGCCCGCGTCGACCAGGTCGGCCCACAGTTCCGGCGGCACGGCGGCCCGCGCGCGCCGCGCGTTCACGCTGACCTGCGAAGGATCATGCGCGCCGACGACGACGGACGCCACCGCGGGGTGCGCCATCGGCAGCGCCAGCGCGGCTTCCGGCAGCTCGACGCCGTGGCGCGCGCAGATCGCCGCGATCCGCCCGGCGCGCTCGACCAGCTCCGCCGAAGCCTCGGCGTAGTCGTAGAAGCGGCCCGGCTCCGCGGTCGCCAGGATGCCGCCGTTGAACGCGCCGCCGACGACCACGGACACGCCGCGGTCGAGGCAGAGCGGCAGCAGCTCGTCGAGCGCCGGCTGGTCGAGCAGCGTGTAGCGCCCGGCCACGAGCAGCACGTCGAGATCGGTCCGGCGGACGAACTCCGTGAGCATCGGCGCCTGGTTCATCCCGGCGCCGAACGCCCCGATCACGCCCTGCTCGCGCAGTTCGCGCAACGCCGGGAACGCGCCGCGCAGAGCTTCCTCGAAGTGGTCGTCGGGGTCGTGGACGTAGACGATGTCGACGCGGTCGAGCCCGAGCCGCGTCAAGCTGTCCTCCAACGAACGCAGAACGCCGTCGCGGCTGAAGTCCCAGCGCCGCTTGTACGCGGCCGGGACGGCGAAGCCCTCGTCGTCGACGTCGCCGGCGCCGTCCGGGTTCGGCTCCAGCACGCGGCCGACCTTCGTGGACAGCACGTATTCGTCGCGGGGGAACGACCGCAGCGCCGCGCCGAGGCGGGTCTCGGAGAGGCCGAGGCCGTAGTGCGGTGCCGTGTCGAAGTAGCGAACGCCCTCGTCCCACGCGCGGCGCACCGTTGCGGCCGCCGTCTCGTCGCTGATCGCGTGGTAGAGGTTGCCCAGCTGCGCGCAGCCGAGACCCAGCGGGGACAGGGAGAGTTCCAACGCCGTCACTCCTTTTCCGGCAGTTCCCAGACCAGCCCGATGCCGGTGTCGCCGCCGGAGTAGTCGTCTTCGACGGCCAGCAGCTCGGCCATCCGGGCCTGCCAGGGGACGTTCGCGGGGTGGTCCCGCAGGGCCGCCCGCATCGCCGCGTAGTCGTCGACTTCGACGACGTGGAAGAGGTCGAGACCGTTACGCCAGATCCGCCATTCGCGCACTCCGGCCTCGCGCAGGGCGGTGTCCAGCTCGGGTGGGATCACCGCGTGGACGGACTCGTACTCGGCCTCTTTCCCGGGCTTCAGCCGGGTATGCAAAGCCACTCTTTGCGGTGCGGGCTGGTGGGTCATCACCACTCCTTGGCCGGGTCATGGCACGCTGGTGTCGAACACCGAAACATCCGAGGTCTGTTGCAGGGAGGGCGGACGCGATGCCCGTCACCGATGTCGCGATCGACAAGATCAAGGACATGATCATCTCCGGCGAGCTGGCGCCGGGCGACCGGCTGCCGAAGGAGGCCGAGCTGGCCCAGCGGCTCGGGCTCTCGCGCAGCTCCCTGCGGGAGGCCGTCAAGGCGTTGTGCCTGATCAGGGTGCTCGACGTCCGCCAGGGCGACGGCACGTACGTCACCAGCCTCGAGCCGAACCTGCTGCTCGACGCGATGACGTTCGTCGTGGACTTCCACCGCGACGACACCGTGCTCGACTTCCTCGCCGTGCGGCGGATCCTCGAGCCGGCGGCGACCGCGCTGGCCGCGTTGCACATGAGCGACGACGACATCACCGAGCTGGGCCAGCTGCTCGGCGAGCTGGAGGACTCGCCGACCGTCGAGGCGCTCGTCGCCAACGACCTGCAGTTCCACCGCAAGATCGCCGACGGCTCCGGCAACCCGGTGCTGTGCTCGCTGCTCGACAGCCTGTCGGGGCCGACCGCCCGCGCCCGCATCTGGCGCGGCCTCACCCAGGAGGGCGCGGTCGCGAAGACGCGGGAGCAGCACACGGCCATCTACGAGGCCATCGCGGCGCGCGAGCCGGAGCTGGCCCGCTCGTGGGCGACCGTGCACGTCGCGGGCGTCGAGCAGTGGCTGCGCAACGCACTGGGCACCGCGGACGACCCGACGGCCACCGAGGAACCCGCTGCCGAAGCTTCCTGACAGTGATCCGATGATCACAGGCTGACCATCAGGTCTGGGGCTTTCCGCCCGCGTACCGGGCGATGATCAGCGCGACCAGGATGATGGCGCCGTAGATCGCGCCCTGCCACTCCGCCGTCACGTGCGCGTAGTTGAGCAGGCTCGACACCGACGACAGCAGCAGGACGCCGGTCAGGGCACCGACGAGGGTGCCCTTGCCGCCGTCGAGCGAGACGCCGCCGATCACCGCCGCCGCGAACACCTGCAGGATCATCCCCGACCCCTGGTTCGCGCCCAGCGCGCCGACATAACCCGTGTACGCGAGCCCGCCGATCGCCGCGAGGATCCCGGCGACGACGAACACCGCCCACGCGATCCGGTCGACGCGCACCCCGGCCGCCCGCGCGGCTTCGCGGTTGCCGCCGATCGCGTACAGCGCGCGGCCGACGCGGTGGTAGCGCAGCACCCAGCCGGCCACGGCGAACAGCAGCGCCGCCAGCCACACCGACATCGGCAGCCCGGCGAACGTCGTCGTCGCCAGGTTGGTGAACGAGTCCGGCAGGTTGAACAGCGTCTTGCCCTTGGTCGAGCCGACCTGCACACCGCGCAGCACGGTCAGCATCGCCAGCGTCACAATGAAGGCGTTCAGCTTCAGCTTCACGATCAGGAAGCCGTTGACGAACCCGACCAGCGCCCCGCACAGCGGGATCACCAGCAGCCCGATCGCGGCGGGCAGCTCCATGCCGAAGCCGGCCGACGCCGCCGGGATCACGACCATCGCGCCCAGCGCGGGCGCCAGGCCCATCGTCGATTCCAGCGACAGGTCGAACTTCCCGGTGATCAGCACCAGCGACTCGCCCAGCACGACCAGCGACAGCGCCGCCGACGCGGTCAGGATGCTGACGATGTTGCTCCAGCCGACGAACGTGTCGTCGACCAGGCCGCCGATGACGAACACCACGACCAGGGCGGGCAAGAGTGCGAGTTCACGCAGCCAGACGGCCTTGCGGCGCCGGGGTGGCGCGGGCAGCTGCGTCGAGGGGGAGGTCATCACGTCGGTCACGAAAGCTCGACTCCTTCGATGTCGGCCACGAGGTCGCCGTCGGACCACCCGGCCTGGTGTTCGGCGACGACGGCCCCGGCGCGCAGCACCAGGACGCGGTCGCTCAGGCGCAGGTCGTCGAGCTCGTCGCTGACGATCAGCACCGCCTTGCCCTCGGCGCGCACCCGGTCGACGACCGCGAGCAGCGCCTCCTTCGACTTCACGTCCACCCCGGCGGTCGGGTTGATCAGCACCACGACCCGCGGGTCGCCGATCAGGGCCCGGGCCAGCACGACCTTCTGCTGGTTGCCGCCGGAGAGGTCCGACACGGGCTGCTCGGCGCTCGCGGCCACGATGTCGTAGTCCTTCAACGCCTGCGACGCCTTCGCCCGCCGAGCGGTGGGCGACGCGATCCCGCCGCGCCCCATCCGGTCCAAAATGGACAGGGTGGCGTTGTCCGCGATCGAGTGCTCCAGCACCAATCCTTCGTGGTGCCGGTCGCGCGGCACGCACCCGACGCCCGCCCGGATCGCCGCCGGGATGTCGCCCGGCCGCAGCGGCGAGCCGTCGACGCGGACCGTGCCCGCGGACGGCGTCCGCAGGCCGTAGACCGTCTCGGCGACCTGGTGCTTCCCGCTGGCGTTGCTGCCCGCGAGCCCGACGACCTCGCCGCGGCGCAGCCGGAAGGAGACGTCCCGGAAGCCGTCGCCGGACAAGCCGTCCACCGAAAGGATTTCCGCCGCGTCCGCTTCCAACGACTCGCGGGAAGCCGCGTCACGGACCGAGAGACCGCCGGGCTCGCCGGTCATCGCGTCGACCAGCTCGGCCTTGCCGACGTCGGCCACCGGCGCGGTGAGCACGTGCTTCGCATCGCGCAGCACCGTGACGGCTTGGCAGACCTCGTACACCTCGTGCAGGTGGTGCGAGATGAACAGGAACGTCACCCCGCCCGCCTGCATCTGGCGCATCCGCTCGAAGAGCCGCTCGATCGCCTGGCTGTCCAGCTGCGCGGTCGGTTCGTCGAGGACGATGAACCGGGCGCCGTAGGAGAGCGCGCGGGCGATCTCGACGAACTGCCGGTCCTCGACCGACAGCTCGCCGGCCGGGGTGTCGACGTCGACGTGCACGTCCCACGAATCCAGCAGTTCGCGGGCCTTGCGCCGCAACGACTTCCAGCCGATCGAGAACCCGCCGCCGGCCTGCCGGTTGAGGAACAGGTTCTCGGCGACGGTGAGCTGCGGGACGACCATCGCGTGCTGGTACACGCAGGCGACGCGCGCCTTCCAATCGTCCTGTTTGGACAGTGGCGGGGCCGGCTCGCCGCCGAACTCGACGTGCCCGGTGTCCGTGGCGGACAGGCCGGTGAGGATGGAGACGAGCGTCGACTTGCCGGCCCCGTTGCGCCCGACGAGCGCGTGCGACTCGCCGGGGTGCACGGTGAGGCTGACGTCGTGCAGCGCCACGGTGGGGCCGTAGCGCTTCCCGACACCTACGGCGCTGACCACCGGGACGGCGGGTTCGCCGGCGGGCAGCGCGGTCACAGGTTGTTCCCCCAGAGGGCCTTGTCGTCCACGTTGTCCTTGGTGATGACGGGCGCGGGCAGCTGGTCTTCGAGGATGCCGGGGCTGATCTCGACGATGGTGCTGTCGTGGTCGGTCGGACCGGCCTTGAACGTCTCTCCTGCCATGGCCTTCTTCAGCCAGTACAGGCCGTACTTCGCGTAGGCGTCGGCCGGCTGGGACACGGTGGCGTCCAGCTCGCCGGCGCGGATCGCGGCCAGCTCCTGGGGGATGCCGTCGTTGGACACGAGCACGATGTGCTTCGGGTCGCCGACCGGGAAGAACAGGTTCTTGCGCTTGAGGGCCTGCTCGGTCGGGGCCAGGTAGACGCCGCCGGCCTGCATGTAGACGCCCTTGATGTCCGGGTTGGCGGTCAGCATGCTGTCCAAACCGGACGATGCCTTGTCGGCCTTCCACTCGGCCGGGATCTCCAGCACCTGGACGCCGGGGTACTTGGCCTTCATGCAGTCGCGGAAGGCTTCCGAGCGGTCGCGGCCGTTGACCGACGCGAGGTCGCCCATGATCTGCACGACCTTGCCGGACTTGACCTTCGCGCCGATCGCGTCGCACGCCTTGGTGCCGTAGGCCTTGTTGTCGGCCCGCACGACCATGGCGACCTTGCCGCTCTCGGGGGCGACGTCGACGGCGACGACTGGCACGCCTTTGTTCTCCGCCTGCTTGAGCCCGGCGACGATGGCGGCCGAGTCCAGCGGCGTCACGACGAGGCCCTTGACGCCCTGGTTGAGGAAGGTGCCGATGTCGGTGATCAGCTTCGCGGGGTCGCTGTCGGCGTTGACCGTCGGGAGGACGTCGACGCCCTCTTCCGCGGCCATCTTCGGCACGTAGTTGTTGTAGGCCTGCCAGAACGGCGAGGTCAGCAGGGGCAGGGTCGCGCCGACCTTGCCGCCGGCGCCGCCACCTGCCGCGGGCGCCGACGCGTTGTCCTTTGTGGACCCGCAGGAAGCCAGGACCAGGCCGCAGACGGCGGCCGTGGCGGCCGCCGTGATCACCCTGCTTTTGAATGACGCTGCACGCACCGCATCCTCCTTGATGACAGCGGAAATCAAGTTCTACTGGGGTTGGACCGGGCCGCGCGGGCGCAGGCCGTACATGCCGCCGTCGACCGCGAGCGCGGTGCCGGTGGTCGAAGCGGAGAGGGGACTCGCGAGGTAGACGATCGCGTTCGCGACCTCCTCGGCGGTGACCAGCCGGCCCATGGGCTGGCGGGCGGCGAGGGCCGCGCGTTCGGCCGCCGGGTCGGCGGCGGCGTCGAGCAGGCGGCCCACCCAGGGGGTGTCCGCCGTGCCCGGGCAGACGCAGTTGACGCGGACGCGGTCGGGCAGGTGGTCGGTCGCCATGGCCAGGGTCAGCGAGAGCACCGCGCCCTTGCTGGCCGAGTAGAGCGCGCGGTTGGGCAGGCCGGCCCAGGCCGCGATGGAGCAGGTGTTGACGATCGCCGCGGACGGCGAGTTCTTGAGGTGCGGCAGCGCGGCGCGGGCGAGCCGGACCATGCCGACGACGTTGACGTCGAACACGCGGTGCCATTCGTCGTCGTCGTTGCCCGTGACGTCGCCCTGAGCACCGATCCCGGCGTTGTTGACGAGGATGTCGAGGCGCCCGAAGCGTTCGACGACGGCGTCGATCGCCGACCGGACTTCGTCGTCGGAGGAGACGTCGCAGCGGAAGCCGTCGTCCCCCGGTTTCAGGTCCAGCACGGCCACCTGCGCGCCGCGGGCGGTCAGGAGGTCCGCGGCCGCCTTGCCGATGCCCGAGGCGCCTCCGGTGACGGCGGCCACCAGGCCCTCGAATTCACTCACTTGCGGTCTCCGTCCACTCGGGACCGTCCGGGAACCGGAACCGGCGCAGCGTGGCGTCGTGCATGCGCGCGGAGAACCCGGGTGCGGTCGGGGCGAGGTACCGGCCGCGCTCGACGACGGCCGGGTCGGTGAAGTGCTCGTGCAGGTGGTCGACCCACTCGATGGAGCGGTCCGCGTCGGTGCCGGACACCGCCACGAAGTCGAACATCGACAGGTGCCGGACGAGTTCGCAGAGCCCGACACCACCGGCGTGCGGGCACACCGGGACGCCGAACTTGGCGGCCAGCAACAGGGTGGCGAGGTTCTCGTTGAAACCGCCGACGCGGGCGGCGTCCAGCTGCAGCACCGAAATCGCGTCCGCTTGCAGCAGCTGCTTGAAGATGACGCGGTTCTGGACGTGCTCACCGGTCGCGACCCGGATCGGCGCAAGCGCTTTCGCGATGGCCGCGTGGCCGAGGACGTCGTCCGGGGACGTCGGCTCCTCGATCCAGTACGGGTCGTACGGCGCGAGTTCGGTCATCCAGTCGACCGCGGCCTGGACGTCCCAGCGCTGGTTGGCGTCGACGGCGATCCGGACGTCCGGGCCGACCGTCTCGCGGGCCAGCTTCATCCGCCGGACGTCGTCTTCGAGGTTGCCGCCGACCTTCAACTTGATCATCTCGAAGCCGTCCGCGACGGCCTGTTCGGCGAGCCGGACGAGTTTCGCGTCGGCGTACCCGAGCCAGCCGGGGGACGTGCTGTAGGCGCGGTAGCCGTGCGCTTCGAGCTGCTTCGCGCGTTCGGCGCGGCCGGGTTCCGCGCGGCGCAGGATCTCCAGGGCTTCGGCCTCGGTGAGCGCGTCGGACAGGTACCGGAAGTCGACCAGGGACACCAGTTCCTCGGGGGTCATGCGTGCCGCGAACTGCCAGACCGGGAGGTTCGCGCGGCGGGCGGCGAGGTCCCAGGCGGCGTTGACGATCGCGCCGACGGCCATGTGCGCTACGCCCTTTTCCGGGCCCAGCCAGCGGAACTGCGAGTCGCCGACGAGCGTGCGGGACAGGTCGCCGAGCGCGGCCGCGTCCTCCGGGACGTCCCGGCCGACGACGTGCGGGGCGAGCGCCCGGATCGCGGCGGCCTGGACGTCGTTGCCGCGGCCGATGGTGAACGCGAGGCCGTAGCCGTCCGGGCCGCCGTCGGTGTGCAGCACGACGTAGGCGGCCGAGTAGTCCGGGTCGGGGTTCATCGCGTCCGAGCCGTCCAGTTCCCTCGACGTCGGGAACCGGACGTCGAGGACCTCCATGCCGGTGATCTTCGCCATGGTCAGGCCTGCCTCGCGACCTGGCGCTGCCGGCCGAGCCCGTCGATCTCGAGCTCGACGACGTCGCCGTCGCGCAGGTACGGCTTCGGGTCGGGCTGCCCGAGCGCGACGCCTTCGGGCGTGCCGGTGTTGATCAGGTCGCCGGGCCGCAGCACCATCACCTGGCTCAGGTGGTGGATGATTTCGGCGACGCCGAAGATCATGTCCTTGGTGGACGAGTCCTGCTTCTTCTCGCCGTTGACCCACAGCCGCAGGCCGAGGTCCTGGGGGTCGGGCACCTCATCCGCCGGGACGAGCGCCGGGCCGAGCGGGTTGAAGTTCTCGCACGACTTGCCCTTGTCCCACTGGGCGGTGCGGAACTGCAGCGCGCGCTCGGAAACGTCGTTCGAGACGACGTAGCCGGCGACGTAGTCAAGGGCCTCCTCGACGCTGTCGAGGTAGCGCGCGGTCTTGCCGATGACGACGCCGAGCTCGACCTCCCAGTCGGTGCTCGTGGAGCCGCGCGGGATGAGGACGTCGTCGGACGGGCCGACCACGACGTCCGGCGCCTTCATGAAGACGACCGGCTCGGTGGGCGGCGTCGCGCCGGTTTCCTCGGCGTGGCGGCGGTAGTTCATGCCGATGCAGACGACCTTGCCGGGCTGGGCGATCGGCGAGCCGACGCGAAGCCCTTCGACGTCGGCCTTCGGGAGCTCCCCGGCGGCGAGCGCGGCGGCCACGCGGGCGATGCCGCCGGTGGCGAGGAACCCGCCGTCGACGTCGGCGGTCAGCCCGCCCAGCTCGTAGGTCGTGCCGTCGTCGGCACGCACGAACGGACGCTCACTCCCCGGCTCCCCGAGACGCACAAGCTGCACGGATTTTCCCTTCACCCGCCCGACCAGACATCCGATGTATATCGCAGCCGGTTCGCTCGATCCAGAGCTGACGCCCAATCGGTCGGAAAATTGATCGGATCAGTACCGGTTCAGTGCTCGTTCGAGCACCGCGTGTCACCGATCACACGCCGGAATAGCGCAGGTCATCGCGTCGCTGGTCGATGTCGAGACCGACAGGAGGCGCATGACCACCACGGCGGAACGTACCGCGCCGAGCAGGCGGGCGCAGCTGAAGTTCGTCCTCATCCTGGGCGGCCTCTCGGCGTTCGGACCGCTTTCGATCGACATGTACCTGCCCGCGCTGCCGCGGATGGCGGCCGACCTCCACGCGGCGGACACGACGGTCCAGTTCACGCTCAGCGCGTTCATCGTCGGCCTGGCGCTCGGGCAGCTGGTGGTCGGGCCGTTGTCGGACTCGTTCGGCCGTCGTCGCCCGCTGCTGGTGGGGCTCGTGCTGTACGTCGTGGGGTCGGTGCTGTGCGCGGTGAGCCCGGACGCGTGGCTGCTGGTCGCCGCGCGGCTGGTGCAGGCCGTCGGCGCGGCGGCCGGCATCGTGATCGCCCGCGCCACGGTGCGCGACCTGTTCGACGGCACCGCGATGACGAAGTTCTTCTCGACGCTGATGCTGGTCAGCGGGCTGGCCCCGATCCTGGCGCCGCTGATCGGCGGGCAGCTGCTGAACTGGACGTCGTGGCGCGGGGTGTTCGTGGTCCTGACGGCGTTCGGGGCGCTGCTGCTGGCCGTGGTGGCGTTCTTCCTGCCGGAGCCTTCGCGCGTCCGGTCGCCGGCGCGGCTCGGCCAGGTGATGCGAACCTACGGGCGGCTGGCGCTGGACCGGTCGTTCGCCGGGTACGCGCTGGCGTCCGGGCTGCTGTTCGCGTCGATGTTCGCCTACATCTCCGGGTCGTCGTTCGCGCTGCAGGGCGTGTACGGGCTGAGCCCGCAGGCGTACAGCGTCGTGTTCGGCGTCAACGGCGTCGGGATCGTGCTGGCGGGCCAGCTCAACGGGCGGCTCGTCGGCCGGGTTTCCGAGCGAGCACTGTTGCTTTCCGGGCTGCTGCTGGGGGTTTTCGGCGGGGCTCTCGTTCTGGTGGCTGCCTTGACGCGGGCTCCGCTGGCGTTCCTGCTGGTGTCGTTGTTCCTGCTCGTGTCGAGCATCGGGCTGGTGATGCCGAACGCGAGTTCGCTGGCGCTGGCGTCGCACGCGCGGTCGGCGGGGGCGGCGTCGGCGTTGCTCGGAGTCCTGCAGTTCGTGGTCGGCGCGGTGGCGACGCCGCTGGTCGGGCTCGGCGGGCCGGGGACGGCGGTGCCGATGGCCGCGACCATGGCCGGGTTCGCGGCGCTGGCATTGGTGGCGTACCTGACCCTGGCGCGGCCCGCTACGGCCTGAGCAGGCGCTCCAGCTCTTCGCCGGCCGGTTCGTGGCCGGCGTCGGCGATCCGCTGCAGCTCCAGGAGGTCGTTCGCGGCGACCGCGCGGCGGGTCAGCAGCGCGCCGGCGTGGTCGCAGCCTTCGTCCAACAGCTCGCTCAGCTCTTCGACGTCGCCGCGGGCTTCGGCGAGGTCGGCGAGCCGGTCGAGCGCCGTTTCGTTGCCCTCGTCGGCCAGCGCGCGCAGGGTCTCGTAGTCCGCCATGCCCGCCATCGTGCAACCTTGCCCCAGGGGCAAGGTCAAGTGCGACGATGGCGGGGTGCTCACCATCGGACAGCTCGCCGGGTACGTCGGGGTGACGGCCAAGACGATCCGCGTCTACCACGCCAAGGGCCTCCTCCCGGAGCCGCCGCGCGACGCGTCCGGCTACCGCCGCTACAGCGCGGCCGACGCCGTCGAGCTGATCAAGATCCGCACGCTGGCCGAGGCGGGCGTGCCGCTGGCCCGCATCCGCGAACTCCGTTCGGGCGACGGCCTCGGGCCGGCGCTCCGGCAGATCGACGACGACCTCGCCGCCCGGATCCGCGGGTTGCAGGACACCCGGGCCCGGCTGCGGCAGCTCGCGGACGGGCACCTGTCCGCCCTGCCCGCGCCGGTGGTGGCTTTCCTGTCCCGCTTGCGCGACCTCGGGTTCACCGAACGGTGGGTGGCGCTGCAAAGCGATCTGTGGCTGCTGGTGTTCGCCACGCACCCGGAGACCGCTCGCGCGAACTTCCGCGACCAGTCGTCGATGCTGGACGATCCGGACCTGCTCGCCGTGGTCCTGGAGTACGACCGGCTGCACGACGTCCCTCCGGACGACCCGCGCGTGGACGCCCTCGCCGAGAAGCTCCTCGCGGCGACGCGGGCGCGCTACGGCTCGGATCTGCCCACGTACGAACGGGGTTCCGCGATCCCGGCTTTGGTGCAGGGCGCGGTCAACGCGTCCTCCCCCGCTTGGCGGCGGCTCGACACGCTGATCCGCGAGGGACTCAGCCGAGCGACGCCAGATCAGCCGTCTTGAGCTGGTCCGCCGTCACCTTCGCGCGGCCGTCGACCAAAGCGCCCAGTGCGTCGCCGTCGTCCCACATGTTCACGTTCATCGCCGCCGCGACTTCGCCGTCGCGCAGCCAGAACGCGGTGAACTCGCGGGCCGCCAGGTCGCCGCGGACGACCAGCTCGTCCGACGCCGGGTCCGCGAGACCCCGGTACTCGCACCCCAGGTCGTACTGGTCGGTGAAGAAGTACGGCGACCCGAGGAACGGTTCGTTCTCCCCCAGCAGGTTCTGCGCCACGTGCGTCCCCTGGTCCTTCGCGTTCGCCCAGTGCTCGACGCGGATGCGGCGCCCGTAGCGCGGGTGGAAGTGCGCCGCGATGTCGCCCACCGCGTACACGTCCGGGGCCGCCGTGCGCAGGCCCGCGTCCACGCACACGCCGCCGTCGTCGGACAGCTCCAGGCCCGCCGCGTGGGCCAGCTCGACCCGGGGTGCCGCGCCGACCGCGATCAGGACCACGTCGGCCGAAACCTCCTCGCCGTTGCCGAGCCGGACGCCGCGGACGCCGTCCGGGCCGCCCGTGATCTCCGCGACCTGCTCGCCCAGGCGGTAGTGCACGCCGTTGGAGACGTGCAGGTCGCGGAACACCCCGCCGACCGTCTCGCCGACGACGTTCGCCAGCGGGACCGGTACCGGGTCCACGACCGTGACGTCGGCGTTGTGGGTCCGGGCCGCCGCCGCGGCCTCCGAGCCGATCCAGCCGGCGCCGACGATCACCACGCGCTCCGCTTCGGCGAACGCCGAACGCAGCTTGAGCGAGTCGTCGAGGCTGCGCAGCGTGTACAGCCCGGGCAGGTCGCCACCGGGCACCGGGAGCGAGCGTGGCCGGGAGCCGGTCGCCAGGACCAGGCGGTCGTAGCGGTGCTCGCCGCCCGCGTCGTCCAGGACCAGGCGGGCGCCCAGCTCGATCCGCGTGGCCGTGACGCCGGGGGTGAACCGGATGTCCTTCTCCGCGTAGAACTTCTCTTCGTGCACCCAGTCGGGTTCGTCGCCGTTGCCGAGCAGGACGCCCTTCGACAGCGCGGGGAGCTCGTACGGCCGGTGCGGGTCGGATCCCATCAGCAGGACTTCGCCGGGGTAGCCGCGTTCGCGCAACGCGGCCGCGGCGGACGCCCCGCCCAGGCCCGCACCGACGATGACGATCTTCCGCGGCTCCGACATCAGTGACCTCCCACGTCGACGAGACGGTGCGGACGGTACTCCCGAACGGGCGTCGCCACGACCGGGGGATACGCCGGAAATCCGCGAAGCGCAAGAGAAAACCCGCGAGTAGGCAGATCGGGTGAACCGGCGTCATAGCGCCTCCGCGCCGTGCTCCCCTCAACGCACGGAGCAACGACCCACGAGGAGAAAAACGGAGGGCGGCGACCATGAGTCGGGGCGAATGGTCGGTCGGCTGCCGGGATCTGGCCGGCAGGCGCAGGGACGTGACGGTGTTCGTCAGCAACGACAAGGTGGTGCTGGTCGCGCCGCCGGGTGAAGCGGCCGTACTGGGCCCGCTCGACGTCGGACGGCTGCGCGCCGCCCTGCGTGACGCCGTCGTGGCGACCGCCGACGAGACGACCGAAACCTGACAACTACCGTTCCTACTTTCCAGTAGGTTAGAGTCGGCCCCCTACCGAAGGGACCGGCCATGACGACCTACTTCGTGACGGGCGCGACGGGCTTCATCGGCAAACGCCTGGTCGCCCGCCTGCTGCGGCGGCCGGAGACGTCCGCCGTGTACGCCTTGGTCCGCGAAACCTCCCGCGAGCGCCTGACCGCCTTGGCCGCGGCCTGGCCGGGCGCGGAGAAGCTGCACCCGGTGGTCGGCGACCTCGCCGAACCGCGCCTCGGCACCGACCCCGCCGGGCTCCCCCACCTCGACCACGTCGTCCACCTCGGCGCGATCTACGACCTCACCGCGGGCGAGGAGGCCAACCGGCGCGCCAACGTCGACGGCACCCGGCACCTGCTCGCCTTCGCCGCCGCGGCCGGGGCGGGGCTGGTGCACCACGTGTCCTCGATCGCCGTCGCGGGCGACCACGCCGGGCGGTTCACCGAGGCCGACTTCGACCTCGGCCAGCGCTTCTCGTCGCCGTACCACGCGACGAAGTTCCAGGCCGAGAAGCTCGTCCGCGAGCAGTCCCTGCCCTTCCGCGTCTACCGGCCCTCGGCCGTCGTCGGCGACTCGCGCACGGGCGAGATGGACAAGGTCGACGGCCCCTACTTCTTCCTGCCCGCCATCTCGCGGCTGGCTTCCCTGCCCGCGCGGCTCCCCTTGGCCGCTCCCGGCCTGGGCGCGACGAACCTGGTGCCGGTCGACTACGTCGTCGAGGCTCTTGCGTTCCTGATGCACCGGGACGCGCCGTCCGGGGCGACCTACCACCTCGCCGCCGCGCGGCCGCAGTCGCTCACCTCCGTCTACAACGCCTTCGCGCGCGCGGCCGGCGGCCCGACGGTCCGGGCCGAGCTGCCCGGCGTGGTGCGGCGCGTGGGCACCCGGCTCGCGCACGCGGCCGCGAACGGCGTCGACCGCGTGCCCGGCGGCCGCGCCACCCGCGCCGCCGTCCTGGAGGAGCTGGGCGTCCCCCTGGACGTGCTGCCGCACCTCAGCATGGACGTCGTCTTCGACACCGCGCGGACCACCACCGCGTTGTTCGGCAGCGGGATCGAGCTGCCGGAGCTGCGGGACTACGCGGCGCCGCTCTACCGGTACTGGCAGGCCCACCTCGATCCCGACCGCGCCCGGCGCGCTCGCGGACTCGCCGGGCGGACGGTGCTGATCACCGGCGCGTCGTCGGGCATCGGCCGGGCGTCGGCGCTCGCCGTGGCGCGCAAGGGCGCGAAGGTGATCCTGGTGGCGCGGCGGGAGTCGGAGCTGGCCGAGGTCCGCGACGAGATCACCGCGGCCGGCGGGGTGGCGGCCGCGTACCCCTGCGACCTCACCGACGGCGACGCCGTCGACGCGCTGGTCAAGGACGTCCTCGGCGAGCACGGCGCGGTCGACATGCTCGTGAACAACGCCGGCCGGTCGATCCGCCGCTCGGTCGCGCTGTCCACCGAACGGTTCCACGACTTCGAGCGCACGATGGCGATCAACTACTTCGGGCCGGTGCGGCTGATCCTCGGGTTCCTGCCGTCGATGGCCGGGCGGCGGTTCGGCCACGTCGTCAACGTGACGACCCAGGGCCTGCAGACCGACACCCCGCGGTTCTCGGCGTACCTGGCGTCGAAGGCGGCGCTGGAGGAGTTCGGGCTGACGGCCGGGCGCGAGACGCTCTCGGACGGCGTCACGTTCACCTCGGTGCGGATGCCCCTGGTGCGGACGCCGATGATCGCGCCGACCGGGTACCGCGGCCTCCCGTCGAGCAGCCCGGAACGCGCGGCCGCGCTCGTCGTCAAGGCGCTGGAGGAGCGGCCGGAGATCCTGAGCCTGCCCGAGGGCCGGGCCGCCGAGCTGGCGACGCTCACCGCGCCGCGGCTGGCGCGGTTCACCGCGCACCTGGCGTACTCGGCGATGCGGGAGTCCGCGCCCGAGGCCCGCGGCCTGCCCCGCCGGCCCGCGCCGGCGGCCGTCGCGGCGGCGATCACCCGCCTGATCTGGCGCCGTCGTGCTTGATCCCCGCGAATTCCGCCGAAACCCTGGATCCGCAGCGACGGTACTTCTACCCTCGCGCGAGTCCCGTACACCGGTGCGGGCGTGAACTGGGGAGTTCGAAATGCGCGAAATCAGCACTGGGGAACGATGCGCCGTCGCCGACGAGACGGCCGCGATAGGCACGGCCCGGTAACACGAGCGCCCCAAGGCGGCCTTGGGTGCGTCTCACGCACCGAAGGCCGCCTTGGGTGCGTCTGACGCACCGAAGGCCACTTTGGGGCGCGAGCCCGGAGGGTCGCGAATGACGCATTCGGGACCTCCGGCGCCGGCAATGCGACATTCGCGGCCGGCGGCGCCTCGCGCGCGTGGACCGCGGCGGCCGGGTGGTGCTGTGCATGCCGGGGCCGGGCCCGGCCGCTACCATCGCTTTCCGGGCGTGATCGGGGAGCGGAAGGCGGGCAGGCGTGGACGTGGCGAGTCCTGCGCGCGCCGCCGACCCGGAACCCGCGCCCGGGAAAGCCCGCCGGCCGCTGGTGCGCTGGGGTGTCCACGCCGGCTGGGTCGTCGTGCTCGCCCTGGCCACCGAACTGCGCGTCGGCCGCTTCGGGTTCCACCCCTCCGACCAGGGCTTCATCCTCGCCCAGGCCTGGCGCGTGCTGCACGGCGAAGTGCCGCACGCCGACATCATCTCCGCGCGGCCACTCGGGTCCGCGGTGCTGCACGTCGCCGACTTCGCGCTGCCGATGCCGCTGTTCTTCGGGTCCAGTTTCCTTTCGATGATCGAGATCATCGTTGCCACCATCGCCTTCGCCGCGCTCGTCACGCGCCGCCGCGTGCTGGAGTGGGGACCGGGCATGACGGCGATGGTCGCGGCGGCGTCGCTGATCAACCTCAACGCCTTCCCGCTGATGGCCTGGCACACCGTCGACGGCATCGCGCTCACCGCGTGCGGTGCCTGGGCCCTCGACACCGGCCTCTCGAAGAACCACCCGCTCGCCCGCCGCGGCGGGCTCGTGCTGCTCGGCTGCGCGGTGTTCGTCAAGCAGAGCTTCGTGCTGGCCGCGGTGATCGGCGTGGTCTGGCTGCTGCTGCACCCGGCCACCCGCGCCGGCAGCCGCCGCGTGCTCCGGTTCGTCCTCGACCTCCTCGCGCTGGGCGCGCCCGGGCTGCTGTACGTCGCTTGGGTCAGCCTCGGCGGCGGGTTCGCCGAGATGGTCGAGCAGCTGACCGGCGGTGTCCCCGCGTACGGCGAACGCCTGCTCGGGCTCTGGCTGGAAGACCCCGAAGCGCTGACCCGGGCGCCGGTGCGGGAGCTGGCCTTCTTCGCCGCGATCGCCGTCGTGCTGCTGGCCGTCCGGCTGCCGGGCGACCGGCTCGGCGCGGCCGGGCGGATCGCGTCCTGGGTGCTGGTGCTCGCCGGGGCCGCCGCGGTCGTCTGGACGGTCGTCGACGGCCGGTTCACCGGCTCCTCGCGCTGGGCGGACGTCCTGTGGTGGATCGTCGCGGTGAGCGTGCCGGTCAACGCGGCCGTGACGCGCAAGGTGCCGTGGGCCGGGCTGCTCGTGCTCGCCACCGGGTTCATGACCAGCCTGTCGTGGGGCAACGACACGCCGACGCTGCTCACCGGCACCCTCGCCTTGACGGCGTTGCTGCTGCTCAGCCACGTCGTCCCGCCCCGGCCGCGGCTGGCCCGCCGCTGGGTGACCGCGACGGCGGGCCTGACCGCGGTGGCGGTGTGCGCCTGGGTCGTCGTCGTCCGCCACGACCAGGCCGCCTACCTCGACCTCGGCCACGACCGGCTGACCGAGGACCTCGGCGACGTCACCCCCACCATGGCCGGCATCCGCACCAACCCCTCGACGCACACGTTCGTCCGGCAGATCCGCGACTGCCTGGACCGGTTCCCGGCGGCGAAGACGGCGGTGCTGCCGGACAGCCCGTTCGCGTATCCCGCGTTCGGGCTGCGCAACCCGTTCCCGCTCGAATGGCCGCTGCCGCTGGAGATCGTCGGCGACGCGCCCGAGCGCATGCTCGCGACGGCGGACGAGCTGAACCGCGAAGGCGGCTACCTGGTGCTGTTCGAAACGGACTCGATCCGGCAGCTCGCGACGGGCGGCCCGGTGCCCGAGTCGATCCCGCTCGACACGCCGGTGTTCGACTACCTCGGCCTGGAGAAGGCGATCCAGGCCCGGCTCACGGGCCGCGCCGTCACGTGCGGCAGCTTCGTCGGGAAGTACGCCCCCTAGTCCTGCTCGCCGCGGACCAGTTCCAGGAGGCTCTCCGGGACGTCGTCGCCGAACAGGCTCTCGAGCAGGACGGCGTCGTCGATCGGGGTCGCCGCGCGGACGAACATCGCCTCCTCGTACTGGTGCAGAGCCGCTTCGACGTCGCCGGGGTGCGCGGCGAGCGCCTGGCCGAGCTCCGCGCCGTCGAGCATGGCCAGGTTGGCGCCTTCGCCGTTCGGGGCGGCGAGGTGGGCGGCGTCGCCGACGAGGGTCACGCCCGGCACGCGGTCCCACCGCAGCCCCACCGGCAGCGTGTAGTGCGGGCGCAGCACCGGGTCGGTGTCGCCGTCGGTGATCAGCGCCGTCAGCTCCGGGGCCCAGCCGTCGAACTCTTCCGCGATCCGCGCGGCGGCCGCGGCGGGGTCGGTGAAGTCGATGGCCTCGAACCAGTCCAGCGGCCGGGCGAGCGCCACGTAGGTGTGCACGGTCTCGCCGCTTTCGCGGTGGGCGTTGATGCCGTCGTCCGGTGAGCCGCCGTGCGCGACCATCGACCCGCTGCCGACCGCCGCCGCGGTCGCCGGGTGCTTCGACTCGACGTCGAACAGGTACGTCTCGACGAACGCCGTGCCCTCGTACTCCGGGGTGGCACCGGTGAGCAGCGGCCGGACCTTCGACCACGCGCCGTCGGCGCCGACGAGCAGGTCTGCGACGACCGTCGAGCCGTCGGCGAAGGTCACTTCGTGGCCGCCGCCGTCGAGCGTGCGGACGCCGGTGACCTTGTGTCCCCAGTGGACAGTGCCTTCGGGGAGCGCGTCGAGCAGCATCTGCCGCAGTTCGCCGCGCTGGACCTCGGGCCGGCCGCCGGTGCCGTCGTCGACCTTCTCGTACAGCAGGTTCCCGTCCCGGTCGAGGATCCGCATCGCCTGGCGGCCGTCCAGGACGAGCCCGCGGAACTCGGCCTCCAGGCGGGCGGCTTCGACGGCGAGCTGCCCGTTGTAGTCGTGGATGTCGAGCATCCCGCCCTGCAGGCGCGCCATCGGGGACGCGTCGGCCTCGTGGACGGTGACGGGGATGCCGTGGACGTGCAGGACGCGGGCCAGGGTGAGGCCGCCGAGTCCGGCGCCGATGATGGTGACGTGCATGGGTGCTCCTTCGGTTCGTTTCGCGACAACCGAAGGGTGGCGGGGGTGCCTGGTGCGGACCGCACACCGCACTGGCACGCCGCTGGCACCCGCTGTCAGTCGGCGAGGAGGTCGTCGGGACTGCCGCCGGCCAGGGCCGCCAGGACGTCGAGCGCGGCTTCCAGGGTCGGCACCGGCGGGGCGGACACGGCGACCCGGACCGCGTTCGGCGCGTGCCCCGGCAGGACCGCGAACGCCGCCGCGGGCAGCAGCGCGATGCCGTGGCGGGCCGCCGCCGCGACGAACGTCTCCGCCCGCCACTGCTCCGGCAGCTCCCACCAGCGGTGGTAGGACGCGGGGTCGCCGCGCAGGCCCGGCAGCTTCTCCTCGACCACCGCGGCCCGGGCGGCGGCGTCCCGGCGTTTCGCGGCTTCGACCTCGGCGAGGGTGCCGGTCACGATCCACTGCGTCGCCGCTTCGACGGCGAAGCGCGACGCGGCCCACGCGCCCGACCGCACCGACGACGCCAGCCTGGGTGTCCACGCCGTTGGCGCCACCAGAAACCCCGCCGTCAAGCCGGGAGCGACGCGCTTGGAGAGGCTGTCGACGAACACCGTCCGCTCCGGCGCGTACGCGGCGAACGGCCGGACGTCGTCGCGCAGGAACGTGTAGATGCCGTCCTCGATCACCGGCAGGTCCAGCCGTTCGGCGACGTCCGCCAGTTCCTCGCGGCGGCGCGCGGGCATGGTCGTGCCGAGCGGGTTGTGCAGCGTCGGCTGGACGTACAGCGCGCGGACGGGCTCGACCGCGGCCAGCGCGGCCGGGACCAGGCCGTGCTCGTCGGTCTCGATCGGCACCAGCTCGACGCCGAGGCGGGCGGCGAGGCCCTTGACCACCGGGTAGGTCAGGGACTCGACCGCGAGCCGCTCCCCCACCGGCACGAACGCGGCGACCGCGGCCGCGATGGCCTGCCGGCCGCTGCCGGTGAACAGGAGCGTGCCGGGGTCCGGCCGCCAGTCGCCGCGGGTGAGCAGCGTGGCCGCGGCCTGCCGGGCGGCCGGCGTGCCCGCGGCGCCGATCGGGTGCAGGGCGGCGGTGAGGACGTCGTCGCGCAGGAGGGGTTGCAGTGCCTGGGCGAGCTTCGCGGATTCCTCGGGCAGGACCGCGAAGTTGAGCTCGAGGTCGACGCGCGCGTCCCCGGGTTCGGCGAGCGCGGGTTCGGGCGGCGGCTTCGCGGCCCGGACGAACGTGCCGCGGCCGACCTCGCCGACGGCCAGGCCCCGCCGCACGAGCTCGCCGTAGACGCGCGCGGCGGTCGAGCTCGCGATGCCGCGTTGCCGCGCGAAGCGGCGTTGCGGCGGGAGGCGGTCGCCGGGCCGGAGGCGGCCGGCTTCGATGTCGGCGGCGAGGGCGTCCGCGACGACGCGGTAGTCGTCCATGTCCACCTTCCCGCCTTCGAGCACTCCTGAGCATGATCCCAGCCCGCTAGATTGGCGGTGGAGGTGCCATGACCGACAAGACCTGGGCCGAAGTCGACGACTACCTCACCGCGGCGCTGCTCCCGGCCGATCCGGTGCTCGACGACGCGCTGGCCGATTCGGCCGCCGCCGGGCTGCCGCACATCGCCGTCGCGCCCAACCAGGGGAAGCTGCTGAACCTGCTGGCCCGCCAGGCCGGCGCCCGCTCGATCCTGGAGATCGGCACGCTCGGCGGGTACAGCACGATCTGGCTGGCCCGCGCGCTGCCGTCCGGCGGCAAGCTGGTGACCTGCGAATACGAGCCGCGGCACGCCGAAGTCGCGAAGGCCAACCTGGCGCGCGCGGGCTTCGGCGAAGACGTCGTCGACATCCGCGTCGGCGCCGCGCTCGACACGCTGCCGACGCTGACCGGGCCGTTCGACTTCATCTTCGTCGACGCGGACAAGAGCAACCTGGCGAACTACGTGCGCGCGTCGCTGGAGCTGGCGCGGCCGGGTACGACGATCGTCGTCGACAACGTCGTCCGGCAGGGCGGGGTGGCCGACGCCGGCAGCACCGACCCGAACGTCCTGGGCGCGCGCGAGATGTTCGACGTCCTGGCCGCCGAGCCGCGGCTGGACGCGACCGCCGTGCAGACCGTGGGCGCCAAGGGGCACGACGGGTTCGTGCTCGCCCTGGTCCGCTGACTCACCGGGGCGGCCGCACCACCGGCGGCGGCCCGACGGCGATCGGCACGCCCGGCCGGCCCTGGAGCGCCGCCGCCGTGTACGCGCGCCAGACGTCGGCCGGGACGACGTCGCCGGTGAGCTTCGCGCCGGTCGCGTCCTTCAGCAGGCGCTCGTCGTCGGAGCCGATCCAGACCGCGGTCGCCAGCCCGGGTGTGTAGCCGACGGCCCAGGCGTCCTGGAAGTCCGGGCTGGTGCCGTGCTCGGCCTCGCCGGTCCGCAGCGCGGCCCCCCGGCCGTCGGTCAGGGTGCCGGTGACGTCCCGGGCGATGCGGCGGCTCTCGTCGCCGTCGTCGTCGAACGCCGGCCGCGCGGTGTCGGTGTGCTCCCAGACGACCGCGCCGCTCTCGTCGCGCACCTTCGCCACCAGGTGCGGGGTGGTGCGGCGGCCGTCCGCGGCGAAGGTCGCGTAGGCGCCGGCCATGTCCAGTGGCCGCAGCGGGTAGCGGCCGATCGCGATGCCCGGCCCGATCAGGAAGCCGTCCTTCTCGCGCATGGTCGGCGTGCCGTCGACGGTCTCCGGGATGCCCGCCTGCCGCGCGGTCTCGCTCAGCACGTCCGGGCCGAGCTTCTTCGCCAGCGCCACGAACGTGCCCTGGGCGTGCGCCTGCATCGCGGTGCGCGGTGTGCACTTCGGGCCGCAGACGTCCGCGTACTTGAACTTTTCGCCGAGGAACTCCTGTTCTTCGGGCGCCGGCACGGGCACGTCCGGGCCGTACCCGCGGCGCAGCGCGGCGGCGAGCGTGAACGGGTAGAACGCCGAGCCCGCCGCGTGCGGGGTGCTCGCGTAGTCGCGGACGCCCTGGTCGCCGCCCTGGTAGGCGCGGACGGCGCCGGTTTTCGGGTCGACGGAGACCACCGCGCCGCGGAACTCCTTCGGCTCGCCCTTCAGCCTGTCCTGCAACGTCTTCTTCGCGGCGTCCTGCAGGCCGCGGTCCAGCGTCGTCTCGACCGTCATGTTGCCCTGCTGCAGCCGCCCGAGCGGGAAGCCGTCCTGCTCCAGTTCGGCGAGGACCTGCTGCTTGACGTGGAACTGGTCGTAGGTGAGGCGGCCCGCGCGGGTCTCGGACGGCGACTGGATCTCGGCGCCGGGGTACGCCATGGGTTCGCCCGCCTGCACGTACCCGCGGGCGACGAGCTTGTCGTGCACGTACTGCCAGCGCCGCGCGGCGTGCGCGTCGCCGGACGCGGCCGGGTCGTGCACCGACGGCGACTGGATCATCCCGGCGAGGAAGGCCGCTTCGCTCCACGTCATCGAGTCGTCGAGCTTCTTGCCGAAGTAGGCGTTCATCGCCGCGGCGGGCCCGAACGTGCCGCGGCCGAAGGAGATGATGTTGACGTAGCTTTCGAAGATCTGCTCCTTGCTCTGCTCCTGAGTGATCTTCGTGGCCAGCACGAGCTCGGCGAACTTGCGGCCGATCGTGGCGTCGTCGTCGCCGGTGGACTTCTTGATGTACTGCTGGGTGATCCCGGACCCGCCGCCGACGCCGGTGAGGAACGCGCGGCCGATGCCGGTCGGGTCGAAGCCCTGGTTGTCCCAGAAGGTCGGGTCCTCGGTGGCGATGATGGCGTCACGCAGCTTCGCCGGCACCTGCGCGTAGGGCACGAAGGTGCGGTCGCCGTCGGCCGGGACGACCTTGAGCAGCTCGGAGCCGTCGGAGTAGGTGAGCACGACGGTCTTGTCGAGCCCGGCGAGGACTTCTTGGGGGCTGCGGACGTCGAGCACGAGGTAGGCGATCCAGAAGGCGATCAGCGGACCGCCGACGAGCGTGCCCACGGTCCAGTAGGCGATCCGCCGGATGCGGCGCCATCGGCGACGGCGCGGGGTGTCCGGCTTTTCCGGGATTTCGGGTTCGTCCTCGGTCGGCAAGGTCACGAATGGATGACGGCCGAACGAGTGAGGAGGTTCTGTGGAGAACTACCGAGAGTTGTTCGAATCCTGTCAAGACGCTGTTCGTGTCGGCTCAAGCAGGCGGGATTAGCGTCCGGACCGCTGAAGCTTTCTCCCCGGAAAACCGAATGAGGCACATCATGCGCGAAAACCAGGCGGGCCCGAACAGACGGTCCTTCCTGCGCAATGCGGGGCTGGCCGGCGTCGGCGCGACGGCGCTGGGCGCGCTCGGCGCCGCACCGGCCGCGGCCGCCCCCGCGAGCCCCGCGAACCCCGCGGACAGGGGCCGCGGCCGGTGGAACCCGGACGGCGAGAGCCGCCAGTTCACCGTCGCCGTGATGCCGGACACCCAGTACCTCTACTGGGGCAGCCAGAACAGCATCAACCCGGAGCCGCAGGAAGCGTCGCTGCGGTACGTCATCGAGAACAGCGGCAACCCCGACCGCAACATCGTCTTCCTGGCCCACCTCGGCGACCTGACGCAGGACGCCGACGCGACGTCGTTCCAGGCCGTGGGCAAGGCGTTCGAGATCGCCGACTCGGCCGGCGTCGCCTACAGCGTGCTCGCGGGCAACCACGACGTGTCCGGCGACGACACGCGCGGCACCACGCCGTACCTGCAGACGATGGGCCCGCAGCGGTTCCGCCGGCAGAAGTCGTTCCTCGGCTCCGACGCGAGCGGCTACAACACCGCGCACGTCTTCCGCGCCGCCGGGCAGGAGTGGCTGCTGCTGGCCATGGACTGGCGGACGTCGGCCGCGGGCTTCGCCTGGGCCAACGATGTCATCGAGAAGCACCCGAAGCTGCCGGTGATCCTCACCTGCCACGAGATCGTCGGGCCGACCTACGGCGACGAGGTCTACCCGTACGAGTCCGGCGACCCCGAGAACAACGCCGAGTTCAGCGGCTACGGCCAGACCGTGTGGGACTCGCTGATCAAGGACAACGACCAGATCTTCCTCACGCTCAACGGCCACTACTGGCCCTCGGGCCGGGTGACGAAGAAGAACACCGCCGGCCACGACGTGCACCTGCACATCACCAACTACCAGAACCGGTACATGAGCGGCGGCGGCATGCTGCGGCTGTACCACTTCGACCTCGACCGCAACACGATCGACGTCGAGACGGTCTCGCCGTGGATCCTCCAAAAGGACCCCGCGGAACGCAACCGCCTGGAGGCGCTGGAGGCGAGGCTCACCACGTCGGTCGACCGCTTCTCGATGCCGTTCGACTTCGAGCAGCGCTTCGCCGGCTTCATCCCGGTGCCGGTCCGCCCGGCGCGCCCGGCCGGCAAGGTGCTCGTGCCGGGCACCCTCGCGTACTGGCGCTTTGACAACGTTGACACCAGCGGCGGCGCCGTCACCGCCGTGCGCGACCTGTCGGGCCACGGCAACGACCTCACGCTGCAGGCCGTCGCCGGCACCGCGCCGGACGCACTGGTCCGGACCGACGACCACCACCCGGACCAGCCGGGGCACGCCAGCCTCCGGTTCGCCGGCGGCAAGAACCCGCTGCACGGCGCCTACCTGACGACGGGTCCGCGAGCGCCGTTGAACACCGAGACGTTCAAGCGCGGCTACACGATCGAGACGTTCGTGAAGATCCCGCGCGACTGGGACGGCGGCAACAACGGCAACATGCCGGTCCTGGTCCGCCGCGGCGCGGCGGGCAACGCGGGCAAGCACGGCAAGAACACCGACCCGAAGGAGCCGGTGGCCCAGCTCATGACCACGAACAACGGTCGTGAGGTGCAGTTCAACCACTACCCGCTCAGCCAGACCTACCCGACCACCAACTGGAGCCACGGCCTGGCCGAAGACCAGTGGTGGCACATCGCGGTGGTCAACGACGGGCACCGCACGAAGCTGTACGTCGAAAGCGCCTTGGTGGCCGACAACCCGTTCACCGACTCGGTCGGCATCGCCTCGCTCGGCCTCCCGTGGCTCCTCGGCGGCCACGAGTACGGCGGCGCGCTCGACAACGTGTTCCACGGCTGGGTCGGCGACGTCCGGATCGTCGGCCGGGCACTGCGGCTGGAGGAGTTCCTGACGCGGTGACCCGGTGACCCGCCGTCCGGTCAGGACAGGAAGGCGCGCAGGAGGGACGCGGTGCCCTCGATGTGCTCCGCCATGGCCTGCCGGGCGGCGGGGGCGTCGCCGGCGAGGATGGCGTCGACGATCGCCTCGTGCTGGGCGTTCGAGTGCTCGAGGTTCGGCGGGAGCAGCGGGATGCGGTCGAGCAGCTGGTTGACGCGGGTGCGGGCGTCGGCCATCGCCGTGGTCAGGGAGCCGGACGCGGTCACCTCCGCGATCGCCAGGTGCAGGCGCGAGTCCTTGCGGCGGTAGTCGTCGAGGCTCGCCCCGGCGGCTTCGGCGAGGGTCCCCGTGAGGTGACGGCGGTCGGCCGGGCTCAGCGACCGGGCGGCGGCCATCTCCGCGGCGCCGGTCTCGAGGACGTACCGGAGGCACAAGGCGTCCTCCAGCCCGGCGGCGTCGACCTTGCCGTCGGGCTCGGGCGGCCCGGGCAGGGTGTCGTTCACGAAGGTGCCGCCGTAGCGGCCCCGCCGTGACTCGACGTAACCGGCATCGGAGAGGGCGCGGATGGCTTCGCGGAGCGTGACACGGCTGACCCCGAGCCGTTCGGCGAGCTCACGCTCCGACGGCAGCCGCTCCCCCGCACCGACCACGCCGAGGCGGATGGCCTGCAGCAGCCGCTCGACGGTCTCCTCGAAGGCGTTGCCCGCGCGGACCGGCCGGAACAGCGCTTCACCGGCATTCGCCACCGAGGTCGGTTCCATCCCGCGAGTTTAGGCCGCGGGGCATGTTCGGAGTGGCTTCGGGCTCGCGAGGCGATCACACTGTGTTCGCGGTGCGGAAAACCAGTGGAACCGGACGGCCACGGTCGGCGACGATGGCACCACCGACACCGAACATCGACGCAGGGGGCGATCCGGTGCACTTCCTGATGGCGGAGGACCTGGTCCACGAGCGAGAGGACGAGCTGCGCCACGGCGTCCGCAACCGGCCTCCGGGCCGGGCGATGCCGAGCCGCAGCCCGGGAACGCGGAAACAGCAGCTCGGGTGGCGCTTGGTCGAGGTGGGGCTGCGGTGGGCGGTCGAGCCGGAGGACCGCCGCAACTGACGGAACTTTCCCTATGAAAGCTCCGGCCGAGCTTTCATAGGGAAAGTTCGGGACCTCAGCACTCGATGACGTTCACCGCCAGGCCGCCTCGGGCCGTTTCCTTGTACTTGACGCTCATGTCCGCGCCCGTCTCGCGCATCGTCTTGATCGCCTTGTCCAGCGTCACCACGTGGCTTCCGTCGCCGCGCATGGCCATGCGGGCCGCGTGGATCGCCTTCGACGCTCCTACCGCGTTGCGCTCGATGCACGGGATCTGGACCAGTCCGCCCACCGGGTCGCACGTCAGGCCCAGGTGGTGCTCCACCCCGATCTCCGCCGCGTTCTCGACCTGGGCCGGCGTGCCGCCGAGGACCTCCGTCAAGCCCGCCGCCGCCATGGCCGACGCCGAACCCACCTCGCCCTGGCAGCCGACCTCCGCGCCCGAGATCGAGCCCGTCTGCTTGAGGATCGAACCGATCGCGCCCGCCGTCAGCATGAACTTGACGATTCCGTCGTCCGTCGAATGGCGGATGAAGCGCTGGTAGTAGTGCAGGACCGCCGGGATGATGCCCGCCGCGCCGTTGGTCGGGGCCGTCACCACGCGGCCACCCGCGGCGTTCTCCTCGTTCACCGCCAGCGCGTACAGGCTCACCCAGTCCATCGCGTACAGCGGGTCGTCCGCGCCGTCTTCGGCGAGGAGCTTCTCGTGCAGTGACTTCGCCCGACGCGGCACCTTCAGGCCGCCCGGCAGGACGCCTTCGTGCGTGCAGCCGTTGCGGACGCACTCCGCCATGACCGCCCAGATGTCCAGCAGCCCGGACCGCACCTCTTCCTGAGTACGCCAGGACAGCTCGTTCGCCAGCATGACTTCGCTGATCGAAAGGCCCGTGTCGGCGCAGTGCCCCAGCAGGTCGGCGCCCGTCCGGAACGGGTACGGCACCGGGGTCGAGTCCTCGACGAACACCGTGTCCGTCTCGTACGACTCGTCGCGGACGAACCCGCCGCCCACCGAGTAGTACGTCCGCTCGCGCAGCAGCGTGCCCGACGCGTCGAACGCGCGGAAGACCATGCCGTTCGGGTGCGCGGGCAACGACTTGCGCCGGTGCATCGTGAGGTCGTTGTCCTCGTCGAACGCGATCTCGTGCGTGCCGGCCAGAAGCAGCCGTCCGGACTCGCGGATTTCCGCGATGCGCGCCGGCACGGTGTCGGTGTCGATCTCTTCGGGACGCGAGCCCGAAAGCCCGAGCAGGACGGCTTTGTCGCTGCCGTGCCCGAACCCGGTCGCGCCGAGTGAGCCGAAGAGTTCGGCCTGGACGCGGGACGTCCGCGCGAGGTCGTCGCCGAGTCCGTCCACAAAGGTCAGTGCCGCCCGCATCGGCCCGACGGTGTGGGAGCTCGACGGGCCGATGCCGATGGAAAACAGGTCGAAGACGCTGATCGCCATTGATCCGCCCCTTCCTATCGCGCCAGCAGGGAGCTGGCTTCTTGCGCGGCCGGGCCCTGGTCGGCGAGGTGCCGCAGGTTCTCCGGCAGCTCCTCTCCACGGTAACCCTTGGTCTGGGCGTAGAGCCGTCCCGCGCGGTACGACGACCGCACCAACGGACCCGCCATGACACCGGCGAAACCCATCGCCTCCGCAGCCTTGGAGTGCTCGACGAACTCCTCCGGCTTCACCCAGCGGTCCACCGGGTGGTGCCGCGCAGAGGGACGCAGGTACTGCGTGATCGTCAAGATCTCGCACCCCGCGTCGACCAGGTCCTGCATCGCCGGAGCCACCTCGTCAGGGGTCTCACCCATGCCCAGGATCAGGTTCGACTTCGTCACCAAACCGGCCTCACGCGCCGCCGTGATCACCTCAAGCGACCGCGCGTACCGGAAACCGGGACGGATCCGCTTGAAAATCCGCGGAACCGTCTCCACGTTGTGAGCAAGGACCTCCGGACGCGAACCGAACACCTCAGCCAGCTGAGCAGGATTCGCGTTGAAGTCCGGAATCAACAGCTCGACACCAGTACCCGGGTTCAACGCGTGGATCTGCCGCACGGTCTCCGCGTAAAGCCACGCGCCACCATCGGGCAGGTCATCCCGGGCCACACCGGTGACCGTCGAGTACCGCAGACCCATCGCCTGCACGGACTCCGCGACCTTGCGAGGCTCAGTGCGATCGAGGGCAGCAGGCTTACCGGTGTCGATCTGGCAGAAGTCACACCGGCGGGTGCATTGGTCGCCACCGATCAGGAACGTGGCCTCACGGTCTTCCCAGCACTCATAGATGTTGGGACAACCGGCCTCTTCACAAACAGTGTGCAGACCTTCGCGGCGCACGAGGCCCTTGAGTTCGGTGAACTCCGGCCCCATCCGCACCCGCGTCTTGATCCACGACGGCTTCTTCTCGATCGGCGTCTCACTGTTGCGAACCTCGAGACGCAGCAGCTTCCGGCCCTCGGGCAACGCGCTCATCGCGAAAGGTCCGCGTACAGCGGGTGCTTCTTGGCGAGGGTCTCGACGCGGTCGCGCAGCTTCGAGCGCAGGGCGTCGTCGAAGTCCGGCTTCAGCGCTTCCGCGATGACGTCGGCGACCTCGGTGAAGTCCTCGGCCCGGAACCCACGCGTGGCGAGCGCCGGCGTGCCGATGCGCAGGCCCGACGTGATCATCGGCGGGCGCGGGTCGAACGGGACGGCGTTGCGGTTGACCGTGATGCCGACCTCGTGCAGCCGGTCCTCGGCCTGCTGTCCGTCCAGAGTGGACTGGACGAGGTCGACGAGCACCAGGTGGACGTCGGTGCCGCCGGTCAGCACCCGGACACCGGCGTCAGCGCAGTCCGCCTGCGACAGCCGCGCGGCCAGGATCCGCGAGCCTTCGAGGGTCCGCTCCTGACGCTCGCGGAACTCGTCGCTCGCGGCGATCTTCAGCGCGACGGCCTTGGCCGCGATGACGTGCTCCAGGGGCCCGCCCTGCTGCCCCGGGAACACCGCCGAGTTGATCTTCTTCGCCAGCTCCTCGCGCGACAGGATCAGGCCGCCGCGCGGACCGCCGAGGGTCTTGTGCGTGGTCGTGGTGACGATGTCGGCGTGCGGCACCGGCGACGGGTGCAGTCCGGCCGCGACCAGCCCGGCGAAGTGCGCCATGTCCACCATCAGGCGCGCGCCGACGAGGTCGGCGATGCGGCGGAACTCGGCGAAGTCGAGCTGACGCGGGTAGGCGGACCAGCCGGCGATGATGAGCTTCGGCTGGTGCTCGACGGCCAGGCGCTCGATCTCGGCGAGGTCGACGATCCCGGTCTCTTTGTCGACGTGGTAGGCGACGACGTTGTACAGCTTGCCCGAGAAGTTGATCTTCATCCCGTGCGTCAGGTGCCCGCCGTGCGCCAGGTCGAGGCCGAGGATCGTGTCGCCCGGCTTGAGCACGGCGAACATCGCGGCCGCGTTGGCCTGGGCGCCCGAGTGCGGCTGGACGTTGGCGTGCTCGGCGCCGAAGAGGGCCTTCGCGCGGTCGATGGCGAGCTGCTCGACGACGTCGACGTGCTCGCAGCCGCCGTAGTAGCGACGGCCGGGGTAGCCCTCCGCGTACTTGTTGGTCAGCACCGAGCCCTGCGCTTCGAGCACGCCCAGCGGCGCGAAGTTCTCGGACGCGATCATTTCCAGGGTGGACTGCTGGCGGGTCAGTTCGTCGGCGACGGCCGCGGCGACCTCGGGGTCGACTTCGGACAGGTGCTGGTCGAACGTCGTCATCAGTTCTCCTGGGTGTGCGCGGCGTACGCGGCGGCGTCGAGCAGGTCCGGCACGTCCCCGGTCAGACGCACCTTGAGGAGCCATCCTTCGGTGTACGGGTCGGAGTTGATGACCTCGGGGGTGTCCGATGTGGTGCCGTTCACCTCGACGACCTCGCCGGAGACCGGCGCGTACAGCTCGCTGACCGACTTGGTCGACTCGACCTCGCCGAACACCTCGCCGGCGGTGATGGTCGCGCCGGCGTCGGGCAGCTGGACGAACACGATGTCACCGAGCGATTCGGCGGCGAAGGCGGTGATGCCGACGGTGGCGACGCCGTCCTCGACCTTCAGCCACTCGTGTTCCTTGGTGTACTGCAGGTTCTCGGGGATGCTCACAGCTGGGAGTCCTTACGCGCGGGAGTAGAAGGGCAGGGCGACGACTTCGACGGGCTCAATCCTGCCCCGGATGTCGACGGAGAGCTCGGTGCCGGGCTCGGCGTACGCCCGATCGACGTACGCCATCGCGATCGGGTAACCCAGCGTGGGCGACAGCGCGCCGCTGGTCACCTCGCCGACCTCGGTCCCGTCCACCAGCAGCTGGTACCCGTGCCGCGGCGCGCGACGCCCGGCCCCGCGAAGGCCGACGCGCACGCGCGGGACGTCCTGCTTGGACCGCTCCTCGAGGGCCGAACGGCCGACGAAGTCACCCGGCTTTTCGAACTTGACGACGCGGCCGAGCCCGGCTTCGAACGGGCTCTGGTCGAGGGTGAGTTCGTTGCCGTACAACGGCATCCCGGCTTCGAGCCGCAGCGTGTCGCGGCAGGCCAGGCCGGCCGGGACCAGCCCGTGCGGCTCGCCGGCCTCGAGCAGCAGGCGCCACAGCGCCGGTGCCTCGTCGGCGTCGACGAACAGCTCGAAGCCGTCTTCGCCGGTGTAGCCGGTGCGGGCGAGCAGGACGTCGTGGCCCTTCACCGAGGCCGGGACGCTCGCGTAGTACTTGAGCGCGTCCAGGTCGGCGTCGGTGACCGCGCCGAGGATCTCGACGGCCTTCGGGCCCTGGACCGCGATCAGCGCGGTGGTCTCGCTGCGGTCGTCGACGACCGCGTCGAAGCCCGCGACGCGCTCGGCCAGCGCGTCCGCGACGACCTTGGCGTTGCCCGCGTTCGCGACGACCAGGTAGTGCTCGTCGCCCAGGCGGTAGACGACCAGGTCGTCCAGCACACCACCGGACGCGTTGCAGATCATCGTGTACCGCGCCCGGCCCGGCTTGACCCCGGTCAGGTTGCCGACCAGCGCGAAGTCCAGCACGTCCGCGGCCTGCGCCCCGGTGACGTGGATTTCGGCCATGTGCGAGAGGTCGAACAGCCCGGCCGCCTCGCGGACGGCCTTGTGCTCGGCCAGTTCGCTGGCGTACCGGACCGGCATGGACCAGCCGGCGAAGTCGGTGAACAGCGCACCGAGTCCCTTGTGGACTCCGTGCAGGGAGGTCTCTCGTGACACGGGTTCAGCCTTCGTAAGCGTTGAGGGGCGGGCAGGAGCACACGAGGTTGCGGTCACCGCGGGCGCCGTCGATGCGGCGGACCGGCGGCCAGTACTTGTTCTTGCGCGACACCCCGGCCGGGTACACGGCCAGCTCGCGGTCGTAGGCCTTGTCCCACTCGCCGACCAGCGTCTCGGCGGTGTGCGGGGCGCCCCGCAGCGGCGACTCCTCGGCGGTCCAGCGACCGTTGGCCACCTCGTCGATCTCCGCGCGGATGGCGATCATCGCGGCGATGAACCGGTCGATCTCGCCCAGGTCCTCGGACTCGGTCGGCTCGACCATCAGCGTCCCCGCGACCGGGAACGACATCGTCGGCGCGTGGAAGCCGTAGTCGATGAGCCGCTTCGCGACGTCGTCGACCGTCACGCCGGTCTCCTTGGTGATCTGGCGCAGGTCGAGGATGCACTCGTGCGCGACCAGGCCGTCCTGGCCGGTGTAGAGCACCGGGTAGTGCGGCGCCAGCCGCGAAGCGACGTAGTTCGCGGCCAGCACGGCGACCTTGGTGGCCGCGGTCAGGCCGGGCGCGCCCATCATCCGGACGTAGGCCCAGGAGATCGGCAGGATCGACGCCGAGCCGTAGGGCGCGCCGCTGATCGGGCCGACGCCGGTCGCGGGACCGGCGGCGTCGAGCAGCGGGTGGTTCGGCAGGAACGGCGCGAGGTGTGCGCGCACCGCGACCGGGCCGACACCCGGGCCGCCACCGCCGTGCGGGATGCAGAACGTCTTGTGCAGGTTCAGGTGCGAGACGTCGCCGCCGAACTCGCCCGGCTTGGCCAGGCCGAGGAGGGCGTTGAGGTTCGCGCCGTCGACGTACACCTGGCCGCCGCCGTCGTGGACGATCTTGGCCAGCTCGTCGATGTCGTGCTCGTACACGCCGTGGGTCGACGGGTAGGTGACCATGATCGCGGCCAGGGTGTCGCGGTGGGTGTCCACCTTGGACCGCAGGTCGGCCAGGTCGACGTTGCCCTCGTCGGTGCACTTGACGACGACCACGCGCATGCCGGCCAGCACCGCCGAAGCGGCGTTGGTGCCGTGCGCGGACGACGGGATCAGGCAGACGTCCCGGGCCTCGTCGCCGTTCGCGCGGTGGTACGCGCGGATCGCGAGGAGCCCGGCCAGCTCGCCCTGGCTGCCCGCGTTCGGCTGCAGCGACACCTTGTCGTACCCGGTGACCTCGGCGAGCCACCCGGCCAGCTGCTCGACGAGCGTGTGGTACCCGGCAGCGTCTTCGGCCGGGGCGAACGGGTGGATGCCGGCGAACTCGCGCCAGCTGATCGGCTCCATCTCGGTGGTGGCGTTGAGCTTCATCGTGCAGGAGCCGAGCGGGATCATGCCGCGGTCGAGCGCGTAGTCCAGATCGGACAGCTTGCGCAGGTAGCGCAGCATCGCCGTCTCGGAGCGGTGGGTGCCGAAGACCTCGTGGCCCATGAAGCCGCTCTCGCGGGCCAAGCCGTTCGGCAGCGCGACGCCGTCTCGGACGTCGGCCTCGACCTTGAAGGCCTGCAGGACCTTCGCGGTGATCGCGGGGGTGCTGACCTCGTCGAACGCGACGCGGACGTGGTCGGCGTCGACGTGGCCGAGGTTGATCCCGGCCTCGCGGGCGGCCGCGTGGACCTCGGCGGCCCGGCCCGGGACGCGCGCGACGACCGTGTCGAAGAAGGACTCGTGCACGACCTCGACGCCGTCCCTGCGCAGGGCGCCGGCGAAGCCCGCGGCGAGACCGTGGACGCGCTGGGCGATCTTCTTCAGGCCGTCCGGGCCGTGGTAGACCGCGTACATCGCGGCCAGCACGGCCGGGAGGACCTGTGCGGTGCAGATGTTCGACGTCGCCTTCTCGCGGCGGATGTGCTGCTCACGCGTCTGCAGCGCGAGGCGGTAGGCCGAGTTGCCGTCGGCGTCGACCGAGACGCCGACCAGGCGCCCGGGCAGCGAGCGCTCGAGTCCGGCGCGGACGGACATGTACCCGGCGTGCGGGCCGCCGTAGCCGAGCGGGACGCCGAACCGCTGCGTCGAGCCGGCGGCGACGTCCGCGCCGAACTCGCCGGGCGAGGTGATCAGGGTGAGCGAGAGGAGGTCCGCGGCGACGGTGAACAGCGCGCCCGCGGCCTTCGCCGACTCGGAGATCGCGTGGTAGAAGCCGCGGCCGCGCAGCACGCCGGACGCGCCGGGGTACTGGACGACGACGCCGAAGAAATCGTCCGGCAGGCCGGTCAGCAGGTCGCGGACCTCGACCTCGATGCCGAGGGCCTCGACGCGGGTGCGCACGACGGCGATGGTCTGCGGCAGGCACTCGGCGTCGAGGACGACCTTGTTGGACTTGGACTTCGACGCGCGGCGCATCAGCGTGACGGCTTCGGCGACGGCGGTCGACTCGTCCAGCAGGGACGCGTTCGCCATGGCCAGGCCGGTCAGGTCGGCGACCATCGTCTGGAAGTTGAGGAGCGCTTCGAGGCGGCCCTGGGAGATTTCCGGCTGGTAGGGCGTGTACGCGGTGTACCAGGCCGGGTTCTCGAGGACGTTGCGTCGGATCACGCCGGGCGTCACGGTGTCGGAGTAGCCGAGGCCGATCATCTGCGTCATCGGCCGGTTGCGCGCGGCGAGGGCGCGCAGCTCCGCGGTGGCGTCCTCTTCGGACGCGGCGGGCGGCAGCGTGAGTTCGCGGGTCGCGCGGATCGCGCTCGGGACGGCGGCGCCGACGAGGGCGTCCAGGCTGCCGTAGCCGCACTCGGCCAGCATCTTCGCGCGTTCGGCCTCGGACGGGCCGATGTGGCGGGCGTCGAACTGCGTGGAAGTGATGGGGAGCTCCTCGGGCCTGGGCACACAACGGTGCGCTGGGAACTCCCCCTCTGTCATGGCACCTGAGAGTTTCACCGTGGGAGACACGGCTTTCACCTTGGGTGAGGCGCGGGTGCGCCTGCTTTCCAGAGTGGCCTCGCGCGAAGCGGTAACAGGTACCTGAGAGATTCTGGGGAGTTTGCTCCTTCGGTGCCCCACTGACTTCGTGGGGGCTCTCCCGCCCCGGCTCTACGGCCCGATCTGCAGTTGTGACGGTCACGGTACCTGCCGGGTTCGAGGTCCGTCTACTTCACCCGGGCAACGCCACAGTGATCCTCGACCGGCCCTCGACGACGTGAATGACTCATTCATGTCGCCTGGCGACATGAATGAGTCATTCACGTCGTTTCCGCGACCCGGTGCGCGACCTGGCCGGCCAGCGCCGGCGGCCTGCGGACTCTCCCCGAAGGCAGGACCAGGCGTTTCAGCGGCCCGCCCAGCGGCACCGGCGGGTGCCCGGCACTCAGCAGCACCCGCTCGACGATCTGCTCGGCGAGCCACGCCACCGAGTCGTTGAGCCGGTCCAGCGAGGGGTGGTCGCCGTCGAAGACGTCCTCGTCGGCGAGCGTCACCTCGAAGTACGCGCAGCCCGGCGGGACCGCGATCGCCTCCTCGATCGCCCGCGCCCCCTCCAGCGGGTCGGCAAACCCCGCCTCCACCAGCGCCGATCGGTAGATCCGCGCCGCCCGCGCCCGCATGCGGGGGCCGTAGCGGACGACGACCGGGAGGCGGCCGGTCAGGTCCGGCACGGCCAGTCCGTGCAGCAGCATGATCGGCGGCACCGAGTGCACCAGGCGCGGCGCGGGTTCGGCCAGCTCGCGGGCGGTGATCCGGACGCGGTCGGCCATCGCGTCCGGGAGGCCGAAGTAGCGGAAGTCGACGTTGCCGAACCCGAGGCCGTCGGCGACCAGGGACGCCAGCAGCTCGCCGTACCCCCAGATCGGCGACAGCACCACGACCGGCGGCGCGGCGACCACCGGCGACGGCGCGGGCGGGCGCGTCGCCTCCTGCTCGGGCACCTGGATGACCAGCCGCGGCGGCTCGTGCCAGTCGTGCACCTCGGCGACCCGCCAGTAGAGCCCGAGCGAGCGCCACAGCTCGCCGAGGATGTCGTGCTCGAGGATCCTGCGCGTTTCGGCCTCGGAAAACGGGAAGTCCCGCGGCGGCACGATCCCGACGTAGTGGTGGTAGGTGACGCGCACTTCGTCACCGCGGGTGGCCGAGCGGATCCGCATCTCCCAGTCGATCGGCGACGCGGCGATCGCGTTGGCCACCTGAGTGCCGGGCGAGGAGTAGACGAGCGCCGTCGCCTGCCGGAGGAACTGCCCGGCCTGGTCGATGCCCTCCCGCAGCGCCTTCGCCGCCTGCGCGACGTGGACCGGCGACGCGAGGGAGTCGGGCAGCACGCCGGCGACGCGCAGCAGCTCGGCCTCGCCGAGGCCGGTGACCTCGGCGAGCTGCGCCCAGTGGTCGAAGACGGTCACCTTCGGCGCGTGCCGGTGTTCGATCCAGCTGCGCAGCGTCGACGTCGGAACGCCGATCCGGCGGGCGGCCTCGTCGAGGGAGAGCCCCCTCGCGCGGATGCCCGTCCGGACCGCTTCCGCCCACTCGCCGGCGCGCCAGTGCGTCACCTCACAAAGCTAACGAAACCCGCTAGCTTTGCGCAGGGACGAATCGCCCGACCGGCGTCGACGCTGGTCACCATGACCACCACCATCATCGCCCTGACGCTCATCGTCGGCGTGCTGACCTTCGCCGCCGGTGCCTTCCTCGCCTCCGAGATCGCCGTCCGCGTGCTGCGCCGCCGCGAAAAGCTCGTGTCCGAAGAGCGCAAGAAGCTCAACGCCGCCTGGAACTACCTGCGGGAGGTCTACGGCGTCAAGAAACCGACCAAGCGTTAGAGCGGGGTGACGTACGCGCCGGAGATGCCGCCGTCGACCAGGAACTGGGACGCCGTGATGAAGCTGGCGTCGTCGCTGGCCAGGAACGCGACCGCGGCCGCGATCTCCGACGGCTCGGCGAACCGGCCGACCGGCACGTGGACCAGCCGCCGCGCCGCGCGTTCCGGGTCCTTCGCGAACAGCTCCTTGAGCAGCGGCGTGTTCACCGGCCCCGGGCACAGCGCGTTGACGCGGATGTTCTCCCGCGCGAACTGGATACCCAGCTCACGGCTCATCGCCAGCACCCCGCCCTTGGACGCGGTGTAGGAGATCTGCGACGTCGCCGCGCCCATCACCGCGACGAACGACGCCGTGTTGATGATCGAACCGCGACCTTGGCGCTGCATGTGCGGCAGGACGGCCTTGCAGCAGTGGTACACCGACGTCAGGTTGACGCGCTGCACCCGCTCCCAGGCGTCGATGCCGGTGGTCAGGATGGAGTCGTCCTCGGGCGGCGAGATCCCGGCGTTGTTGAACGCGACGTCGACCGAGCCGAACTGCTCGACCGTGCTGTGGAACAGGTTCTCGACCTGTTCGGCGTCGGTGACGTCGGTCTGGATGAACGCGCCGCCGATCTCGTCGGCGACCGCCTTGCCCTCGGCCGGCGTCAGGTCCGCGATGACGACCTTCGCGCCTTCGCTCGCCAGGCGGCGGGCCGAGGCGAGCCCGATGCCGCTCGCGCCGCCGGTGATCACCGCGACGCGGCCTTCGAAACGCTGGACCATTACTCCTCCGTGCTGAGAAAGACGTTCTTGGTTTCGGTGAACGCCGCCGCGGCGTCGGGGCCCAGCTCGCGGCCGAGGCCGGACTGCTTGAACCCGCCGAACGGCGTCCAGTAGCGCACCGACGAGTGCGAGTTGACCGACAAGTTCCCGGCTTCGACACCACGCGCGACGCGGAACGCGCGGCCGGCGTCGCGGGTCCAGATCGACCCGGACAGGCCGTACTCGGTCGCGTTGGCCATCCGGACCGCGTCGGCTTCTTCGGCGAACGGCACGACGGCGACGACCGGGCCGAACACCTCCTCCGCCACGGCCGGGTGCCGCAGGTCGGGCGGGGTGAGGACGGTCGGCGGGAACCAGTAGCCGGGGCCGGCGGGCGCGCTGCCCCGGAACGCGACGGGTGCGTCGTCCGGGACGTAGGAAGCCACCTTCTCCCGGTGTGACGCCGAAATCAGCGGGCCCATCTCGGTCTTTTCGTCGCCGGGGTCGCCGACGACGACGCCGTGCACCGCGGGCTCCAGGAGTTCCATGAAGCGGTCGTACGCGCTCGCCTGCACCAGGATCAGCGAGCGGGCGCAGCAGTCCTGGCCCGCGTTGTCGAAGACGCCGTAGGGCGCGGTCGCGGCGGCCTTCTCCAGGTCGGAGTCGGCGAAGACGATGTTCGCGTTCTTGCCGCCGAGTTCGAGGGTCACGCGCTTCACCTGGGCCGAGCAGCCGGCCATGATCTGCTTGCCGACCTCGGTCGAGCCGGTGAAGACGACCTTGCGCACGCCCGGGTGGTCCACGAACCGTTGCCCGACAACGGATCCCTTGCCGGGCAGCACCTGGAAGACGTCCTCCGGGATGCCCGCCTCGCGCGCCAGCTCGGCCAGCCGGATCGCGGTCAGCGGCGTCAGCTCGGCGGGCTTGAGGACGACGGTGTTGCCGGCGGCGAGCGCGGGCGCGAAGCCCCAGCCGGCGATCGGCATCGGGAAGTTCCACGGCACGATCACGCCGACCACGCCGAGGGGCTCCTGGAACGTGACGTTGACCCCGCCGGGCACCGGGATCTGCTTGCCGATCAGGCGTTCCGGGGCCGCGGAGTAGTAGTTGAGGACGTCCCGGACGTTGCCCGCCTCCCAGCGGGCGTTGCCGATGGTGTGCCCGGAGTTCTCGACCTCCAGCCGCGCGAGGTTCTCGATGTCGGCCTCGACGGCGTCGGCGAAGCGGCGCAGCAGCCGCGCGCGGTCGCCGGGGGTGACGTCGCGCCAGGCCGGGAACGCCGCCCGCGCGCGGGCGATCGCCGCGTCGGTCTCCTCGGCGCTGGTCAGCGGGACCGTCCGGACCACCTGCTCGGTGGCCGGGTTCCGGACGTCGAACGTGCTGGTCATGTCCTCTCCTTGCTCGCCTTGACCAGGGCTTGGAACAGCCGGACGTCGTCGCTGTCCTGCTCGGGGTGCCACTGGACGCCCAGGGTGAACTCGCCCGGGATCTCGGCGGCCTCGATCGTGCCGTCGGCGGCCCAGCCGACCGGTTCCAGGCCGGCGCCGAGGCGGTCGACGGCCTGGTGGTGGTAGCAGAGCGTCTTGGTCTCCGGCCCCAGGATCGCGGCGGCCTGGCTGCCCTCGGCCAGGGTGACGGTCCCCCGGCCGAACGTCGCCGGCGCGGGCTGGTGCTCGGTGGTGTCGCGGGCTTCCGGCAGGTGCTGGGTGAGCGTGCCGCCGAGGGCGACGCTCATCACCTGCAGGCCGCGGCACACGCCGAGCACCGGCTTGCCGGCTTCGCGCGCGGCTTCGAACAGGCCGAACTCGAAGGCGTCCCGGTTCGGCCGGGTGTAGGTCGTGGGGTGCTGCTCCTGGCCGTAGCGCTCCGGCTCGACGTCGGCGCCGCCGGTGAGCACGAGGGCGTCCACTGTGGACACGAGCTTCTGGTAGGCGTCGGACACCGGCGGGAGCAGCACCGGGATGCCGCCGGCCGCGACGACGCAATCGACGTAGACCCGGTGCAGCAGCACGGCTTCGGTCTCCCAGACCAGGAACTTGGCGGGTTCGAGGTAGCTGGTGAGGCCGACGACGGGCTTAAAGTCGTTCGAAGCCACGGATCAGCTCCCAGTCGGTGACGGCGGCGTTGTAGGCGTCGATCTCGATCTTCGCCGCGTTCAGGTAGTGGTCGACGACGTCGTCGCCGAAGGCTTCCCGGGCCAGGTCGCTGTTCGCGAGGGCGGCGGCGGCCGCGGGCAGCGTCGTCGGCACGGTGTCGCGATCGGAGTCGTAGGCGTTGCCGGTGAACGGTTCTTCCAGCTCCAGCTCGTTCTCGATGCCGTGCAGGCCGGCGGCGATGAGCGCGGCGACGGCGAGGTACGGGTTGACGTCCCCGCCCGGCACGCGGTTTTCGACGCGCAGCGACTCGCCGTGCCCGACGACGCGCAGCGCGCACGTGCGGTTGTCGGTGCCCCACGCGATCGCGGTCGGCGCGAAGCTGCCGGGCATGAACCGCTTGTAGGAGTTGATGTTCGGGGCGAAGAAGTACGTCAGCTCGTGCAGCGCGGCGAGCTGGCCGGCGAGGAACTGCTCCATCAGCGTCGAGAAGCCGTGGTCGTGGTCCCCGGCCAGGACGGCGCGGCCCTCGGTGGAGCGCAGGCTGATGTGGATGTGGCAGGAGTTGCCTTCGCGCTCGTTGTACTTCGCCATGAACGTGAGGCTCTTGCCTTCCTGCGCGGCGATCTCCTTGGCGCCGTTCTTGTAGACGCTGTGGTTGTCGCAGGTGGAGAGCGCGTCGGTGTAGCGGAAGGCGATCTCCTGCTGGCCGGGGTTGCACTCGCCCTTGGCGGACTCGGGGTAGAGGCCGGCGCCGGCCATCTCGTTGCGGATGCGGCGCAGCAGCGGCTCGAGGCGCGCGGTGCCGAGCATCGAGTAGTCGACGTTGTACTGGTTGGCCGGCTTGAGCCCCTGGTAGCGCTTGTCCCAGGCGGCTTCGTAGGTGTCGTCGAAGACGATGAACTCGAGCTCGGTCCCGACGTAGGCGGCGAGGCCGCGCTCGGCGAGCCGCTCGAGCTGCCGGCGCAGGATCTGCCGCGGCGACACGCTCACGGCGCCCCCCTGCACGCGCTCGACATCGGCCAGCACCAGCGCGGTGCCCTCCTGCCAGGGGATCTCCCGCAGGGTGTCGAAGTCGGGGCGCAGCACGAAGTCGCCGTAGCCGCTGTCCCAGGAGGAGAGCGCGTAGCCGTCGACGGTGTTCATGTCGACGTCCACGGCGAGGAGGTAGTTGCAGGCCTCGGTGGCGTGCCCGACGACCTCGTCCAGGAAGTACTCCGCCGAGCAGCGCTTGCCCTGGAGCCTGCCCTGCATGTCGGTGAGCGCGACGAGCACGGTGTCGATCGTGCCCGCGTCCACGCGCGCCCGGAGCTCGTCGAGGGTGAGCATGCCTCGCCTGCGTGCCATCAGCCGCCCCAAAGGTTTGATGCGAATCCTTTGCGGGTTCTTCCTACCCGGTGATGGGTCCGGGGTCAACCGGAACAAAGGTATTTTGTTGACCCATTACGTGGTGGCGCGGGCCGGGACGTCATGAACGACTCCTTCATGGCGTCCGGCGAGGTGAACGGGTCGTTCACGACGTCCCGCACACCCCTGGCCGCGCGCGGGCGGCCCGTAGTCGCGGACGGCGGCGGCAGCGTGTCGTCCGGGCCGAGCAGCCCGATCGCGTGGGCGGCGTCGACGATCGTGGGCACCCCCGGCCGGCCCTCCCCGGTCCGGCCGCCGCGACAGCGCTCGGCGCCCGCCCCGCAGCCGGCGTCCCGGCCCGCCGGCCACGTCCCGTGCACCCCCGGCCTGCCCTCCGCCCAGCCGCTCGCCCCCGCCGGCGGTATGCGCGGTTTGCCCGGCTGAGAAGAGCCTGTGAATTCGCCACGACGGGAGGAATTCCGGGTACTCCCACGTTGAACGGGGCAGGAGAGGTGAGATCGATGACCACAGCATTCACGCAGCAGAACACGATCGGACAGCAGCAGGCCCGGCCGCAGCTGCCCACCATGCCCACCGGCTGGCCGATCGGTTCCTACGAGTCCTACGAGCAGGCGCAGCGCGCGGTCGACCACCTCGCGGGCACGGACTTCCCGGTCACCGACGTCACGATCGTGGGCGTGGAGCCGATGCTCGTCGAGCGCGTCGCCGGGAAGATGTCCTGGGGCAAGGTCCTGGGCAGCGCGGCGACGTCCGGGGCGATGTTCGGCCTGTTCCTCGGCCTGGTGCTCAGCCTGCTGAACCCCGGCGCGGGCCTGGTCCCGATCGTGATCGGCCTCGTCGCCGGTCTCGGGTTCAACCTGCTGTTCGGTGCACTCGGCTACGCGGTGAACCGCAACAAGCGCGGGTTCATCTCGCAGAGCCAGCTGGTGGCGCGCCGCTACGACGTGCTGTCCCAGCCCCGCAACGCCGAAAAGGGCCGCGCCCTCCTGGCGGACCTCGCCGCCCGCAGCGCCTTCGGCCACTGACGCACGGAAAGATCGAAGGCCGCCCCCGGTTCTCCGGAGGCGGCCTTCGTCGCGTCAGGAGCGGCCCCGACCTCCGCTCCTGAAAGCTCTACCTGGTGGGTGTCGCCGGCGGCGGCGTGGTCGTCGCGGGCGTGGTCGTCGGTGCCGGTGTCGATGTCGCCGGGGTCGTCGGGGTCGTCGGCGGGGCCGTCACCTTCGGGATCGCCGCGCTGAACGGCACGCCCGCGTCCTCGCGGCAGGCCGAGCGGTACCCGTTGTAGCCGTTGTAGTTGCCCTGGTCGTCGGTCACGCCCTGCTCGACCTTCGGCCGCGGGAACCGGTTGTCCGCGCCGATCTTCTCCTTGGTCCCGCTGGACCGCTCGCAGCCGTAGCGGGTCACCGTGAGCGGCCGGCCCTCTTCGTCGTAGAGGTAGACCTCGGTCAGCGGCTTGCCCTCGGCGTCGAACGCGTAGACGTTCTCGACCTCGTTGCCGCCGTAGGTCAGCTGCTCGTTGCCGTAGCGGTCGGACGACGACGGGTAGTACGACGGCGAGCTCGAGTAGGAGTTCCGGTTCGAGATGAGGCTGACCGCCGCGCCGAAGCCGCCCAGGATGCCCCCGATCACGAACGCCGAGATCGGCACCGCGACCCACAGCAGCCGCCGGTCGCCGCGCAGCCGCGGGCCCGCCCACACCGCCGCGCCGCTCGCGACGAGCAGGAACGGCAGCAAGAGCACGGCGTCGGGCTCGCGCAGCATGAGCAGCAGCCCGAAGGCGACCAGCACGACGGCGCACACGATCCACCACGCCGGCTTCAGCGACGAGAGGTAGCTCAACGCCTTGCCGGAGTCCTCCTGCTCGTGGCCCTTGGCGAGCGTCCGCCGCAGCCACACCACTTCCGGCAGCGCCAGCACCGGCTCGACCCCGCCGCGCAGCAGCAGGAAGAAGCTGATGAGGAAAACGGGCAGGAAGAGCGCGGCGCCGATCAGCGCGTCCGGGTCGATGCGCACGGCGGCGGCGAACGCGAACAGCGCGAGCGCCACGGCGCTGAGCACCAGGCCCCAGAACGCGATCCGCGGTTTCGCGAGGCTCGGGGCCTTCGCGGTGGTGAGCACCTGCGTCGCACCTTCGGCCGGCGCCGGGTACCCGCCGGACGCGCGCAGCTCGGCGGCGTAGCTCTCCGGCGTGCCGAGCCGTTCGATCAGGGCCTCGACGCGGGCACCCTCCCCCAGCTCGGCTTCGAGCTCCGCCAGGTGCGGGCGGACGTCCTCGAGGATCTCTTCGATCTCGTTCGCGGGCAGGTCGGCGAGCGCGGTGCGGACCCGCGCCAGATACACCCGCACGGCGGTCGGCTTCTCGCTCATGCTGCCTCTCCCAGGAGTACGTTCATCGTCGATGCGAAGCTTTGCCAGGTCTTGCCCGACTCCGCGAGGCGGGCCCGGCCCGGCTCGTTCAGGCTGTAGTACTTGCGGTGCGGGCCTTCTTCGCTGGGCACCACGTACGAGGTGAGCAGGCCGCCCTTGTAGAGCCTGCGCAACGTCCCGTACACCGACGCGTCCCCCACCTCGTCCAGGCCGGCGCTCCTGAGTCTTCGCAGGACGTCGTACCCGTAGCCGTCTTCCTCGCGGAGCACCGCGAGCACGGCCAGATCGAGCACCCCTTTGAGCAGCTGACTGATCTCCACTGCACCCTCCAGTCTTACGCTTGGGAAGGTACCACGCATTGCACAGTAGTGCGCACGGCGGAGGGCCGAACGGCGTGTCGAACGCGTTCAGGCGGTGGGATCCACCGGGCGTTCGAAGAAGGATTCGAGGACCACGATCGTCTGCGTACCGGTGACACCGTCGATCGCGAAGAGCCGGCGCAGCGACGCCTGGAGCTGCTCGGTCGTCGGCGTGCGCACCTTGACCAGCAGTGCCGCCGGTCCGGCGATGACGTGCGCCTCCACCACTTCGGGCAGCGCCTCGAGAGCCGTGCGCACCGGCTCGTCCCCCATCCAGGCGTTCGCCTCGACGAGGACGTACGCCGCGACGCCGCGGCCGACCGCGACGGGGTCGACGTCCACCGCGGTCCGGCGGATCACCCCCTGCTCGCGCAGCTTCCGGACGCGCTCGTGGGCCGCCCCGGCGGAAAGGCCGACGGCTTTGCCGAGTGCGGCGTAGGCCTGCGTCGCGTCCTGCTGGAGTTCGGCGAGCAGCATGCGATCCACGTCGTCCACCTCTTGACCATATCAGGTTCGGCGATACATGCTTGTCGCAGAATCTCATTAGGGGTGAGCGGATGGATCTGGTCAAGACGGACTTCGAAGTGCTCGACGAGCGCTTCGCACGCGTCAACGGCGACGAGTGGATGCAGCGCCTGCACACCGGCTGCCGCTGGACCGAAGGACCTGCCTACTTCCCGGCGGGGCGCTACCTCGTGTTCAGCGACATCCCGAACGACCGCACGCTGCGCTGGGACGAGACGACCGGCGAGGTGGGCGTCTTCCGGCAGCCGTCGCAGTACTCGAACGGACACACTGTCGACCGCCACGGACGGCTGATCAGCTGCGAGCAGGGCACCCGCCGCGTCACGCGCACCGAGCACGACGGCTCGATCACCGTGCTGGCCGCGGAGTTCGAGGGAAAGCGGTTCAACAGCCCGAACGACGTCGTCGAGCACTCGGACGGGTCAATCTGGTTCACCGACCCGAGTTACGGCATCGACAGCGACTACGAGGGGTACCGGGCGGAGAGCGAAATCGGCGCGTGCCACGTGTACCGCGTCGACTCCTCGGGCGAGGTGCGGATCGTCGCGGACGACTTCTCGCGGCCGAACGGGCTGGCGTTCTCGGCCGACGAGTCGCTGCTGTACATAGTGGACACCCGGCAGCAGCCCAGCCACATCCGCGTGTTCCGCGTCGGCGCCGGAGGCGAACTGTCGGGCGGCGAGATCTTCGGGACGTGCGACAACGGCGTGTTCGACGGCGTCCGCGTCGACAGCGAAGGCCAGGTCTGGGCCGCGGCCCACGACGGCCTGCACTGCTTCGCGGCGGACGGCACGCTGATCGGCAAGCTGCGGGTGCCGGAGATCTGCTCGAACTTCACGTTCGGCGGCGCGAGGCGCAACGAGCTGTTCATCACGGCGTCGAGTTCGGTCTACACGCTGCGGGTGACGGTCACCGGGGCGCGCTACCCGTCGTGAGTGGGAAACAGTGTTCTAACCCTGTTTCCCACTCACGACCCGTTGCCAGGCGCGGCTGACCCGGACCAGCCAGGCCGCTTCGGCCTCGACGTTCGCGTCGGCTTCCCGCAGGTCGCCGGGCTCGCGTCGTGCCGCCTCGAAGCGGCGGCCCTCGCGGCCCGCCTCGATCGCCGCGGCCAGGGCCACCGCCTCGACCGTCGGCGCGAGGTCGGCTTCGCGGACGCCGGCGCGGCGGGCCTCCGTTTCCGCGCGGGCCGGGAGGTCCGGGTCGAAGTGGGCCCGCAGCGCCAGGTGGCCGTCGCGGATCTCGATCACCCGGCGGTACAACGCGAATTCGGCGCCGCCCGCCAGTTCGCGGCCCGGGTCGAGCGCGATGCCCGGCACCGCCGCGCGCAACGCCGTCCACAGTGGCTCGATGCGGCGGTACGCGCGGTACGCCCGCACCCGGCCGACCACCGACGACACTGCCGGCGCCCACGCGGAGAGCGTCGCGCCGGCGGCGACGAACCCGATCGTCGCCGCGGCGAGCACCGAGGACGGCAGGTCCTCGCGCGCGCCGATCCGGCCGGTCCGGGCGAGGGCGCGGACGTCGTCGACGTCCCAGAACGTCCACGCGAACGCCGCCACCACGCCGATCAGCAGCAACCACAGCCCGGCGCGCAGCGGGCCGGGCTCCGCGTGCCACGCGCTGCGGGCGAACACCGTGATCAGCAGACCGAGGCTGATCAGGCTGTAGACCAGGAAGACGACCTTGTCGGCCAGGGCGTACGGCAAGCCGTCGGCGGAGAAGACCGTGTCGTCGCCGACGCGTCGCGGCTCGGAAAGCGCGAAGCAGACGGCGAGCAGCACCATGGTGGCGCCGGTGAACAGCGCGTGCGGGGCGAGGCGGGCGCCTTCGCCGCGCCACACGGACTGCGTGAACGCGACGGCGAACCCGATCGCGCCCAGCTTGAGCTCGTCGCCGGCCAGGCTCAGCACCCACTCGGCGACCGGGCCGGGCCCGGCGAGGGCGGCCGTCGCGGGTGTCAGCACGACGATGCCGGTGGCGATGCAGATGCCGAACCCGGCGAGGAACCACATGGTGCGCACCGGCTGGCTGCGGCGCGCCTCGACGAGCTTGTACCCGAACCCGGCGAACCCCACCAGGCAGAGGTGGTAGGCCAGGGTCTCGATCACGGCGCCCGGCGGCGGGACCGGCCGCCGAAGAGGGAGTCGAAGCGCCGCACGCCGTCCGGGACGTCGGCCGCGAGCTCGCGCGGCTCTTCGGGCCGCACGGCGCGTTGCGCGAGCAGGCTCGCGACGAGCTCGGCTTCGCGTTCCTGGACCTCGGTGTAGGTGGTGCGGCCGAGCACGCGCCGGACGAGCTCGGGCGAGAGGTTCGGCATGAGCTGCCGCCCCGCGGCGGCGTCGATGGCGACGCCGTCCGCGCCACCGTCGGCGCCGGTGTGGCCGCAGAGCAGGTGGCCGACCTCGTGGAGCAGGATGTGCCGCCGGTGCAGGGCGGTGGTGTTGGTCGGGTAGAGGATGTAGTCGGCGCGTTCGGTGCTCATGAGCAACCCGCAGGGAGCGCCTTCGGGGGCGCTGACGGGCATGAGCTCGATGGGCCGCCCCCGGGTGACGGCGAGGCTCGCGACGAACGCCTCGGCATCGAAGGGTTCGGGCAGGGCAACGGAATCGGCGACTTCCCGAGCCCGCTTCCACAGAGCGCGCCCCGCACGCCGGCGCCCGGACGGTTGCGTCAAGTCAGCCCTCCCTCATGCCGCGCCCCCACGGCCTCGCCGGTTCAACGCGAAGGCGGCGGCGGGGATACGCGAAGGGAGGAAGATCGAGACCGCGAGTTTCGGCTGAGGTCGCGGACAGGCCCTGCCGATCGAGTGCCGAGGCGAAGCCGTCCACCAGAAGCCGCGTTCGCGCAGCGGTCAGCCGGCAAGGCTCGGCGGCCGGGCGGCACCCCACGGAAGCCGTCACCTCAGCCCTCCCTCTTCGGTGTGCCGCGACCTGCCTCCCTTCGGGCTATCGCGTCGATCATGTCGCTGATCGTGTCCAAGCCGTCCGACGACAGCGTCACCGCTCGCAGCGCCAGGTCCCGGACCCCCGCGTCGCGCAACGCTCCCAGCAGGGCCAGCTCTTCCGCGATCTTCGTGCTCTGCTCGTCGTCGAAGAAGTATGCCGGAGGGACTCCGAAGAACTGGGCCAGCGCCTCCAGATGACGCTTCGTCGGGTTGTCGCGGCGGCCCGTGCGCAGCTGCCACAAGTACGTCGTCGAAAAGCTCTCGCCCGTTGCCTCGCGGCACGCCTTCGCGACCTCTTCGTTGCTGTACGGCTCACGATCGGGTCTGCGGACCACGTGGAACAGCCGGTCGATCTTGTCGGCCAGCGTCGACTTCCCAGGCTCCTTGACCACGATGCACTCCCTCAGCTGCCAGGCACATTCATCCTAGCTGAAAGCTGAACACCATTTATCAACGCAAGTTTGCGCGCGGTCGCGGCTGGCACTTCGGGCACGAGAACGACGACCGGTTCATGAACGGCTCCCGCCGGATCGCTGTGCCGCAGCGGTGGCAGGGCATCCCCTCCTGGCCGTACGCGTCCAGCGAACGGTCGAAGTACCCCGACTGCCCGTTGACGTTCACGTACAGCGCGTCGAACGACGTACCGCCCGCGCCCAAAGCCGCGTTCATCACGTCCGACGCCGCCGACAGCAGCTCGCGCCCCTTCGCCAGCGTCAGCTTCTCCGTCGGCCGGGCCCAGTGCAGGCGGGCGCGCCACAGCGCTTCGTCCGCGTAGATGTTGCCGATGCCCGACACCAGCGTCTGGTCCAGCAGCGCCCGCTTGACCTCGGTGCGGCGCGACCGCAGCGCGCGCACCGCCGCGTCGAGGTCGAACGCCGGGTCCATCGGGTCGCGCGCGATGTGCGCGATCGTGTCCGGGAGCAGCACGTCGTCGCCGACGTCGTGCACGTCGTCGAGCGCCAGGCCGCCGAACGTCCGCTGGTCGACGAACCGCAGCTCGGGGCCGTCGTCGTCGAAGCGCAGCCGTACCCGCAGGTGTTTCTCGTCCGGCGCTTCCCCGGGCTGGACGAGCATCTGCCCGCTCATCCCGAGGTGCGCCAGCAGCGCCTCCTTGTCGGACAGCTCGAGCCACAGGTACTTGCCGCGGCGCCGCGCCGCCTCGACGCGGGTGCCGGCCAGCCGCTGCGTGAAGTCCTCCGCGCCGAGCGCGTGCCGGCGGATGGCGCGCGGGTGCAGGACCTCCACCTCGCGGATGGTCCGGCCCGCGACGTGCGCCTGCAGGCCCAGGCGGACGACTTCGACCTCGGGGAGTTCGGGCATACGACCATTGTGCCCGGGGGGTCTGACATTTCTTGAAAGGGCGCCTACGGGGCGGACGGTCCGACGTCGGCCTTCGTCAGCGGGACGCGGGTCGTGCCGGACGCGAAGTACTCGTCGGCGCCGACGTCGTAAGCACCACTGCGGGCCTGCAGGTCGAAGTCCTTCGCGGCGAACGGGTACGAGCCCACGCCCGCGTCGATCGCCGGGCTGCCGGAGGCCGGCCGGTACAACCCCGCGGCGTCCTTGACCAGCTTCGGATCGACGTTCCGCGACGGAACGCCCGCGGTGCCGCCGAACGTGATGTTGCCCTCGTACCTGACCGTCGACCCGCTCGGCAGCGTCACGAGCGTCCCCGACGTCCCCTTCACGATGTTGTCCGCGACCACGCAGTCCTTCGGCTTGAAGTCGCCGCCGTCGCCGTCGATCACGCTCTTCGAACCCAGCACCGTGTTGTACGCGACCGTGACGCGGTCCGGGCGGTCGTGCAGCTTGCTCGCCGGGCCGCTGTCGGCTTCGTCACCGGACCCGAACACGATCGCGCGATCGCCGGAATTCGCGACGTAGTTGTTGACGATCTTGTGGTCGTTGCCGTGGAAGCGGATGCCCGAACCGAAGAGGACATTGCCCTCGACGGTGCTGCGGTTGCCGTGGCGCAGCACGATGTAGCCGGTGCTGTCGCGGATCGTGTTGTAGCGCACCACGTTGTCGGACGACTTGACCGAGATCGCCTCGCTGTCGCCGTCCGCCTTCTCGAACAGGTTGTTCTCGACGAGGGCGTTGGCCGAATAGGACTGGCGGTCGCTGAGTCCCAGGCGGATCGACTCGCCGCCGTTCGAGCCGCTGAACTGGTGGTTGTAGAAGTAGTTGTGGTGCACGTGGACGTGCTTGGCCATCGCGCCGGACGGCCCGAGGATCTGCAGGAACACGCCCTGGCTGGTGCGGTTCTGGAAGACGTTGCGGTCGACGACGGTGTCGTCGCCGCTGACCGTCACCCAGTTGCCGTCGGTCGTGAGCTGGAAGTCGTTGCGGGTCAAGCGGTTGTCCGACGCGCCGGCCGGGACGCTCAGCTTCGCGCTGCCCCGGAACTTGAAGCCGCGCAGCACGACGTTCGAGACGCCGCTCGCGAAGGCGAACGTCTTCGAGCCGGTGATCGTCGCCTGGCCGGTGTGTTCGGCGGCGACGGTCACCGGCGCGGTGGACGTGCCGGACCGCTTGATCGAGAGCGTCGAGCCCGCGGAGTAGGAACCGTCGGCGAGCACGATCGTGTCGCCGGGGTTCGCCTTGTCCATCGCGGACTGCAGCGCCGAAAGCGACGTGACGCGGATCTGCGCGGCCGAAGCCGCCGGTCCGGGCACGACGACGAGCGCCGCCGCGATCAAGGGGACGAAGAACAGACGCATTCCGCCAAACCTCTCAGTCAGGTACGAGCGCGGCGGATCGCCACACGCTACTGAGCGGTTCGGGAAATCGTCAACGGAGGTTCCCGGTGATCAGGACTCCGCGTCGTCCTTCTTCTCGGCTTTCTCGGCCTTCTCGGCTTCGAGTTCGGCCGACAGCGAGCGCCACGCCGTCTCGGCGGCCTTCTGCTCGGCTTCCTTCTTCGTCGAGCCGGTGCCGTGCCCGAGGGGACGGCCCGCGACGAGCACCGTGGCCGTGAACTCCTTGCGGTGGTCCGGCCCGGTGTCCTCGACCTTGTACTCGGGCACGCCGAGGCCGGCCGACGCGGTCAGCTCCTGCAGGCTCGTCTTCCAGTCGAGCCCCGCACCGCGCAGCGGCGCTTCGGCGAGGAGACCGTCGAAGAGGTGGTGCACGAGCTTGCGGGCGATCTCGATGCCGTGCTCGAGGTAGACGGCACCGATGACCGCCTCCAGCCCGTCGGCGAGGATGCTCGCCTTGTCCCGGCCGCCGGTGAGCTCTTCGCCCTTGCCGAGCAGCAGGTGCGCCCCGAGCCCGCCCTCGCCGAGCCCGCGGGCGACCCGCGCCAGCGCGTGCATGTTGACGACGCTGGCGCGGAGCTTCGCGAGCTGACCTTCGGGCAGGTCGGGGTGCGTGGTGTAGAGGTGGTCGGTGACGACCAGGCCGAGCACCGCGTCACCGAGGAACTCGAGCCGCTCGTTCGGCGGCAGGCCCCCGTTTTCGTACGCGTACGAACGGTGGGTCAGCGACAGCCGGAGCAGCTCGGGGTCGAGTGTGACCCCGAGCGCTTCGAGCAACGGCGCCGGATCGGCGGGTGGTCCCCCTGGCGTCTTGCCCCCCATGTCGGCTACCCGATCAGGCGGGCTCGACGACCTGGCGGCCGTTGTGCTGGCCGCACGACGGGCACGCGATGTGCTGGAGCTTCGGCTGCTTGCAGGCGCGGTTGGAGCAGGGCACCAGCTGCACCGGAGCCGCCTTCCACTGGCTGCGGCGGGAGCGCGTGTTGGATCGCGACATCTTCCGCTTCGGGACGGCCACGAGTAGATCTCCTTAAGACGGTCTGCTCGCGGTCGTGCGAGCGAACTTTCTCACCGGATCGAGCTGGGGCGCTCGTCAGGCTTGCTGCTTCAGCTGGGCCCGGGCTTTTCGCCCGCGTTCTCGTCGAAGCGCTCGACGAGGGCGGCCCACCGAGGGTCTATCTTCTCATGCCCGTGTCCGGGCTCGAGATCGGCCCACTTGACGCCGCACTCCGTGCAGAGCCCGGCGCAGTCTTCGGTGCACAGCGGTGCCAGCGGGAGGGCCAGCACGATCGCGTCGCGCACGATGGGTTCGAGGTCGATCTTGTCGTCGACCAGCCGGGGGATCTCGTCCTCGTCGGTGGTCTCCTCGGTGGCCGACCCCGGGTAGGCGAACAGCTCCTGCACCTCGACCTCGACCTCTTCGGTGAGGGGGTCGAGGCACCGGGCGCAGGTGCCCTTCGCCGTGGCCTTCGCGGTACCGCTGACGAGCACGCCTTCGACGACGGACTCGAGCAGCAGGTCGAGTTCCAGCTCGGAGCCGGCTTCGATGGTGATGACATCGGGGACGCCGAGCGGCGTCTCCACCGGCACGCTGCGCGTGAGGGCGCGGCTGAGGCCGGCGTGACGGCCGAGCTCACGGGTGTCGATCACCCAGGGGCTGCGGTCGTCGAGCTGGGGGGTCTTGTTCTCGGACATCCAGTCCAGGGTACGCACTGGTCGCCACCCGTTTTGAGCTGGGACCTCGCTGGTCCGGCTCGGGTCGGCTCGGTGAGCGCTCGCCGCGGTGCGCCACGCCGAGGGCGAGCCCGCGCGCTCCCTCGCCTGGGGCGTGGGGGAGCCGGCGGGCTGGCATGGCCGGCGAAACGAACGGCAAGCGCGGCCTCGGCGGTGGAGTGCTGTCCTGAATGAGTCATTCAGGGCGCCGGAGGTCCTGAATGACTCATTCAGGACGTGGCCGGGGGGTGCGGTGCGGTGCGGGCCTCGGCGGTGGGCCGTTGGCGGCGCCGGGCCGGAACGGGCAGCCCCCGCCGCTCCCAGGGGGGCGTCCCCGGGCCAGTCTATCGGCCCGCCCCGGCGAAAAGGCCCGCAAAGCCGCCTCGGCGAGCCGGTTGTCCACAACCGGCTCGGCCTGGGGACAACCCGGCTCAAGGCGAGAGTCGCGTCACACCTGGTAGTCGTACAGCGTCGGCCGGCCGCCGGAACTCGGCAGGTTCGCCGGCGACCTCAAGTGGTTGCGTCCCGAGTCGACCGTCCGCAGCGTCGTCGCCAGCAGCTCCGAGAACTCCGCCAGCTTCCCGTCCACGTAAGCGTCGCAGTCCGCCCTCTGGCGGTCCGCCTCCGCGTGCGCCTCGTCCACGATCCTCGCCGACTCCGCGTGGGCCGCCTGGACGACCTCCGTCTGCGCGACCAGCCTGCCCTGCTCGGCGCGGCCGTCCTCGATCGCGCGGTCGTACGCGTCGCGGCCGGCCTGGATCATGCGCTCGGACTCCGCCCGGGAGCGGTCCGTGAGGTTCTGGTACTCCGCCTGGCCCGCCGCCACCGTGCGGTCGGCCTGGTCGTGCGCGTCGGCGAGCATCTGCTCGGCCCGCGCCCGCGCGTCGGCCATGATGCGCTCCGCCTCGTCCGTCGCCTCCGCGATCGCGCGCTCCGCCTCGGCGTTCGCGCCCGCGACCGTCTCCCCCGCCTCCTTGCGGGCGGCGTGGATCAGGTCGTCGCGCTTGTCGAGGACGTCCTGGGCGTCGTCGACCTCGGCGGGGAGCGCGTCGCGGACGTCGTCGAGGAGTTCGAGCACGTCGCCGCGGGGCACCACGCAGCTGGACGTCATCGGAACGCCGCGCGCCTCCTCGACGATGGTGACGAGCTCGTCGAGCGCCTCGAAAACCCGGTACACGGCAACTCCAATCCCCTGTCGCTGGGACCAGTCTGCCCGGTGGGGCGGCCGAACCGGTGAACGCCACCGGCACCGGGCGTGTCCCCCTGGACCACGCCCGGTGCCGGCTCCCCCTACGGCAGCACGAACGCCGGATCGGTGATCACCCGCGTGAGCTGCTCCTCGGTCAGCGGGTAGCCGAGGCCGCCGATCACGATCACCGTCGAGCCGTCGGGGTGGTACAGGAACCCGGTGTTGCCCTCGCGCACCGGCTGGCCGTTCTCGTCCTGGTAGACGAGTTCGGACAGCACGAGCAAGCCGCCGCCGGGCTGCGGGAGCCGGACGCAGTGCGACTCCACGCCGGCCGCGGTGCAGAGCCGGTCGCCCGGGACGACCTCGTGCGCGGCCGACGCCCCGCGCACGACCAGCTGGAAGTTGCCGGGCCGGCCGCTCGCGTCGACGAATTCGGCCGTCACGCTCATCCGGTCCGGCCCGATGCTGTCGGCGGCCGACCGGCCCAGGGTCAGGTCGTGGACGCCGGGCAGCGCCCGCGTCACGGCCTCGGTGAGCGCCAGCCGGATCCGGGATTGCTCGGCCACCGACGGCGGCACCGGTGCCCCCGCGGGCGCCACCGGTTCCCGCGTCGGAAGCAGGGACAACGCGGCCACTGTGGCGGCGACCGCGACGGCCGTGAGGACCACCGCGGCGGACCGGCGCCGGACGTGCCGGGCCGCGCGGTCGGCGACCTCGTCGGGGTCGAAGCCCAGCGGCGGTTCCACGACGTCCACGTCGCGCAGACGGGTCTCGAGGTCGGTCATCACGCGCTCCTCTCGGCGCTGTGCTCCAGCACGCCCCGGAGCGTTTCGAGCCCGCGGGCGGCCTGGCTCCGGACGGTCCCTTCCGAGCAGCGCAGCACCTCCGCGACCTCCGCCGCCGGGAGGTCGGCGCAGTAGCGGAGGACGACGGCGGCGCGCTGTTTCGGAGGGACTTCGGCGAGGGCACGCAGGAGCGGACCGGAGATCCCGGTCTCGGGCGCGGAAGAAGGCTGGTCCGGCACGACGCCGTCACGGCGTTCGCGGCGCCGCCACGGCCGCCGGGACTCGTCGAGCCAGCAGCGCAGCAGGACCTGCCGGGCGTAGTTGTCGACGGGCCCGCGCCGGGTGATCTTCGGCCAGACCCGGTACAGCTTGAGCAGGGCGTTCTGGACGAGGTCCTCCGCGAGGTGCCAGTCGCCGCACAGCAGGTACGCCGTCCGCCTCAGCACGAAGGCCCGCGCCCGGGCGAACTCCCGGAAGTCCGCGTCGTCCGCTGCCCGCATCGCGCCTCCTCGTCTTCGTGTAGTACCTCACGGACGAGGGGGCGCGACGCGTTGCACGGAAACCCGGGAATTCAGGAGTTCAGGTCGATCCGCTTGAACGTGGCGTAGTGGTCGGGCGTGTAGGCCAGTTCGCCCGCCTTGCCGGAGATCACGCGGTCGTTCGTGCCGACGGTGAAGAGCTTGTAGTAGCCGGACGCGCAGGCCGGGAGCACGCCTTCGCGGTTCTCGTACGTCGTGCTGCTGGTCGCTCCGCCGCGGACGTTGTCCACCACGGTGCGAGCGGCGGCCGAGAGCTGGGAGTAGCCGATCTTGGTGAGACCGGTCAGGTCGCCGCAGGCGTGCGTCGTGCCGCCGCCGGAGATGTCGATGACCTTGAAGGTGGCGTAGTGGTCACCGGTGTAGAAGTACTCACCGCCCGAGCCGGTCACGATGCGGCGCGTGCCGCGGTTGCTCGAACCGGGCGTCGGCACCGTGTACTCGTGGTAGTAGCCCGACGCGCACGACGGCAGGATGCCTTCGCGGTTGTCGAAGACGACGCCGTCGTTCTGCGGGTACGGGAACGGGCCGCCCTTCCGGATCAGGTTGTACGTCGTCGTCGCTTCGGCGGGCAGGGCCGGGAGCGTCGTGTGCGAGAACCCGGAGAGGTTGCCGCAGGCGTTCTGCGCGGCGACCGACGGCGAGTTCGTCACCGCTTCGGCGGCGGTGACCCCCATGGACAACGTGGCGAGGAGCGCGAAGAGGACCGCGACCAGGCGTGATCGATTGTTGGTCATTTTCGGACCGTAACCCGGTCGGATGATCCTCAGAAGACGAGAACGTGAACTCGGGCGGCAGCGGCCGCAAGTCCCGACGAAGGTAGGGAGCCGATCAGCGCCCGAGCTTCGGGAACTTCTCCGAAAGCCGCTCGTAGACGACCACCGGGACGAGGTGCTCGATGTCGCCGCCGAGGGCCGCGACCTCCTTCACCAGCGAGCTGGAGACGAACCCGTACGCCGGGTTGTTCGCCATCAGCAGCGTCTCGACGCCGGTCAGCTCGCGGTTCATCTGGGCCATCTGCAGCTCGTAGTCGAAGTCGCTGACCGAACGCAGTCCCTTCGCGATCGCCGCGATGTCGTTGTCGCGGCAGTAGTCGACCAGCAGGCCTTCCCACGAATCGACGCGCACGTTGGGCAGCTTCGAGGTGATCTCGCGCAGCATCTCCAGGCGTTCTTCGATCTCGAAGAGACCCTTCTTGCTCTTGTTCACCCCCACCGCGACGACGACCTCGTCGAACAGCACGCTCGCCCGTTCGATGATGTCGAGGTGGCCGTTGGTGGCCGGGTCGTAGGAACCGGGACAGACCGCACGCCGCATGGCGCGGACGCTACCGTGCCGGACCCGGTTTCCGCCGCGTGGCTCACGCCACAGGCGTGTATTCGGCCCAGAAGACCGCCGTGTCGCCGTACTTCTTGTCGCGCGTCGGCGCGAAGCCGGCGGGCCACGCGGGGGCGCCGTCCCGCGCGGCGCGTTCGATCACGACCAGCGCCGACGCCCTCAGCCAGCCGCCCGCGGCCAGCGCCGCCAGCACCTTGCCCAGCGCGGCCGCGTCCACGGCGTACGGCGGGTCCGCCAGGACCAGGTCGAATGCCGCGGGTGAGGGCGCCGCGACGACCGTCTCGACCTGCCCGGCCCGGACCGTGCCGCCCAGGCCCAGCGCCGCGACGTTGCCGCGCAGGACGTCCACCGCGCGGCGGTCGGCCTCCACGAACAGGGCGTCCGCCGCACCACGGGAGAGCGCTTCGAGACCGAGCGCGCCGGAGCCGGCGTAGAGGTCCAGGACGTGGGCGCCGTCGACTTCGCCGGCCGTCTCGAGGGCGTTGAACAGGGCTTCCCGCACGCGCTCCGACGTCGGCCGGGTGCCCTTCGGCGGCACCTTCAGCCGCCGCCCGCCCGCCGTCCCGGCCACGATCCTGGTCACCCCCCGATTGTGGGGGGATGACGCGCGGCACTCAGAACCGGGACATCGGTGTGCGCGCCGGAGCCAACGCGTAGAGTCGTTCTTCGCCCTCGGAGGCGATCCAGAGCTGTCAAGGAGCCATGCGTGTCGGAACCTCGGGTCAGACGGGCCGAGATCGCCATCGAACAAGCCCACGTCGATCGCGTGTACACCCGTCTGGACGAACTGCGCACCCAAGCCGAGGCGATGCGCACGAAGGGCTACGAGATCGGCCAGGGCGCGCAGCGCGAGGCGATCTTCGAGCAGGCGTCGATGCTGTTCGAGCGGGACATGATGGTCTACCACGCCAATCAGACGCTCCAGACGCTCGACGCCGAGTACGAAGGGCTCGTCTTCGGCAGGCTCGACCACCTCGACGACGCCGAACGCACCTACGTCGGCAGGCTCGGCATCCGCGACGCGGAGTTCGACAACCTCGTCACGGACTGGCGCGCGCCGGCCGCGGCCGCGTTCTACCAGGCCACGGCCGAGGAGCCGATGGACGTCGTGCGGCGGCGCGTGATCCGCTGCTCCGGCCAGAACGTCCTCGACGTCGACGACGACGTCCTGATCGCCGACGCCGTCCCCGAGGACATGCAGATCGTCGGCGAGGGCGCGCTGATGGCCGCGCTCGGGCGCTCGCGCGGCGAGAAGATGCGCGACATCGTCGCCACCATCCAGAAGGAGCAGGACGAGGTCATCCGGGCGCCGTGGCGCGGGGTCACCGAGATCACCGGCGGCCCGGGCACCGGCAAGACGGCCGTCGCCCTGCACCGCGCGGCCTACCTGCTCTACCGCTACCGCCGTCAGCTCGGCGGCGCCGGCGTGCTCGTGATCGGGCCGTCGGGGGTGTTCACCAGCTACATCTCGCGCGTCCTCCCCTCGATGGGTGAGACGAACGTCGAGCTGCGCGCGCTCGGCGAGGTCCTCGACGGGCTGGAGGCGACCCGGCAGGACGCGGCGCCGCTGGCCGCGATCAAGGGGTCGCTGCGGATGCGCAAGATCCTGCTGCGGGCGCTGCGCGACACGCCGCCGGACGCGCCGGAGGAGATGCGGATCGTCTACCGCGGCGAAGTGCTGAAGCTGAACGCGCGCGAGCTGGAGAAGGTGCGCCGCAAAGCCCACACGCAGGGCGCGCCGCCGAACCGGTCGCGGATCCGGGCCGCGGAGCTGCTGCTCGACGCGCTGGCGGCGAAGGCCGAGGAGTACGCGAAGGCCGACGGGAAGCAGCTGGACCGCGCGGAGCTGATCACCGACCTCGGCGAGCGGATCGACTTCCACCGGTTCCTGGTCGTCTGGTGGCCGGTGCTGTACCCGGCGCAGATCCTCAAGTGGCTGGGCGAAGAGAAGCGGCTGGCGTCGGTGGCGAAGGGCGTGCTGAACCGCGCCGAGATCTCCCTGCTGGCGGCGGACCTCGCGGACCGCTCGCGGGGCTGGTCGATCGCGGACGTCGCCCTGCTCGACGAGCTGCGCGTGCTGATCGGGCCGCCGCCCAAGCGCAAGCGGCGCCAGGTGATCGAGGTCGAGCCGGAGCGTTCCGGCGGCGCGCCGACGCGCCCGGAGCACTACGACGAGTACTCGCACGTGGTCGTCGACGAGTCGCAGGACCTGTCGCCGATGCAGTGGCGGATGGTCGGGCGGCGCGGCAAGTACGCGAGCTGGACGGTCGTCGGCGACCCGGTGCAGAGCTCGTGGCCGGACCCGGCGGAGGCGGCGTCCGCGCGTGACCAGGCGTTCGGCGTGAAGACGGCCCGCCGACGGTTCACGCTGCGGACGAACTACCGGAATTCGGCGGAGATCTTCGACCTCGCGGCCAAGGTGGTGGCCGGCCACGCCGAGGCGGGCGAGCTGCCGGTGGCCGTGCGCAAGACGGGCGTCGAGCCGGAGGTCCGCCCGGTCGAGGCGACGGGCTTGGCGGCGGCGACGCAGGCGGCGGTGAAGGAACTGCTGGGCGCGGTCGAGGGCACGGTCGGCGTCATCACGGCGATGGACCGGGTGCCGGAGGTCACGGGCTGGGTGTCGGGACAGGCGGACGAGCGGTTGAAGGTCGTCGGCAGTCTCGATTCGAAGGGCCTGGAGTACGACGCGGTGGTGCTCGTGGAGCCGAACGACTTGATCGTGGAGTCGACGACGGGCCGGCGGGTGCTGTACGTGGCGCTGACCCGGGCTACGCAGCAGCTGATCGTTTTGGCGTCCAACCCCGACTGGATCCCGGCCGGCTGACCTGCTGTCTTGAATGAGTCGGCTGGCGGCCGGCAGCCCCGGCGCCCAGCAGTCCGACGGCGCAAGTACGCAGTCGGCTCGGGCTTCGGCGGTGCTCGCGCAGACCTTCGCCGCCACTGGATCCCGGCCGCCCGAACGACATGAATGACTCATTCATGTCGCCAGACGACATGAACGACCTTTCACGTCATCTCCGGACCGCACCCGGACACGCTGAAGGGCCCCTTCGAGGGGCGGGAGCGGGGTTCCCGTGCCCTTGAAGGGGCCCTTCAGACCCCCGGTGAGTGAACGTCGTGGGACGTCGCCGTCCGAGGGCATGTCTAGTGGACAAACGTTGTTCGGTGTCCGCGCCTCCGCACCGAACAACAACGCCGAACAACTCGTTATGAACAGGGCGGGGCGTAGTCGATGCCCGGCAGGCCCGCCGACCACTCGGCTTCGGTGATGCGGGGCGCCGCGACGGCGCAGATTCTTTCGGCCGCCCGGTCGGGGTCGGTCTCCGCGAACCGTACCGTGCCGTCCGCGACCGCGCCCGCCAGTGTGTGGCCGTCCGGGGCGAACTGCACCGCGTACACCCGGTCCGCTTCCTCGGGCAATGCCGCGTACGGCTCGCCGCGGGCGACGTCCCACAGCCGGACCGTGCGGTCGTAGCTGCCGGACGCCAGCACCCGGCCGTCGCCGCTGAAGGACACGCCCATGACGATGTCGGTGTGTCCCGCGAGGACCGCCGAGACCCGCGCGGCAGCCGGGTCGGCGACCGACCACAGGCGCACCACGCGGTCGGCGCCCGCGGTCGCCAGCGTCCGCCCGTCCGGGCTGAACGCGACCGCGAAGATCGTGTCGGTGTGCCCCTCCAGCTTGGCGAGCGGCCGCGGCGCCCGGGGCGCCGAGACGTCCCACAGCCGCGCGGTGTGGTCCCAGCCCGCGCTCGCGAGGGTCCGGCCGTCGGGGCCGAAGGCGAGCGTGTGGACGTCGTCGTCGTGCCCCTGCAGCTTCGCGATCTCGACCGGGTGCAGGCGGTCGGCGAGGTCCCAGAGCCGGACCGTGTGGCCGTCGCCCGCCGTGGCGAGGACCCGGCCGTCCGGGCTGAACGCGACCGCGTCGATGTCGTCGTGCGGGCGGGAGAACACCGTCGGCGGCCCGGGGTGGGCCGGGTCGGTGATGTCCCGCAGCGTCATCGTGTGGTCCCAGCTGCCGGTGGCCAGCGTCCGGCCGTCCGGGCTGATCGCGACGCCGCACACCGCGTCGCCGAAGCCGCCGATCGTGGCGACCGTCCTGGGCGCGGCCGGGCCGGCGAGGTCGTGCAGCCGCACCGCCTGGTCGTAGCCGCCGGTCGCGAGCACACCGCGGCCGAACGCTTCGTGGCACGCCCGTGCCGTGTGGGCCGGGAGAGCCGGGCCGGGCAGGTCCCAGAGCCGGGCGGACTGGTCGTCGCTGGCCGTCGCGAGCGTGCGCCCGTCGCGGCTGAACACCACGGCCCCGACCGCGCCGATGTGCCCGGGCAGGGACTGCAGCTCCCGCGGCTGCCGCGGATCGGCGACGTCCCAGAGCCGCGCGGTGCGGTCGAAACCCGTCGTGGCCAGGGTGTGCCCGTCGGGGCCGAACGCGACCGACCGCACGATCGCCTTGTGCGCGCCGAGCGACGCCAGCTGAGCCGGGGCGGCGGGATCGGTGACGTCCCACAAGCGCGCCGTCTGATCGGCCGAAGCCGTGGCGAGGGTGTGCCCGTCGGGGCTGAAGGCGACGTCGTGCACGACGTCGGTGTGCCCGGTCGCGACGCCGAGCGCTCGCCGTCCGGGAACGTCCCAGAGGCGGGCGGTGTCGTCGGCCGACGCCGAGGCGAGCAGCCGGCCGTCCGGGCTGAAGGCGAGGTTGTTGACGTACGACGTGTGCCCGGGCAGCTCCCCCGCCGGCCGCGGGTGCGCCGGATCGGTCGTGTCGTACAGCCGCAGCGTGCCGGCGACGTCGGCGGTGACCAGCAGCGGCGCGACCGGGCTGAAGGCGACCGCGTAGGACTTGCCTTCGTGCTGCTCGACGATCATCCCGGGGCCCGGCCGGGCGGGGTCGCCGACGTCCCAGACCCGGGCGGTGCCGTCGAAGCCGGCAGTGGCGACGGTCCGGCCGTCGGCGCTGAAGGCCACGTTGTTGACGTTGCCGGTGTGCCCGGTCAGGACGCCCAGCGGGACCGGGTGGTGCGGGTCGTGGACGTCCCAGAGGCGCGCGGTGCCGTCCCAGCTCGCGGTGGCGAGGACGCGGCCGTCCGGGCGCAGGGCGACGGTATTCACCCGGCCGATGTGCCCGGTGACGCGGGCCGAATACGGCGTCGCGAACACGCCGAGCACGCTGCTGCGCGCTTCGGCGCTCGGGTCGAGGCGGTAGGCGGCGAGCGCGAGCTGCGCGGAAAGCGCGGGGTTGGTGGCGCGCATGGCCAGCGCCTGCCCGGCCACCTTCTGTGCGAGCGCGCTGTTGCGCTGATCGGTGGCCGTGCTTTCCGCGCGCACCGCGTACACCGTGGCCGCGACGGCGACGACCAGCAGGACGGCCAGCAGCGCGACGAGCTGCCGCAGCCGCCGGGTGCGCCGCCGGTCGCGTTCCTGCTCCGCGTGCTCGACGGCGAGGCTGGCGTCGAGGAACCGCCGTTCCCGCTGGGAAAGCGCGGTGTCCTGGCGCGCGGCCCACTCCCGCGCGACGGCCAGCCGGGTGCCGCGGTGCAGCCAGCCGGAGTCCTCGCCGACGGCCTCCCAGGCGTCGGTCGCCTCGGTGAGCTGGCGGTGCACGCGCAGGCCTTCGCGGTCCTCGGTGAGCCATTCGCGCAGCCGCGGCCAGCCGCGGATGAGGGCCTCGTGGGTGATCTCGATGCCGGTGTCGTCGAGGGTGACCAGCCGCGCGGCGGCGAGCCCGTCGAGCACGACGGCGGTGTCCTCGTCGTCGGTGTCGAGCTCGCCCCGGCCGATCCGGCGCTTGGTGTCTTCGGTGCCTTCGCCGAGCGCGGTCATCCGGAGGAAGACCTGCCGGGCCAGCCGCTGCTGACGGGGTGAGAGCCGCGCGAAAGTGCTTTCCGACGTCTGGGCGATGGCCCGCTCGATGCCGCCGGTCGACTCGTAGCCGGCCAGGGTGAGCGTGGTGCCGCGCCGGCGTCGCCACGTTTCGAGGAGCGCGTGGGAGAGCAGCGGCAGCACGCCGGGCCGGCCGGTGGCGTCCGCGACGAGCCGCGAGACGAGCGCGGTCTCGACGCGGTACCCGGCGTCGACGGCGGGCCGCGAGATCGCCTGCCGCAGCTCCTCGGTGGTCATCGGGCCGACGAGCACCTGCGCGTCCTGCATGGCTTCGGCGAGGTCCGCGTGCCGCGCGCAGTGGGTGTAGAAGTCGGTGCGGATGCCGAGGACGACCCGCGTCCGGCTGCCGGGCTCGGTGGTGGCGGTGACGAGCGCGTCGAGGAACCTTGCGCGTTCCTGGTCGTCCTGGCAGAGGGTGAAGACCTCTTCGAACTGGTCCACGACCACGACGACGTCGGTGTCGTCGAGTTCCGCGAGCTGCCGGGCGGCGAGGCCGAGGTTGCGCGGGTGCGCGGCGAAGTCGTCGAGCAGCGCGCCGGGCGCGAGGCCGAGCGCGGCGGCGAACTTGACCGCGCACTCCTGCAGCGGCCGGGCGCCCGGGGTCAGCAGGACGACGGGGTCCTTCACCGACGGCAGCAGGCCGGCCCGCAGCAGCGACGACTTCCCCGAGCCGGACGCGCCGAGAACGGCGAGAAAACGTTGTCCCGAAAGCCGCGTGACGAGCTTTTCGACCAGCCGCTCGCGGCCGAAGAACCGGCTCGCGTCGGCGGAGGTGAATGCGGACAGCCCGACGTACGGCGGCTTTTCCCCGGTTTCCGGCGCGGGCGCGGCGGCCTCGTCCGGACGCGCGTCGTCGGCGACGGCGTGCCAGCGCTCTTCCCATTCAGCGGGTACCCCGCCGCAGGCCCGGACGTAGGCGAGGGTCACGGCCAGGCTGGGGAGTTTCCGCCCGCCGGCGGCCTCCGAAAGCGTCCCGGCCGAATAGTGCGCGCGCCGGCCGAGCTCGCGGTACGTCGGATTCCCGGCACTTTCCCGCAACCGCCGCAGATCGGCGGCGAATCCGGTCAGCGGGTCGTCCCCGGGATCCAAGGGTCGCTCCGGACGCGGCACCCCGTCCTCCCTTTTCCGCTGGTTTCGCCCCAACCGTATCGGGTCGGGGCCGGAGTCAGGGCCGGTTGGCGGAAACGGCCGGGCGGCAGCGTCCGGTCACGCGGCCGCGAGGACCCGCGCGGCGATCTCCGCGTCCAGCGGGCTCGTGTCCGGGCCCACGGCCTCGCCGGGCGACCACCAGCGGAAGCCGAGCCCTTCTTCGCTGAGGCTGAGCCAGGGCGCGGCGGGGAGATCGGTGCGGTAGACGGCGAGCAGCTCCCGGCGGGCGGGCCGGGTCAACGCGAACTCGGCCACCACCGCGAAGGTCAGCTCGACCCCGTGGATGCCGGTCTCCTCGGCCAGCTCGCGGGCCGCCGCGCGGCGGCTGCTCTCCCCGGCCTCGCGCATGCCGCCGGGCAGTTCCCACTGCCGCCGACGCCGGTCGAACATCATCAAGACGGCGCCGGCGTGGACGGCCACGACCAGGGAAGCGGACACCGGGATCGCGGTCGCCAGCCGCGTGAGATCGCTTTCGGTGACCTGGCGCACGGCGAGCAGGACGTTGCCCGCACGATCGCGGAGGGGAAGCCCGGCCATGCGGACATCCTCGCCGGTTCCGCGCGTGAACGGCGTCACAACGGACGAGCCGGGAAGCAATCGTGGCACCGGGGCGTTGACCCCGGTTGTGAGCTCACTGCCTGACGTGCCGCTGTCCGTGCTCGACCTGTCCCCCGTTTCGGAGGGGAACACCGTCGGCGAGACGCTGCGCAACACCCTGGACCTCGCCCGGCACGCGGAACGGCTGGGCTTCACCCGCTACTGGCTGGCCGAGCACCACAACATGCCCGGCATCGCCAGCTCCGCGACGGCCGTGCTGATCGGGCACGTCGCCGGTGCGACCGAGCGGATCCGCGTCGGGTCGGGCGGGATCATGCTGCCCAACCACGCTCCCCTCGTCGTCGCCGAGCAGTTCGGGACCCTCGAGGCGTTCCACCCGGGCCGCATCGACCTCGGGATCGGCCGCGCGCCCGGTACCGACCAGCGGACGGCGCTGGCTCTGCGCGGTCCCGGCGGGCTGTCCGCGGACAACTTCCCGGAGCACCTGCAGGAGCTGATCGGCTACTTCACCCACTCGGAGGCCCGCGGGGTCAACGCGGTGGTGGCCGAGGGCAACCAGCCGCCGGTGTGGCTGCTCGGCTCGAGCGGCTTCAGCGCCCAGCTCGCCGGGCGGCTCGGGCTGCCCTTCTCCTTCGCCCACCACTTCGCCGCCGAGAACACCATCCCGGCCGTGCAGCTCTACCGGGAGAACTTCCGGCCGGGCGTGCTCGACGAGCCGTACGTGATGCTCGGCGTGTCGGTCGTCGCCGCCGAGACGGACGAGCGCGCGCAGTTCCTGGCCGGCCCGTCCGGGCTGACCTTCCTGAGCCTCCGCCGCGGCCGCCCGATCGCGCTGCCGACGCCGGAGGAAGCGGCCGAGTACCCCTACACGGAGATGGACCGCGCGTTCCTGGCCGACCGCTTCGGCTCGAGCATCATCGGCTCGCCGGAGACGGTCCACAAGGGACTCGAGCAGCTGCTGGCCGACACGGGCGCGAACGAGCTGATGGTTACGACGATGGTCCACGGGCACGCCGACCGGGTCCGCTCCTACGAGCTGCTGGCCGGCCTCAAGTCCTGAAAGACACCGAAGGGCACCGCCACGCGCTGGAGGTGCCCTTCGGCGCGTCCGGTGCTACAAAGGTGCCCTTCCGACACCCGGGTCGGTATTTTCTTTTCCTTCTTTGACAACAAGATCCGGTGCGTTTGTCAGCACCGGACAAGAAATGCGCGGTTACCAGCCCGTGACCGCGCGATCCCGCTCAAGTTCTTGTCTCCCAGCAGGGCCGTCGTTAGCGTACCGACCAGTAGGAAACGGCACGGTGTCCCCCGAGACCGTGAATGGCCGACCATTGTTACCCCGTTCGGACCATTTCCCCTTGCTCATCTCGGGTGTATTCGGCGTGCCGCCGGAACCGCTGGGGAGGCACACGAATGGCCGAACGGACGACGACGACGTCGTTCCCCGGGGCCGCCGCGCTGCGGCAGACCGGGCGGCTCTACGGGCTCGGCCTCGACGTCGTCCGGCTGACGTTCCGCCGCCCGTTCCAGCTGCGTGAGCTGATCCAGCAGTTCTGGTTCATCGCGAGCGTCTCGATCCTGCCGACGGCCCTGGTCTCCATCCCGTTCGGCGCGGTCATCGCGCTGCACATCGGGTCGCTGACCACGCAGATCGGCGCGCAGTCGTTCACCGGCGCCGCCAGCGTCCTCGCCATCATCCAGCAGGCCAGCCCGATCGTCACCGCGCTGCTCATCGCCGGTGCCGGCGGCAGCGCGATGTGCGCGGACCTCGGGTCGCGGACCATCCGGGAAGAGATCGACGCCATGGAGGTCCTCGGCGTCTCGCCCGTGCAACGGCTGATCGTGCCGCGGGTGCTCGCCGCGATGGGCGTCGCCGTCTTCCTCAACGGCATGGTCAGCGTCGTCGGCGTGCTCGGCGGCTACTTCTTCAACGTGATCATGCAGCACGGGACGCCGGGCGCGTACCTGGCGAGCTTCTCGGCCCTGGCCCAGCTGCCCGACCTGTGGATCAGCGAGATCAAGGCGGTCATCTTCGGGTTCGTCGCCGGGGTCGTGGCCGCCTACCGCGGGCTGAACCCCAAGGGCGGGCCGAAGGGGGTCGGCGACGCCGTCAACCAGTCCGTGGTCATCACGTTCCTGCTGCTGTTCGTGCTGAACCTGGTGCTCACCACCGTCTACCTGCAACTCGTGCCGCCCAAGGGGAGCTGATCGTGACCACCACGGAACTCCCGAGAACGGCACGCGTCCGCGAAGCCGTCGACCGCCGGTTCGGCTTCCTCGACACCCTCGGCGACCAGATCCTCTTCTTCCTCCGCGCGATCGCCTGGATCCCGCGCGCGCTGCACCGCTACCTGCGCGAGATCGTCCGCCTGCTGGCCGAAGTCAGCTTCGGCAGCGGCGCGCTCGCCGTCATCGGCGGCACGATCGGCGTGATGATCGGGATGACCGTCGCCACCGGCACGGTCGTCGGCCTGCAGGGCTACTCCGCGCTCAACCAGGTCGGGACGTCGGCGTTCGCCGGGTTCGTCTCCGCCTACTTCAACACGCGCGAGATCGCGCCGCTGGTCTCCGGCCTCGCGCTGTCCGCCACCGTCGGCTGCGGGTTCACCGCGCAGCTCGGCGCGATGCGGATCTCCGAGGAGATCGACGCCCTCGAGGTCATGGGCATCCCCAGCGTCCCCTACCTGGTGACGACCCGGGTGATCGCCGGCTTCCTCGCCGTCATCCCGCTCTACGCCATCGGGCTGCTGTCGAGCTACCTCGCCTCGCGGCAGATCACCGTCTGGTTCTTCGGCCAGTCCGCGGGCACCTACGACCACTACTTCCTGCTGTTCCTCCCACCCGGCGACGTGCTGTGGTCGTTCGGGAAGGTCCTGGTGTTCAGCGTCGTCGTGGTGCTGGCCCACTGCTACTACGGCTTCCGCGCGAGCGGCGGCCCGGCCGGCGTCGGCGTGGCGGTCGGCCGCGCGGTGCGCACCGCGATCGTCGCGATCAGCGTGCTCGACTTCTTCCTGTCCCTGGCGATCTGGGGCGCGACGACCACCGTGCAGGTGGCCGGATGAGACGCGAAACCCGCCGCAAGGCCGGGATCCGCACCGCGGGCGTGCTGTTCCTGGTGGTGATGGGCGTGCTCGTGACGCTCTCGATCAAGGTGTACGACAAGGACTTCGTCGACACGGTCCCCGTGACGCTCAAGGCGAGCCGGATCGGCAACCAGCTCCAATCCGGCGGGCAGGTCAAGGCCCGCGGCGTGCTCGTCGGCGAGGTCCGCGAGGTCCGGGCGACGCCGCAGGGTGCCGAGATAGCGCTTGCTCTGGAGCCGGACAAGGTGGACATGTTGCCGGGCAACGTCTCCGCGTTGCTGGTACCCAAGACGCTCTTCGGCGAGCGGTACGTCCAGCTGTCCATTCCGGACGGTGCCCGCGCCCCGCACCTGGTCGCCGGGTCCGTGATCGAGCAGGACCGCTCGGCGAACGCGATCGAGCTGGAACGCGTCTTCGACAATCTGTTGCCGCTGCTGAAGGCCGTCCAGCCGCAGAAGCTCGCGACGACGCTGACCGCGGTGTCGACGGCGTTGCAGGGCCGCGGCGAGCAGATCGGCGAAACGCTTTCCACCGCCGCCGACTACCTGAAGGACTTCAACCCGCAGCTGCCGGCGTTCACGAAGGACGTCCAGGACCTCGCGTCGGTGTCCCGGCTCTACGGCGACATCGCCCCGGACCTCCTGGACGCGCTCACCGACTCCGCCGTCACGCTGAACACCGTGCGGGACAAGGCACCCGACCTCGCGACCGTCTACCAGGAAGTGTCCGGTTCGGCCGGTGAGGTCCGGGAGTTCCTGAACCGCAACAAGAACAACATCATCGCCCTCTCCGCCGACAGCCGCTCGGCCCTGGAGGTCGCGGCGCGCTACTCGCCCAGCTTCCCCTGCACCATCAAGGCGATGGACGCGCTGCGCGAGCCGGTCGACGAGGCGCTGGGCAAGGGCACGAACCAGCCCGGCATGCACGCGCAGGTCACCGTCACCCAGGCCCGCGGCAAGTACGTGCCCGGCAAGGACGACCCGCTGTACCCGGCCGACGGCGGCGGCCCGCGCTGCTACCCCAGCGGGGTCGCCCCGACGACCGGCACCGCCGCGGTCGCGCCCGGCGCGCCGCAGCACCCGCTGGTCACCGGCACGCGCGACGACCTCGGCGTCGCGAACTCCCCGCAGGAACGGGAACTGCTCGCCACGATCCTCGCGCCGCAGCTAGGCGTGCCCACCGGGCAGGTCGCGGACTGGAGCAGCGTGCTGGTCGGCGCGCTCTACCGCGGCACGGAGGTGACGCTCAAGTGAGGAAGTTCGCCGCCCCGCTGGTCAAGAGCCTGATCTTCATCCTGGTCACCACGGCCGCGACCGTGCTGCTGGCCGTGTCCATCGCGAACACCGGCGTCGGCCGGACCGACCTCTACGGCGCCACGTTCACCGACGCGACTTCGCTGAACGTCGGCGACGACGTCCGGATCTCCGGCGTCCGGGTCGGCCAGGTCGAGGAGCTGGAGATCGCCGACCACAGCCTCGCGCACATCCGGTTCTCCCTCGACGAAGGCCGGCAGCTGCCCGCCGACGTCGGCGCGGTCATCAAGTACCGCAACATGGTCGGGCAGCGCTACATCGCGCTCGAACGCGGTGCGGGCGGCAAGGGCACCCTGCCGGTCGGCGGCGAGATCCCCCTGGCCCGCACGACGCCGGCGCTGGACCTGACCGACCTCTTCAACGGCTTCAAGCCGCTGTTCCAGGCGCTCTCGCCCACCGACGTCAACCAGCTCTCCGGCGAGATCGTCCAGGTCTTGCAAGGAGAAGGCGGCACGGTCGAGGAACTGCTCGCCCACACCGGCTCCCTGACCTCGACGCTCGCGAGCCGCGACCAGCTGATCGGCGACGTCATCACCAACCTCAACCACGTGCTCGGCACGGTGAACAGCAAGGGAACCGCGCTGACGACGTTGATCTCGACGCTGCGGGAGCTCGTCTCCGGCCTGGCCGCGGACCGCACCGCGATCGGCGACGCGATCGGCGGCCTCGGCGACCTGTCCACGGCCACCGCGGGCCTGCTCGGCGACGCGCGGACGCCGTTGAAGGACAGCATCACCGGGCTCGACGGCGTCACGAAGAACCTCGCTGACGGCAAGACCCTCCCCGGCCTCGAGCAGACGCTGACCACGCTGCCCCAGAAGCTGGACAGCCTCGGCCGGATCGCCTCCTACGGCTCGTGGATGAACTTCTACCTCTGCAGCTCGACCCTGCAGACGACGCCTCCGCGCGGAACGCCCGTCACGGCGGAGAGGTGCGGCTCGTGAAGTCCTTCAAGGAACGCAACCCGCTCACCCTCGGCGTCGCCGGGAGCGTCGTCCTCGCCGCGCTGCTGACCGTGACGTTCAACTACGACAACCTGCCGGTCGTCGGCGGCGGCACGACCTACCGCGCCGAGTTCTCGGAGGCGGCCGGGCTGCAGGCCGACGACGAGGTCCGCGTCGCCGGCATCAAGGTCGGCGAGGTCCGCGACGTCGAGCTGGCCGAGGACCACGTGCTCGTCACCTTCCGCGTCAAGAACGCGTGGGTCGGCGACCGGACGTCGGCGGAGATCCGGATCAAGACGCTGCTGGGCCGCAAGTTCCTCGCGCTCAAGCCGACCGGCGACGCCGTGCAGGACCCGGACCAGGCGATCCCGCGCACCCGGACCGTCACGCCCTACGACGTCACCGAGGCGTTCAACGGCCTGGCGAACACCGCCGGCTCGATCGACACCACGCAGCTCGCCGACAGCTTCACCGCGATCAGCGACACCTTCCGCAACGCCCCGGCCCACGTGCGCACCGCGCTCGACGGTCTCTCGGCATTGTCGAAGACGGTGTCCTCCCGCGACGACCAGCTCGCCGACCTGCTGGCCAACGCCAAGAAGATCACCTCGACGCTGGCGAACTCCAACGAGGACTTCGAGCAGCTGCTCTCCGACGGCAACCTGCTGCTGGGCGAGCTGGACCGCCGCCGCCAGGCCATCCACGACCTGCTGACCGGCGCGCAGGCGCTGGCCACGCAGCTCTCCGGGCTGGTCGCCGACAACACCGCGGCGCTCAAACCCGCGTTGAGCCAGCTGAACACCGTGACCGACCTGCTTTCGCGCCAGAACGGCAACCTGGAGAAGAGCCTGGCGGCCGCCGGTCCGTACTTCCGGCTGGCGAACAACGCGCTCGGCAACGGCCGCTGGCTCGACGCCTACCTCTGCGGCCTGCTGCCGGAGAACCGCGACCCGTGCACGCCGCCGAAGCAGTTCGGAGCCCCGAAGTGAACGCCACCCGCACCTACCGGTTCCTCGCCGCGGCGGTCGTCACGGCGCTCGTCGTCGTGGCCGCGCTGTGGTGGATCTTCTCCGGCACCGGCCTCGACCGCGCGACCGTGCTGTTCTCCCGCGCGGTCGGCGTGTACAGCGGCTCGGACGTCCGGCTGCTCGGGGTCCGGATCGGCCAGGTCGAGTCGGTGACCCCGCGCGGCGAGCAGGTCGAGGTGACGCTGACCTACGACGGCTCCGCTCCGATCGCCGCCGACACCGACGTCGTCGTCATCGCGCCCAGCGTCGTCGCCGACCGGTACGTCCAGTTCTCCAAGCCCGCGCGCGGTGGCCCGCGGCTGGTGAACGGCACGACCATCGGCGTCGACCGCAGCGCCACCCCGGTCGAGCTGGACGAGCTCTACGCCAGCCTCGACTCGCTCACCAAGGCGCTCGGCCCGGACGGCGCCAACAAGAACGGCGCGCTGTCGGACCTGCTGACGACCGGCGCGAACAACCTGCGCGGCAACGGAACCGCGTTCCACGACTCCGTCAAGCAGCTCTCCGAGCTGGCCCGGACGCTGGCCGGCAACTCCGGCGACCTGTTCACCACCGTCCGGGAGCTGCAGCGGTTCACGTCCATGCTGGCCGACAACGACGACCAGGTGACCAAGGTCAACGAGCAGCTTTCGTCGGTTTCCCAAACGTTGTCGGCCAACCGCGACGAGCTGGCCTCGGCCCTGCGCTCGCTCGGCACCGCACTCGGGGACATCCAAGGGTTCCTCAAGGACAACCGCGCGCTCATCAAGTCCAATGTGGACAAGCTGGCGGTGACCACGCAGACGCTCGTCGACCAGCGCGCGTCGCTGGCCGAGACCCTGGAGACCGCGCCGCTGGCCGCGGCGAACCTGCTCCAGACGATCGATCCGGCGACCAGGGCCCTGCAGAGCCGCACCGACCTGCTCGACTACCTGCCGCTGCCGGTGACCGGGTCCGTCTACACGAACGAGGCGGGCGGGCGATGAAACCATTGAGACGCGTCACCGCTTTGGCCGCCGGCTGCTGCTTGGTGCTGACCGCGTGTTCCGGCGAGTTCAAGGGCGTCTACGACCTGCCCCTGCCCGGCGGCGCCGACGTCGGCGACCACCCGTACCACGTCACCGTCCAGTTCGCCGACGTCCTCGACCTCGTGCCACAGGCCGCGGTCAAGGTCGGCGACGTCCCGGTCGGGCGGGTCCAGACCATCCGGCTCGGCTCCGACGGCTGGACCGCCGAAGCCGTCGTCGAGGTCAACGGCGACGTCGTACTGCCCGCCGACGCCGTCGCTCGGCTGCGGCAATCCAGCTTGCTCGGCGAGAAGTTCGTCGAACTGGCGGCCCCGGACAAGGAGACCAACGCGAGCGCGCGGCTGGCCGACAACGCCGTGATCCCGGTGTCGCGGACCAACCGCAACCCCGAGTTCGAAGAGGTCTTCGGCGCGCTTTCCCTGCTGCTCAACGGCGGCGGCATCGGGCAGCTGCAGACGATCAACCGCGAGCTGTCCAAGGTGATGACCGGCAACGAGACGCAGATCCGCTCGTTCCTCTCCGGCGTCAACACCCTCGCCACCGACCTCGACGCGCACCGCCAGGACATCACCGCGGCGCTCGAAGGCGTCAACCAGCTCGCGACGACGCTCGCCGACCGCGACAAGCAGGTCGAAGGCGCGCTCACCGACCTCACGCCGGGCCTGCGCACGCTCACCGACCAGCGCACCCAGCTCGTGGCGATGCTGCAGTCGCTCGACGACCTCTCCGGCGTCGCCACCGACGTCATCCACAAGAGCAAGGACGACCTCGTCGCCGACCTGCGGGCGCTCGCGCCGATCCTGCACCGCCTCGCCGACGCCGGTGCGTCGCTGCCGAAGGCCCTGGAAATCCTGCCGTCGTTCCCGTACACCGACGCGGTGATCCCGGCGATCAAGGGCGACTACCTCAACGTCTACCTGTCGGTCATCCCGGCGCCCGGGGTGCCGCTGCCGCCGCCGGGCGAAGGCACGCCGCCCGGCCTGCCGGTCCTGCCGCTGCCGTCGGGAGGTCAGTGATGCTGACCACCCGGGTCCGGCTCCAGGTCGTCGCGTTCGTCGTGATCTCGCTCGTCACGGTCGCGTTCGTCGGCGCCAACTACGCCGGGATCGACCGGCTCTTCGGCGGCAGCGGGTACACCGTGAAGCTGGAACTCGCCGAAGGCGGCGGGATCTTCACCAACGGCGAGGTGACCTACCGCGGCGTCGCCGTCGGGCGGATCGGCGACCTGCGGCTGACGCCGTCCGGGATGGAGGCCGACCTGGTCATCGACGGCTCGGCCCCGCCGATCCCGGCGAACGCCCAGGCCGTGGTGGCCAACCGGTCCGCGGTCGGCGAGCAGTACGTCGACCTGCAGCCGCGGACGTCCGACGGCCCGTACCTGGCCGGCGGCTCGGTGATCCCGCGGGAGAAGACGACGCTGCCGATGCCGGTGCAGCACCTGCTCGGCGACCTCGACTCGCTGACCGCGTCGGTGCCGACCGGCGACCTGCGCACGGTCGTCGACGAGCTGGACGACGCACTGCGCGGCACCGGCCCGGACCTGCAGGTGCTGCTCGACACCGCGACTTCGTTCACAAAGGACGCGGCGGTCAACCTGCCGCAGACGACGAAGCTGATCGACGACGGCTCGACCGTGCTGCGGACCCAGCTGGACTCCTCGGCCGAGTGGCGCTCGTTCACCGGCAACGCCAAGCTGTTCGCCGCGCAGCTGTCCTCTTCGGACGGTGACCTGCGGCGGCTGATCGCGACCGCGCCGCCCGCCGCGTCCGAGCTGGGGACCCTGCTGCGGGAGACCGACCCGGGCCTGCCGATCCTGCTCGCCAACCTGCTCACCACCGCGCAGGTGTTCCAGACGCGCACCGGCCAGCTGGAACAGCTGCTGGTCGCGACGCCGAAGGTGGTCGCGGCGACGTCGACGGCGTTCGACGGCGGCGAAGGCAACCTCGGCATGGCGCTGACCTTCTACGACCCGCTCCCCTGCCGGGCCGGGTACGAAGGCACGAAGTTCCGGCCCAGCACCGACACCTCGCCGCTGCCGTTCAACACCGGCGCGTCCTGCACGCTCGAGCCGGGCGACGCGACCTCGGTGCGCGGCTCGCAGAACGCGCGGCACCTGCCCGTGCCGCCCGCCGCGGTGCCCGGTTCGGGTGCCCCGCTCACGGCGTCGTCCGACGGCCTGGCCGTGTCCCCGACCCTCGAGGAGATGCTGTGGCTGGGAAAGTGAAGTGGCCGCTGCGGGCCGCGGTGCTCGCCGTCGTCGTCACCGCCGCGTTCGCGGGGTGGTCGGGGTTCGCCTGGTACCGCACCGCGCACAGCGCCGAGCTGACCTACGGCACCGCGCGCGACGAAGCGCTGACCGCCGGCCGCGAGCTGGTCGCGCGGCTGTGCACCCTCGACTACCACCAGCTCGACCAGGGGCTCGCGCAGTGGCTCGACGCGTCGACCGGCCCGCTGCACGACCGGCTCGCCCACACCGACAACGCCACGAAGAAGACGCTCACCCAGGACGCGACGGTGTCGACCGGCAAGGTGCTGGACGCGGCGCTGAGCGAGCTGGACGAGCACGCCGGCACCGCGAAGCTGATCGCGTCGGTGGAGATCACCGCGCAGAAGGAAGGCGTCGCGCCGGCGACCAAGCGCAACCGGTTCGCCGCGGGGCTGAGCCGGACCGAGGGCGGCTGGAAGCTCAGCGCGCTCGACGAGCTGCCGGTGGGGGCGAGATGAGCACCACTACCGAAGAAGCCGAAGTGGCAGCCGAGGATGCCGACGAGGTCGTCGCCGAGGAGCCGCGGCGGCGCCGGTTCCTGCTGCCGCTGCTGGTCGCGGTCTCGGTGCTGCTGGCCGGCACCGGCGTGGCGTTCACCCTGCTGGCGCGGTCGGCGGCGGGCAACCCGGCCGCGGCCAACCACGCGCTGACCGACGTCGGCGCCACCGCGGAGGTCACCTCGGCGGTGACGCTCGCGCTCAACCGGATCTTCTCCTACTCCTACGACCGGACCGACGTCACCGAGCAGGCCGCCAACGACGTCCTGCGCGGCGACGCCCTATCCACCTACGACCGGCTGTTCGCGCAGGTGAAGGAAAAAGCACCGGCCCAGAAACTGGTGCTGACGACGCGGGTGACGTCGTCCGCGGTGCAGGAGCTCGGCGGCGGCAAAGCGCGGCTGCTCGTGTTCCTCGACCAATCGGCGACCCGCACCGACAACAATTCCAGCAGTTCCGCCGCGGCCCAGCTTTCGGTGGTCGCGGAACGTGAGGGAAACACCTGGAAAATCACCGGGCTCACCCCTCGCTGACCCCGTTTTCCCCGCTGTTTCACAATGTGAAGGAGAGTCGGCATGCCTACTTTGTCGCGCACTCGGAAGAACGGCCGGAAATGGGCGCGGGCGGCCGCGGTCGCGATGGCCGCGGGTGTCGCCATGAGCGTCGCCGCCGTTCCCGCCTCGGCCGACGTGGTCGAGATCCCGGTCGGCTACACGGTCACCGGCAGCACGGTCGTCAAGAAGACCGGCAGCGCGATGGCGCTGGGCCCGGGCAACCTCGACGGCGCCCTGATCATCGACGACCAGACCGGCTCGGTCGGCCTGCGCGCGGACCTGACGCTGCCGCCGTCGCAGGCCAACATCTCGCTGGTCTCGGGCATCTTCAAGATCAAGGCGAAGGTCAAGATCACCCCGACGGGCCCGGCCACGGGCACCATCGCCGACGGCACGCTGAGCACGCACGCCCAGGCGAACATGGAGATCTACGACATCTGGGCCGGCCTGCTGGTCCCGGTGATCCCGCTCCCGACGGTGCCGGGCAGCTGCAAGGCGAGCAAGCCGCTCGACCTGGACCTGAGCGCCAAGGACGTGGACATCTTCGGCCCGAAGATCACGGTGACCGGCACGTACACGATCCCGGACTTCAAGAACTGCTTCATCGCGGACCTGGCCCTGGGCGCCCTGGTGTCCGGCCCGGGCAACACGATTTCCCTGGACCTGGCGGCCAAGACCGAAGGCTGACCCGGTACGCGAAGAGGGGCTTCCCGGCGCGGGAGGCCCCTCTTTCCGTAGCCAGATCAGCAGGGTGCGGTGGGATCCGCCTTCAGCGCGGCGGTGAACCCGCCACGTCGTTGAACCCCACGACACGTACTCGCCATTGCTCTCGATCGCGAAGCCGACCCGGTACGCGAAGAGGGGCTTCCCAGTGCGGGAAGCCCCTCTTTCCGCAGCCAGGTCAGCAAGGTGCGGAGGGATCCGCCTTGAGCGCGACGGTGAACCGGTCGCCGGCGGAGAGGGAGAGGAACGGCCCGCAGAGGCCCCAGCCCACCGGGTCGCCTTCGGTCACGTCGTTGGATCCCCACGACACGTACTCGCCGGTGCTCTTGATCGCGAAGTTGAAGGTCCACCCCGCGTCGATCGCGACGACGTCCGACAGCGCCGCCTCGGGGACCTCGGCCTGGTGGTTGTCGTTGCGGCCCCAGGCGATGACCCGGCCGTCCCTCAGGGCGAGACTGTGCTGGTGACCGGCGGAAATCGCGGTGACGCCCGACTTCGCGTCGGCCGGGACGTCGGTCTGGCCGTGGTCGTCGGCGCCCCAGGCGAGGACCCCGCCGTTCTTGAGCGCCAGGCTGTGGTCGCCGCCGGCGGAGACGGCGGTGACGCCGGAGGTCGCGGCGGCCGGGACGTCCGAGCGCAGACCCCAGCTCAGCACCCGGCCGCCCTTGATGGCGAGGTTGTGCATGGCGCTGGTCGAGATGGCGGTGACCCCGGACTTCGCGTCGGCGGGCACGTCGGCCTGGCCGTACCAGTCGTTCCCCCAGGCCAGCACGCTGCCGTTCTTGAGCGCGAGCTCGTGGCCCCAGCCGGCGGCGATCGCGCTCACGCCCGACATAGCCGCCTCGGGGACCTCGGTCTGCCCGAAGTTGTTGTCGCCCCAGACCAGGACCTGCCCGCCCCTCAGGCCCATGGCGTCCATCCCGCCCATGGAGACGGCGCTCAGCCCGTCGGCGGCCTCCGGCGGCGGGCCCATGATGTAGTTCGAAAAGCCCCATTCGACGACACCGCCGGTGTCCGGCGCCTGCGCGGAAGCGGACGCCGCCGACACCACCGGCACGGCGGCCAGGGTGGCGGCGAGCAGCACGGAGGCCCGGCGGTGGGCGGTGCGGAAACGGGGGGCCACGGCATCCTCTTTCGCTGAATCGATTCCCGCGGTCACGGTGCGCGCGTGGTATCGATAGTAACGCGGACAACCGCCGATCGGAACGCGGTCGAGTATTTGTCACAATCGCACCAAGGTCATCACCGCACTGCTCCGGTGTTGACAAGAACTCATCCGGGCAATGGCCGGTGGAAACCGACCACGTGACATCCTTGTTGCGCAACCGACTGGCGAGTAACCTCATTTATCACAGCCACCTCGCGAGGGTTGGGGCTGCACCAGGGAAAACACCCGGGGGAATTCGCGGTACCGCTTTGGTCCGCGGGGCGCGTGGGCAACGCCCGCCCGAGACGTCAACTGGATGATCGAAGGAGATTGGCAGTCATGACCCGACTCAGGAACCTGTCCCTCAAGGCGGCCACGACCGTCGCCGCCGTCAGCGCGTTCGGCATGGTGCTGACCGGCGTGGCCTCGGCCGCCACCACGTACAACGCCGGCGCGACCTACCGGTGCACCTTCCCCGGCATCCCGCAGCAGGACGTGGGCATCACCGCGTTCCTGACCGGCCCGGACTCGATCGCCGCCGGTGGCACCGCGGTGCCGACCGGCGTCGGGGGCACCGCGACGATCTCCGCCGCGGTCCACTCGCTGCTCACCGCCGTCGGCTACGACGGCATCCGCGGCACCGCGACGGTCCCCGTGACCGCCGCGCGCGGCTCGGTCTCCGGCCCGGCCAGCGGGCTCAACATCCCCGAGACGATCTACCCGGCCGGTGGCCCGATCACGGTGAACATCAGCCAAGTCGCGTCCTCGTCGATCCCGACCTACACCGCGCCGGCGACCGCGGGCAGCGACACGCTGTCGCTCGGCACGCCGATCACCGCGGCCCTGCAGTTCCACAAGGCGTCCAACAACACGTGGGCGAACTGGAACATGACCTGCACGCCGAAGACGACGAGCCCGGCGCAGAACCTGGCGTTCTCGCCGAACTTCGTCATCACGTGACAGCGCTGAACTAGTTTCACCGTAGGGATGGCCGGGGCCCCGGCCATCCCTACGGCTCGTTTCCCCGCGGCACGGACAGGAGCACGGCATGGCCCGACGGCTGACCCGGCGGACGGCGACCCGCGGCGCGCTCGCGCTGGTGTGCGCGGTGTCGGTCACCACCGGCGCGTTCACCGGAACGGGTTCCGCCGCACCCGGCACCACCGCCGCGGACACCGGCACCGGCCGGCGCGAGGTCGCGAAGACGGTCACGGCGTCGTGCCCCTTCGCCGATCCGGTGGGGCCGCTGAAGCTCGATGTGAAGACCGAGGCCACGCTGCCGGCCTCGATGACCGTGGGCAAGCCGGCGACGATCGACGGCCTGGCCGTGTCGTTCCCGCTGCCGCGCGCCGCCGCCCAGCAGCTGCTGGGCACGGCCGCCACCCTCGAAGGCGGCTTGACCTTCCAGCTGCTGCTGGAGCAGGGGAAGGTCAAGGACACCCTCGCCGTCCCGCTGACCATCCCGGCGACCCCGCTCCCGGCCGACGGCGACCTGCTCCTGACGGCCAAGGGGAAGCTCCCCGCGTTCTCCCCGTCCGCCGCCGGCCTGCTGAAGATCCGCTTGAGCGCACCGAAACTCGCGCTGGGCCCGACGGGCGCGCCGCCGGAGCAGCCCGCCGAGCAGGTGGCGTGCACCGCCGACGCGGGCGAGGACCTCTCCTTCGGCTCGGTCGCGGTGCTGGCGGCCGCCGCACCGCCGGCCGGGAAACCGGCGCCGGGCAAGAAGGCCACGCCGGCGCCTCAGCCGGGCGGCTCGCAGAAGCACTCCCTGCTGGACGAAGAGCCGCCGCCGGACGACACCGTCACGATGATCCTGCCGCTGCAGCCGAACCAGGTCGACAACACGGCCACGATCACCAAGACCGGCGCCAAGATCCACAGCAAGCCGGCCGCGCTGGTCAACGGCGTCTGGTTCCGGATCACGACGCCCGACGGCTTCCCGATCCGGAGCGAGATCACCGGTGAGGTGGCGTTCGCGCCGGTGACGGTGTCCTACCTCGGCTACGGGTTCCTGCCGATCACCGCGACGGTCGAGTTCCTGCCGGTCGACTACCGCAGCGGCGCCACGATGATCCACTCGTTCGGCACTCTGTTCGACGGCATCCTGCGCAACCACCTCGACGTGGTGTCGCGGCTCAGCGACGTCAAGGTGAACGGCGTCCCGCTCGACGCCGGCCCGGACTGCGTCTCGGCGACGCCGATGCCGATCGACATGATCGGCGAGTACGACCCGTTCACCGGCGGCCTGATCGCCACCGACCCGGTGAACGCGGACCCGAAGTACCGCGGCTTCGCGCTGCCGCCGTTCAAGAACTGCGGTGCGGCGGAGAAGCTGAGTTCGCTGTTCACGGGCCAGAACTCGGGCCCGGGGAACCAGGCGTCGGCGCGGCTCACGATCATCCAGCTGTGCATGGAGGCCGACCACCGCAACTGCCCGCCGGTGGTGCCGATCCCCGCGGAGGCCTTCCGCGCGAGCCGCTGAGACCGCGGCCGGATCACGGAACGCCCGCCACCACCCAACCGCCGACGGCTTCGAGGAGCTCCCGGGCCGCCGGGTCCGGCAGCCGGTCACAGGCTTGTCCGAACTCCGCGAAGGCTTCCCGCGCGGCTTCGACGGCGACAGGAAGGGCGCGCGGTGGCAGGGCCTCCGCCGTCAGACCCGGCATCGCGAGCAGCTCCGGCAGGGGCGAGATCCGGCCGCCGAGCAGATCGGTGAGCGTGGCGTCGAGCCGAGTCCGCTCGCCTCTCAGCGCCAGGACGTCCTCGGTGCGCAGGAACAGTTTGCCCAGTACCTCGCCGCAGGCCCGGAACACCTCTGCGTCGGCACCTCCCAGGGCCGCGCCGATGCGCAGCGGGAACTCGAACAGCGACGCGAAGACCGCTTCCGCTTCGACGCCGGTCGTCACGACGTTCGCCCGCAACGCTGCCAGCTCGCCCAACCAGTCCGAAAAGGACCAAGAGAGATCGGGCACCGCCTCCGCGATCAGCCGGGAAGCCTGGCCCAGCAGGTAGTCGCCGGCGAGCACGGTCGTCGCGGACTCCCAGTCCACGCCCCGGACATCCTTCGGGGTGCCGGCGGGGCCGAGGAACGCGAGTGCGCCGAGCGTAGCGAGTTCGATGGCCGCCGCCACGGACGCGTCGCCGCGGGCCGGGCGTCCGCCGCCGGCCGTGAGGGCCGCGAAGAACCCGATCGCGGGACGCAGCAGCAACTCCTCCTCCCGGTCGGCGGTGAACATCCGGGCCAGGAACGGCCAGTCGCCCCGGACGATCGACAGGCACACCTCGTCGCACGCGGCCAGGAAGGGCAGCAGCCGGAGCCGGGTCGCGGGCGGCAGTTCCAGGGGTTCGGCGCCGGCGAGAGCCGACGCGCCTTCGGGCAGCACCACCGCCCGCCGCCCCTTGGCGTAGAACGGGTGCTCGCTGCCCGCGCCGGCGGCGAGCACGCGCCACGCGAGGTGGTACCGGCGGGCCGCGTGCCGTGCGGTCTCGAAGTAGCCGACGAACGCGGCGCCCAGCAGCCGTTCGTACTCCCGACGGGCGGCGGCAGGATCGTCCACTTCGGACAGGATCGCGCGGGCGGCGAGCCGTCCGGATTGGACGGCGCCGCTCAGCCCCTCGCCGGTGAACGGGTTGACCAGGCCCGCCGCGTCCCCCACGCGCAGCCCATCGGGTCCGGCCGCGGAACCGGGGCTGAAGCCGCAGGACAACGGGCCGGAGATCGCCGGGCCGGCCGGGACGCACTCACGCACCCGGGGATCGAGTTCGGCCAAGGCCTCGACCGCCTCGTCCAGCAGGTCCTCGGCCGCGCCGGCGCCGAGAGCGGACGCGCCGATCGTGCAGCCACCCGGCGTGGGCGCGAACCAGGCGCAGCGGGGGTGGCCGCGCGGGTCGTCCGCGGTCGGGGCGAGCATCCGGAGCACGACCCGATCGCCCAGGTCCGGCCCGCTGTACCGGCGTGCGCAGCGGCCGAACGCGCGCTGCGGACGATGGACGAGGCGCAGCTCAAGGCGTACATCGGCACCGGGATCCACAGCGCGAACCTGCAGGACTGGTTCACCTGGATCCGCAAGAAGGGCGAGGCGGACCGGCGGCTGCTGTTCGAGCTGCGGACGCGGGCCGAGCAGAGCCGGGTGCACCCCGCGCTGGTCGCGGGAGCGACCACGGCCATGGCGGGCACGGACGACGACGTCGACCGCTTCCTGCGGCTCGGGCAATACGAAGACGCCGTGCTGGTCCAGTCCGTCCGTACGCAGAGCCCCGGCGCGGCCGGCTGGTACCTGCGCGGCCTGACCGACGCGGTCGTCGGCGCGGGCGCCGGCCCGGACGCGGCGTGGCGGGTCGTGCCCGGCAAGGCGGACTCGACGTGCCACTCCTTCGAATCGGTGGCACACCCCGAGTACTACCTGCGCCAGCAGGGGCTGCGCGCGGTGCTCGCCGCGTCCGACGGCACCGACGCGTTCCGCGCGGACGCGACCTGGTGCTCGAAGGCCGGCCTCTCGGGCACCGGCGTCACGCTCGAGTCGTACAGCGCCCGCGGGAAGTTCCTGCGCCAGTACACGACCCAGGTGTGGGCGGCCGACTCCGGCGGCCAGCACCCGTACGACACCCCGAACGGCTACGCGGCGGACGCGTCCTGGCAGGTGGACGTGCCGTGACCGGCTAGCGCGGCGTCCATTGTGGACGCGACCCCGCGCCCGAACGCGGCGAGGGCAGCAGCTCGCTCACCGGGTACCGCAACGGCAACGGCGCCGCACCGGCCCGCAACGCCAGCTCCATCTCGAACCGGGCCGCCGGGTCGCGGAGGCTGTCGCCGAACGTCGCCTGCAGCTGCCTCATGCGGTAGCGGACCGTCTGGGGGTGGACCCCCAGGCGTTCCGCGATCTCCACCACGTTGCCCTGGCTGTCCAGCCACGCCCGCAGCGTCTCCAGCAGGCGTTCCTGCTGCTTGCCCGTCATGTCCGCCAAGGGCGCGAACAGGCGGTGGCGCAACGTGCCGACCAGGCCCGTGTCGGAGTTGACCAGCAGCGTCGCCAGGTGCTCCTCCGCGCGCAGCACCGGGCGGGGCGCCAGGACGCCGCGTTCGGCCAGGTGCAGCGCGTTGCGGGCCCAGCGCAGGGAATCCGCCACCGAGGCCAGCGGGACGCACGGGCCGATCGAGAGCCGGCAGTCCGGGAGCGCGACTTGCAGCGTCGCCAGGCGGGCGCCGCCGAGTTCGCCCGGGACCACCAGTTTCGGGTCGGGCGTGTCCAGCTCGGCGAGGATGTCGGAGTCGAGGCCCGCGTGCCGGCGAGCCGGGGCGACGCCGTCGGCCGGGCAGACCGCCACCGGGGTCGCGTCCGTCGGCACCGGCCAGCCGATCAGCTGGGCCAGCTCGGCGATCGCCTTCGGGGACGCCGGCGGCGTCTCCAGGATCAGGTGCAGGAGCTTGCGGCGCCAGGTGTCGAGCGCGCCCGCCGTGCGCGCCTTCGCTTCCAGGTAGCCGTCGAGCGCGACCGAGGCGAGTTCGTCCATGAACGCCAGCATCGCGTCGGCCAGCTGGGACATCACCGCCGACGAGAGCCCGCTTCGCCGCCCGACGCGCATGATCCGCCGCCACGACACGCGCGCGCCGACCCGGTAGGCCGACTGCAGCGTGTCGAGGCTGCGGCCCTCGCGCATTTCGTTCTGCCCCAGCCGGTGGTGGACCTCGTGGGACTGTTCCTTCGACACCGTCGGGTCGGCGATCTGCGCGACGAACAACGTGATCGCGTATTCGACGCCGGCGCGGATCGACTTGCCGTACGGGCCGTCGAGCGGGCGCGCGTAGGCCGGGATGGTCGCGCGGATCTCGTCGACGATCTCGGCCGCGAGGCTGGCCAGCTCGGGCCGCAGGATGTCGGCGAGCTTGCGGGGTAGTGCGGCCGGCGGCGCAGCGTGTTCGAATCCGCGCTCCACCGACATCGCAGCTCCTTCGCTCCGCCCCGCCGTCCCCGTCCCGCGAACGCGTGACCGGGCACCCCGCACCTGAAGCGGGGTGACAACGGACACATCGAAAAGCTAGCGCCGAATGTGTCACCTGAATGAGAGGAAACCGATTTCTTGTCAACTTTGTGACAAGTTCACCGAACCTCCCTGCAAAACGCTGACAAGCACCCCGCCGACTGCACCTTCACCTGCATACGAACGGACGAGCCGCCTCGCACTGCGGGCATCCGGCGTTCTTGTATCATGTGGTTGATACAAGCGAGGGAGGTCCGGCATGCCGTGGGACAACGTACTGGCGGTCGCGCTCTTCACCGGGCTGATCGGGCTGGCGATCCTGATCGTGCTCTGGCCGGGCGAGAAGCACGGAAAGCGCTTGCTCGTGCGTTGGGGCGTGCCCGGCCCGGACGCCGCCGAAGTCGCGCTCGCCGTCCGCTACCTCAAGCGGCGCCGGCTTTGGTACCCGTGGCTCTTCCTCGCGCTGCCGCCGCTGCTCGGCGACGCCGGGATGGGTTCGATCGTCGCCACCCTGCTGCTCGGCGGCCTGATCGCCGAGCTGTTCGCCCAGCGGCCGGCCCGCGGCCCGCGCCGCGAGGCCGACCTGACCCCGCGCCCGCTGACGGTGATCGCGCCCGCCTGGGTGCTCGTGCTCGGCGCCGTGGCGGCCGCCGGGTCGGTCGCGCACCTCGTCGTGACGGCCCAGTGGAAGCTCCTCGCGCTCGCGGCGGGCACGGTGGTGGTCTGCGCGGCGATCACGGCGCTGGCGGTCCGCCGCCCGGCCTCCGGTGCGGCGCGGGCCGACCTGGCGCTGCGCTGCCGCAGCGCGCGGGTGGCGATCGGCCTCGGCATCGGCGCGGTGACGGCGATCGGCTGGCCGGGCGGCAACCTGGTGTCGCTGCTGGTGGTGGTCGCGGGCGTGGCCGCGTTCCTGGCCGTCACCGCCCCGCTGAAACGGCTCCCGGCGGCCGCGTGAAGATCGTCGTCGACACGGAGAACGGGCTGGCACCGTGGCGGCAGGTGCACGACCAGGTGGTCCACGCGGTCACGACGGGTGCGCTGGCGGAAGGGACGCGCCTGCCGCCGATCCGCCAGCTGGCCCGGGACCTGGGACTGGCGTCCGGAACGGTGGCCCGCGCGTACCGCGAACTGGAGGCGGCGGGCTGGGTGACGACGGCCCGGGCCCGCGGCACGGTCGTGACGCTCCCGGAGGGCCGCCCGGCCCCCGCGGAACTCCTCCTCAAAGCCGCGGCGACCTACGCGACCCAGGCCCGCGACCTCGGCGCCGACCTCGACACGGCCCTCAACGCCCTCCGCGCCGCCTGGTCATAAGAGCCGACCCACTGCTTCCAGGACGGGCGTCAGCACCTCGACCTCACGAGCTGTCCCCACGCACTCGGTGATCCCGGCGCCGATCACGTCGTACCCGGCGAGCGCGTCGAGAGCCGCGACGAGCTGCGGAATCGTCCAGCCGTCCGGCTCCGGGTAGTTGAGCCCCGCGAACTCCCCCGGATCCAGCACGTCCAGATCCACGTGCACGTACAGCTTTTCCACGCCCGTCAAAGCATCGAGTGAAGTGACGGCGAGGCCGCGGTCGGTCGCCGCCCGCTCGTCCGGGTCGAACACCCGCGTCCCGAGCAGGGCCACACGCCCCGGCTCCAAAGCCGGGGCCGCCGCGAACTCCGGGTCGCCCTCGCCGAACAGCGACCGCAGCACCATCCCGTGGAACGCCCCCGACGGCGACGACTCCGCCGTGTTCAGGTCGGCGTGCGCGTCGAACCACGCGACCCCGAGACCCGGCCCGTACCGGAACCGCGCGACGCCGATCGGAATCAGCTCGACCCCGCAGTCGCCGCCGATCGTCAGGACCGGGCCGCCCGGGGCTTCCAGCGCGGCCAGCTGCGCCGCGCGGTTCGCTCCCGTCAGCTCCGCGCGGGAAGCAACCCCACGGTCCACTTCGGACACCGAGCGCGTCTGCCGGACGTGGTGCACCGGCCGGCCGAGCACGTGCCCGGCCAGCTCGGCCAGGGCGAGGCACCCGTCCGGCAGCTCCGCCGCCCGCGGTCCCACGGCGCCTTGGCGCTGCGGGACCGCGTTGACCAGCGTCATTCCAGGACGAGCAGGAGGTCGCCGCCCTCGACCTGCTGGACGGAGTTGATCGCCAGCCGGCCGACCTTGCCGCCCGCGGACGCGGTGATCGACGCCTCCATCTTCATGGCCTCGATCGTCGCGACCGTCGCGCCGGCCTCGACCGTGTCGCCCTCGGAGACCTGCAGCGTGACGACGCCGGCGAACGGCGCCGCGACCTGCTTCGGGTTGCCCTTTTCCGCCTTCTCGGTCGCCGGGATGTCCGAGGCGATCGAGCGGTCGCGGATCTGGATCGGCCGCAGCTGGCCGTTGAGCGTCGACATCACCGTGCGGACGCCGCGCTCGTCGGCCTCGCCGATCGCCTCCAGCTCGATGAGCAGCCGGACGCCCGGCTCGAGGTCGACCGCGTACTCCTCCCCCGGCCGCAGCCCGTAGAAGAAGTCCTTGCTGGGCAGCACGGACGTGTCGCCGTAGGCCTCGCGGTGGGACTCGAACTCCTTGGTGGGCGCCGGGAACAGCAGCCGGTTGAGCGTCCGCCGCGGGTGCTCCGAAAGCGCCGTGCGGTCCTCTTCGGACAGTTCGGCGACCGGCTTCGCCGCCGCGCGGCCTTCGAGGGCCTTGGTGCGGAACGGCTCCGGCCAGCCACCGGGCGGGTCGCCCAGCTCGCCGCGCAGGAAGCCGATCACCGAGTCCGGGATGTCGAACTTGTTCGGCTCCGCCTCGAAGTCGGCCGGCGAGACGCCCGCGCCGACCAGGTGCAGGGCGAGGTCGCCGACGACCTTCGACGACGGCGTCACCTTCACCAGGTGGCCGAGGATCTTGTCCGCGGCGGCGTACATCGCCTCGATGTCCTCGAACCGGTCACCCAGCCCGAGCGCGATGGCCTGCGTGCGCAGGTTCGACAGCTGCCCGCCCGGGATCTCGTGGTCGTAGACGCGCCCGGTCGGCGACGCCAGCCCGGCCTCGAACGGCGCGTAGATCTTGCGGACGCTCTCCCAGTACGGCTCCAGCTCGCCGATCGCGCGCAGGTCCAGACCAGTGGTCCGGGCGGAGTGGTCGGTGGCCGCCACGATCGAGGACAGCGACGGCTGCGACGTCGTGCCCGCCATCGACGACACCGCGCCGTCGACGGCGTCCGCACCCGCGTTGATCGCCGTGAGGTAGGTGGCCAGCTGGCCGCCCGCGGTGTCGTGGGTGTGGATGTGCACCGGCAGGTCGAACTCCTTGCGCAGCGCGGTGACCAGCTTGGTCGCCGCGGGCGCGCGCAGCAGCCCGGCCATGTCCTTGATCGCCAGGACGTGCGCCCCGGCGCCGACGATCTGCTCGGCCAGCTTGAGGTAGTAGTCGAGCGTGTAGAGCTTCTCGCCCGGGTCGGACAGGTCCGAGGTGTAGCAGAGCGCCACCTCGGCGACGGCGGACCCGGTCTCGCGCACGGCTTCGATGGCCGGGCGCATCTGCTCGACGTCGTTGAGCGCGTCGAAGATCCGGAAGATGTCGATGCCGGTCTTCGTGGCCTCTTCGACGAAAGCGTTGGTCACCTCGGTCGGGTACGGCGTGTACCCGACGGTGTTGCGCCCGCGCAGCAGCATCTGGAGGCAGATGTTCGGCACGGCTTCGCGCAGCGCGGCCAGGCGCTCCCACGGGTCCTCGGCGAGGAACCGCAACGCCACGTCGTAGGTCGCGCCGCCCCAGCACTCCAGCGACAGCAGTTCGGGCAGCGTGTTCGCGACGACCGGCGCCACCGCGAGGAGGTCCTTGGTGCGGACACGGGTGGCGAGCAGCGACTGGTGCGCGTCGCGGAAGGTCGTGTCGGTGACGCCGATGTGCGGCGACTCCCGCAGCCAGCGCGCGAACCCGGCCGGGCCCAGCTCGACGAGCTTCTGCTTCGACCCCGGCGCCGGCTGGGCGTCCTTGGCGAGCTTCGGCAGCTTGAGCGTGGCGTCCGGCGTCTTCGGGCGCTCGCCGTTCGGCTTGTTGACCGTCTGGTCGGCGAGGTAGGTCAGCAGCCGCGTGCCGCGGTCGGCGGACTGCCGCGCGGTGAGCAGCTCCGGGCGCTCCTCGATGAACGACGTCGTGACGCGGCCCGCGCGGAAGTCCTCGTCGTCGAGAACCGCCTGCAGGAACGGGATGTTCGTCGCGACACCGCGGATCCGGAACTCGGCGACGGCGCGGCGGGCGCGGCCGACGGCGGTCTTGAAGTCGCGGCCGCGGCAGGTGAGCTTCACCAGCAGCGAGTCGAAGTGGGCGCTGATCTCGGTGCCGGAGAAGGCGGTGCCGCCGTCGAGCCGGATGCCCGAGCCGCCCGGCGAGCGGTAGGCGGAGATCATCCCGGTGTCCGGGCGGAAGCCGTTGGCCGGGTCCTCGGTGGTGATGCGGCACTGCAGTGCCGCACCGCGCAGGTAGATCTTGTCCTGGGAGAGCCCCAGGTCGTCGAGGGTCTCGCCGGAGGCGATCCGCAGCTGCGACTGCACGAGGTCGACGTCGGTGACCTCTTCGGTGACCGTGTGCTCGACCTGGATGCGCGGGTTCATCTCGATGAAGACGTGGTTGCCCTGCTTGTCGAGCAGGAACTCGACGGTGCCGGCGTTGCGGTAGCCGATCTGCTTCGCGAACTTGACGGCGTCCGCGCAGATGCGGTCACGCAGCTCGGGGTCGAGGTTCGGCGCCGGGGCCAGCTCGACGACCTTCTGGTGGCGCCGCTGCACCGAGCAGTCGCGCTCGTAGAGGTGGATGATGCCGCCCGCGCCGTCGGCGAGGATCTGCACCTCGATGTGCCGCGGCTCGACGACGGCCTTCTCGAGGAAGACGGTCGGGTCGCCGAAGGCGGACTCGGCCTCGCGCGCGGCGGCCTCGATGGACTCGCGCAGCTGGGCGGGGTCCTCGACGCGGCGCATACCGCGCCCGCCACCACCGGCGACGGCCTTCACGAACACCGGGAAGCCCAGCTCCTCGGCCGCGGCGACCAGCGCGTCGACGTCGCTGGAGGGCTCGGACGACCCGAGCACCGGCACGCCGGCCTCACGCGCGGCCTTGACCGCGCGGGCCTTGTTACCGGTGAGTTCGAGGATGTCGGCGCTCGGCCCGACGAAGGTGATCCCCGCTTCTTCGCACGCGCGCGCGAGGTCGGGGTTCTCGGAGAGGAAGCCGTAACCGGGGTAGACGGCGTCGGCCCCCGCCTTCTTCGCGGCGGCGACGATCTCGTCGACCGAGAGGTACGCGCGCACGGGGTGACCGGGTTCGCCGATCTCGTACGCCTCGTCGGCCTTCAGCCGGTGCAGGGAGTTGCGGTCTTCGTGCGGAAACACGGCGACGGTCCCCGCGCCCAGTTCGTAGCCGGCGCGGAACGCCCGGATCGCGATCTCCCCGCGGTTGGCCACCAGCACCTTGCGGAACATGCCCGGTCCTTCCCATTTGGATCGGTAAGTCAACGCACGTTACCCGGTTCTTCCCGCTCTGCGGGAGTTCAGTCCCGGGTGATGGACATCATGCGCCGCTGGAGGTTGGCCGGGAAGGCGTCTGGGCAGCTTGTCAGGATCCCGCCGGGGCGTAAAGCAGCCGGTTGGCCGTGCCGTCCGGGACGCCCTTGAGCGCGTTCGTCGTCGCGGCTTCGACCAGGGCTTCGTCCACTTGGGCCGGGGTTGCCCCGGGGTGCTGAGCCAGGTAGAGCGCGGCCACGCCGGCCGCGAAGGCCGCCGCCATCGACGTGCCGGACTCCGGGCCCGCGCCGGTACCGCCCGCGATCGGTCCGGGGACGTCGACGCCGGGGGCGTAGAGGTCGACGTCCTGGCCGAAGTTCGACGCCTTGTCCGGCTGGTCCTGGGCGTCGGTGGCCCCGACGGTCAGCGCTTCGGCGACCCGGCCCGGGGAGAAGCCGCTCGCGTCGGCCGTCTCGCTGCCCGCCGGGACGGCGATCGGCACGACGGCGGCGAGCCGCTTGACGGCGGCGTCGAGCCGGTCGTTCGGCACCCCGCCGATGCCGAGGACGGCGACGGCCGGCTGCTGGGCGTTCTGCGCGACCCAGTCGATGCCGGCGATGATCTGGTCGGTGGCGCCACCGCCGTCCTTGTCGAGCACGCGCACGGGGACGATCTGCGCGCCCTTCGCGACGCCGTAGTCCTTGCCGGCGGCGATGCCGGCGAGGCGGGTGCCGTGGCCGTTGGTGTCGGAGGTGTCGGAGCCGCCGTTCAGGAAGTCCCGCCCCGGGGCGACGCGGCCCTGGAAGTCGGGGTGCTTCGGGTCGACGCCGCTGTCGATGACGTAGATGGAGACGCCTTCGGCCGCGGTGGCGTAGTGGTAGGCGTGGTCGAGCCCGGCGCGCTGGTCGATCCGGTCGAGGCCCCAGCTGGGCGGATCGGCCTGCACGCCGCCATCGGCGAGGGCGGGTGCCTGCCCGGCGAGCACGACCGCCGCGGCGGCTACCGCTGTCAGCGTCTTCATGATCGTGGTCGTACCCCGGCGGTGCGGGGGCGACAACTCAGGACTGTCGCTCGATCGGCTGATTCCGCCGGACCAGGACGACGACATCGGCGGCCAGCAGCACGAGCGCCACCACGGCGACGACCTGTCCGGCGTAGGTGAGGGACGAGTAGTCGGCGAGGACGGCGAAGGTCGGCGGCAGCACCGCGACCGGCCCGGCGATCCCGGTCGCGAGGACGGCCGGGTGCACCACCACGGCGACCACGGGAACGGCGACGGCCACCAGGGCGCCGAGCAGGAAGTAGGCCCCGGTGCGGCCGGCGTTGTCGGAGTCGTAGGAGGCCAGTTCGGCGAGCTGCACCACCCAGCCCGCGGCGATCCCCACGCCGAGCCCCACCGCGGTCCAGGCCGGCCACCCGCTGATCGGGCGGGCGCGAAGGCCGTTCCGACGCAGGGCGGCGAGGGCGCACAGCCCGGCGACGGTCCAGGCGAGGTGCGCGAGCAGGGCGAAGGTGAATCCGGCGTTGAGTTCGGTGTCCGAGCCGGTGGACAGGGTGAGCGCTTCGCCGAGGAAGCGGAGGAGGCCGAAGAGAGCGGCGAGACCGGCACCGAGGAGGAGGGCGGGGCCGGTTCGCCCGCGGGTCCGCGGGGCGAGGCTGAGGACCCCGGCGAGCAGCGCACAGACGGCGACGATGCCGACGGAGTACTCCATGCCGGGGCGGTACTGGGCGAGGGAGTAGCTGTCGTAGCGGTAGTGGAGGGGCAGCCCGGCGACGGCGAAGACGGTGCCGGCGATGGCGAGGATCCCGGCGAACCCACCGACGGGATCGACGGCGCCGACCTGACCGGCCGGCTCGGCAGTGCGCCCCAATGCGGCCTTGGTTGCGTCTGACGCACCCAAGGCGGCCTTCGGTGCGTCTGACGCACCGAAGGCCACATTGGGGCGCTTCGGCCCTGCGGCGGACGACTCCGCCACAGGTGCAGGTTCGGGATCCGCAGCGGCCGCTGGCTCGGGTTCGGGCGCAGGCTCGGCCTCCGGTTTCGGGGCCACTGGCTCGGGCTCCGGTTCCGCGGCCGGCACCGATCCAGGTCCGGGTTCGGCGAGCACGGGCGCAGGCGTGAGCGCAGGCCCACCCGGCGCCGGAGCGGACACCACCGACGGCTCGGTGTGGATCTCCACCTCCACCACCGCGTCGCCCGTCGGGCCTGTCACCACCACCCTCCCGCGCCGGACTCCCGACTCCCCCGCCGTCACCGTCAACTCCGCCCCGCCGGCCACCTCCACCGCCCGGATCCACGCGTGCGACGGCTCGAACCGCACCTCCCGGGCCACCGGTGGCCCCGAAACCCGCACCGAAGCCGACGCCCGGGACCCCGCCGGTGCCGACAACCGGACCGCATCCGTCGACACCCGCACCACCGCCGACGACAATGCGTCCGAAGCAGCCGCCGCCACGTGCTCGATGTCCGTCGAAGCCATCGACCTCAATGCCTCGAACGCCCCCACCGCCACCGGCAGGTTCGGGCTCGACAACCGGCGCCGCAGCTCCGCCACCGCGCCCAGCCGCGTGAACGGGTTCTCCGCCGTAATCGCCCCCGCCAGGTCCGGCGGGACCGCGGACGGCTTGATGCGCCGGCGCCGGCTCTTCGCCAGGTACAGCTCGCCCTGCATCTCGATGTCGCGGCTCGGCGTCTGCTTCGGGTTGCGCTCGCGGACGCGGTCGAACAAGTACTCGTACAGCTCACCCAGCGCGATCCAGCCGTCCTCGTCGCGGTCCGCCTCGCCCGTGCGCAGCCCCTCCACCAGCGCCGAGGTGAACACCGACGGCTGCGCGGGCTCGTCCGAGGCCAGCGTCGCCCCCTCGAACGCGTACTCGATCGAGTTCGACGCCGTGATCACCGCCCGGCCGCGGCCGCCGCGGAAGCTGTCCAGGACGTTCGCGTCGCCCGACGCCCGGACCGCCACGCCCTGCCCGTACGCCCCGCCGTAGCAGCAGTCCAGCAGCAGCACCACGCTGCGCGAGCGCGTCTGCCGGATGCACTGCTGGACGAACTGGGCCGGCACGGCCGTCGACCGCAACCGGTCCGGGCGCGTGTTGCGTGCCGCGAAGTACAGCCCGCCGGCGTCGTCCTTCAAGCCGTGGCAGGAAAAGTGCAGCAGCAGGACGTCGTCGGGACGCCCTTCCGCGCACAGGTCCTCGATCTCCGCCTGGACCACGTGCGCGGTCTCGTTCCGCACCACTCGCACGTCGAAGTCGCTGATCGCCCGGTCGGCCAGCACCCCGGCGAGGGCGTCGGCGTCCGCCGCGGGCGAGCCCAGCCGCTGCAGTCCCGCGTTGTCGTACTCGCCGTTGGCGACGATCAGCGCCCGCCTCCGCCCGGCCATACCGGTAGGAAACGCCCGGGAAGCCATTACGGCAAGCAGCCGAACGGGCACACCTATTCAGCGACGGAACCGAAAATCGTTTCCTGCCCGGTCAGGCAGACCACCGCGTCGAACGCCGAAGCGACGTCGACCGAAACCGCCATGTGCGCGTGCCGGATGCTCGACGCAGCAGGACGCGCGACCACACACGGCGCACGGGAAGCCAGCGCCGCCTCGACGCTGCCGTCCGCGGGCGGGTCGAGGGCTTGCTCGAACATGCGGAACCCGAGCGGGAAAGCCTCGTCGGGCGCCAGGCCGGTCGTCGTCCCCGAGACCGCCGTCAACGCGAGCGCGAAGTACCGATCGCCCAGCTCGGCGGCCAGGAGCGTGCCCGCCGACGGCGCCGTCATGCCGGGCATCGGCGAGAACGGCACGCGCTGCAGATGTCCGTTGTGGAGCATCAGCACGATCTTCTCGCCCGGGAACCGCCGTCGCAGCAACCGGGCGGTCGCCGCCATGTACGTGTCCCGCGACGAACTCTGCGGCTCCGGCGCCTGCCCGGCCATCAGCGCGGCCAGTTCCCGCAGGTACAGGTCGACGCGCAACGCGCCTTCCGCAAGATGCGCGGCTTCAGGCGCCAGCGACTCGACGTGTCCTTTGAGGACGGTCAGCGCCGCGGTGGCCGCGTCCCGCGCCTCGACACTCATGGCGCCGTAACGACCAGGCGCGACCGCGCTGCTCACCGACGCGTACGGCTCGCAGGCCGCCATCGCAGTGTCCACAAGGGACACATTGGCGGGGTCCACTCGCGACATGATGTCGCGGACCGCCTGCAGCGCGGGCACCGGCGACCCCGCCGAACTCGGCACGTCCAGCCCGAAGAACCGGACGTCCCGGCCGCGCAGCCAGGTCAGCATCGAGTGCACCTCGGCCGAGTCGCCGAGACCGAACGTGAAGCCGTCCCGCGCGATGTCGGCGACGTCACCAGGGCCACCCCGCAGCCACGTGTCGACCAGGTGCCCTTCGGGGTATCCCCCCTCGAACCCGAGCACGGTGAACCCGCGCTCCGCGACGAGATGACGCAGGAGCCGGTCGCGCAGCACGCCGAACTCGCGGATGTGATGGTTGTTCTCGCCGATCGCGACGACTTCGGCGTCGCCGATCAGCTCGGCGACGGACGCAACGACGGAGTCGGGTTCTGGCATACTGGGCACACTAACGCAACGGGAGTAGCAGTTGGCAACCGAGATTTCCGGGACCAAGCGCCCGGGCGGCCGCACCGAGCGGACCCGCCTGGCCGCGCTGAACGCCACCCTGGAGCTGCTCGGGGAGCGCGGGTACGCCGAGCTCACCGTCGAGGCGGTCGCCGACCGCTCCGGCGTCCACAAGACGACGCTCTACCGCCGCTGGGAGTCCGCCGAAGGCCTGGTCGCCGCCGCCCTGCTGATGGGCACCGAGCAGGAGTGGACGGCGCCGGACACCGGCTCGCTGGAGGGCGACCTGCGCGGGATCAACCTGGAGCTGGTGCACTACTTCACCTCGCCGGGCGAGCGCGAGCTGCCGACGGCGTCGATCTCGGCGGCGTTCCTGTCGGCCCGCGCCGCGGACGCCCTGCGAGAGTTCTACGTCGACCGCCACGCCCGCTCGGCCGTCGTGGTCGACCGGGCCGTCGAACGCGGCGAAGTCCCGGCCGGCACCGATGCGGTCGAGGTCGTGCGGGTCGCGTGCGGCCCGATCTTCTACCGCCTGTTCGTCTCCCGCGAAGGCGTGAGCAAAAAGGACGCGGCAACCGCCGCCGAAGCCGCCGCGGCCGCCGCCAAAGCGGGCGTGTTCACGGCAGCGAACGCCGGAACCGCGTCTCCTCCAGCGTGACGCGGCCGTCGTCGATCGTCTCGGTCTGGGTGGCGCCGTCGGCCACCCAGCCCTGCCGGAGGTAGAAGGCCTTCGCCCGCTCGTTCGTCGACAGCACCCACAGGACGGCGCTGTCGCCGGGCAGCTCTTCGACGACCCGGTCGTGCAGCGCCCGCCCGAGGCCGCGCCCCCAGTGCTCCGGCAGCAGGTAGAGCGCGTAGAGCTGACCGGGGCCGTACGCGGCGAACCCGACGACGGCGCCGTCGTCCTCCGCGACCAGCACCGGGCCGCCGTCGCGGATGCGCCGCTCCCACGACGCCGCCCGCGACGAAGCCGAGAGGCGGGCGAGGAAGTCCGCCGGGATCAGCCCCGCGTAGGCCGCCTGCCACGAGCGCACGTGGACCTCGCCGATCGCCGCGGCGTCCGCGACCACGGCCGGGCGGATCAACTCTTCTCCAGGTACTCCGCGCGGTCGACGTCGACGACGTCGGCGACCATCAGCGCCAGGCCCCGGTACTTCTTCAGGTCCGGGTCCTTCTCGACGATCTCCTGCGCGCTCGCCCGCGACGCGGCGATCACGTCCTCGTCGCGCAGCAGCGAAAGCAGCTTCAACGTCGACCGCTTGCCGGACTGCGCGGCGCCGAGGATGTCGCCTTCGCGGCGCAGCTCCAGGTCCAGGCGGGACAGCTCGAAGCCGTCGGTGGTCGACTCGACCGCCGCCAGCCGCTCGCGTGTCGCCGTGCCGTCGAGGGCCTCGGTGACCAGCAGGCACAGCCCCGGCACGCTGCCCCGCCCGACGCGGCCGCGCAGCTGGTGCAGCTGGCTGACGCCGAACCGGTCGGCGTCCATGATCACCATCGCGGTCGCGTTCGGGACGTTGACGCCGACCTCGATCACGGTGGTGGCCACCAGGACGTCGAGGTTGCCCGCGGAGAACGCGCGCATCACGGCGTCCTTGTCGTCGGGCGGCATCCGGCCGTGCAGCACGCCGATCTTCAGGCCCTGCAGCGCGCCGTGCTCCAGCTCGGGCGCGACGTCGAGGACCGCGAGCGGCGGCCGCTTGTCGCTCTTGTCCGACGGCGGCTCGTCGCCGATCCGCGGGCACACGACGTACCCCTGGTGGCCCTTGCCGACCTCTTCGCGCACGCGCTGCCAGATCCGCTCGAACCACGCGGGCTTCTCGGCGACCGGCACGACCGTGGTGGAGATCGGCGAGCGCCCGACCGGCATCTCGCGCAGGGCGGACACTTCGAGGTCGCCGTACACGGTCATCGCGACCGTGCGCGGGATCGGCGTCGCGGTCATGACGAGCACGTGCGGGCTCGTGTCGCCGGACCCGCGCGTACGCAGCGCGTCCCGCTGCTCGACGCCGAAGCGGTGCTGCTCGTCGACGACGGCGAGGCCGAGGTCGGCGAACTCGACGTGGTCCTGGATCAGCGCGTGCGTGCCGACGACGATGCCCGCCTCGCCGCTGACGATCTCCAGCAGCGACTTCTTGCGTTCCTTCGCACCCATCGACCCGGTCAGCAACGTCACGCGGGTGGCGTTCTCCGCGGCGCCCAGCTCACCCGCCTGGCCGAGGTCGCCGAGCATCTCCCGCAGCGACCGCGCGTGCTGCGCGGCGAGGACCTCGGTCGGCGCGAGCATCGCGGCCTGCCGCCCGTTGTCGACGACCTGCAGCATCGCCCGCAGCGCGACGATCGTCTTGCCCGAGCCGACCTCGCCCTGCAGCAGCCGGTTCATCGGGTGCTCGGTGGCCAGGTCGGTGGCGATCTCGTCGCCGATCCCCCGCTGGCCCGCGGTCAGGTCGAAGGGCAGCCGCTTGTCGAAGGCGTCCATCAGACCACCGCTGACGTGCGGGTTCGCCTTCGCCGGCCGCGAGATGGCCGAGTGCCGCCGCTGCGCGAAGATCAGCTGGACGGCCATGGCCTCGTCCCACTTCAGCCGCTTCTTCGACGCTTCCAGGTGCGCCCAGTTGTCCGGGCGGTGGATGCCGTGCAGCGCGGTGTCGAGGCCGGACAGCTTGTGCAGCCGCCGCAGCTCGGCCGGCATCGGGTCCTCGTCGACCTCCAGGACGTCGAGGACCTGCCGGACGCACTTGGCGATCGACCACGTCGGCATGCCCTGCGCGGCCGGGTAGACCGGGATGATCGCGGCGAGGAAGTCGTCCATCGCCTCGTCGGCGCGGTCGGCCTCGAACAGCTCGTACTCGGGGTTGGTCAGCTGCAGGGTGTCGCGGAAGGCGGACACCTTGCCGGCGAACAGGCCGGTCTTGCCGGGGACGAGGTCCTTCTCCCGCCAGGCCTGGTTGAAGAACGCGCAGGTGAGCCGCCGTTTCCCGTCGGTGATCACCATGTCGAGGATGGTCCCGTTGCGGGACTTCATCCGCCGCTTGCTCACCTTCTCGACGCGCGCCAGCACGGTCGCGTGCTCGCCCAGCTCGAGGCCGGCGATGTCGGTGAGCTCACCGCGCTCGGCGTACCGGCGCGGGTAGTGGCGCAGGAGGTCGCTGACCGTCTCGATGCCCAGCGAAGTGGCGAGCGCCTTCGCCGTCTTGGCGCCCAGCAGCAGCGGCAGCTTGTCGCGCAGTCCGGCCATCTCGCTATTCGACTCCCATCAGCAGCACGGCGTCCGCCTGGCCGCTGGCGTACCCGGCCAGCTCCACCTCCGGGTGCTCCAGCCGCAGCTGCTCGGCGAGCTCCTCGGCGACCCCGGGCGGGGCGGCGGCCCCGCTCAGCACCGTCACCAGCTCGCCGCCGAGCGCCAGCATCCGGTTGAGCACCTTCATGGCCGCGGCGACCAGGTTCGTCTCCGACGCGGGCGCCGGCTCGATCAGCACGACTTCGTCGTCGACCAGGCCGACCACGTCACCGGACTGGGCCCGGCCCACCCAGGTTAGCGACTCCTCCTGCGCGATCCGCAGTTCGCCACGCCTGGTCGCGGCGGCCGCTTCGGCCATCGCGACGACGTCGTCGTTCGTGCGGCGCCCGGCGTCGTGCACGGCGAGGGCGGCCAGCACCTGCACCGGCGAGACGCACGGGATGACCACGACGTCCCGGTCGGCGGCCATCGCGTGCCCGGCCGCGGCGTCGACCGCGGCCGTGAGCCGGACGCTGCCGGGCAGGACGGTGACGTGCTGCCCGGCGGCTTCGTTGAGCAGGCTGATCACGTCCTCGACGCTCGGCGTCCCGCCTTCGGGGACGGCCAGCACGGGGATGCTTTCGGCGCGCAGCAGCTCGGCCAGCGCGCCGCCGTGGACGACGGCGACGACCGTGCGGTCGATCCCGCCGCCCGGCTCGATCGGCGTCGGCGTGAGCAGGGGTTCGACGCGGATCTTGCGTGGCCGGCCCAGCGTGAGCCCGGCTTCGATGGCGGCGCCGATGTCGGCGCAGTGGACGTGAACGGCGTGGCTGCCCGAACCGTCGCCGGCGACCGTGACGCTGTCGCCGAGGCCGCTCAGCTCCTTGCGCAGGGTCGGCAGGCTCTGCTCGTCGACGCCGTCGAGGAGGTACATGACCTCCCAGGCGTAGGCCTCGGCGTGCGCGACGGCGTGGACTTCGAGGGCGTGCTCCTGCTCGACCGGGACGCCGGTGAGCACGCCGACCAGGGCGTCGAGCACGGCGACGAGCCCGCGCGCGCCGGCGTCGACCACCCCGGCCTTGGCCAGGGCGGGCAGCTGCAGGGGCGTCTTCTCGAGGGCGTGCGCGGCTTCCTTCGCGGCCTCCCGCGCGACCTCGGTCAGCGACCGCGTATCGCCGCGCACGGCGAGGGCGACGGCGTGCAGGACGGTCAGGATGGTCCCGGCGACCGGGCGGCTCACGGCGCCGGTGGCGACCTCGTCGGCGTGCCCGAGCGCCCTGGCCAGCCATTCGCCGTCGAGGTCGCCTCCGGCGCGGTCCGCGAGCCCGCGCACGACCTGGGAGAGGATCACGCCGGAGTTGCCCTTGGCCGAAGCGACCGCGCCGCGGGCGAGGACCTTCAGCGCTTCGGCGGCGTCTTCCGGTTGCGCGGCTTCGAGTTCCTTCGCCGCGCCGGTCATCGTGAAGAGCATGTTGGAGCCGGTGTCGGAGTCCGCGACGGGGTAGACGTTGATCTCGTCGATGGCCGGCCGCAGGCTCGCCAGGCTGCGCACACAACCCGCAGCCCAGGCCGACACCGCCGCCGCGTCCAGCACCCGCACCCCGTAACCTCCTGACCGGTCCTCGGGCAGCGTATCGACCCGGTGCCGGGGGGCCGGAACGCAGTAGTTACTATGGTCGAGTTGCCCAGTGCATCTGGGCTCATTTCTATGACCCAGATCCAAAGGAGTTCGACGTGGCTGCCGTGTGCGACGTCTGTGGCAAGGGACCCGGCTTCGGCAAGTCGGTCTCGCACTCCCACCGCCGTACCAACCGCCGGTGGAACCCGAACATCCAGACCGTCCACGCCAAGGTGGGTGTGTCCCAGCGCAAGCGCCTGAACGTGTGCACCTCGTGCATCAAGGCGGGCAAGGTCGTTCGCGGCTGAGGCGAGAAGAGTTCGAAAAGGGCGGGTGCTCCTCGGAGCACCCGCCCTTTTTCACGTCTACTTCAGGAAGCCGGTCAGCAGGTCCTTCAGCGTTTCCGGGAACTGCAGCACCCCGTGGTCCTGCCCCGCCAGGGTCTCGTGACGTGCTCCCGGTACCGCCGCGGCCGCCGCCTGGGCACCTGCCTGCAGCTCCTCCGGGCTCGCGCCGCCGCCGATGACCAACGTCGGGACCGCGATCTTCGCCAGGTTCTCCGAGCGGATCCGGGCACCCGGGCCGCAGATCGTCAGGTCGTACGGGAGCGTGTGCGCCAGCCCGGTGAACCAGCCCCAGACCGGCGCCTGCTTCATCCCCTCGACCATCTCCTCCGGCGTCCCGGCGACCATCAGGAACGTCTTCACCGCGGCGTCCCGGTCCCCCGCCGCCAGCTGGGCCCGCACCTGCTCCAGGACGTCACCGCGCGGGTGCTCCGAAGTCGCGTACGGCGGCTCGTACGCGACCACCTTGTCGATGCCGATGCCCGCCGCGGCCGCTTCCAGGGCCAGGACCGCGCCCGACGAGTGGCCGAACACCGACGCCGTCCCGCCCACCTGGGCGATCAGCGCCGCGATGTCCTCGATCTCCCGCTCGATCGCGTACTCGGCCGCGTCGCCGGAGTCACCGCGGCCGCGGCGGTCGTACGCGATCGTCGTGAAGTCGCCGGCGAGGACGTCGGCCAGGCCCGCGACGGTCGTCCGGTCGTTGAACGCGCCGCCCACGAGGATCACCGGCGCGCCCGATCCGCGCTGCTCGAAGAAGATCGGCGTGCCGTCGGCCGAGGTGACGTTCATGGTTCCTCCAAGGTTCGTTTCCCCCTGGTCGGAGCCGGCACCCCGATCCGGACACGAACTTACGGAAGTTTCCAGTCGACCGGCGCCGCGCCCTGCTGCTCCAGCAGCTGGTTGGCCCGGCTGAACGGCCGGGACCCGAAAAAGCCGTTGTGCGCCGAGAGCGGGCTCGGGTGCGCCGACTCGATGCACGGGATCTCGCCCAGCATCGGCCGCAGGTTGCGCGCGTTGCGGCCCCACAGGATCGCCACCATCGGCTCCGAGCGCGCCGCGAGGGCCTTGATCGCCTGCTCGGTGACCGCTTCCCAGCCCTTGCCCTGGTGGGAGTTCGACTTCCCGGGCTGCACGGTCAGCGACCGGTTGAGCAGCAGGACGCCCTGGTCGGCCCACGGCGTCAGGTCGCCGTTGGACGGCAGCGGGTGGCCGAGGTCGTCGGCGTACTCCTTGTAGATGTTGACCAGGCTCTTCGGGATCGGCCGGACGTCCGGAGCCACCGAGAAGCTCAAGCCGACCGCGTGCCCGGGCGTCGGGTACGGGTCCTGCCCGACGATCAGCACGCGCACGTCGTGAAACGGCTGCTTGAACGCCCGCAGGACGTGCTCACCCGCCGGCAGGTACGTCCGGCCCGCGGCGATCTCCGCGCGGAGGAACTCCCCCATCGCGGCGACCTGCGGCGCCACCGGTTCGAGGGCTTGCGCCCAGCCTGCCTCGACGATGTCCTGCAGCGGTCGTGCGGTCACGGCGCGCAAGCCTACCGGGCGTGGCCGGCGTCACCCGAGCGGGTCGAGGCACCTCAGCTCGGTCCGGAACCGCTTCCCGCGTTCGACGTAGGAATCCACCACCATCGCGATGCTCTCCGGCCCGAACGACTTGTTCTCCCGCACCTTCGCCGGCACGCCCAGCGCGATCTCGCCGGTCTTGACGTGCGAGCCGTACGACAGGACCGCGCCCGCGCCGACCATGCCGCCGTCCTCGATCACCGAGCCGTTGAGCACCACCGAGCCGGACGCGATCAGGCAGCCGGTGCCGATCCGCGCGCCCTCGACGTGCACCGCGTGCCCGATCGCCGACGACGGCCCGAGGATCGTCGGGTGCCGCTCGGTGCAGTGCAGGACGCAGCCGTCCTGGACGTTCGAGCGCTCGCCGATCTCGATGTAGCCGTGGTCGCCGCGCAGGACGGTCTGCGGCCACACCGACGCGAACGCGCCGAGCCGGACGTCGCCGATGATCGTGGCGTCCGGGTGGACGTAGGCGTCGGGGTGGATCGTCGGCTCGAGGGAACCGAGTGCGTAGATCGGCATGCCGCCTCCGGGTGACTGCGGTTTCACGTGTTCTGCGATTGGATCACGGCATCACCACCAAGCCGCAAACCAGTCTGCTCGTTCTGTTCCTCGTCGTGCTGACGTGGCTGCTCAGCCTGCCCACAGCGACCCCGGCGCTCGCGAACGGCCTGGCCGGGACGCCGCCGATGGGCTGGAACAGCTGGAACCAGGTCCGCTGCTACGACCTCACCGAGGACGTCGTGCGCAAGGCGGCCGACGCCCTCGCCGACACGGGCCTGCGTGACGCGGGTTACCGGTACGTCGTCGTCGACGACTGCTGGCAGGCGCCCACCCGCGCGGCCGACGGGTCGCTGCAGGCCGATCCGAAGCGGTTCCCGCACGGCATCGCCGACCTCGCCGACTACGTGCACTCGCGCGGCCTGCTGTTCGGCATCTACGCGGTGCCCGGCAGCCGGACCTGCGCGATGGCGAACGACGCCTACCCGGCGACCGGCATCGGCTCGCTCGGCCACGAACGCCAGGACGCCGAGACGTTCGGCCGCTGGGGCGTCGACTACCTCAAGTACGACTGGTGCAACGCCGACACCGTCGACGGCCTCGACCGCAGGGCCGCGTTCGAGAAGATGCGCGACGAGCTCGCCGCGCTGCCCCGCCCGATCGTCTACGCGATCTCCGAATACGGCGTCTCGAGCCCGTGGACCTGGGCGCGGCCGGTGGCGAACCTGTGGCGGACCACGAACGACCTGGTCGCGACCTGGGACTCGGTGCTCGCGACGATCGACCAGCAGGCCGCCGTCGCCGTGCACAGCGGCGGCCCGGGCGGCTGGAACGACCCGGACATGCTGCAGGTCGGCAACGGCACGCTGACCGCCGACGAGGCCCGCGCGCACTTCAGCGTCTGGGCCGTGCTGAACGCGCCGCTGTTCGCCGGCACCGACCCGGCGAAGCTGGGTGACGCCGACCTCGCGACGCTCTCGAACGCCGAAGCGATCGCCGTGGACCAGGACTTCGCGGGCGGCCAGGGCCGTCAGCTCGACGCCGGCCCCGGCTACCAGGTGTGGGGGAAACCGCTTTCCGGCGGCGGGTTCGCGGTGGTGTTGCTCAACACCGGCAGCACCACCGCGACCGTCGCCGCGTCGATCCCCGGCTCGTGGACCGTCCGGGACCTGTGGGCCCACCAGGACGTCGGCACGGACGTCTCGGCGACCCTGCGGCCGCACGCGGCGGCCCTGCTGAAGCTCACGCCGAGGTGAGGTCCTTGCCGAAGCACCGGCTTTCGGGCTCGTTCTTGTACACGCCGAAGTTCGGGATCTCGGCGTAGCCCGAGGACGTGTAGAGCGCGATGGCCTCGGGCTGCTTGGTGCCGGTCTCCAAGACCGCGCGCTTGCGGCCGCACAACGCCGCCGTGCGCTCCAGTTCGGACAGGATCATCCGCGCGAACCCGCGACCCCGGGCGGAATCGGCGACGTACATCCGCTTGAACTCGGCGTCGCCGTCCCGGAAGTCCGGCGCCGGGCCGTCGTGGGCGCGCCACGCACCGCAGGCGACCGCGTCCTCGCCCTGGTAACCGACGAGGAAAACCCCCTGTGGGGGGTCGAAGTCCGCCGGGCTCATCGGGGTCACGTCCTCGTCGCCGTAGCGCTCGACGTAGACCTGCTGCACCGCGGCCATGAGCTTGGCCGCGTCGGGGTGGTCGTAGGGGACCGGAACGATTCTCACGTCCGCCGACTTTAGTTCAGCGCCAGTGCGTCCAGCCCGCTTCTCGGGTAAAAGGCTTGCCGTCCACGGTGATCCCCGAGTCCGCCATCGTGACGACGCCGATCGTGCGCCAGCCCTCGGGCAGCTCGGTGAACGGCGGGAAGGTCGCCGCGAGGGCGTGGTCTTCGCCACCGGTGAGGACCCAGTCGAGCGGGTCGGCGCCCAGCGCGGCACCGACTTCGGTGAGCCGGGCGGGGACGTCGAGGTCGGCGGTGCGGACGTCGATGCCGACGCCGGAGGCCTCGCCGATGTGCCCGAGGTCGGCCAGCAGGCCGTCCGAGACGTCGATCATGGCCGTGGCCCCGGCCAGCGCCGCGCGCGGGCCGGCTTCGTACGGCGGTTCCGGGCAGCGCTGGGCGTTGACGACGCCGACCGGGGAGCGGAACCCGCGGCCGAGCACGGCGAGGCCCGCGGCGGCCCAGCCGAGGCGCCCGTTGACGGCGAGGAGGTCCCCGGGGCGGGCGCCCGAGCGCGTCACGGGTTCGCGGTCGCCGAGGTCGCCGAGCGCGGTGACGCTGATCACGAGCTGGTCGGCGCGCACCATGTCGCCGCCGGAGACGCCGACGCCGGCGCGTCCGGCTTCGGCCCACATGCCGTCGGCGAGGCCGGTGACGACCTCGCGCGGGGTGTCGGGCGGGCAGGCGAGCCCGACCAGGACGGTGGTCGGGGTGGCGCCCATGGCGGCGATGTCGGCCAGGTTGACCGCGACGGCCTTGCGCCCGACGTACTCGGGCGGCGACCAGTCGAGCCGGAAGTGGACACCCTGGACGAGCACGTCGGTGCTGGCGACCACGCGGCCGTCGGGCGCGGCGACGACGGCGGCGTCGTCACCCGGGCCGAGCAGCGTGCCCGGCGGCTGGCGCCGTCCTTCGGTGACGGCGCGGATGAGCGCGAACTCGCCGGTATCGGCGACCGTTCCGTCGTTCGGTGACACCCGTCACCTCTGCTTTCTTCCCCAGGACAAAGATCGATCACCGATAGTCGGATGCCCTATGTTTTTCGGTGAGCTGGCTATACGTTCCTACCTGAGCTGACCGATCCCGACGAAAGGGCGCGCCGTGGTCCACGCATACATCCTCATCCAGACCGAGGTCGGCAAGGCGGCCGCGGTGGCGGCCGAGATCTCCAGCATCCCGGGCGTCACGAGCTCGGAGGATGTCACCGGACCGTACGACGTGATCGTCCGCGCGGCCGCCGACAACGTGGACCAGCTGGGGCAGCTCGTCGTCGCGAAGGTGCAGAACGTGGAGGGCATCACGCGGACGCTGACCTGCCCGGTGGTCCACCTCTGAGCAATGGTGTAGTGGTCGGGTGCCTGAGTCCGACAGTGGTGCCCCGCCCAGGGTGGTCCTCGTCACCGCGGCCGCGCTCGCCGTGGCCCTGGCGGTCGCCGTCGCCGTCTTCGCGTTGACCCAGCGGTCCTCGTCGGACACCGCGGGTCCGCTGCCGCTGGTCGCGGTGCCGGCGCCGTTTTCGGGGTCGCCGGGGTGCACGGCGTTGCTCGCGGCGGTGCCTTCCGAACTGACCTCGAACGGGACTTCTCTGAAGGTGCGCGAGCTGGCCGCCCCGGCGCCGCCCGCCACGGTGGCGTGGGGCGTGGACGACCCGCTGGTGCTGCGGTGCGGGCTGGACCGGCCGCCGGAGCTGACGCAGACGGCGGCGTTGCGCCTGGTGAACGGCGTCCAGTGGCTGCAGGTGCCGGGCGAGGGCGCGTCGACGTGGTACGTCGTGGACCGCGAGGTCTACGCGGCGCTGACGGTGCCCGACAGCGCCGGGACGGGTCCGTTGCAGACGATCTCGGACACCGTGGCGGCGAAGCTGCCGGCCCGGCCGCTGAAGTTCTAGCGTTAGCGGAGGCCGGTGCCGCGGGCGATCGCCGTGTCGATGAGCGTGGTCAGCAGCGTCGCGTAGTCCACGCCGGTGACCTCCCACATCTTCGGGTAGGCGGACTTCGTCGTGAAGCCGGGCATGGTGTTGACCTCGTTGATGGTGAGCTCGCCGTCGGCGCCGACGAAGAAGTCGACGCGGGCGAGGCCCTGGCAGTCGAGCGCGTGGAAGGCCTTCACCGCCATGGCGCGGAGCTTCTCGGTGAGGGCGTCGTCGAGCTTGGCCGGGATGTCCAGTTCGGCGTCGTCGCCGAGGTACTTGGTTTCGAAGTCGTACCAAGCGTTTTCGTCTTCGGACAGGACGCGGATCTCGGCGGGCAGCGAGGCTTCGACGTGCCCGTCCGGGAACTCGAGGACCCCGCATTCGACCTCCCGCCCGACGACGGCGGCCTCGACGAGCACCTTGGGATCGGTGGCGCGGGCCAGCTCGATGGCGGCGTCGAGGTCGTCCCACGTCGTCACGCGGCTGATCCCGACCGACGAGCCGGCGCGCGAGGGCTTGACGAAGACGGGCAGGCCGAGCTTGGCTTTGTCCGCGTCGTCCAAAGTGGACTGCCCCCGCTTGAGCGCGGCGAAGGTCCCGACCGGAAGCCCTTCGGCGGCAAGGAGTTTCTTCGCGGTTTCCTTGTCCATGGCGGCGGCGCTGGCGAGCACGCCGGGGCCGACGTACGGGATGCCGGCGAGTTCGAGCAGGCCCTGGATGGTGCCGTCTTCGCCGAAGGCGCCGTGCAGAACGGGGAAGACGACGTCGACTTGGGAGAGCAGCTCGCTTTCCCGCCCGGCTTCGACGGCGACGAGCCCCCGGCTGGAGGGATCCCCGGCGAGGACGAGGCCCTTGCCGTCGTCGACCGACGGCAGTTCGCGCCCGCGGATGGCGAGCTGCGCTCCGGTGCCGAGCACCCACCGGCCTTCCCGGGTGATCCCCACGGGCACGGCCTCGAAGCGCTCGGGGTCGAGGTTCCCCAGGACGCTGCCCGCGGACAGGCACGAGATGGTGTGCTCACTGCTGCGCCCACCGAACACGACCGCGACCCGGAGTTTCTCGCTCATGGTGAGCCACCGTACCCGGTGACCTCGCCGAACAGCCGACCCCGGTGCGGCGGGCGGCGGGGGTGGGGCGGTGAACGCAACCGGCGAGGGGGTGGGACGTCCGGTAGGTCGTGGGGCCTGGTGGGCCCGGGTCGCCGGTGCCGGTGGGGCTGGTTCGCCGGTGCCCGGTGGGCTCGGTTGGCCGGTCCCCAGTGGGCGCGGTTCGCCGGTGCCGATGGGGCCGGTTCGCCGGTGCCCGGTGGGCTCGGTTGGCCGGTCCCCAGTGGGCGCGGTTCGCCGGTCCCCAGTGGGCGCGGTTCGCCGGTCCCCAGTGGGCGCGGTTCGCCGGTCCCCAGTGGGCGCGGTTCGCCGGTCCGGATGGCATGAAAGAGTCGTTCATGCCATCCGGCGCAATGAACGGGTCTTTCACCACGAGTCGACCGCCCCCGCCATACCGAGACTGCCCCCGCCCCGCCAGGATCCCGGCAAAGTCCGCGGTGGCATGGCCGGCGGTCCCGCCAAACGTCTTGAATGAGTCATTCAGGACCTCCGAAGACCTGAATGACTCATTCAGGACGTTTGCCGAGCCGTTCACCCAGCGGCAAGCCGCCCGCCGCGCCACGCCGAGACCGGCCCCGCCACGCCAAACTCCTCACGACACCGACACCGACACCGGCCCGCCACGCCAAGCACGCCAAGCCCACGCCACGCCCCTCCGCCACACCGAGACAGACCCCGCCCTCCCAGGGGGAACCTCCACCGGATTGAGCGTATCGCCGCCAACCCCCACAAAACCGCGAAAAAGCACCGCCGAGACCGGACTTGTCCACATCACGGCACGACTGTGGACAACAGCCAGTCCCATCCACAGGCCGCGGAAACCCCACCGCGGCAAAGACACCACCTCGACAGCCCGGCGCATCGCTTCCTACGAGATGGACTCTCCGCGCAGCAAAGACACCAGCGCCGGCAAAGCGGCCACCAAAGCCTCCCGCGAACACCCCGCATACCCGATCGCCACCCCATGCGCGGAAGGCTCCCCCGCGAAATGCCGAGCCAACCCGTCCAACCGAATCCCCCGCCGCTCGGCCGAAGCGATCACCGACGCCTCCACCGCAGCCGAAGAAAACGGCACCACCAAATGCGCCCCCGCGTCGTCGCCGCGAACCGGAATTCCCGCCGACGACAACGATCCCGCCAGCAACGTCCGCCTCTCCGCCATCTCGCGACGCAGCTTCCGCAAGTGCCGCCCCAAGTCCCCGTTCCGCGCGAACTCGTACAACACCCGCTGCCCAGCAGGCGACGGTCGCGTCCCGGTCGAATCCCGGTACGCCAAAACCGCCGAAGTGATCGCCTCCGGGGCCACCATCCAGCCCGCCCCCAGCGTCGGCGTCAAGATCTTCGACGTCGTCCCCAAGTGCACCACCACGTCCGGTGCCAGCGAAGCCAGCATCGGCAACGGCGCCACGTCGAAGCGCAACTCGCCGTCGTAGTCGTCCTCGATGACCAACATCGACGACGACCGCGCCAGCTCCACCAGCGATACCCGCCGCGCCGCCGAGAGGCGGCTGCCCATCGGGTACTGGTGCGCCGGTGAGCAGTACACCGCCCGCGTGCCCGGCGGGATCGCGGAAGGCCGCAACCCCTCGTCGTCCACCGGTACGCCCACCACCCGCATGCCCGCACGGCGGAACGCCTGCACCGCGCGCTGGTAGCCCGGCTCCTCCACCGCGACGACGTCGCCGCGCTCCAGGACCGCCGCGGCCAGCTCGACCACCGCCGCTGTCGTGCCGCCCGTTGCCAGCACCGAGCCCGCCGCCAGCCCGCGGTGGCGCAGCAGGTGCTCCGACACCGCCGCGCGGTACTCCGGCAGCCCCGCCCGGTGCGCGCGGACCAGGGGATCCGGGTCGGCCGCGGCCCGCCACGCGCGGCGCCAGGCCGCTCGGTCCAGCCCGGCCGCCCACGGCGTTCCCGGCCCGAGGTCGAGCAGCGGCGACGCGGACGCCTCGGGCGCCGGGACCGCGGGCGCCGGCACCTCCGAAGCCGAAAAGGACGGTGGCATCGTCACGTACGTGCCGGAGCCGTGGCGCCCGGCGATCCAGCCCTCCGCGTGCAGCTGCTCGTACGCCGCCGACGTCACCGTGCGGCTCACCCCCAGCCGGCCAGCCAGCGCCCTCGTCGACGGCAGCCGGTCGCCGCCGCGCAGGTGCCCGGTCGCGGCGGCTTCGCGCAACGCGTCCGCGAGCTGGACGGCCAGCGGCGTCACCGCCGCACGGTCGAGGCTCACCGGGAGCGCGGTGTCGGCGTGGGTCATGGGAGCCTCCTCGAGTGGACTTCCCAAGTGTACGAGAAGTGGCCGTTTCCCCAGGCCACTGAAGCACGAGACGCTGGTCGCATGCTGTCCACCACGCCCCGCACCACGCTCGGCCGCAAGAAGCACCGCGCCATGACCGACCGCTCGGCGCTGCACGCCGTCCTCGACGAGGGCCTGATCTGCCACCTCGGCATCGTCCGCGACGGCGCGCCGATGGTCCTGCCGACCGGCTACGGCCGCGACGGCGACACGCTCTACCTGCACGGCTCCACCGGCGCGTCGAGCCTGCGCACGGCATCGCAGGACCTCGACGTCTGCGTCACCGTGACGCTCCTCGACGGCATCGTCTACTCGCGCTCGGTGAACAACCACTCGATGAACTACCGCAGCGCGGTGATCTTCGGGAAGGCGAAGGCGGTCACCGACCCCGAGGCGAAGATGCACGGTCTCAAGGTGCTCACCGACCACCTCGCGCCGGGCTCGTGGGAGCACGCGCGCGAGGTGAACGCGAAGGAGTTCGCCGCGGTGAGCGTCCTCGCGCTCGACCTCGCGGAAGCATCGGTGAAGATGCGCGCCGAGGGCCCGGACGACGAACCGGAAGACCTCGAAGCCGACAAAGCCTGGGCCGGAGTGCTCCCGGTGAGGACGATCTTCGGCGCGCCCGAGCCGTCGGAAGACCTCTCCCCTGGCTGGACCACGCCGGCGCACGTCACCGAGCGAGCGGCAACCTGACCGTGAACGTCGTCCGGCCCGGCTCCGAGGACACCGTGACCGTCCCGCCGTGCGCCGTCACCAGGGACTGGACCACCGACAACCCGAGCCCAGTGCCGCCGTTGCCGCGGGTGCGCGAGTCGTCCACGCGGAAGAACCGGTCGAAGATCCGCTCCTGATCGGCCGGAGCGATCCCGGGCCCGGCGTCGCTGACCCGCACCACCGCGTCAGGACCGTCAAGAGCCACCGACACGTGCACCGCGGTTCCGGGCGGGGTGTGCACGGCGGCGTTGGCCAGCAGGTTGTCGAACACCTGCCGCAGCCGCAGCGGGTCGGCGTTGACGAAAGCCGGCGCGAGTGACGAGGTCAGCGGATGATCGGGCCGCCCCGCGGTGAACGCGTCCGCCGCGTCGCCGGCCAGCTCCGCCAGGTCGACGCGCTCGGGCCGCAACGGCGTCTCGGCGGCCCGAGCGTCGAGCCGGGCCAGCAGCAGCAGGTCGTCGACCAGGACGCTCATCCGGGCCGTCTCCGAACGGATCTTCGCCAGGTGCGCTTCCCGTTCCTCCGGCTCGTTCGCCGCCGCGTAGCGGAAGAGGTCGGCGTAGCCCCGGATCGACGTCAGCGGCGTGCGCAGCTCGTGGGAGGCGTCCGCGACGAACCGGCGCAGCCGCTCGTTCGCCTCGGTCTTCGCCGCCAGCGACGTGTCGATGTGCGCGAGCATCACGTTGAACGCCGTCCGCAGCTCCTCGACCTCGGCGCCGCCGCCGGTGCCCGCCGCGCGCACCGGCAGGTCGGCGTTCGCCGTCAGGTCGTGCGACGCGATGTCGTGCGCCGTGCCCGCCATGTCGGCCAGCGGGCGCAGGCCGCGGCGCAGCACCAGCCGCCCGACGACCACCAGCACGGCCAGCGCGAACGTGAACGCGCCGACCTCGACCCAGATCAGCTGCTGAACGGTCCCGTCGAGGTCCTTCTGCGGCGCGGCCGACAGCAGCACCGACCCGTTGTCGACCGGGCACGCGCGCACCCGGTACGGCCCGTCGTCGTGCAGGTAGATGGTGCGCGTGACGTCGCCGTCGGCCGCGTCGGCGGCGATCTTCGCCAGCGGCTTGGCGTCGCCGGGCAGCTGGCCGCCCGGCTCGGGCGTCGCGACGCCGTCGCGCACCTTGTACAGCGCCGAGTACCACGAGTAGACCGACTGCGGCGAACCGTGCGTCTCGCGCAGCTGCGGCAGCTGGGTGTTCTGGCTCTTGGACAGCTGCTCGTCGAGCCGCCGGTCGAGGTAGCCGTGCATGATCCCGACCATCGTGACGCCGACCGCCGCGAACACGACCAGCGCGAGCGCACCGAGGCCGAGCGTGATCCGGGTGCCCAGCCGCGTGCGCTGCCAGGCCCCGTACCACCGGCGGAAGAACGCCTTCACCGGTTGGCCTGGCGCACGACGTACCCGACGCCGCGCACGGTGTGGATCAGCGGTTCGCCGTCGCCCGCGTCGACCTTGCGCCGCAGGTGCGAGATGACCAGTTCGACCACATTGGACCGCCCGCCGAAGTCGTACTCCCAGACGTGGTCGAGGATCTGCGCCTTCGTCAGCACCGACGGCGACCGGCGCATGAGGTAGCGCAGCAGCTCGTACTCGGTCGGGGTCAGCTCGGCGAGGACGTCGCCGCGCCGGACCTCGCGGGTGTCCTCGTCCAGTGTCAGGTCCCCGACGCGCAGCACGGCCGGGCGCGCCGCCACCTGGTGCGTGACGCCGGTGCTGCGCCGCAGCACCGCCCGCAGCCGGGCCATCAGCTCCTCGACGGAAAACGGTTTCACCAGGTAGTCGTCACCCCCGCGGGTGAGCCCGGCGACCCGGTCGGCCGTCGCGTCCTTGGCCGTGAGGAAGACCACGGGGACCGCGCTGCCGTTCTCGCGGAGGCGGTCGAGCACGGTGAAGCCGTCCAGGTCGGGCAGCATCAGGTCGAGCACGACGATGTCCGGCCCGAACTCCGCGGCCTGGCTGAGCGCGGCCTTCCCGGACCCGGCCGTGACCGCCTGCCAGCCCTCGTACCGGGCGACGGTGGCGACGAGGTCGGCGATGTGCGGCTCGTCGTCGACGACGAGCAGGCGCACGGGTTCGGCGGGTTCCACCACCCCATCTTCTCCCGGCGCCCGTGCGCCCGGCGACCGGTGGCGCGGGCCGACAGGATTCCGACAGCCGGTACCCAGACTCGCCACAGGGTCCGTGGCGAGGCTGGCCTTCGTGAACCGAAACCGAAGGGGATCCGTGTGACCAGCATGACGCAGACCGCCGAGGCCACGCGCCCGGCGATCCGCCCCCGGATCGCCGCGAAATCCGGCCTCTTCCTCTTCCTGGGCGCCAACGTGGCGGCCGTCACCGCGCTGTTCGCGCAGGCCGGCCTGTCGCAGAACGTGCTGATCAGCATCGGGCGGCTCGCCGGCATGTACGGCGCGCTGGCGATGGCGGTCCAGCTGCTGCTCGTCGCGCGGCTGCCCTGGCTGGACCGGCGGATCGGCATGGACCGGCTCACGACGTGGCACCGCTGGACCGGCTTCACGATCCTGTGGACGCTGCTGGCGCACCTGGTGTTCATCGCGTTCGGCTACGCGGAAGTGACGAGCAAGGGCGTCGTCGACGAGCTGGTCGAGATGGCCAACACGCTCGAAGGCATCCTGCGGGCGCTGGTCGCGTTCGCGGTGATCCTGATCGTCGGCGCGGCTTCGGCGAAGTTCGCGCGCAAGCGGCTGGCGTACGAGACGTGGCACTTCATCCACCTCTACACCTACGCCGCGGTGCTGCTCGCGTTCACCCACCAGATCGCGCTGGGCCAGTCGTTCGCCGGTTCGGAAACGGCGAAGACCTATTGGTGGGCGCTCTGGCTCGGCGCCGGTGCCGCCGTGCTCGCCGGGCGCGTCGTGCTCCCGCTGTGGCGCAACGTGCGCCACCAGCTGCGCGTGACCGCGGTCGTTTCCGAGGCCCCGGACGTGGTTTCCGTCTACATGACCGGCAAGCACCTCGACAAGATGCCGGCCAGGGCGGGCCAGTTCTTCCTGTGGCGCTTCCTCACGAAGGACCGCTGGTACCAGGCCAACCCGTTCTCGCTGTCGGCCGCGCCCGACGGCCGCACGCTGCGGTTGACCGCGAAGGCGCTCGGCGACGCCAGCGCGTCGCTGCGCAACCTGCGCGTCGGGACGCGGGTGTTCGCCGAAGGCCCGTACGGCGCGTTCACCACGATCCACCAGCAGCGGCCCAACGCGCTGCTCGTGGCGGGCGGCGTCGGCATCACGCCGATCCGCGCGCTGCTGGAGGACATCGACGGCCACGTCGTCGTGCTCTACCGGGTGCGTACGCAGGCCGACGCGGTGCTGCTGCCCGAGCTGAACGGGCTGGCCAAGGCCCGCGGCGCCGTCGTCAGCGTCCTCACCGGACCGGACCAGGCGGTCGGCCCGCGCGGGGCGATGCTCGGGCCGGCGAACCTGCACATGATGGTGCCGGACGTGCACGAGCGGGACGTGTTCGTCTGCGGCCCGCCGGGGATGACGTCGGCCGTGCTGCGCAGCCTGCGCGAGCTGAAGGTGCCGAAGACCCAGGTCCACGCCGAACGCTTCAGCCTCGCGGCCTAGGGGGAGTTCCCAGTGAAGAAGACGATCTTCGTCGTCGCGCTGTCGGTCGCGGGGTTCATCGCGGTCTGGCGGTTCGAGCCGGGGCCGGTGCAGAACACCGCCTCCGTCGCGCAGGCGCCGCCCAGCACCAGCGCACCGTCCACATCGGCCGGTCCGCCGTCCTCGACGTCGACCGCCACTCCGGCCGCTCCGTCCACTCCGGACAGTGCGAACGCGACGGTGACCACCCAGGGCACCCCGGAGTCCAGCAAGTACGGCACCGTGCAGGTGCAGGTCACGTTCACCGGCTCGCGGCTGGTCGCGGTCACGCTGCTGCAGGCCCCGGACGACGGCCGCGCGCTCACCGCGTTGCCGCGCCTGCAGGAGGAAGCGGTGAAGGCCCAGAGCGCGGACATCGATACGATCACCGGGGCGACCGAGACGAGCGAGTCCTACAAGACGTCGCTGCAGGCGGCCATCGACGCCCGGGGCAGCAGATGACCACGCGCGTGGAGCAGGTGATGGGCCTGCCGATCTCCCTCGACCTCCGCGACGAAGGTGATTTCGCCGAGATCGTCGACGAGGTGTTCGCCTGGTTCCGGGACGTGGACGCGAAGTTCAGTCCCTTCAAGGAGGACAGCGAAGTCAGCCGCTACGACCGCGGCGAGCTGACGGCGGACGCGCTGAGCGACGACCTCCTCGAGGTGCTGGAGCTCTGCGCGTACTACGAACAGCTTTCCGGCGGCGCGTTCCGCGCGCGGCTGCCCGGCCGCGGCCTCGACCCGTGCGCGGTCGTGAAGGGCTGGGCGGTGCAGCGCGCGGCCGACATGCTCAAGGCCGAGGGCGCGACGACGTTCTGCCTCAACGCCGGCGGCGACGTCGTCACCGCCGGCGAGCCGCACCCGGGACGCGCCTGGCGGGTCGGCGTGCGCCACCCCGAGCAGCCCCTGGCCGTGTGCGCGGTGCTGGAGTCGCGCGACGGCGCCATCGCGACGTCGGCGGCCTACGAGCGCGGCTCGCACATCCTCGACGGCCGCTCGGGCGCGCCGGCGACCGGGCTGATGAGCGTCACCGTCATGGCCCGCGACCTCGTCACGGCGGACGCGCTGGCGACGGCGGCGTTCGCGATGGGCGCCGAGGGCATCACGTGGGCGGCCGACCGGCCGGACTGCGAGATCCTCATCGTCGACGACAGCCGCCGCGTGCACCGGACGGCGGGCTTGGCGCTGGCGTCCTGAAATCGGTCGCCGTCGCGCCGCGGCTCGGCCAGACTCGGGGCCAGCCGACCCGAGGAGAGCCATGCCGTCATCCGTCCTGCACGTGTCCGTCGACTGCGCCGACCCCTACCAGCTCTGCCGGTTCTGGAGCCAGGTCACCGGAAAGCCGGTGCCCGACGAAGACCAGCCCGGCGACGACGAGTGCGGCATCGAGCTCGACGGCGGCATCGACCTGCTGTTCCTGCGGGTGCCCGAGCCGAAGACGGTGAAGAACCGGCTGCACGTGTGCCTCCAGCCGGACATCCCGCGCGACGAGGAGGTCGAGCGCATCCTCGCACTGGGCGCCACGCTGGTGAACGACCTCCGCAAGCCGGACGGCAGGGGCTGGGCCGTGCTCGCCGACCCCGAGGGCAACGAGTTCTGCGTGCTGCGCAGCGCCGCCGAGCGAGCCGCGACGCCGTGACGTCAGGCCGTTGTCCGGCAGTGCCGTGATGAGCTCGGCAGACCGGCGACCACCGAAGCCCACCGCGCCACCCAAGGCCGGCTGAATAGGGTGGGCGGATGCCCTTGATCGCGGTCGCCACGCTCGGCGGAACCATCTCCATGGCCCCGGTCCCCGGTTCCGGCGGTGCGGTGCCCCGGCTCGGCGCGGCCGACCTGCTCGGCGGCCTCGGCGACCTGCCGATGGACGTCCTGGCCGAGACGCTGGCCGGCGTCGGCAGCGCGTCGCTGGACTTCGCGACGCTGCTGCGGTGCCGCGACTGGGGACTGCGGCAGGACGCCGACGGGTTCGTCGTCGTCCAGGGCACGGACACCCTGGAGGAGACGGCGTACTTCCTGGAGCTGGTCTGGCCGTCGGACGTCCCGCTGGTGGTCACCGGGGCGATGCGCAACGCGGGCCTGCTCAGCCCGGACGGCCCGGCGAACCTGCGGAACGCGCTGACCGTGGCAGCCGACCCGCGCGGCCGCGGCCGAGGAGTCCTGGTGACGCTGAACGACGACGTCCACGCGGCGCGTTGGGTGCGGAAGGCGCATTCGAGCCACCTGGAAGCGTTTTCGTCGGCGCCGGCGGGTCCGCTCGGGATGGTCGTCGAGCACGCGGTGCACTGGTTCCACCCGTCACCGCCGCGGCTCGCGCCTTTGCGCGGCGAGGACTTCGGCGGGCTGGTCCCGGTGGTCGAAGCCGGCCTGGACGACTCGGGCGCGGTGCTCGCGCACGCGGCCACCCAGCCGGACGTGCGCGGGATCGTGGTCGCGGCGACCGGCGCGGGACACGTGTCGTCCGGCACGGCCGACGTGATCTCGCGGCTGGTCTCCGACGTGCCGGTGGTGGTCGCTTCGCGGACGGGCGCGGGCCCGACGCTGCGGTCGACGTACGGCTTCCACGGATCGGAGTCGAGCCTGATCGCGATGGGCGCGACGATGGCCGGCTGGCTCGACGCGCGCAAGTCCCGGATCCTGCTGCACACGCTGCTGGCGTCAGGTGCCGACCGCGAGACGATCGAACGCGAGTTCCGCGCCCGCGGCGACCTCGACTAGCGGTTCAGTCCAGGACCGGGCCGCCCAGCGGGTCCAGGTGGTACGGACGCATCTCGCGCTCGGCGTCGCGGTAGACGTGGACCGAGATCGCCGGGTCCGGGCCGTCGTTGCGCACCTCGTGCACGTACCCCGGGCCGAACACCCGCGACTGCCCCGCCGACAGCGCGTGCAGCTCGGTGACCGCGCGGCCGCCGGGCGCGCGACGGGCCACCGCCTCCGCCAACCGGCCGCTGACCAGCGTGAACGCGCCGCTGGCGAACGCGTGGTCGTGCAGGTCGGTGCGCTGGCCGGGCAGCCAGCTCATCAGCCAGACCTCCTGCTGCTCGTCCTTCTCGACGAGCGTCGCGAAGCGCTCTTCGGGGTCGTAGCGCAGCAGGTGCTTCCAGCGGTCGCGGTCGGCGGCGACCTCCAGCGCGACGCGCACCGGGTGGCGCAGCGCGGGGTTCTCGGGACGCAGCAGGGTGTTGTCCGGAACGGCGAACATGAGGGTCCTCACGGGAGAAAAGGGTGTCGAGCTGGGCCGGGGCGGGGTTCACCGACAACAGCGACACGCGCACATGACGGCGCAGAGGTACGAGGTACCCCGCTGCTCAGTCAGTCCGTGCGCGAACATGCCACCAGGGTCGCAGGCACCCCGGGACCGGTCAAGACGTCTCAGCAGGCGGGAAGAAGGCCGTTCCTCAGGACCACTCGTGCTTCTGCGACCTGCCCAGCAGCTCCGCGCCCGCCCGCCGCGGGTCGACGCCCTCGTGGCAGACGCGGTGCATCGCGTCGGTGATCGGCATGTCGACACCGAGGCTCAGCGCCAGCGCCCGGATCGACGAGCACGACATGACGCCTTCGGCGACCTGTCCGCCGCCCGCGGCCTGCGCCTGTTCGAGGGTCTCGCCGCGGCCGAGGCGCTCGCCGAAGGTCCGGTTGCGCGAAAGGGGCGACGAGCACGTCGCGACCAGGTCGCCGACGCCGGCCAGCCCGGCGAACGTCAGCGGGTCGGCGCCCAGTTTCGCGCCGAGTCGCGCCATTTCGGCGAGGCCGCGCGTGATGAGCGTCGCCATCGTGTTGGTGCCGAGGCCCAGGCCGGCGGCCATGCCGGTGCTGAGCGCGATGACGTTCTTGCAGGCGCCGCCGAGTTCGCAGCCGACGACGTCGGTGTTGGTGTACGGGCGGAAGTAGGAGTTGGCGCAGGCCCGCTGGATCGCGACGGCGCGTTCGTGGTCGGCGCAGGCGAGCACCGAAGCCGACGGCTGCCCGGCGGCGATCTCCTTGGCCAGGTTCGGCCCGGTGACGACGACGACGTCGCCGGCGTCGATCCCGACGATCTCCCCGATGACCTCGCTCATCCGCTTCAGCGTGCCGAGTTCGACGCCCTTGGCGAGGCTGACGAGGATCGCGTCGGACGGCAGCAGGGGGCGCCATTCCGTGAGGTTCGCGCGCAGGCTCTGGCTGGGAACGGCGAGCACGACGGCCTGGGCGCCGTCGAGGGCCTTCTCGGGGTCGCTGGTCGCGGTGATCGTCCCGGGCAGCTCGATCCCGGGGAGGTAGGCGCTGTTGACGTGCCGCTCGCGGATGTCCTCGGCGACCTGCTCGCGGCGCGCCCACACGGTGACGTCGCGGCCGGCGTCGCCGAGCACCTTCGCGAAGGCGGTGCCCCACGAGCCGGCCCCGAGCACGGTGACCCGCTGGACGTCGGCGCGCATCAGGCGGGGTCCCCCGGCTTCGCCGACGGCGGTTCTTCGTGGCGGATCTCGCCGAGCAGGCGGGTCACCTCGTCCATCATGACCTTGGTGACCTCGCGCAGCTTCGACGCGCTGCGGGTGTTGCCGCCGCGGTAGGCGGAGAGGTCGAGCGGGTCGCCGACGGAGTGGGTGATCGTCTTGCGCGGGAAGGGCGTGAACTTCTTGGTGTAGCCGTTGAAGAGGTGGTTGGTGCCCCAGCGCGCGATCGGGATCACGGGGACGTCGTTCTGCAGCGCGAGCCGGGCGGCGCCGGTGAAGGACTCCTTCGGCCAGCCGGCGGGGTCCTTGGTGATGGTGCCCTCGGGGTAGATGACGACGATCTTGCCTTCTTCGAGGGCCTGGTGGGCGGCCTTGAGGCTGTCCCCGGCGGCGGCGGACCCGCGCGAGACGGGGATTTGCCCGGACCCGGAGACGATCGGCCCGAGGATCGGCGCGCGCTGCAGGCTCTCCTTGTAGAGGAACCGCGGGACGCGCTTCTGCCGGTGCACGAAGACGGCGTCGACGACGGGGTCCAGGTGCGAGATGTGGTTCATGACGAGCAGCGCGGGCCCCTGCCGAGGGATCTTCTCGGCCCCGACGTAGACCCGCCGGGCAATGCCGGTGAGCGGGTAGAACAGTACGGCGGCCAGCCCCACCCAGAAGCCGCCCTTCTCACGCCGGGCCACGATCTCCTCCTCCACGTCGATGCCCTCAGATCCTGCCGCGCCGGGGTCGGGGCGGTCCAGGGAGGGTGTCCTTGGGTGATGATCGAGGTGGTCGGGGGTGCTCGGGGCGTGTCCGGGGTGGGCTCCGATGGCGGGGTTTCGGAGGGGCGGCCAGTCGGGAGCCGGTTGGTGGCTCGCGGCCTGCCTGGCCCAGCCAGAGCTGCTCGCCGGTTCCTACTCCGCCCGGCCGGCGGGAGCTGCGACTCGCCAGGCCCAGCCAGGGCCGCGACTGGTCCGGCTCGCCGCCTTGCCCAGCCGGCGCCGCGATTCACCTGGCTCATGCCCGCCCAGCCCAGCCAGAGCCGCGACCCACCCGGCTTACGCCCCGCCAGCGGGAGCTACGACTCGCCAGGCCCAGCCAGAGCCGCGACTGGCCCGGCCGCCCTACCCAGCCGGCGCCGCGACCCACCCAGCTCATGCCCGCCCAGCCCGACCAGGGCCGCGACTCACCCGGCTCGGAGCCCCGCCCAGCCCAGCCCAGCCAGAGCCGCGTCCCACCCTGCTCGAGGCCTGCCCGGCAACCGCCAGCCGCAAACCCAGCCCAATCCCCTGCGCAGCAGCCCAACACCCCCACCAACCAGAGCCCACCCTCCCTGGGGGCCACCCCGTACAAAGCGTATCGACCCCCACCGACCGAAACCCCCTCCAACCAACCCCCCACCCCCGACTTGTCCACAACCCCCGTCACCTGTGGACAACCCGCCCCTCCCGCCGACACCACCCCGCCGTTTCGGGTAAAGATGGACACGTGGACGTGGACCTGGTCGTGCCGATGAAACACCCCCGCGACGGCAAGTCGCGGCTGCGTGGCGCCGTCGCCCCGGACCGCCACCCGGCGCTCGTCCTGGCCCTGGCCGCCGACACCCTCGCCGCCGTCACCTCGACCGCGAGAGTCCGGCGAGTACTGCTGGTCGCCGCCGATCCCGTCGCCGTCGCCGAACTCGCCGAGCTCGGAGTCGAGATCGTCGCCGAACCGGAGGAAAAAACCCTCAACGCCGCCTTCCGCCACGGCGCCACCCTGCTCCGGCAAGACGACCCCGGCGCCGTCGTCGGAGCGCTCCAAGCCGACCTCCCCGCCCTGCGCGCCATCGACCTGACCGACGCGATAGCCGAAGCCGGAGCCGAAAGAGCCTTCGTAGCCGACCGCCAAGGCACCGGCACCACCCTCCTGCTCTCGGCCCCCGGCGCACCCCTCGACCCGCACTTCGGCCCCGGTTCGGCCCGCCTTCACGAAGCCTCCGGAGCGATACCCCTGCGACGAAAACTCCCCAGCCTCCGCAGCGACGTCGACACCCCCGAAGACCTCGCCCACGTCCAAAGCCTGGGTGTCGGGAAACACACCGCCGCCAAGATCGGGGAGCTGTTCACCTGACCTTCACCGCGGCCTGCGCAATTCGGCGTGGCTTGGTGAACAATGGGGTCCGTGAGCACAGACGACGGCGGCACGCCCGCACCACGGAGGCGACGGAACCCGGCGAACGGATCTTCGGAGACGGCGAAGAAGGCCGCCCCCGCGAAGCCCGCCACGGCCAAGAAGACCCCGTCGAAATCCACCGCGCGCGACACCGCGGCCCGTGCCACCGCCGGCAAGCCGAGGGTTCGCAAGACGACCGCCGCGGCCGCCACGCCCGCGACGAGGCGCCGCCGGACCGCCGAACGCCCGCCCGAGGAGTTCCGCGCCGTCCCGTCCGCGCCGCCCGCGGTCACCGCCGTGCCGACCACCGTCGAGACGCTGCCGGACGACCGGTACTTCAACCGCGAACTCTCCTGGCAGGACTTCAACGCCCGCGTGCTCGCGCTGGCCGAGGACGAGTCGCAGCCGCTGCTCGAACGGACGAAGTTCCTCGCGATCTTCGCGTCCAATCTGGACGAGTTCTACATGGTCCGCGTCGCCGGCCTGAAGCGCCGCGACGAGACCGGCCTCCTGGTCCGCAGCGCGGACGGCCTCACCCCGCGCGAGCAGCTCGACTACATCGCCAAGCGCAACCAGGACCTGGTCGAGCGGCAGACCGGCGCGTTCGAGAAGCACCTGCGCCCGCAGCTGGCCGAGCACGACATCCGGATCGTCGGCTGGGCCGACCTCTCCGGCGCCGACCAGCTCCGCCTGTCCAGCTACTTCTCGGAGCAGATCTTCCCGGTGCTGACGCCGCTGGCGGTCGACCCGGCGCACCCGTTCCCGTACATTTCCGGCCTTTCGCTCAACCTGGCCGTCACGGTCCGCGATCCCGAGGGCGGCACCGAGCGCTTCGCCCGCGTGAAGGTGCCGAGCAACGTGCCGCGCCTGATGCGCGTCGAGACCGAGCGCACCAGCCGGACGGCGACGTTCCTGCCCCTCGAAGAGCTCATCGCCGCGCACCTCGGCGAGCTGTTCACCGGCATGGACGTCACCGAGCACCACGTCTTCCGCGTCACCCGCAACGCCGACTTCGAGGTCGACGAAGACCGTGACGAAGACCTCCTGCAGGCCCTCGAGCGCGAGCTGGCGCAGCGCCGGTTCGGCCCGCCGGTGCGCCTCGAGGTCGCGCAGGACATGAGCGAGCACATGCTCGAGCTGCTGCTGCGCGAGCTGGACGTCGACCCGGCGGACGTCGTCGAGGTGCCCGGCCTGCTGGACCTGACCTGCCTGCACCAGCTGTCCGGAGTGGACCGCAAGGAGCTGAAGGACCGGCCGTTCGTCCCGGCGACACACCCGGCGTTCGGCGAGCGCGAGACCCCGAAGAGCGTTTTCGCGACGCTGCGCGAGGGTGACGTCCTCGTGCACCACCCGTACGACTCGTTCTCCACGAGCGTGCAGCGCTTCATCGAGCAGGCGGCGGCCGACTCGAAGGTCCTCGCGATCAAGCAGACGCTGTACCGGACGTCCGGCGACTCGCCGATCGTCGACGCGCTGATCGACGCCGCCGAGGCGGGCAAGCAGGTCGTCGCGCTGGTCGAGATCAAGGCGCGCTTCGACGAGCAGGCCAACATCACCTGGGCGCGGACGCTGGAGCGCGCGGGGGTGCACGTCGTCTACGGCCTGGTCGGGCTGAAGACGCACTGCAAGGTGTCGATGATCGTGCGGCAGGAGGGCTCGACCATCCGCCGCTACTGCCACATCGGCACCGGCAACTACAACCCGAAGACCGCGCGGCTCTACGAGGACATCGGCCTGTTCACCGCCGACCCGAGCATCGGCGCCGACGTCACGGACCTGTTCAACGTGCTGACCGGCTACTCGCGCCAGGACACCTACCGGACGATCCTGACGTCGCCGCACGGCATCCGCCGCGGCATCGTGCGCGCGATCGGCGAGGAGATCGAGCTGGCGCGGGCCGGGCAGGACGCCGGCATCCGGATCAAGTGCAACTCGCTGGTCGACGAGCAGGTCATCGACGCGCTCTACCACGCGTCGCAGGCCGGGGTGCCGGTCGAGATCGTGGTGCGCGGGATCTGCACGCTGAAGCCCGGCGTCGAGGGGCTGTCGGAGAACATCCACGTGCGGTCGATCCTCGGTCGGTTCCTGGAGCATTCGCGGATCTTCAACTTCCGCGCCGGCGGCACGCACTGGATCGGCAGCGCGGACATGATGCACCGCAACCTGGACCGGCGGATCGAGGCGCTGGTGCGCGTCAAGGACCCGAAGCTGACCCGGCAGCTCGACAACATCTTCGACTCGGCGCTCGACCCGGCGACGCGGTGCTGGGTGCTGACCGCGAGCGGCGAGTGGTCGCCGTTCCCGGCCGACGGTTCGCGAGTGCGTGACCACCAGCTCGAACTGGCGAAGCTGCACGGGGCCGCCGGATGACCCACGAAGTACGGGCGGCCGGCGCGGTGCTGTGGCGCGTCGCCGGAGGGGTGACGGAAGTCGCCCTGGTCCACCGCCCGCGGTACGACGACTGGTCGTTGCCGAAGGGAAAACTCGACCCGGGCGAGACGATCGCCGAAGCCGCCGTACGCGAAGTGCGCGAGGAGACCGGGTTCGCCGCGGTCCTGGGCCGTTACCTGGCCCGGACGGCGTACCCGGTGCCCGCCCGGCACGGCGGCGGCACGGTCCCGAAGACGGTCGACTACTTCAGCGCCGAAGCCGTGTCCGGCGAGTTCGCCGCGAACGACGAGGTCGACGAGCTGCGCTGGCTCGAACCGACGGCGGCGGAAAAGCTGCTGACGCGGCAGGAAGACGTGCGCGTGCTGCGCGCTTTCTGCGAGGTCCCGGTGGGCCTGACGACGCTGCTGCTGGTGCGCCACGCGAAGGCGGGCAAGCGGGACGAGTGGACCGGCGACGACGACCTGCGGCCGCTGTCCGAAGCGGGCCTGAAGCAGGCGTCGGCGCTGCGGCGGGTGCTGGGCCTGTTCGGTCCGGACCGGGTGCTTTCGGCGCCGCGCCTGCGGTGCGTGCAGACGGTGCACGGGGTCGCCGACGACGTCGGCACCGAGGTGCGCCACGAGCCGCTGCTGTCGGAAGAGGGCTACTGGCCGGACCCGGTGCTGGGCGTCGCGCGGCTGCTGGCGCTGGCGGGCGACGGCGGGACCCCGGTGGTGTGCAGCCAGGGCGGCGTGATCCCGGACCTGGTCAGCGCGCTGGCCGACCGCGACGGCGTGGAGCTGCCGGCCGCGCGCGGCGGGGTGGTGCCGAGCAAGAAGGGCTCGTTCTGGGTCCTGTCGTTCCGCGCGCCGACGGCCGAGGAAGGCCCGCTCCTCCTGGCAGCCGACTACCACCCGAGCGCGCTGCCGACGCCGTCCCCCAGCCACCGCTGAGCCGGTTGTCCACACGCGGGCCGTGATGTGGACAAGGCCCGCTCGGCAACCGCCTTTCCGGCCTTTTCGTCGGACACCGCCGATACGCGAGCGGGCCGGACCGCATGAACGACTCTTTCAGCGCGTGGGACGTCATGAAAGAGTCGTTCATAACGTTCGGCCGAGGCGTCGCCGTGTTCCCTGGCGGCTTTTCGGCTGGTAGCCGCTCGGTTGTCCACAGCGCCGCCGTGATGTGGACAAGCGGGTCGCCGAGAGGGCCATTCACCCGGTTTCGTCGGTCGGCGCCGATAGACTGGACCGGGGTCAGCCCCCAGGGATGGGTGGGGCTTGGCAAAGTCGCCCAACTCAACTGTCCCGGCGCCGCGGCCAACCGACTAGACCAGCTGGATATCCGCCGGGTCTGAGTGGCGCGATCCAGCCCTGCAGTAGCCAGGACGTGACGGTCGCGAACGTCGCATTCGGGACGTGGGAGGTCTCGAATGCGACATTCGCGGCACCGCGGCGGCCTCTCGGCTGCCGAGGACGATCGCCGTTCCGGCTTGAAGCGCGAGCTGAAGGAGACCTTTCACCTTCCAGTGCGCCCGAGCAGAGACAGGAAATGAGCACGCGCGACTTTGCCGGAACCCTGCCAGGGATAGGTGGGGCTGCTCTGGGGCGTCTCGGGCCTCAGCAGCGCTTCCGCCGCGACAGCGTCGTGACAGTCGATCTTGGTGTACTGGTGCCGGGCCCCGCTGGGCTGCGCCGGGCTAGGGGTACGGCGCATCCCGGGACGGGGGCCCGACTGCGGGCACCGTCGCCAGCAGGGCCTGGATCTCCGGGATGCGGGGGTCGCCGAGGCGCTGGCAGACGCTCAGCGCCTCGGCCCAATGCCGCCGCGCCTCCTCGCCCCGGCCCGTGCGGAGCTTGAGCCGGCCGAGGGTGATCCGGACGTCGATGGTGCCGTACTCGGCGTTCAGCTCCTTCAGCTCGGCGAGCGCTTCCAGGCCCGCCTTCTCCGCTTCGTCGTGCCGCCCGGCTCCTTCGAGCGCTTCGGCGACGTTGCCCAGCGCCAGCGCCGCGTGGTACCGGTCACCCAGGCCCTCGAAAGCTTCGTGCGCGGCCTGGGCCGCTTCGGCGGCGTTGTCGTAGTTGCGCAGGCCGATGCGGCTGGCGCTGACGTTCAGCAGCGCGTGCGGCACGAACGTCCGCTGGCCGTGGTCGCGGGCGAGCCGGACCGCCTGCAGCGCGTGGCGCTCGGCCTCGGCGTACTCCGCCCGGACGTAGTACGCGCCGGCCAGGTTGGACAGGATCGCCACGGCCAGCGCGGTCCCGTCGCCCGTCTCCGACGCCGCGCGCGCCTCCTCCAGGGCTTCGAGCGCCTTGTCGGGCTGCAGGGTGCGCAGGTAGGCCGAGCCGAGGTTGTTGGCGCTGTACTGCAGTCCCGTGTTGTCGCCGGCGACGCGGGTGGCGGTGACGGCCGTGCGGGCCGTCGTGATCCAGTCGTCGCGGTCGTGGCGTTCGGCGAAGAACCCGCGCAGCAGCCAGGCGAGCTTCCACGCGTGCGCCGTGAAGCCGCTTTCCGCGGCGATGCCGACGAGCGCGGTGAGGGCCACGCGTTCGGTCGTGTACCAGGCGATCGTCTGCTCGTGCTGGGTGAAGGGGACGGCGGGCAGCGGCGGGGTGTCGAGCGCGATGTCGTCGGTGAGCAGGTCGGGGCGGACGAGCTTCGTCGCTTCGGCGACGCTCGCGAGGTACCAGTCGAGGAGCCGGCGCAGCGCCGCCGCGCGTTCGGCCTCGCTCGACTCGGTTTCGACGAGCTCGGCGGCGTAGACGCGCAGCAGGTCGTGGAACTGGTAGCGGTCGGTGCCGGGCTGGTTGAGCAGGTGCGCGGCGGCGAGCTGGTCGGCGAGTTCGCGGGCTTCGCGCAGGTTCGCGCCGGCGAGCGCGGCGGCCGAGGACAGGCTGAAGCCGTGGCCGGGGTGCAGGCCGAGCAGCCGGAAGAAGCGTGCGGCGGCGGGGCGCAACGCCTTGTACGACCACGAGAACGCGGCCCGCAGGTCGGTGCCGGCGTCCTGCGGGTCGCGCAGGGTGTCCAGCCGCAGCCGCTGGTCGCGCAGCTCTTCGACGATCCCCGCGAGCGAGACGCCGGAAAACCGCGACGCGCGTTCGCCGGCCAGCGCCAGCGCCAGCGGGAGCCGTCCGCACAGCTGGACGAGCTCGGCGACGGCGTCCGGTTCGGCGGCGAGGCGCTGCGGTCCGACGCTGCCGGCGAGCAGGGCGGTGGCGTCGACGTCGTCGAAGGAGCGCAACGCGATCCGGCGGGCGCCGTCGCGGGCGACGAGGCCGCGCAGCTGGTTGCGGCTGGTCACGACGACGAGGTTGTCCGGCCCGGGCAGCAGCGGGCGGACCTGGTCGGCGTCGCGGGCGTTGTCGAGCAGCAGGAGCGTGCGGCTGCCGGCGAGGCGGCTGCGCAGGAGCGCGGAGCGTTCCTCCACTGTGGAAGGCAGGGTTTCCGGCGGGACGCCGAGGGCGCGCAGGAAGCCGGCCAGCGCGGCCTCCGGCGTGACGGGCGTGCCCGCGGAGTGCCCGCGCAGGTCGAGGAACAGCTGGCCGCCGGCGAAGCGGTCGCGGACGCGGTGCGACCAGTGCACGGCCAGCGACGTCTTCCCGACGCCTGCCGTCCCTTCGATGACGACGATGCCGGACGCGCCGCCGGGCGGGAGCCGGTCGAGCTCGGCGAGTTCGGGGCCGCGGCCGGTGAAGCCCGCGACGTCGAAGGGCAGCTGGCGCGGCACGGTGTGCACAGCCGGCCCGGCGTCGGTGGCGAGCAGTTCGGCGTGCAGGCGGCGCAGGTCCTCGCCGGGCTCGACGCCGAGTTCGTCGGCCAGCAGGGCGCGCAGCCCGGCGTAGCGGGACAGCGCTTCGGCGCGGCGGCCGGACCGGGCGAGGACGCGCACCAGCCGTTCCCACAACGATTCCCGCAGCGGGTGCTGGGCGACGAGGTCGGTGAGCTCGGCGACGAGCCGGGCATCGGGGACGAGCCCGGTGTCGAGGTCGATGCGCTGTTCGACGGCGAAGAGGTACCGCTCGGTCAGCAGTGGCCCCCATTCGGCGGCGAGGACGGGGGATCCGACGCCTTCGAGGGGAGCGCCGCCCCAGGCGGCGAGCGCGGCGGTGAGCAGGGCGCGGCGGCGGGTGGGTTCGGTGGAGGCGGCGGCCTGGTCGAGGGTGCGGAGGAAGCGCAGCGCGTCCACCCGGGACGGGTCGACGACCAGCCGGTACCCGTCCGGTTCGGTGACGACGGTGTCTTCGCCGCAGAGCCGGCGCAGGCGCATGACGTAGGTCTGGAGGCTGCCGCGGATGTGCGCGGGAGGGGCTTCGCCCCAGACGCCGCGAGCGAGGGCATCGATCGTCACCAGCCGGCCGGCGGAGAGGGCGAGGGTGGCGAGCAGGGCGCGCTGCCGGGAGCTGGTCAGCACGACCGGCGCACCGCCGACGAGCGCTTGGAACGGGCCGAGCAGCCGGATGTCGATGGTGGTCGCCCCCAGGTTCGCGCGCGCCGCGGGACACCGCCGGACGCGGACCCCGAGGAGGGCAGCGTGGCATCACTCGGCCGGGCGCTCAAGCAACTTTGCGAAATTGGGCGGAACCGGTTGCGGCGCGGGTGGGTGCTCCGAGCGGGTGGTGCACGGATCCCGTTCGGACGGCCGATCCCGGTAGTGGGTAACGCGGGGTTCATCGCGCTTGAATGGATGGGTTGTGAATGGGACGAGCGGATCGCTTCTCCCCCACCGGCTCCGCTTGATGCCCGCGCCACATCCGCCGGTCACAGGGCCGGACCGCTGTTCCCCCACCGGCTCCGCTGGATTCCCGGGCCACTTTCTCCGCGCGACAGGAGCCGGACCGTTTCCTTACCAGCTCCGTCGGATACCCAAGCCGAGCCGGACCGCTCTCCCACCGGCTCGCTCGCTCGGATACCGGAGCCGTATCAGCCGGGCCGACAAGTCCGGCTCGCCTCTCCCCCGCCAAGCGACCTGACCAACCTCACCGCGGCCCTGCGCACCGACCGCGCGCGATCGCCGCTGCCCCACCAAGTCCGCGAACACAGCAAAGCCCCGCGCACAGCTGCGCGGGGCCCTGCCGACGAATCTCCTACGCCCAGCGGGGGTCACCCCCCAGGGGACCCCTGCTTTCACGTTACCGCAGGGGTACGACAATTTCGGGTGGTCAGCTCTTCTTCGCCGCCGTGGTGCGCCGGGCCGGAGCCTTGGCGGCCGTGGTCTTCCGGGCCGTCGTGGACTTCGCGGCCGTCGTCTTCGGAGCCGCCGCCGTCTTCGGAGTCGCGGCCGCCTTCGGAGCCGCCGTCTTGGTCGCCGCGGCCCTCGTCGTCGCCGCCTTCGGAGCTGCCTTCGCGGGAGCCGCCTTCGCCCGGGTCGTGGTCGACTTCGCCGCCGTCGCGCGCGTTGTCGTCGCCGGCTTGGCCGCCGCCGCGCGGGTGCGCGTCGTCGTCGAACGCGTCGTCGCCGGCTTGGCGGCCGCCGCCCGCGTGGACGTGGTGGCAGTCGTAGTGCGCGAAGACGCACGCTTCACCGGCGCGGCCTTCGGCAGCTTCTTCGCGCCGGAAATGACCTCCTTGAAGGTGGTCCCGGCGCGGAACGCGGGCACGTTGGTCTTCTTGACCTTCACGGCCTCACCGGTTCGCGGGTTGCGCGCGGTACGAGCGGCGCGGGCACGCTTCTCGAACACCCCGAAGCCGGTGATGTTGACCTTCTCGCCCTTGTTGACCGTCCGGATGATGATGTCGACCAGACCGTCGACCGCCTCGGAAGCGGCCTTCTTGTCGCCCAGGCGCTCCGTCAGCGCCTCGATCAGCTGGGCCTTGTTGGCCATTCCAGTCCTCCAAGAAGGAAGTACTCGTCCACGGCCGCGTCGGGCCGACTAGCGACACGGTATTACCAAGGCAGCACAAATTCCAAACGGTACGCGGAATCTTTCCCTTGCCCCGGGGCGGGTTCCGCCTCGCGGGAGATCCCCGCGAGGGCCGTTCGGCGTGGTGTCGCAGCCGATCGAGTAAGGGGCGGAATCCCTTGCATCACAAGGGATTCCACCCCCGAACGACCTACGGAGCGGCGATCGGCGTCGTCGTCGGCTTCCAGGACGGGCGGGCCGTCTCGAACGCGTCGATCTCACCGGCATGGCGCAACGTGAGAGCGATGTCGTCGAGGCCCTCCAGCAGCCGCCAGCGGACGTAGTCGTCGATCTGGAAGGGCGCGGTGAAGTCCTTGGCGCGCACGGTCTTGGTCTCGAGGTCGACCGTGACCTCCGTGCCGGGCTCGTTCTCCAGCAGCTTCCAGAGCAGTTCGACGTCGTGCTGCTCGCATTGCGCGGCCACCAGGCCGCCCTTGCCGGAGTTGCCCCGGAAGATGTCGGCGAACCGGGCGGAGATGACGACCCGGAAGCCGTAGTCCATCAGCGCCCAGACGGCGTGCTCGCGGGACGACCCGGTGCCGAAGTCCGGCCCCGCGACCAGCACGCTGCCCCGCGAGAACGGCTCGGTGTTGAGGATGAAGTCCTGGTCACCGCGCCAGGCGGCGAACAGGCCGTCCTCGAACCCGGTCCGGGTCACCCGCTTGAGGTAGACCGCCGGGATGATCTGGTCGGTGTCCACGTTGGACCGGCGCAGCGGGACGCCGATGCCGGTGTGCTGGGTGAACGGTTCCATCGCAAAAGCTCCTCGGGTGGGTCAGCGGGCGGCGGTCAGCAGGTCTTCCGGCGACGACAGCGTGCCCCGCACGGCCGTGGCGGCGGCCACGAGCGGCGAGACCAGGTGCGTCCGGCCGCCCTTGCCCTGCCGGCCCTCGAAGTTGCGGTTCGACGTCGACGCGCTGCGCTCGCCCGGCTTCAGCTGGTCCGGGTTCATGCCAAGGCACATCGAGCAGCCGGCCTGGCGCCATTCGGCGCCCGCCTCGGTGAAGACCTGGTCGAGGCCCTCCTCCTCGGCGGCCTTGCGGACCCGCATCGAGCCGGGAACCACCAGCATCCGGACCGAGTCCGCCACTTTCCGACCCCGCAGCACCTCGGCCGCGGCGCGCAGGTCCTCGATCCGGCCGTTGGTGCAGGAGCCGAGGAAGACGGTGTCGACGGCGATCTCGCGCAGCGGCGTCCCGGGCTTCAGGTCCATATAGGACAGGGCCTTTTCAGCGGCGATGCGGTCGTTCTCGTCCGGGATGCGCTCCGGGTCGGGCACCTCGGCGCCCAGCGGGAGGCCCTGGCCGGGGTTGGTGCCCCAGGTCACGAACGGCGTCAGCTCGCTCGCGTTCAGGTGCACCTCGGCGTCGAACTCGGCCCCTTCGTCGGTGCGCAGCTCGCGCCAGTTTTCCACCGCCGCGTCCCAATCGGCGCCCTGCGGCGCGTGCGGACGGCCCTTCAGGTAGGCGAACGTCGTCTCGTCCGGCGCGATCATCCCGGCGCGGGCGCCGGCCTCGATCGACATGTTGCAGACGGTCATCCGCGCCTCCATCGAAAGCGCTTCGATGGCCGCGCCGCGGTACTCCAGGATGTAGCCCTGGCCGCCGCCGGTGCCGATCTTCGCGATCACCGCGAGGATGATGTCCTTCGCCGTGACGCCGGGCCGCAGTTCGCCGTCGACGGTGATCGCCATCGTCTTGAAGGGACGCAGCGGCAGCGTCTGCGTGGCGAGCACGTGCTCGACCTCGGACGTGCCGATGCCGAAGGCGATGGCGCCGAACGCGCCGTGCGTGGAGGTGTGGCTGTCGCCGCAGACCACGGTCGTGCCGGGCTGCGTCAGGCCGAGCTGCGGGCCGATGACGTGCACGATGCCCTGCTCGGCGTCACCCATCGGGTGCAGCCGGACGCCGAACTCCTTGCAGTTGCGGCGAAGGGTGTCGACCTGGGTGCGCGAGACCGGATCGGCGATGGGGAGCTCGATGTCGACGGTCGGGACGTTGTGGTCCTCGGTCGCGATGGTCAGGTCGGGGCGGCGCACCGGCCGCCCGGCCAGGCGGAGGCCGTCGAAGGCCTGCGGGCTGGTCACTTCGTGCAGCAGGTGGAGGTCGATGTAGAGGAGGTCCGGCTCGGCGCCTTCGCCTCGGCGCACGAGGTGGCTTTCCCACACCTTCTCCGCGAGCGTGCGGGCCTTGCCGGTCGGGCTGGTCATCTCCGGCTCCTTCCACGGTTCGACGTCGGAACTCGGGCGCGCACCTGCGGAACGGATGCGAGCCGCGAAGGAAGGGCGCAGCTCGAGTTCAGGGTTTTCCCAGATGCTGGACTTCCCAAAGTGCGGGACGCTAGTATCGGGTCGTGGGACAGCATAGCGGTATCGGAGTACTGGACAAAGCAGTGGCCGTCCTGCAGGCGGTCGCGGACGACCCCTGCGGCCTCGCCGAACTGTGCACGCGGACGGGTCTGCCCCGGGCCACCGCGCACCGGCTCGCGGTCGGGCTCGAGGTGCACCGGCTGCTGCGCCGCGGTCCGGACGGCCGCTGGCGTCCCGGTACGGCGCTGGCCGAACTGGCGGGCGGTTCGACGGACCCGCTGCTCGACGCGGCGGGCGTGGTGCTGCCGAAGCTGCGGGACGTCACGGGCGAAAGCGTGCAGCTCTACCGCCGCGACGGCGTCCAGCGCGTGTGCGTCGCGACGGCGGAACCGCCGTCCGGCCTGCGGGACACGGTCCCGGTGGGTTCACGGCTGCCGATGACGGCCGGCTCGGGCGCGAAGGTCCTCGCCGCGTGGGCGGATCCGCACACGCAGCGCACGATCCTGGCCGACGCGGTCTTCGGCGAGCGGACGCTGCTGGAAGTGCGGCGCCGCGGGTGGGCGCAGTCGGTCGCCGAGCGCGAGCCCGGCGTGGCGAGCATCTCGGCGCCGGTGCGCGATTCCGCGGGCACGGTCGTGGCCGCGGTGTCGGTGTCCGGCCCGATCGAGCGCATCGGCCGCAAGCCGGGCGCGCGCTGGGCCGCGGACCTGCTCGCCGCGGCGGACGCGTTGCAGGAACGGCTCTGAATTCCGGTCAGGACTCAGGCTTGGCCGGTTTCGAACCGCGCCACCTTGCCGTCGCGAACGGTGAACGCCCACCGCGTCCGCATGGCGCCCCACGTCGAGTTCGAGTAGTTCGCGACGAACCGCCTCCCTTCGTCCTGGGCGGTCTCCACTTCGAGGTGGCCCTGGCTGGAGAAGATCTCCTTTTCGGTCCACTCCGCGAGGTCTCGGTCGGTGCCGTCGTCGGACATCGTCGCGTCGGACGTCAGTGCGGCCCGGAACGCTGTGCGGTCGCCCGAGTTCAGCGCGTCGACGAACGCGCGCACGGCCGGGTCTTCGATCTGTTCGGTCATGGGGCCATGGTGCACCGTTCGGGGGAACCTCGCGAAAACCGCGTATTCGGTGACTGCGGTCACGTCTCCTCCAGGACAGCACCACGGAGGGGGAACGACGATGTTGAACAGAAGGGCACTGGCGATGCTGCGGGCGGTCGGCGCCGGGCGGGCCGAGCTGACGTGCAGCTGCGAACCGGACCTGCGGGTCGACGGGCTGCCGTGCTGCGACCAGGCGACGGCGCACGAGCTGGCGCGGGCGGGGCTGATCCGGCCGGTCCGCGTGGTGGCCGTCGGGCAGTGGACGCGGGCGGAGCTGACGGAGGACGGCCGGTCGGCACTGGGCGGCACGCTCGCCGCGGCGTGACGCAACCGGCGGGGCCCCTCGCGCGTGTACTGGCAAAGCGGGAGGGGAAGCCATGAGGATCGTGCCGGGTCTGCTGGGGGCGTGTCTGCTGCTGACGGCGTGTTCGGAGCCGGGCCCGCCGGCCCCGCCGACGGTGACGGTGACGGCGCCGCTGACCGCGCCGACGGCGGACCCGGCCGCGCTCGACTGGCTCGACGGGTTCTGTTCGGCGATCCACGACTACCGGAAGCGCACGAACGCGGAGGCGGTGCCGGGAACGTCCGACCCGGGTTCGGTCGAGGAGGCGCAGAAGGCACTGAGCCAGGAACTGGGTGGTATCGCGGACCGGACGGGCGAGGTGGTCGACCGGCTCCAGGCCCTCCCACCGGCACCGGTACCGCTGGCCGAGACGGTCCGGAAGGCATTCGTCACGAAGTACACAACGGCCCGCGACCGGGCACGCGACGCGAAGACGACCCTGGACGGCGCCAAGCCGGGCGACGCGGCTTCCCAGCAGCCGGCGGTGACGGCGATGGAGCAGGCTCAACAGGATGTCGACGGAACGTACGACCCGGTGGCGCCGTTGGCGGAGTCCCCGGAACTGTTGACCGCCGCGGCGAGCGCGCCGGGCTGCAAGGCCTGAAGCGGAGGCCGGCGACCCCCACCCTCCCTGGCAGGGTTCCGGCAAAGTCTTCAAGCCTGACAGCAGGACGGGCCACCCCAGCAAGCAAACCCCACCCATCCCTGGGGGCTGACCCCGGTCCAGTCTATCGGCACCGACCGACGAAACCGGGTGAACGACCCTCTCGGGGGCCTGCTTGTCCCCATCACGGCGACACTGTGGACAACCAAGTGGTTACCGTCAAGGGGCCGCCAGGGAGCACGGCGACGCGGCGACCGAACGTTCTGAACGACCCTTTCACGTCGTCCGACGCGCTGAAAGAGTCGTTCATGCCGTCCGGCCCGCCCGCACCTCGCCACGCCGGCCGACGGCGGGAATCGGAAAGCTGCTGACAGCAAGCACGACTGGGCCGGGCAGCCCCCGCCCTCCCTGGGGGGCGTCCCCGCTTCCAGCGTATCGGGCCCCACCGACGAAAAGCCGGAAAAAGGGACCGCCCGGGCGCACTGATCCACATCACGACCGGGCTGTGGACAACTCCGCGACGCCAGCGCCAACGCCAACGCCGTGGACGACACACCGCCCGTCAGCGCATGAGCCGCGCCTGCAGCGGCAACGACCGCGACGAGTCGCCCACCTGCACCGTGAACCCGCCCTTCACCGGCGCCCACGCGTGCGTCTCCGTGTCCCACACCGAAAAGTCGCGCGCGTCCAGGGAGATCGTCACCCGGCGGGATTGCCCCGGCGCCAGCTCCACCCGCGAGAACCCCTTCAGCTGCCGCGGCGGTTCGCCCGCGGCCGCCGGGAAACCGAGGTACAGCTGGGCCACCTCCGCGCCCGCGCGGTGGCCCGTGTTCCGGACCGTGAACGTCGCCGTCGCGCCGTCGCGCGTCGGTCGCACCGACAACCCGGAAAACGCGAACGTGGTGTACGACAAGCCGTACCCGAACGGGAACAGCGGCGCGCGGCCCTGCGCGTCGAACCAGCGGTAGCCGACCTGCAGCCCCTCCGAGTACTCCGCGACCCCGTTCACCCCGGGGAACTGCGCCGCCGTGTTCGCCGGCGTGTCCGCGTCCGCCGCGGGGAACGTGATCGGCAGCTTCGCCGACGGGTTGACGTCGCCGAACAGCACGCTCGCCACCGCGGCGCCGTCCTGCTGGCCCGGGTACCACGCCTGCAGGATCGCCGGGACCGACGACGCCCACGGCATCAGCACCGGGCCGCCGCTCTTCACGACGACCACCGCGTGCGGGTTCGCCGCCGCGACCGCCGCCACGAGCGCGTCCTGGTTGCCGTCCAAGGCCAGGCTCGGCCGGTCCTTGCCCTCAGCTTCGTTGTCGCCCACCATCACGACGCTCACTTCGGCGCCGCGTGCGAGTTCGGCCGCCCGCGCGGGGTCGCTGCCGTCGTCCAACGTCACCGTGGCACCGGGCACGCGAGCCTGCAGCCCGGGCAGTGGGTCCACTGTGGACGTCGGGATGACGGCGGAGCTGCCGCCACCCCCGGTCTTGGCCTTGGTGGCGAACGGCCCGATCAGCGCGATCGACTTCACCGAGGAATCGAGCGGGAGCTGGGCGTGATCGTTGCGCAGCAGCACCATGCCGCGTTCGGCGAACTGCTTCGCGGCGGCGTCGTGCTGCGCGGTCGGCAGCGGCGTGAGCACCGGCGGGTGGTCGAACTGCCCGAACGCGAACATCGTCCGGAAGCGCGGCACCAGCAGCTCGTCGACGCGCTGTTCGCTCACCTGCCCGGCGAGCACGGCCTGCTTCATCTTCTCGCCGTACCAGGTGCCGTCGATCATCTCGAGGTTCATGCCCGCGTTCGCCGAGCCGACGGTGCTGTGCGCGGCACCCCAGTCGGACTGGACGAAACCCTTGAAACCCCAGTCGTCGCGCAGCTTTTCCTGCAGCAGCGCCGGGTTCTCGCACGTGAAGACCCCGTTGATCTTCGGGTAGGCGCACATCACCGAGCCCGCGCGGCCTTCGGTGACGGCCTGCTCGAAGTGCGGCAGGTACAGCTCGTTGAGGGTGCGCTCGTCGATGTGCTCGTCGATGCTCTGGCGCTGGGTCTCCTGGTTGTTCGCCGCGTAGTGCTTGACCTCGGCGATGGTGCCGTTCTCCTGGATGCCGCGGATGTCGGCGGCGCCCATGGCCCCGACGAGCACCGGGTCCTCGCCCATGCCCTCGAACGTCCGGCCGTTGCGCGGGACGCGGGCGATGTTGATGTCCGGCCCCTCGGACACGTTGTGCGCGAGGGCGCGGGTTTCGTCGCCGATCAGCCGGCCGTAGCGGCGCGCGAGTCCGGTGTCGAACGTCGACGCGAGCGCCATCGTGGCGGGCAGCGCGGTCGCCGGTTTCTGCGGTTTGTCGTCGGCCGGGCCCATCCCGGCGGGGCCGTTGGCGATCCGGAAGCCGGGGACGCCGAGGCGCGGGATGGGTGGGACGAACCGCTGGTGCTCGGCGTCGGGCTGCAGGTGCAGCTGGGAGATCTTCTCGTCGAGAGTCATGGCGGCGACGAGTTCGGCGGCGCGCCGATCGGGCGACTGACGGGCGTCGCGCCACGGCTGAGCGTCCGCGACCGCCGTCGCCGGTGCCGCGATCGACAATCCCAGTACCGCGGCAAGAACGAGCCGGCCGGTGCGCATCGCGGTCTCCCTCGTCGTCGAACGGGATCAACGGCGGACAAGTTAACGCATACGTGACCGGGAAACATAGATTCGATAGTCGTTCACGTACTTGAACATTGGTGCGGCTCAACCGTTTCCCCGGCTCAAGCGTGGAGTGACCACGCAGGAGAGGGGACTGAGCATGCTGAAGAAAACCCTGATCGGCCTAATGACGGCGGCGCTCGTGCCGGTGGCACCGGCGCACGCGGAGCAGGCCGTGGTGTGGTCGCTGACCCAGGACGTCGCGCCGGGCGGGCAGGTCCAGGCGGTGGTGTTCGCTGAGTGGGACGTGGGCTGCACGCCGAACGGACCGGTCACGTCGAGGGGCTTCACGGCACCGTTGCGGTGGACGGAGGGCGGCGATTGGGGCCGGCACGCCGGTTACGCGACGGCGGTGGACCGGCCGGGCAGGTACCTGGCGGTGTTCCCGTGTACCGATGGGCGGACGGCCACCGGTTCCTTCACCGTCACGGTCGTCGCGCCGGCGGGTGACCGCCCGGCGGGTTGACCATCCACAAAGGACACCCCGGGGCGGGCGCGTGCCCCCAGGCAGCCGCCCCGGGGGCCCGCCCACCCCAGAGGGCGGGCCCGGCCCGGCGGTCTTCCCGCCGGGCCGGTCTCAGCGCAGCCGGGTTGTCCACACCGCTCGGCAGTTGTGGACAACCCGGCTCCGCGGAGGGCCGAAACGCCGGGGTTGTCGGTGGGCGCCGATAGACTGGCCAAGGGGACGCCCCCCAGGGAAGGGCGGGGGCCGGTCTCTGCGGGCCGGGGCCGCCCGCAGTGGCCGGAAATAGGTCGGCAGAAGCGAGTCGCCCCGAGGTGACTCGCACGAATTTCCTGGGAGAGGCGTTCACCGCATTCGGTGGTAGGGGCCTGGCGACGTCGGCGTTTCGGGTCGCCGGAGCGAAGCCCAGACGTCTTGAATGAGTCATTCAGGACCTCCGGAGACCTGAATGACTCATTCAAGGCGTTCGGCTGGACCGCCGGTCATGCCACCGCGCACCTTGCCGGAACCCCGCCGGGGAAGAGCGGGCCGATCTCGGCGGGCACCGGTCTCGGCGGGGCTGGTTTCGGCGGGCGCCGGTTCCGGCCGACGGCGGTCTCGGCGGGCACCGGTCTCGGCGGGGCTGGTCTCGGCGGGCGGCGGTTCCGGCCGGCGCCGGTCTCGGCGGGAGGCTGGTTCCGGCGGGCCCTGGTCTCGGCGGGCCACTGCCGCCCGGAAGTCATGAAAGGGTCGTTCACCGCATCCAGTCGCATGAAAGAGTCGTTCATGCGACCCCACCCGACCGAACCTCAGCGAGCCGCGGCCACCCGCAACGCCCGGTAAACGAACTGCTGATCCCCCAGCCGATGCCGCAAATCCCGCTCCAACCCCGCAATCGGATACAAGTTCTGCGGCGCCCGCGAGTCCTTGTACTCCACCGAAGCGAACCGCCCCAGTACCGACTGCGTCAGGTTCGCCAACGCCGCCACCTCCGCGCGCCCCAGGTGCGGCGCCGCCTCCACGCGGACCACTCCCGACCACGGCGGCCCTCCCACCGATGGCAACCGCAAGTACCACGAATGGCGGACCCACGTCGTGCCCATCAGGAACACCGGGGTCCGCTGGTGGGGCTCCAGCCTGCCGACCATCGCGTTGAGCTCGCCCGGCAAGTACGTCGTCTGGTGGCTCTTGATGAACCCCACCGCGCGGGGCAGGTGCGTGCGGCCGCTCAACGGGCCGTCCACCACCAGCAAGTCGCTGCCGACGTGGCCCGCGATCGCGTCGCGGGCATCCATCGCCGTCTTCAGCTCCGTCTCCGCCAGGCGCTCCTGCAGCAACGACGACAGCACCACCGCGAGTGGCTTGTCGTCCTTGGCCGTCGTCGAAAATGCCTCATACACCCCCGCCGACGTCGGGATGTCGGCCGCTTCCGGGGCCACCGTGAACACCCCGCGCCGGACCTCGTTCGCCACCACGTGGGCCCGCCCGTTGCAGCAGCACACCACCCCCGCCGCGTACGACGCGCACAGCCCGATCGAGGCCGAGTTCGTTCCCGCCGGGTCGTCGATCCACACCCGGGCGTCGATGCGGCGGACGCCGTCGACGAACAACACCGCGTCGGGCGCCGAGACCGGCGATGGGTCGATCGGGGCCCATTCGGCCATCGGCACCTCGACCTCGAGCTCGACCTCGGCCCCGGACCGCGCCAGTTCCTCGGCCTCCATCGAGCTGCCGTAGCCCGGGTCCCACGAGTCGACGCTGAAGTGCGTCCCGGCCACCGCCGTCATGCGCCCTCCCTGCTGATGTGCGAGCCGGAGCCGTCGCGGGTGACCAGGAACCGCACCGGCACGCGCTCGGCCAGCGCCGGCACGTGCGTGATCACCCCGACCATCCGCGACCCCGTCGCGGACAGGTTCTCCAACGTGGACGCCACGACGTCGAGAGTCGCCTCGTCCAGCGTCCCGAAGCCCTCGTCGAGGAAGATCGACTCCAGCTTGGTCGCGCCTTCGGCGGCCATCGCACCCAGCTGCGAAGACAGCGCCAAAGCCAGCGAAAGCGACGCCTGGAACGTCTCGCCGCCGGACAGCGTCTTCACCGGACGCCGCGCGTCGGCCTCGTTGTGGTCCACCACCAGGAAGTCGCCCTTGTCGTGGGTCAGCTCGAACTGGCCGCCGGACAGCTCCAGCAGCGACGCCGACGCCTCCGCGACCAGCGTGTCCAGCGCGCCGGCGATCAGCCAGCGCGGGAACTTGTCCGAGCGCAGCAGGTCCGCGAGCAGCCGCGCGACCTGGGCTTCGGACTCCGCGGCCGCGATGTCGCCGTGCAGGCCCGCCACGCGCGCCACGCGCCGCTTCATCTCCGTGTGATCGGCTTCGGCGCGCGCCCGCGCGGTGGCCAACGCGACCGGCACGCGGTCGCGGACCGGCCCTTCCGGCAGTGCGACGCCGAGCGCCGTGACGTCGTCGACGACCGCGCGTTCGGCCGCCCGCAACGCTTCGGCCGCTTCGCCCTCGGCCGTCGTCGCGACGGCCAGCCGCTCGCGGTGCTCGTTCGCCTGCCCGGCCGCCCAGTCCGTGAGCGCGGTCCACGCGCCGAGCAGGCTGTCCCCGTCGATCGGCGGCGCACCCAGGCTCACCAGGGGGTCGCGCGCCCGGGACAGCCGCTGCCGTTCGGCGTCGACCTGCGAAGCGATCCGTGCCTGGGCCTCGGTGGCCTGTTTCGCGGCAGCCCGGGCGGTCCGCAGCTCCGCGTCCGCCTGCTTCGCGGCTTCTTCGAGCGAAGCGACCTTCGCGAGCTGCTCGGTGACGACCTCGGCAGCGGGCGCGTCCGCGAGGGTCTCGCTCAGTTCGCCGTGCCGGCGCCGGGTGGTCGTCAGCGCGGTGCTCGCCGACTGCTCGGCCAGCGCCGCCTCCCCCGCCCGTTTCCGCCGCTGCTCGGCGGTCCGCTCGGCCGAGGCGAGGTCGTCCGCCGCGACGACGGCTTCCTTGCCCGCGGCTTCCGCGGCCGCTTCGCGCGCGGCCAGCGCCGTCCGCCGGTCTTCCAGGGTGGCCGCCGCCCACGCGGTCAACCGCTGCCAGCCCGCCGGGACGTCGCCGTCGTCGACCGCGGGCGCGCCCAGCTCCACCAGCGGGTCGCGCGCCACCCGCAGCGCTTCCCTGGCCGCCGCGAACGACTTCTCGACGCCCTCGGCCTCCTGCTGCGCCGCCGCGCGGTCGGCGCGGGCCGCCGCCAGTTCCTTGTCCGCGGCGTGCGCGGCCTCGGCGACGCGGGTGCGGCCGTCGATCGTCGCCGACAGCCACTCGCCCCGCTCGCGCACGGCCGTGACGAGATCGGCGTAGTCCTGCTCGGAAAAACCCGCCTCGACCGGCCGGCGCAGCACCGACGACTCCGGTGGGCCGTCGACGTCGGCGAGCACCGCACGCAGTTCTTCCGCCTGCGCGGCCGCCGACGCGGCCGAGTCGGCGTCGCGGTCCACGGCGCGCTCCAGCTTGCGCAGCGCGGATTCGGCGGCGGCGCGCTCGCGTTCGGCGCGCTCGAGGCGTTCCGCCGCTTCGGCCAGGTGGGCGTGGCCGCCGGCGTCGGGCAGCGTCGCGACTTCCTGCTCGCAGACCGGGCACGGGTGCCCGACGGCGAGCCCGGCCCGCAGCGTCAGCGCCTGCCCGGCCCGTTCGGCTTCGGTCACCGCCGACTTCGCCGCGACGACTTCGGCGTCGAAGCGAGCGAAGGTGGCTCGCGCCGCTTCGAGTTCCGTCCGGCGCGCGGCCTGCTCGGGCGCGGCTTTCCGTTGCGCGTCGCACACCGTGTAGAGCGTCCGGGCGTCGGAGCGGGCCGCCGCGAGCGGAGCGACGTCCGGCTGGGCGGCCAGCGCCGCACGCGCTTCGGCGTCGGCGCTCTCGGCGGCACGCAGGCGCGCGTCGGCGTCCGACGTGCGCTTCGCCACCCGCGCCGCTTCCTTCGCCAGGTCCCCGAGATCGGACGGCGGCTTCAGCCCGGCCAGCCGGTCGCGGTCCTGGCGGGCCCGCGCGGCTTCGGCCGCCGCGTCCTCGGCCGCGCGGGCGGTCGTGTCCCGCGTCCGGCGGGCGACGTCCACCGCGGCCACGGCCTCCGTCACCGCCGCGGCGGCGGCCGTTTTCGCCGCCGACGCCGTTTTCGCGGCCTCTTCCAGGCCGGGGAGGGCTTTCTCGGCCTCGGTCAGCTCCGTGCGCGCGGCGCGGATCCGTTCCAGCTCGCCGCGTGCCGGAGCGGCCGCGAGCGCGGCACGGGCCGCCTCGTCCGCCGTTTCGGCCGTCTCCAGCCCGGTTCGTGCCGTGGTCGCCGTGTCCGCCGCGGCGCGGCGCCGCGTCTCGAGGTCCTCGACGCCTTCGGGGCGCTCCAGCGCGTCGAGGACGCCCAGTTCCTTCGTCAGCGTCGCGACGCTTTGCCGGGCTTCGTCGTGCGCGCGGGTCGCGTCGGTGAGCCCTGGCAGGGCCGCGGTCACGCGCGCGTCCAGGTCGGCCAGCGCCGTCATCCGCCCGGCCAGCTCTTCGACGGCTTCCTCCGTCGCGTCGGCGTAGCTGCCGAGCTGCTCGGTGAGGACGGCGGCGCGCTGCTTCTGCTGCTCCGCCGTGACGCCGGCGCGGCGGCCGATCCGCTCGTAGACCTCCAGGCCCAGCAGCTTGATGAGGATCTTCTGCCGGTCGGCCGCCTTGGCGTGCAGGAATTCGGCGAAATCGCCCTGGGGCAGCGCGACGCAGGTGCAGAAGTGCTTGAACGTCAACCCGAGCAGGCGTTCCACCGCCGGGGTGACCTCGGAGTCCGCGGCGACCGGGTCGGCGTCGTCCTCCGGGCCGCCGAGCGCGGTCGGGTCGATGAGCCGTTCCAGACGGACGTTCTTGACGCTGACCGTGGGTTTCTTCCCGCCGCTGCGCCGGACTTCGCGCACGACGTGGTAGCGCGCGCCACCCGCGTCGAACACCAGCCGCACGGTCGCGCGGTTCGCCGTCGGGGCGAGCGCGGGCGCGACGAGCCCTTCGTGGTCCCAGCGGGCGACGGAACCGTAGAGGGCGAAGGTGAGCGCGTCGATGACCGTGCTCTTGCCGGCGCCGGTCGGCCCGACGAGCGCGAAGTAGTCCGTGTCCTCGAAGCTGACTTCGGTCTTGTCGCGGAACGACGCGAAGCCGGTCATCTCCAGCAGTACTGGCCGCATGTCACACCCCGCTCGTCTCTTCGTCGTGCAGCCGCGCGAAGAGCGACTGGACGCGCTTGTCCTCGACCGTCCGCTCTTCGCAGTAGCTCGCGAACAGCTCCCCCGGCGAACGGTCCGCGATCGCGCGGTCGCCGCCCGAGGTCGTCACCGGAGCCGCGAATTCCGGGTCGATGCGGATTTCCAGGGCGTTCGGCAGCGCTTCCTGGACCTCCTCGCGCAGCCCCGCCCTGGTCGCTTCGCGGACGTAGACGCGGAGGTAGTCCTCGCCGAACTCCTCCGCGCGGCCGACCAGCTCCGCCACCGTGCCGTGGACGGTCCGCAGCCGCCGCCCCGCGGTGATGGGGAGTTCGGTGATCTTCGCCGGCGTCGTCGGCGTCACTTCGACGCTCAGCACGACGCTCTTGTTGTCCTGCTCGCCGAAGTCCACCGCGAACGGCGAACCGCTGTAGTGCACCGGGCACGCGGCGGGCAGCGACTGGCGCCGGTGCAGGTGGCCGAGGGCGACGTAGTGCGGGTCGGCGCCGAACGCCGTGGCCGGCACGTGGTACTCGAAGATGGACTGCGCCGCGCGCTCGCCGCCGCCCATCGTCCCGCCGGTCACCGTCAGGTGCGCCATGACGAGGTGCACCGCGCCGGGCGTGAACCCGGTCTTGAGGTGCTCCAGGATGTCGCGCACGCGCTGGTCGTACTCGCCGACGTTGTCCGCCGGGGTCCCGGCGAGCAGTTCGGCCGCGCGGACCGCGTAGCGCTGGGAAAGGAAGGGCAGCACGGCGAGGTTGACGCGTTCGCCCGTCGACCGCGCGTCGAACGAGTAGACGCCGCCGTCGTGAACCGGGCGCGGGTCGCCGGTGAGCTGGATGCTCGCCGCCTTCAGCAGCGGGCGATAGGCTTCGAACGTCGCCGCGTGGTCGTGGTTCCCGGCGATGGCCACGACCTCGGCACCGGTTTCGCGCAGCGCCATCAGGGCCCGCACCACGAGCTCCTGCGCGGCCGCCGACGGCGCCGACGTCTCGTAGAGGTCGCCCGCGACGAGGATCGCGTCGAACCGCTCGTCCCGCGCGATCCGGACGATCTCGCCGAGCACCGCACGCTGCTCGTCCAGGCGGTTGCGGCCCTTGAGCGTCTTGCCGACGTGCCAGTCGGAGGTGTGCAGGAACTTCACGCTTCGTCCTTCCGTTCTTCCGTGCGGGCAGCGGGCGGCGGGCTCAGAACGGCGGCGGGTCGTCGCCGAACGGGTCGCTGCCGCGCGTCGGCAGGCCGGCGAAGGGATCGGACTTCTTGGACGTCGCCGTGGCCGAGGGGATCCGCCCGGCCTCGGAAAGCCGCGTGGCCCAGGCCGGGAACGGGAAGCCGACGGCGATCGGCACCGGGATCTCCGGCTGGCTCACGAACATCGTGCCGGGCGTGGCGAGGGTCGCGCGGACGCGCTGGCTCTGCGGCAGGAAGCCGTACTCGGGGCGCGAGGCCTCGGCGGCGTCGAGGCGGCCGACGATCCGCACCGAGCTGTTGCTGACGATCCGGCGTTCGACCTCGGAGGCGGTCTGCTGCGCGCCGATCAGGATGACGCCGAGGGAACGGCCGCGTTCGGCGATGTCCAGCAGGACTTCCTTGATCGGGCTGCTGCCTTCGCGCGGGGCGTACTTGTTCAGCTCGTCCAGCATGGTGAACAGCAACCCGCCCGGGCCGGCGGCTTCCTTGCGCGCGGTCTCCGCGGCGAGCGTGACACCGACGACGAACCGCTGCGCGCGCTCGACGAGGTTGTGGATGTCCACGACGGTCACCTGCTGGTTCTCCGTGGACAACTTGCGGGCGGAGTGGTCGGCGAGGTCGCCGCGGATGAGGCCGTTGAGCGCGCGCTGGCTGGAGCGCAGGCGGCGGATGAAGGCGTTGACCGTGCCGGCGCCGGTGACGGCACCCGCCCAGCTCGCGCGGGTTTCCTCGTCGGTGACCCGCTCGCAGACGACGTCGATGAGCTCGGCGTAGGTACGGCACAGGACGCCGTCGACGTTCGCGGCGCCGTCCTTGCCCGCCGGGGTGCTGTCGAGCCGCAAGCGGTTCGCGACCTGGTGGATGACCATCGTGTACTGGTTGCGCTCGTCTTCGGCGTCGGCGAAGACGTAGGGCAGCAGGTCGTTCGCGCAGAACTCCGCGATGGTCCACCAGAAGGCGCCGACGCCGGAGGTGCGCCCGGTGACGTAAGGCTTCCCGGTGGTGTCCGACGGAGTGGGCGGCGCGTAGAAGCCGACGGACGCGAACGGCTCCGCGGGCAGGCCGAGCTTGGCGTACTCGGCCTTGAGCTTCTCGTCCAAGTGGATGTTCGGGGTGTCGAGGAACAGCAGGTCCTCGCCCTTGACGGAGAAGACGAGCGCCTTGGCGTTGTGGGCGTTGGGCAGGGCGCCGCCGCGGAAGATCGAGTGCAGCAGGAACAACGCGAACGACGTCTTGGTGGCGACGCCGGAGACACCGGAGATGCTGACGTGCGCGCCGCGGGTGCCGTCGAGGAAGTCCAGGTTCAGGTAGACGGGTTCGCCGTCCCGCCCCAGCCCGACGGCCACCTGGCGGGTCATGTTGTCGAAGTACAGCGCCTGCGCGCGATCCTCCCCCACGGCCCGGGAGACTTGGCTGCCCGGCTTCGGTGGCACGTAGCACTCGGGTTCGACGCGGGTGGTGGCGATCTCGGCGATCTCCTGCACCTGCGCGGGCAGGACACCGTCGGAGATCAGGAAGACGTCGCTGCCGAAGCTGGCGCCTTCGTGCCGCGCGCTCACCTGCGTGACGACGCCGTAGGACGTGACTTCCCCGAGACCGGGCAGTTCCCGCCGGGTGACGACGACGTCGTCGAGCTGCAGGTAGGCCTCGGGATCGATGGCCACGTGGAACTGCAGCGGCGTCGAGTCCTCGGTCCCGGCCACCCGGCCGACCACGGTGGTGAGCGTCTCCTGGTCCACGGTTCTCCCTGTCGCACCCGGGTCTTCCTCCCGCGGCAGACTAGCCCGCCGCACCGACAGTCCCGCGCCCAACACGGCGTTGTGCGTGCGGGGTGGCCGAGACGTCACGCTGGGCCGAACGAGTGAGTTCACCCTGTGGGGAAGATCCTTTGTCACCGCGGAGCTTTTCCGTCACTTACCGACATGGGCGTGACGAAGGAGTCCACGATGAGCAGACCGGCCGAACAGATGTCCGACACCGCACGGTGCACCGAGCCGTCCCACGGATTTCCGCCGGCGCCCGAACATCCGGATCCGGCGTGACGGACGGCACCGGTGAAGCAGAACGCGCGTTGGCCGAGCGCGCGATGAGCCTCCGCAAGCTCTACTACGTCGATCTCGCCACGTTCGCCGTGAGGCTGGGCAGTTCCGTCACGGACGCGCGGACGTTCGCGGACGACGCGGTCGCCGAGCTGGTCATGCGTCCTCTGAAGCGGCCCGGCCAGGATCCGGTCCGGAACGAGAGCGCGTGGCTGTACCGCACGGTGCGGTACATGGTGATGAGCGCGCGGCGGCACCAGCAGCGGTTCGACAACGAGGACATCCAGCAGCTCGGTGACCGTTTGCGCCAGACGACCTGGGGTTCGCCCGACCTTCACCTCGAGGTGGACATCCCGGTCAACGCGGCCGAGCAGAGGGTGTCCCGGGGCCGCAGACGGTTGCCGGCGAAACTCGAAGGGAGGGACCGATGATCAGCCGAGGAAACGACGACGAGCTCATCCGGCGCAGCGCTGCCGTGGACGGCTACCTCGACAGTCTCTTCAAGCCCGACCTGGACAACGAGGTGCGCACGGAAGCCTTCCGGCGGAACATCGTGCGGCAGGCCGCCGCCCTGCGCACTGTCGCGCTCCCGATTGCCGCCACGGCTTCCGCTCGTGGTGCCGGCGGCCCGAGCACCGTCGTCGACGGGCTGGACGAGCCGGTCGCCGCTGCTGTCGAGGGAGATCCCCAAGCAGTGGAGCGGCTGCTCGCGGCCATCCGCCCGTTGGTGGTGCGGTACTGCCGCGCCCGGGTCGGCAGGCGTGAGCGTTCGTTCGCGTCCGCGGACGACGTCGCGCAGGAAGTGTGCCTGGCGGTGCTGACGGCGTTGCCCTCCTACCGCGACCAAAGCCGCCCGTTCCTGGCGTTCGTCTACGGGATCGCCCAGCACAAGGTGGCCGACGCGCACCGCGCGGCGGCGCGCAACCGAGCCGAGCCGGTGGCCGAAATCCCCGACGAGGTCGAAGGCGGGGTCGGCCCCGAGCAGCGGGCGCTGCAAGGTGAGCTGAACGAGCGGATGTCGCAGTTGCTCGAACTGTTGCCGGACAGGCAGCGGGAGATCGTGGTGTTGCGCGTGGTCGTCGGTCTGTCGGCGGAGGAGACCGCGGACGCGGTCGGCTCCACGCCCGGCGCCGTCCGCGTCGCCCAGCACCGCGCCCTCACGCGGTTGAGGAAGATCTTCACCGCGACGGAGGTGATCTGAGTGGGCAGGCGCGAACCCGGTCCCCGCCAGGCAGTCCACCGGACGATCGTCGTGGTCGACGTCTGCGGGTACGGGGACACCCGCCGGACCAGCGGGCACCGGCTGGTCCTGCGGCAAGCGCTGTATCAGGCCCTGCGGCGGGCTTTCGCCGACGCGGGCCTGCCGTGGAAGGACTGCCGGCACGTCGACTGCGGCGACGGCGTGCTGGTCCTGGTTCCGCCCGAAATCCCCAAAGGGCCCATCGCAGCGTCCCTGCCACGCGCACTGGTGCGCAGGCTGCACCACCACAACGCCCGGCATCGGGCCGAGGAACAGCTGCGGCTGCGGTTGGCCCTGCACGCCGGAGAGGTCGTCCACGACGAGTTCGGCGTTACGGCACCGTCGATCAACCACGCCTTCCGGTTGCTGGAAGCGGCGCAGGTGAAGGCCGCCTTGTCGGCGTCATCGGCTCCGCTGGCGGGGATCACTTCCGCCTGGTTCCACGACGAAGTCGTCCGGCAGACGCCGTCGATCGACGCGGCAGCGTTCCGCCCCGTCGAAGTTTCGGTGAAGGAGACCTACGCGATCGGCTGGCTGGCCCTCCCGGGCTCCGCGGCGAGATCCCCGGCGGCGCCCGGACAAGCCTGATCCGGGGTCCGCCGGCGGGTCCGGGAACCCCCGCCGCAGCGCGGGATCGGGGTCGGCGTGGCCTCAGCCACACGCCCGGAGACCTCTCATCGGCGTGTCGCGCAAAAAAGTCGCCCAACGGCCTCCGGGTCCTTTATGGACGACCACTGTGGACGGCTCCGCACAGCATTTTGCCTGATCAGAGCCATGGTCGACGTCCGGGTTCCATTCCGGGACTTGTCTCACGGACGTCCCTCGGGAGGCGGAACCAGCGTCCTCGCAAGGAAATATTTCGATCCCCGGTTGGATTTTGTGCGGTATTGGTAATACCGTGTGCAGTGTCGGCCGAGATGGGCCGTGACTAGTAGTTCCACTATGGAGGACTGGAATGACGAACAAGGCCCAGCTGATCGAGGCGCTGTCGGAGCGTCTGGGCGACAAGAAGGTGGCTTCGCAGGCCGTTGACGGTCTCGTCGACATCATCATCCGGACGGTCAACAAGGGCGAAAAGGTCAACATCACCGGCTTCGGGGTGTTCGAGAAGCGCGCCCGTGCGGCCCGCACCGCCCGGAACCCGCGTACCGGTGAGGCCGTGAAGGTCAAGAAGACCAACGTGCCCGCCTTCCGCGCCGGGACCACCTTCAAGGACGTCATCTCCGGCACCAAGAAGCTGGCCAAGGCGACCCCGGTCAAGCGCGCCACCGCGGCGACGACGACCCGCGCGACCGCCACCAAGGCCGCCGCCCCGGCGAAGGCCACCACGACCCGCACCACGCGCGCCGCTGCCGCCAAGCCGGCCACCACGCGCTCGACGACCACGCGGACCCGCGCCACCGCGGCGAAGCCGGCCGCCAAGGCCACCGCCACCAAGGCGGCCCCGAAGACCGCGGCGAAGACCACCGCGGCCAAGGCCACCACGGCGAAGGCGACCACCACGCGGGCGAAGGCCGCCGCCAAGCCGGCCGCGACCAAGACCGCCGCCGCGAAGAAGACCACAGCCGCCAAGGCCCCGGCCAAGCGCACGTCGGCTGCCAAGAAGAAGTAACTCCGGCTTCACCCCGGAAGGGCCCCGCACCGGCTGGTGCGGGGCCCTTCGGCGTTCCAGGGAACGGTGTCCAACGGGCGGGGGAAGCGGAACCGGTCCCGGACATCCGCTCACCGGACAGCAGGTGAAGAGCGAAAGAATTCACGGCGGAACTTTCGGCGATTTCACCTCCCCGCGCGGCGCAGGTGGAACACCCACGGCTCCGGCGAGTTCTGCCTAGGCCGGCCTCCGGCGAAGCTCTGCCACGGCAACTCGACACCCGGGTTCCCCCAGGCAGGGGACAGGCCGACTCCGGCGAAACTGCCTCTAAGCGACCCACACCCGCCGTCACCGCGCAGGCGGACCACAACCCCAACTGGGCTGCGCGAAGCGCCTCAGCCGCCCTCAGGCCGCCCGAATGCCCCTCCAGACCCAGCCCACGCACCCACACCGCCCGTGGCCGCGATTTCCCGCCCCGTTTCGTAATCCCGCCGAAAGAATCGACCCGCCCCGACGGTTGCCGTCCCGCCGGGCGGGTAACCACACACCACGGAATTGCCCCCGGCAAGGAGTTGTGATGGCGGCGAACGACAACCACGAAGCCCCCGAAGCGGACCTCGCCCGCTCGCGGCAGCACATCGAAGAGGCCAAAGAGGCCGCCGCGGAAGCCCAGCTCGCGGATCCCGCCGAAGGGAAGGCCGACGAGGCGCTCGAGACGGATCCGCCCTACCACCACGGCGAGCAGGGCACGACGCCGTCCGGGACCTGACACCCGGCCGCCGCGCCGGGCTCCTCCGCGGAACCGGCGCGGTACGTCCAATCAGGACCGCCGAATCGCGGGAAGTCCCCGGGAAATTGCCGTACCGATCCCCGGGTGGATACACTCCACCGGAGAACGTCGGTCATTGTGCAACTTGTCACACGTCACGTTCCCCGGACGCACATCCAGCTTGAGGAGCATTCCCGTGGCCCAGAAAGTCCTCGTCGAGATCCTGGACGACATCGACGGCAGCACCGCTGCCCAGACCGTTCAGTTCGGCCTCGACGGCGTCACCTACGAAATCGACCTTTCGGACGACAACGCCGCCGCCCTGCGCGACGAGCTCGCCCGCTTCATCGCGGCCGGCCGGCGCGTCGGCGGCCGCAAGGTGCGCGTCGCCACCGGGCAGTCGACCACGACGAGCACGACCGACCGCGAGCGCAACCAGCAGATCCGCGCCTGGGCGAACGCGAACGGCTACGAGGTCTCCGAGCGCGGGCGCCTGTCGTCCGAGGTGATCGCGGCCTACGAGCAGGCTCAGGTCGCCGAGACCGAGGCTCCGGCGGCGCCGCGCAAGCGCGCCCCGCGCAAGAAGGTCGCCGCCGCCAAGAAGTAAGGCGGTGGCCGCGAGATCACTGGGGAGAGATCGAGGCGCGCGGCCCCGTTGGCGGCCAGGACCACCCGTCCTCGCCGCCAACGGAGACCCCTCACATCACGCGAAACCGACCAGCCACTTCTGAGCGTCGGTGTTGTTGCACTGGAACAGCTGCACGGCGAGCCGCCGCGTCCCCGCGTTGCCCGGCACGTCGATGCAGAAGCCGGTGTCCCGGAACCCGACCCTGGCCATCAACGTCACGACGTCCGGCAGCGATCTGCTGCTCTTGAACTGGTCGTTGCTGATCGGCGCGCACTGGTTTTGCAGGAGGCGCGCACCGTTGAAGGCGCCGTCGAAGGTGTCGAAGCACAGGTGGCTCGCCTCGTTGGCGAACTGCCACCGGTTGGTTCCCCCGAAGCCCTGCGCCGTCCAGCGCTGCGCGGCGGACCCGTCGCACTTCGAGACCTCGGGAGCCACCCGGACCCGCCGGCTCTCGTCGGCCGCCGAAGCCTCCGAGGCATACGGGCGGGCTCTCGAACACGAGCCGGCGCTGACGCCTTGGTTCGCGGGCGCGGCCTTTGTCCGGGTGTTCGAGACGTCCAGGGCATGAGCCGCTTCGCTGAGGAATCCATGTAAACAACGCTCGCGAAGCGCGTTCTGCTCGATCCGCTTTTCGCGGCGGAAGTCGAGCACGCCGCTGACCGACAAACTCTCGACCGCCATGACAAAGGGCCCCGCACCAGGACGGTGCGGGGCCCTTCGACGTGAAGCGGGAGTTACTTCTTCTTGGCAGCGGCCGAGGTGCGCTTGGCCGGGGCCTTGGTGGCGGCCGGCTTCTTCGCCGCCGTCGCGGTCTTCGCGGCGGCCGGCTTGGCGGCGGCCTTCGCCCGCGTGGTGGTCGCCTTCGCCGTGGTGGCCTTGGCCGCGGTGGTCTTCGCCGCCGCGGTCTTCGGGGCCGCCTTCGTGGCGGTCGCCTTGGTGGCGGTGGCCTTCGCGGCCGGCTTCGCCGCGGTGGCGCGGGTCCGCGTGGTCGTGGCCGGCTTGGCCGCCGCCGCACGCGTGGTGCGGGCCGTCGTCGCCTTGGCCGGAGCCGCGGCAGCCGCGGTCTTCGTCGCCGTCGCACGGGTCGCGGTCGCCGTGGCGCGCTTGACCGGGGTGGCCTTCGGGAGCTTCTTCGAACCGGAGATGACGTCCTTGAACGTCGTGCCGGCGCGGAAGGCGGGAACGTTGGTCTTCTTGACCTTCACGGCCTCACCGGTACGCGGGTTGCGCGCGGTACGAGCGGCGCGAGCGCGCTTCTCGAACACGCCGAAGCCGGTGATGTTGACCTTCTCGCCCTTGTTGACCGTCCGGATGATGATGTCCACCAGACCGTCAACGGCCTGCGCAGCCACCTTCTTGTCGTCGCCCAGACGCTCCGACAGCGCCTCGATCAGCTGGGCCTTGTTCGTCATTCCAGTCCTCCATAGTGGAACTAGCCGTCAGGCCCATCGGCCGACGTCACACAGAGTATTACCAGGACGCCACAAAATCCAAACAGGGGTGACCCTGAACTCCGTTGTGTCGCCAAGGAAGTCTTCCGGCCGCATCGGCCCGTCCGGCACCGGCGCGACGATTCAAACTCGTGAAGACGGCTCTGACCTGCTAGTTCACCACGCATGGACCGACTGAGTCCATATAGGACAAGGTTCCGCAGTCGATCAGCTGTTCGACCCGGGTCGCGGGAAACCCAGATGGCGCAACGGGTGCCGACGTCCGGCCGAGGGACTCACGTCAGCCGTCCGACCCGGTCCCGGTCGCCCAGAACCCGGCGAGGACCGCGGCACCGCGGGCCGGGTCGTCGGTCATCCACCAGTGCCCCAAGCCTTCGAGGACGGCGACCCGAGCCCCCGCGCGGGCGGCCGCCCGGCGGCGCTGCTCCTCGGTGCCGACAACACGGTCCGCCGTCGCCAGGATCGCCAAACCCGGCCGGGCCGCCGCGCGTTCCAACGGCAGCCCGAGGCCCGGCGTGCCCGCCGAGCGGTACAGCGCGAGCACCGCCCGGCCCATCGCCGCGTCCTGACCCGCCGCGACGCGAGCGGCGACTTGTTCGCCCATCCCCCGTTCCACGAGGACCGCCGTGCGCTCCTCGACCGTCCCGCCGAAGCGCGCCGCGACGTCCGCCTCGCCGGCGCCCGGCGTCCGCCACCGCCGGGCCAGCTCGTGCCATCCGTACCCGGGGTCGTAGATGCCGAGCACGTCACTCACCCAGCTGCGCACCAGATCGGGACGGCTCAGCACCACGTTCACGACGTGCCCGCCACCCACGTCGTGGCCGACGAGGTCCACCGGCTCGCCGAACGCCGTCAGCTCCCCGACGAGCCAGTCGCGGTAGTCCGCATGGGTGGCGCCGAATCCGTCGGGCAGCGGCGCGCCGAAGCCGGGCGGGGAAAGGCAGACGACATCGGACCGGACGGCGGACAGCTCGGCCAGCAGCGGCTCCCACACCGCCGCCGTCTCCGGATTGCCGTGGACGAACACCGCGGGCATCAGAGGCCGACCGGCGTGGTCGGCTGCAGGACCGACTCCAGCAGTGCGTCGCCGCGCAAGTGGGCGACGGCCCGGTATTCGGGGTCGCGCAGCATCGCGGCGAACGCCTGCCGGTCCGGGTAGCGGACCAGCACCACCATGTCCCAGGCCTGCCCCTCTTCGGCGACCAGCGCCCGCCCGCCGTCGCCCAGGTACTCGACCGTCAAGCCGTAGCGGACGTTGACCGAGCGGCCGAGGGCTTCCGCGTACCGCTGGTAGCTTTCGCGGCCGCCGTCCGGGCGGAACCGCAACAGGTTCAGCATCACGACGGGGCCGCCGGGGTCGTCGGCGAGCAGAGCGTCGAGTGCGCGGTCTTCGATTTCGATCATCGGAACCTCTCAGGTCGGTGTGCCACCACTCTAAATATACTTGTTGATCAACACGCAAGTTACGTTGCTAGACTGACCCCATGCCGACCCAACAGGAACGCCGCGACCAAGCGGAAACCGCCCTGCTGACCGCCGCCGCCGAACTGGTCGTCGAACAGGGCGTGCGTTCCCTGACGCTCGCCCGCGTCGGCGAGCGCGCCGGCTACAGCCGCGGCATCGTCACCCACCACTTCGGCGCCAAGCAGGCGTTGGTCGAACGGCTGGCGCGCGCTACCCAGACCGGGTTCGTCCCCGGCCTCGAAGACGTACCACCCGGCCTCGACCGCCTGCTGCGGCTGATCGACGGCTACCTCGGCGAGCTGGGCCGGATCGGCGTGTTCAACCAGGCATTCCTGGTGCTGTGGGCCGAATCCGCCACCCAGCCGGAGCTGGCCCCGATCTTCCGCGAGCGCGACGCCGCCTTCCGCAAGGACCTGAGCGACGACGTCCAGGCGGGCATCGCCGACGGCACCATCGATTCCGGCGTCACCCCGGGCCAGGTCGCCGTCGCCGTCGTCGGCCAGCTGCGCGGGATCGCGCTGCAGCGCCTGCTCGACCCCCAGAGCGTCGACACCAAGCGGCTGCGGCGCAGCGTCACCGGCTACTGGCGCCGGGCCCTCAGCCCCGTGGGGTGAAGGAACCGGCCACCGGTGTCCATTCCGGACGGTCACCCGCCGGGGGACATGACCCCGCCCGGTTCAGAACCGGAACCGCACGATGCGGGTGACTTCCTCATCCCGGGCACCAGGTAGCACCACCGCGTCGGGGTGCTCGGCTAGGAAACCGCGCGCCCAGTCGTCGTGGGCTTTGGCGCGCGGCGGACTTCACCAGACGAACTGCTGGCCGCCGTCGATGTCGTAGGTCGCGCCGGTCAGCGCGGTGTTGGTCATGAGGTGGACGGCCAGCGCGGCGACGTCGGCGGGGCCGACCACCCGGCCGATCGGGAGCGTGCCGCGCAGCTCGGCGCGGCGGTTCTCGAGCTGGTCGCCCAGCAGCGTCGCCGAAAGCGGCGTGTCGACGAACCCGGCGGCGATCAGGTTGACGCGCACGGGCGCGAGTTCGAGCGCGAGCGCCGCGGTGAACGGCGGCAGCGCGGCGGTCGCCGCCGAGACGATGCCGAGCCCGTGGCCGATGCGGCGCCCGCCGGTGCCGCCCATCAGCACGAGCGTCCCGCCGGGACGCATCTTCGGGGCGGCGTGGCGGGCGACCTCCAGGGCGACGACGATGTGGTCGCTGACGGCCGTGCGCACGTCCTCGGCGCTCATCTCCAGCAGTGGCCCGTAGCGCGGCCCGCCCGCGGTGACCAGCACGTGGTCGATCGTGCCGGGCAGAGCCGCGAAGAAACCCGCCACGGCGGCCGGATCGCCGACGTCGAACGCGGCCGTGCTGCGCGCGCCGACTTCTTCCGCCGCCTTCGCGAGCTTGTCCGGCGAGCGGCCGGTGAGCACGACTTCGGCGCCCTCGGCGCGGGCCAGCCGCGCCGTCTCGAACCCGATGCCGGCGCTGCCGCCGACCAGTACGACCGTCTGCCCCGTCAGCCCGCTCATCCCGGCGACTCCGTTCCCGCCCGCTCGACCGGCGTCAGGCCACCGTAGCGCGCGACGACTTGGTCCGCGTTGTCATGAAATCCGGCAAAACGGGTATCAGACCGCCATGACCGAGGGCCGAGTGGCGGTGTTCGCGCCGTCTCCGCAACTGACCGTGACGGTGGAAGAACTCGAAGGTGTACCGGACGTCCACGTGCACGCGGGCGGGCAGGGGGTGTGGCAGTCGAGGATGGTCGAGTCGCTCGGCGCCGCTCCCGTGCTGTGCTGCGCGCTCGGTGGAGAGACCGGCCGGGTGCTGCGGCACCTGATCGGCGTCGAACTGCGGGTGCGCGAAGTCGCCGCGCGCAACGGCGCCTACGTGCACGACCGCCGGGAAGGCCAGCGCGATCAGGTGGTGCGGATGCCCGCGGACGCGTTGTCGCGGCACGAACTGGACGACCTCTACGAGCTGACGCTGGTCGCGGCGCTGAACTCCGACGTCACCGTGCTCAGCGGCCCGGCCGAGGACGACGTCCCGGTGCCCCACTCGGTGTACGAGCGGCTCGCCCGCGACCTCGCCGGCCAGGGCGTCCGCGTGGTCGTGGACCTGTCCGGGGAACGGCTCGCCCACGCGCTCGCGGGCGGCCCGGAGGTGGTGAAGGTCAGCCACGAAGAACTGGTGGCCGACGGGCTGGCGGAGTCGGACGCGGTGGCCGACCTGGCGAACGGCTGCCGCGAGGTGGCGAAGAAGTCCGGCGCTCGCGTTGTCGTCGTGTCGCGGGCCGCTGAGGACACTTTGGCGCTCGTCGAAGACGAGTTGTGGCTCGTCGAGTCGCCCGCGCTGACCCCGGTGGACCCGCGCGGCGGGGGTGATTCGATGACCGCCGGGCTGGCGGTCGGCCTGGCTCAGGGCTTGTCGCCGCAAGAGGCGCTGAAGCTCGGAGCGGCGGCGGGAGCGGCGAACGTGACGCGCCACGGCCTCGGGTCGGGCAGCGGCGCGGCGGTGCGCGAGCTGGCCGGGCGCGTGCGCCTCAAGAACTGGGAGGACGGCGAATGAGGGCGTTGATCACGAACGACGACGGGATCGGCTCACCGGGACTGCTGGCCTTGGCCCGCGGCGCGGTGGCGCACGGCTGGACGGTCGTCGTCGCCGCGCCGTCGGAAGAAGCCAGCGGCACGAGCGCGGGCCTGTCCGCCGCCGGCGACGACGGCCGGATCGCCGTCGAGCGGCGCGAGCTGCCGGACCTGCCCGGGGTGCCGGCCCACGCGGTCGCCGCGCACCCGGGGCTCATCGCGCTGGCGGCGGCGCAGGGGGCGTTCGGCGATCCGCCGGACGTCGTGCTGTCCGGGGTGAACCGCGGCGCGAACGTGGGCCGCGCGGTGCTGCACTCGGGCACGGTGGGCGCGGCGCTGACGGCGTCCCTCAACGGGGCGCGCGCACTCGCGGTGTCGCTCGACGTCGGCCTGGAGCCGGGTCCGAACCCGCATTGGGACACCGCGGTCGCGGTCGCGGCGACGCTGTTCGACCGGCTCGCCGCGTTGCCGGCCGGGACGGTGCTGAACCTGAACGTCCCCGACCGGGCCGAGGTCGGGACGCCGCGACAGACCGGGCTGGCCGAGTTCGGAACGGTCCGCAGCCACATCGAGAACGGCGACGACGGCGCGATCAGCCTCACCGCCGTGACGGTCGAGGGCGAGCTGCCGCCGGACAGCGACGCCCGGTTGCTGTCCGAAGGCCACCCGACGCTGACGGCGCTGCGGTCGGTGACCGAGGACCCGGACGTGCGGATCCTCTGAGACGACTCGACTCACAGTGCGCGCTGAGCCGAACCCACTTCACCTGCTGGTGAGCGCGTTCGCTCAGGCTCGGCAGAAGGTGTCGTGCGCCGGCCGACGGCCGGTCGCGAGGTAATCGCTCACCGCGTTGTTGGCACACTGGTTCGCGCCGTTGAGGTAAGCCACGTGACCGCCCTGGTCCGCCGTCACCAGCCGGGCCCGGTCGCCGAACGCCGCGCGCAGAGCGACCGCGCCGGGCATCGGCGTGGCCGGGTCGCGCAGGTTCTGCAGCATGAGCACCGTGGACGGGCCGCGGCCGGTGATCCGCACCCTCGGCTCCACCGGCCCCGGCCAGAACGCGCACGGCCGGATGTTGGCCGCGTACGGGCCGTACATCGGGTACCGGATCCGGTCGACCGCCACCGCGCGCTGGTACGTCTCCACCGCCTGCGGCCACCGCGAATCCCCGCACACCACGGCGAGGTAGCTCGCCGGGAAGTTGTCATCGGCCTCGGAACCGGCGGCCGCGAGCGCCGTCGGCCGATTCACGTCGAGGTCGTGCCACAGCCTGGCAAGGGCAGGCAGTGCGACGTCCGCCCGGAGCAGGGCCGCGGTGATCATGCGGAACGTCGTGCCGTCGTACCCCTGCGCCGGCACGCGGTCCAGCCGCTCGGCGAGCTCGAAGTACTTCGCCCGCACCGCGGCCGGAGTCGCCCCCAGGCCGTACTCCGCGGGCGAGGAAGCGGCCAGTTTCGCGAAGTCGGGGAACCGCGTCTCGAACCCCAACCCCTGGCTTCGCAACGCCTCGGCGTCGTAGCCGTCCGGGCCCAGGCTGCTGTCCAGCACGATCCGGTCGCTGCGCTGCGGGTAGAGCGTCGTGTACACCGCGCCGAGGTAGGTCCCGTAGGAATCGCCGTAGTACGACAGCTTCGGCTCCCCCAGCGCCGCCCGGATCCGGTCCATGTCGCGCGCGGTGTTCGCGGTCGTGATGAACGGCAGCAGCGCCGCCGTCTCCGCCGCGAAGCACTGCCGGGCAACGGTTTTCGCGCTCTCGGCCGCCTTCGTGACGTCCGCCGGGCCGTACGGGAACGGCGGGTTCACGCTCTCCACGGTCTGCTCCGGCGTCATGTCACAGGTCACCGGCGTGCTGTGGCCGACCCCGCGCGGGTCGAAGCCGATGACGTCGTAGGCGTCCCGCACCGCCTGCGGCAGTCCCGCGTCCACAAGGGACACCGGGAAGTCCAGGCCGGTCAGGCCGGGCCCGCCCTGGTTGACCAGCAGGACACCGCGGCGCTGCGCGGGGTTCGCGCTCGCCAGCCGCGAAAGCGCGACGCTGATCGTCCGCCCGTCCGGGTGCCGGTAGTCCAGCGGCACGTCCAGGGTCGCGCACTGCAAGCCGGGTTTGGCGACGTCGGCCGGGCACGGTCCCCACGCCACCGACGTCCCCTCGGCCGCGGCTGACACCCCCGACATCACGGCGGCCACGGCGAGCGCCGCCGGCAAGATCTTCCTCATCGGTCCCATGGCTCCACCGCACCACCGCCCCGCCGGACCGGCCTGTGCCATCTGTCATGGGGCGGCTCGCGCCCCCGGTGCTTAGGGTGAGCCGGTGAGCGAGCGTGATCCCGGCCGGTTCTCCGTCCGGCAATGGCCGGACTGGAGCTTCTGGGAGGACCGGCGGCGCCGGGTGGCGCCCGTCGTCGTGAACGGCCTCGCGGTGCTGGTGCTGATCCCCCGGGTCACCACGATCGTCCACGAGGGGACCGCCAGGGCGGTGCTCGCGATCGCCGCCATCGCCGTCTACAGCGCCGGTTACGTCTTCACGCTGTGGTTCGGGCCGTCCGCGCCACGGCGGCAGCGGGCGGTGCTCGTGACGGCGCTGTTCGTCCTCGGCGTCACCCCGGCGCTGCTCTTCGGATCGCCGGGCTACCTGACCGATCTGACCTTCGCCATCGCCATCGGCCTGATGTTGCTGCCGCTGCGCTACTCCGTCCCCCTCGGGTTCGCGACGGCGGCCGGCCAGCTCGCGTGGATGCTCGCCGGCACGGGGCAGGTGAGCTGGAGCCAGGTGGCGACGCTCGGCGGGGTCACCGCGGCGGTGGGCACCGTCTTCGCGCTGACGTTCACCACCGGGCACCTCGAGGCCGCCCGCGCGCAGATCCGGCGGATGGCCGTGGACTCCGAACGCGAACGCGTCGCCCGCGAACTCCACGACATCCTCGGCCACAACCTTTCGACGATGGCGGTGAAGCTCGGCCTCGCCCGCCGGATCCTCGAGTCGGCCGCCGACACCGGGCCGGCGCTGGCCGAGGTCCGCGACCTCGAAACCCTGTGCCACCAGTCGCTCGCCGACGTGCGCGCCACCGTCTCGGGGTACCGGGAGGTGTCGCTGGCCACCGAGCTTTCGGGCGCCCGGCTGGCCTTGCGCGCCGCGGGGGTGCAGACCGAACTGCCTTCTTCGATCGACGACGTCCGGCCCGAGCTGCGTGGCGTTTTCGGGTACGTCGTCCGCGAAGCCGTCACCAATGTGCTCCGGCATTCCGACGCGGGACAGTGCCGGGTCCGCGTCGGACCCGGCTGGGTCGAGGTCACCGACGACGGGACCGTCGTGGGCGAGCCGGCGGCCGGACACGGCCTCACGGGCCTGGCGGAGCGCCTGGCCGCGGTCTCCGGTCACCTCGAGCACGGCCGCGGCCCGGGCGGCGGCTACCGGGTGTTCGCGCGCGCCGAGGCGGTCCCGGCGTGATCCGCGTCCTGCTGGCCGACGACCAAGCGCTGTTCCGCGGCGCGCTCGCGTCGATGCTGCGCCTCGAACCGGACATCGACGTCGTGGCCGAAGTCGGCTCGGGCACCGACGTCGTCCCGGCGGCCCGCCGCTCCTCGCCCGACCTGGCCCTCCTCGACGTGCAGATGCCCGGCCGCGACGGCCTTTCGGTGACCGCCGAGCTGCGGCACGCGCTCCCGTCGTGCCGCGTCCTGATCTGCACGACGTTCAGCCGTCCCGGCTACCTCGCCCGCGCGCTGTCCGCGGGCGCGGCCGGGTTCGTCGTCAAGGACTCCCGGCCCGAGCAGCTGCTCAACGCGATCCGCCGGGTCCACACGGGACTCCGGTTCATCGACCCGGCCCTGGCGGCCGAATCCCTCGCTGTCGGCGCGAGCCCGCTCACCGACCGCGAAGCCGACGTTCTGCGCGCAGCCGCCGAAGGGGGCACGGTCGCCGACATCGCGCGGACGCTCGGCCTCACGCCGGGCACGGTCCGCAACCACTTGTCGTCGGCCATCGGCAAGACCGAAGCCCGCACCCGTGCCGAAGCCGCCCGCCTCGCCGAAACCAACGGCTGGCTCTGAGCCGGCCCACCAGTTCGTCTGGCGTGCTTTGTCCCACCACCGAAGGGATGGTGCTGAAGGCGCCGAAGATCCGGACCACGGGGCAGCCGTGACGCACGACCTGCGCTCCGGCCGAGCACTGGTGCCGCAGTACGACGGTTCGGGTTGTCCGGTCACCGACTACACGCTCATCCCGACGACCGGTTGTCGGCCGGACTCACGCCACCTCCAGCCGGCACATGACGAACTTGGTGACGGACCTCGCTTTGTCGCCGGCCCCCACCGCATGGACGAAAACGTCCAGCCAAGCACCTGAACGAGTCCGGAGCGACCCGCGCACCGGCCGGCTCCGCTCACCAGGATGCTTCGCGCAGTACCGAACCAGCCCCAGCACGTCGTCGACGTGGTCCATGTGGACCATGGCCCGGAGACTGCTGTTCGCCGGCACCGGAACGTCCAAGTGCGCGAAGTCGTCGCTCGTCACGACGACGGCCTCGTGCACCGCGTCGACCACGATGAGCGGGTCGGTGACGATCGCCGAGAAGGCTCCGAGCTGCCGCATCAGCGGACCGGACACCGCCTGGCGCACCTGGCTCAGACCGACCTTCGCGGAGAAGCCGACGTAGTAGCTGCCGGATTTCCGGCGTCCGACCGCTCGGACGCCGCCCAGCGAACGTGTTGCGAGGTGGCGCTGTTCCATGAACATGATCATCGGCTCGTCGATCTCCGCCTCGCGGAAGTCCTGCATCAGCGCGGTGATCGCCACCCGGGAGTCGTCGGTCAGGACGCCGTCCATGAACCGGTAGGGATCGAGGCCGGTCGCCCCACCGGCCCAGTCGGCGCTCGGCGGCTCGACTCCGTAAAAGCGCGGCGCTTCTTCACCCCACCATTGCCGCAGCGACTCGCCGCTGCCCGGCGCCGGCTCTTCCCATTCCCACACCGCGATCGGCGGCCGGGGCGGAAACGGCTCGCCCGCCGGGACGTAACACGCCTGCAGCGCCACCAGCGAACCATCACGGCCTCCCAACGCCGGTTTGGCCCGGACATCGAAGGCGTCGTAGCCGAAGCGCACCGTCTCCCGCTGCTCGACGCGGGTCTTCCGGACCCTTTCCATCATCGGTGCGACGACTTTCCTGACGACCAAATCGGCGTTGTTCAGCGAAACGCCGGTGTAAAGGACATCGCCGATCGCGTAAAGCAGGCTGTCTTCGTCGACGACGAGCCACTGACCCTCGTGGCGTCTGCGCTTCGGGTGTCTCGTGGTCACGACCACTCCCAGAACTGATGAATCTGTGGCGCGGCCCGCGGTTCGTCCGGCTGCCTGCTCAACTGGACAATCCCGTCAGACCGGTTGAAGGCTCGAAAGCACGGGCGGCCCCAAGACAGGAGCGCGCGGGAAAAGGCGAATCGTCGCCGACCGGCTACAGCATCGCGTTCAGAACGTCGTCAGCTCGGCGACGCACCGCGCGACTCGGCTCACGCTCCCTCCCCTGGGTGCCGCCCTCACGTCGTGTCGAGAGCCGAGCCCGACAAGCCTAAGCGATCAAGTAGTTGCAGGTATAGACCAAACGAGTGGACATCGAACACCTGAACCACATCGCGTAGAGCCACCCCGGTGACATGTCCCTCCAAACGGACCTGTCCTCGCGAAACCTGCGGCGCGTAATGTCCGCTGCGGCGCGTGCTCCCGTCGGCGCGCCGGTGGCCCACTCTCAGTTCCCGAGGTGTGGCTGGCTTTCCGCACCGCGGCCTTCAGCCGCGTGCGTCGAAACACCAGCAAGCGGCAGTCGCTGTAGGCACGCGGTCAACAGTACGAACTGCCGTCCACGTTCGCGAAAACCATCGGGTGGAGCCGGAAGGCTCCGAGGGGAGTCACCTTTCCATGCGACGAAAGTCGTTGCGGCACTGCGTGCTGCGCACAATCACATTCACCTCGGCCGCCGCGCTGATCGCGGCGGTCCCGGCGACCGCGTCCGCGGCCTCCGAACCGGCGCGGAACGGGGTGCCGCTGCCGGCGTCCTGGACCCCGTCGGCCAACGTCAACCGCACGCCGACCGGTATCCCGGCCGACCGGCTCTCGGCCAGACCGGCACAGACGGCTCCGAGATCGACGCAGTCACCGCGAACGGTGACCTGCGCGATGGATGGGCCGGTCGGGACACAGCCGTGGTTCGCGATGGACCGCTATCCCATCTCCGACCGCACCGAACTGCTGGTCAACCGGGCCAACGGCAACGCCGTGATCACCGACCGGGAGCTGACGGTCAAAGGCACCGGCCTGGACATGTCCTTCGACGCCACCTACAACAGCCAAGACGTGTGGGGCAACGAACTGGGTGGACATTGGACGGTGTCGGCCGGCCACGACATCTACTTGCGGGTGATGTTCGGCTCGGTCATCTTCCGGGACGCGACCGGGTACTGCTCGGAGTACACCCAGAACGCCGACGGCAGCTACACCACGCCGTCCGGCTCGCACGCGACGCTGACGAAGCTCGCCAACGGCACCTACCACCTCACCCAGGACGACTCCGGCCAGGTCTGGTCGTTCACCGGCGACGGGCAGCTCTCGTCTCAGGCCGACCGCAACGGCTACACCATCACCTACCGGTACAACGCCGACTATTCGCTGGCCTCGATCACCGACACCCAGGGCCGGGTCACCACCCTCGACCGCGACAGCAACGGCCGGCTGCGGTCGGTGACCGACCCGACCGGGCAAGTCGCCGCGTCCTACAGCTGGACCAGCGGAGGAATGGCGATCACCAACCGGGCCGGGGACACGATGAGCTTCGGCCTCGACGCCGACGGCCGCATCACGTCCCTGACCACCACGCTCGGGCGGGTCTACACCCTGACCTACGACGCGGACGGCGCGGTGACGCAGGTGGCCGAGCCCAACTACGACGGGGTCGCCAGCACCACCGGCTACGCCTACGGGACCGACACGACGACCGTGACCGACCCGAACAACCACAAGACCACCTACACGTTCGACGATGACGGCAGGCAGACCAAAGCCACCGACGCCCTCGGCCACAGCCGCGCCCAGTCCTGGTCCGCCCACGGCGATGTCGCGTCGCTGACCGACGGGCTGAGCAACTCGGTCACCTACGACTACGACCCGCTCAACAACCTCAAGGGCGGCAAACTGCCCACCGGGGCGACGATGAGCGCCGGCTACACCGACACCGCCCACCCGCACCTGCCCACCCAGATCGCGGACTTCTCCGGCAACAAGGTCACCAAAAGCTATGACACCTTCGGCAACGTGACCGCCGTGCACTCCGCCGCGCTCAACGCCGATGTCGCCAAGTACACCTACGCGCGTGGCCTGGTCGCCTCGGCGATCGACGGCAACGGGCACACCACCACCTACGGCTACGACACCGCCGGGAACCTCACCACGGTCACCCCGCCGCTGCCGCTGAAGCCGACCACCTACACCTACGACTCGCTCTCGCGGGTCACCGGTGTCACCGACGGCAACGGGGTCAAGCTGATCTACGGCTACGACAAGCTCGACCGCGTCGTCTCCGTCGCCAAGGCCGGCGGCACCGGCCTGGCCGCCTACACCTACGACAAGACCGGCAACCGCATCATCGCCCAGACCGCGGGCGCCACGCTGACCAACAGCTACGAACGACGTCTGCTGACCCGCGTCGTGCGCACCGCGGGCACGACCGCCGGCACCGCGACCTACCACTACGACCGGGCGGGCAACGTCACCGCCGTCGACGACGCCACCGGCTGGATCTACTACGGCTACGACGCCGCCAACCGGCTGACCTCGGTCAAGGACCAGGCGAACAAGACCACGACCTACGGGTTCGACAACGCCGACCACCGCACCTCGGCGTCGCTGCCCGGCGGCACCACCGAAACGATCACCCTCGACAAGTCCGCCCGGCAAACCGGGATCACGGTCAAGAACCCGGCCGGGACAGCGGTGTTCTCGACCTCCTACCGCTACACCCGGCCCGACGGCACCGACACCGGCCAGATCCAGTCGCGCACGGACGCCACCGGAACAGCGGACAACACCTACGACGGCTTCGGCCGCCTCACCAAGGCCGGCACCCGGACCTACAGCTACGACAACGCCGGCAACGTCACCGCCGGCGACGGGCACACGTACACCGTCAACAACGCCAACCAGATGACCAAGATCGACACCACGACGGTCGGCTACGACGGCGCCGGGAACCTGACCACCACCACCCCGGGCGGCCAGGCGAACTACAGCGACACCAACCAGCTGACGTCGGTCACCTCCGGCACCAGCACGTTGTTCACCGCTTCCTACGACACCCTCGACCAAACCCAGCCGGCGTCGATCACCGAACAGTCCGGGTCCACCAGCACGCAGCATGTTTTCACCCGCACCGCACTGGGCATCTCCCGCACCGTGGACAACGGCGCGAACACCACCTACGCCCACGACGTCGACAGCACCCTCACCGGGCTCGTCGACGCCGCGGGCAAGCACCACAACGCCATCACCGACTACCAGGGCAGTGTCGTCGCCCTCGTCGACGACAGCGGCGCGGTGACGGCCACGTATGGCTATACGCCGTACGGCTACAACACCAGCATCACCGGCCCGGCGGGGTCGGCCAACCGGTTGCGCTGGCTCGGCGGCTACCAGCTCGCGAGCAGCGCGTACCTCACGGGCTACCGCCACTACAACCCCGCCTACAACCGCTTCACCCAGCCCGACCCCACCGGTCAGGAGTTCAACGTCTACGCCTACGCCGAGGGAGACCCGGTCAATCGCACTGACAAGACCGGAACCGTCTCGGCAGGCTGCGTGAACGCGGGCGCGACCGCCGCCTTCGCTCTGCTCGGAGCGGCAGCGACTTGGGCCTCCACTGTCGCCACCGGCGGCATAACTGCGCCCCTCGCGGTGGGGACGTCCTTCACCACGGTCGGTGCCATCGGTGGTACGGCACTCGCGTGCCGCAACGGCTGACCTCGACCACCCCGACACGAGGAGAACGCACAACGATGAGCAAGTCAGCAAGCGTAGCCTTCACCGCTTTTTCCGCAGCCCTGCTCATTGCTCTCGTGGTCATGTCGATAATTTGGCGGAACCCCGTTTCGATCGTTATAACAGTCATCTTCGCACTGCTGTTCATATATTCGGTTGTCACCCTCAGGAGGAATTGGGCGAAGTTGGAGTGAAACCGCTGGTGACTGTCTCTTGACAGCTCTGGCGGTGCCGTGAATTGCCGGGTGGTGGTCCCTCCGTCAACGGGGGAGACCACCACCCGATGCGTCTCCCGCGACCGGGGCGAGATGTCCGGCATCCGGTGCGCGGGGCAGGCAAGGTCCGGTCTCGCTCGATCGACGAGGCGTACGAATGGACCGGCACTGCGCCACCGCCGGTCAGGAAAGCGTGACCGTCGCACTCCACAGCCGGTCGTCAGTGGTGTGCGGGTAGGTGTAGGCGCCCGCGCAGCCCCAGCCCGACTGGCAGTTGTCCCCCATCACTTTCGCGGTGCGCGGCCCGGTGACCGCCACGCCCTGGTAGCCGCTGGACCCCAGCGAGTCGCACGGGTGCACGCCGTAGCCGCCGGAGCAGCCGGTGGGCAGGTTGTCGTAGAAGCTGTGGACCGTGGTCCACGTCGTGCCGCCGTCGTAGCTGAACGTGATCTTGTTGCGCGGCCGCCCGAACACGAGCATCAGCACGCCCTGGTCCATGGTGTGCAGCACCGGGTTCACGCCCCGTACGGCCGTTTCGTCCGCGGCACCGGGCACCTTCAGCGCGTACGCGGCGCCCCAGGTGGCCGCGGCGAGGTCGGTGGCGGAATTCACCGGGCCGGTGGTGACCCGGCCGAGCAGCCGGCTGTAGGCGAGCCCACCGGACATCTCGTCGAGCCGGGTCACCATGAGCAGGCGGCCGTCGGCGCGCCGGGTGACGGCGGCCTCCGTGTAGTTGTAGGTGCCGGACAGGAAGACCGTCGACGCCCGCTTCCACGCCGTGCCGTCGTGGTTGCCCGACAGCAGGTACGCCGCCGAGAGGGTGCTCTGGTGCGCCGCGTAGAACGGCACGACCTGGCTGCCGTCGGGCAGGGTGAGCACGCCCTGGAAGAGCCGCCCGGTACCGGAGCTGATGGTGCCGCCGGTGAAGTCGAGATCGGCGCGGCTCGGGCGCCAGCTGGCCCCGCCATCGGCCGAGGTCCACCGGACCGCGTACCGCTTCCCGGCCGCGTCGACCCGGCCCAGCTCCTCGACCGCGACGAGGTCGCCGTTGGTGGCGGTGAAGACGTTGCCGACCTTGGCGAACTGCGCGTCCGCGGAGTTCAGCAGCGGCCCGCCGGTGCGGGCGTCGAGCGCCGCCTGCCACTTGCCGGCGTCGTCCTGGTATTCGATGCGCAGCTTGACAGCGGGATCGCCGTCGGCGCTGACCTGGAAGCTGCGGACGAACCGGTGACGGGTCACCCCCGCCGCGTCGGTCCAGGTGACGTACTGCAGCGACGGCATGGCCCGGTACTGCCGGTTCGGGTCCTGGGGCTCGACCACCACCGCCCCGTACGTCGCCTGCAGCGCCGCGGTCGTGCCGGTCGTGGCTTCGGCCGGGCCGGTCCACACCAGCGCGCTCGCCACCGTGCCCAGGACGATGGCAAATATTCGTTTTTTCACCGATTTCCCTTCACCGTGCGATCCCCCGGAATGCGCACGCTCCAGCGGGCTCCCCGGTTTAGGCCGGGCTTCCGGTGTTTTTGCCGGGGGAAGTCACGCGGGGAGGTTGGCTCTCGAGAGGTCGTGACGGCGGCAACACCGGCGGGGTCCGGGGTGCGGACGCTGATCCCGGCCCGCTACCGGGGGCGGGTGGAGATCGCGGTCAACGGGACCTGCTGGGCCGGCGCGGTGCTCGGCACGATCGGCACGTACATCCTGCTCGGGGCTCGGTCGGTCATCCGATGCTGGACGGGATCCTCTATTGCGACGAGCTCAAGGACTCGCCTTCCCCGATGTCGTTGTCCATCCAGGTCAGCTCAGCCGCCGCAAGCCCGCGCTCACGCCAGCCGGCGCACCGAGCGGACGCCAGCGCAGCTGCCCAATCCAGATCAAGGTTGCCGAGGTCGATACGCCGCCCACAGCAACGATGCCCAGCGCGCCCTTCTCCACACATCGGCTGCCACAGCGGCCTTTCACGACGGCGAATATCCGCTCATGCTGCGATGCGGGCGTTGAGGTGGGAACCCGACACCTCCCGTCGAGGCGTGAGTTCCCCGCTCTCTACGAGCTGTTCGAGGCACCCGACTCCGTGTCCACGTCCACCGCGGGCAGTGAGGTCACGATCACAGTTGAACTACCTGTCGATCACTTACCCAAGTCAGCGCAAGCTGCGTAAAAGGATCTCCGACGCCATGCCACCCAGAACACCAAAAAGTCCGCCTGACCTGGGTCAGACGGACTTGAGTGGTAGCTGTTTGTACCCCCGATGGGATTCGAACCCACGCTACCGGCGTGAGAGGCCGGCGTCCTAGGCCGCTAGACGACGGGGGCTTAGGATCTTTCCCTGGTTTCCCAGGGGCTTTTCTGTTTTTCTTGCTGGAGAGAACTTACCAGAGGCGATTTCTCGCTCTGCAGGGGGGTCACTCTCCGCAGCTGGGGTACCAGGACTCGAACCTAGACTAACTGGACCAGAACCAGTCGTGCTGCCAATTACACCATACCCCAGTGAGGTACCGCCGACCCGGAGAAGCTCCGCCGGTTCAGCACCGCACGAGGAGAAATACTAGAGCACGCCGTTCCGCACCGTGAAAGCGGGGGTCCCACTCACGCGCTGGGCCGGGACGCCGATCGTCGCGTACTCCGAAACCAGCAGCTCAGGCAGCTCGGCCAGGCCGGCGACGCGGTGGACGCCTTCGGGGACGCGCTCGCCGATGGCGTCGCGGTCGAGCCAGACCGCTCCCAGTCCCGCGTCGCGGGCGCCGATCGCGTCCGTGTCCAGTTTGTCCCCGACGTGGACCGCTTGGGACGGTGCGCAGTCCAGGCCTAGGCAGACCGTGTGGAACATCACCGGATCGGGTTTCGCAACGCCCAGTTCGCCCGCGATGGCGACGTGGTCGAAGAACGGTGCCAGCCCGAGGTCGGCGATTTTCTTGCGCTGGTGGACGCCCGAGGCGTTCGTCACGGCGGCCAGCATCAGGCCGGCCGCACGCAGCCACTCCAGGCAGTCGAGGACGTCTTCGAACAGCTGCCACGAGTGGTCGAGCAGCTCTCTTCGGCGACGCTCGAACGAGCTCACCTGCTCGGCGTCGGCGGAGATGCCGATCTCGGCGAGGAAGCAGTCGGTGCGCCGCTGGTGCATCGTCGCGTAGTCGAGCTCGCCGGCGACGACGAGGGCGACGTGCTCTTCGGTGATCAGGTCCCACAACGGCCACAGGTCGCCCCGGCCGGTCAGGATGTGGAGGCTGCGGCGGATCGCGGCCGTGCAGTCGATCAGGGTGTCGTCGATGTCCAAGCACACCAGGCGCAGCCGAGGCGGCGCCCAGGGCTCGGGCGCCGCCTCGGTGCGGGCGGTTCGCGACGGGGTCCGGGGTGCCACAGCGAAATCCACCCAGTGAGGCTAGGGCAACCGCCGCGTTCGCGACGCTGCCAAAGAGGTGATTGCCGATCCCCTGTTCCGGCGCACCGGTTCTACTCCCAGTTGGCGAACCGTCTTCTGTCGGTTATCCGACCAACGCGCGGCGAAGACGTCCCAGTGAGACGTCGCGGCCGAGCAGTTCCATCGATTCGTACAGCGGGGGTGAAACCGTCCGGCCGGTCACGGCGACGCGAACCGGCGCGAAAGCCTTGCGGGGCTTGAGACCCAGACCGTCCACAAGGGCGTCTTTGAGCGCCTCTTCGATCGCCGCGGTCTCCCACGACGGCAACGCCTCGAGGGCCTTGATCGCCGCGGTGAGCACCGGCCGCGCGGCCTCGCCGAGGTTCTTCGCCGCCGCGTCTTCCTCCGGCGCGAAAGCGTCCTCGTCGGTGAACAGGAAACGCACCATGGGCGCCGCGTCCGAAAGCACCGTGACGCGTTCCTGGACCAGCGGCGCGATCGCGTCCAGCCGGGCCAGCTGCTGCTCGCTCGGCGATTCCGGGAGGACACCCGCGGTAACGAGGTACGGCGTGACGCGCGAAACGAATTCGGCCGCCGGCAACGCGCGCACGTGGGTGCCGTTGATCGCTTCGGCCTTCTTGAGGTCGAAGCGCGCCGGGTTGGCGCTGACCTTGGTGACGTCGAAGGCCGCGATCATCTCCTCGACGCTGAAGACGTCGCGGTCGTCGGCGATCGACCAGCCGAGCAGGGCCAGGTAGTTGAGCAGTCCCTCGCGGATGAAGCCGCGGTCGCGGTAGTTGAAGAGGTTCGACGAAGGGTCGCGTTTGGACAGTTTCTTGTTGCCCTCGCCCATGACGTAGGGCAGGTGGCCGAACTTCGGCGTGAACTCCGCGACGCCGACGCGCTCCAGCGCCGCGTAGAGCGCCAGCTGGCGGGGCGTCGACGGCAGCAGGTCCTCGCCGCGCAGGACGTGCGTGATCTTCATCAGCGCGTCGTCGACGGGGTTGGTCAGCGTGTACAGCGGCTCGCCGTTGGCGCGCACGAGCACCGGGTCCGGGATCGTGTTCGCCGGGAAGTTGATGTCCCCGCGCACCAGGTCGTTCCACCCGAGGTCGGTGTCCGGCATGCGCAGCCGCAGCACCGGCGCGCGGCCTTCGGCGCGGTACGCCGCCACCTGCTCGTCGGTGAGGTCGCGGTCGAAGTTGTCGTAGCCCAGCTTCGGGTCCAGGCCGGCCGCCTTGCGCCGGGCCTCGACCTCCTCGTTGGTCGAGAACGCCTCGTACAGCTCCCCCGCTTCGAGGAGCTTCGCGGCGACGTCGGCGTAGATGGCACGCCGCTCGCTCTGGCGGTACGGCCCGTACTCGCCGCCGGCCTCGGGGCCCTCGTCCCAGTCGATGCCCAGCCAGCGCAGCCCGTCGAGGAGCTGCTCGTAGGACTCCTGCGAGTCGCGCGCGGCGTCGGTGTCTTCGATCCGGAACACCAGTTGACCCTGGTTGTGCCGGGCGAAGGCCCAGTTGAACAGCGCCGTGCGGATCAGCCCGACGTGCGGGGTGCCGGTCGGCGAAGGACAGAAGCGCGCGCGAACCACCGATGTCTCACTCATAGCCCGATCAGCGTATCCGTCGCCACAACGCTTGACGCCGGGGACCGGTCCGGGGCATCCTCGGTTTATTCAACAAGCGATGAATAGATGGGGAGATGGTGGAGATGACCGAGCGCACGGGCTGCGTCGTCATCGGTGGCGGGCCGGCCGGGATGGTCACGGGACTCCTGCTGGCGCGGGCCGGCGTCGAGGTGACGGTGCTGGAGAAGCACGCGGACTTCCTGCGCGACTTCCGCGGGGACACGGTCCACCCGTCGACGCTCACGCTGCTGGACGAGCTGGGCCTCGGCGAGAAGTTCCACGCGCTGCCGCACAGCGAGCTGACCGCGGCCGGGTTCCCGAAGGAGGACGGCGAGCTGATGAAGCTGGCCGACTTCACCCGGCTGAAGGTCCCCCACCCGTACATCGCGATGGTGCCGCAGTGGGACTTCCTCGACCTGCTCGCCGAAAGCGCGCGCAAGGAGCCGACGTTCGTCCAGCGGATGGAGACCGAGTGCACCGGCCTGGTCCGCGAACACGGCCGCGTCGCCGGCGTCACCTACCGCACGGCCACCGGCGAGACCGGTGAAATCCGGGCCGACCTGGTGATCGCCGCCGACGGCCGCTGGTCGCTGGCCCGCCGCGAAGCCGGCCTGGTGCCGCGCGAGTACGACTGCCCGTTCGACGTCTGGTGGTTCCGGCTCTCGCGCGGCGACGGCGAGGCCGGGAACATGCTGCTGCCGAAGATGCGCGACCGCCGGTTCGCGGTGCCGCTCCCCCGGCCGGACTTCTACCAGGTCGCCTACCTCGCGCCGAAGGGCGAAGACCTCCGCGCCCACGGCATCGAGGCGTTCCGCGAGAACGTCACACAGATCTGCCCGGAGTTCCACGACCGCGTGCACGAGCTCGAGACGATGGACGACGTCAAGTTCCTCGACGTGCGGCTCAACCTGCTGCGCAAGTGGCACGTCGACGGGCTGCTGTGCATCGGCGACGCGGCGCACGCGATGTCGCCGATCGGCGGCGTCGGCATCAACCTGGCGGTGCAGGACGCGGTCGCGGCGGCGACGCTGCTGGCCGAGCCGCTGCGCCGGGGCCGTCCGACCCCGGACGACCTGGCGAAGGTGCGCTCGCGGCGGCTCGCGCCGACGTTGATGGTGCAGGGGCTGCAGCGCCTGATGCACCGGACCGTCGTGCGCGGGGTGATGAGCGGCAAGCGCAACGGCCCGCCGCTGCCGATGATCAAGGCGTTCGCGCGCTTCCCGCGGCTGTCGTACTTCCCGGCCCGGCTCCTCGGCCTGGGGCTGCGGCCGGAGCACGCTCCGGCGTTCGCCCGGCGGCCGATGGAGCCGGCGGTGCAGAACTAGACGTTCTCGACCGGGTTGGTCAGGGTGCCGATGCCTTCGATGGTGATCGAGACGCTCTGGCCACCCTCGATCGGGCCGACGCCCTCGGGGGTGCCGGTGAGGATGACGTCGCCGGGCAGCAGCGTCATCACGCCGGAGACGAACTCGACCAGCTCGGGGATCTTGTGGACGAGGTCGGACGTGCGGCCGTCCTGCTTCAGCTCGCCGTCCACCTCGGCCTTGAGCGAGAGGTCGGACGCGTCGAGCGACGTCTCGATCCACGGGCCGAGCGGGCAGAACGTGTCGAAGCCCTTGGCGCGGCCCCACTGGCCGTCGGACTTCTGCAGCTCGCGGGCGCTGACGTCGTTGGCGATCGTGTAGCCGAGGATCGCGCTCGCGGCGCGCGCGGCGGGCACGTTCTTGACGGGCTGGCCGATGACGATGGCCAGCTCGCCCTCGAAGTCGACGCGGCCGACGTCCGACGGACGGCGGATCGGCGCGTTCGGGCCGACGACGGTGGTGGACGGCTTGAGGAACAGCATCGGGGCGCTGGGCACCTCGTTGCCGAACTCGGCCGCGTGCTTGGCGTAGTTGCGGCCGACGGCGATCACCTTGGACGGCAGGATCGGCGCGAGCAGCCGGACGTCGGCCAGCGGCCAGCGTTTGCCGGTGAAGTTGGGGTTGCCGAACGGGTGCTCGGCGATTTCCAGGACCTGGGCGTCGTCACCGTCCCCTTCGACCGAAGCGAACGCGACTCCACCGGGATGAGCAATACGGGCTAGGCGCACTGCGTCAGTCTACGTCCGCGCTGCGCGTGACCGGGGCCACGGTGGTGCTCTTGTGCACCAGCGCGTCGCAGAGGGCCAGCCAGCTGGCCTCGACGATGTTGCCGTGCACGCCGACGGTGGTCCACTCGCGTTCGCCGTCGGTGCTCTCGACCAGCACGCGCGTCACCGCGTCGGTGCCCGGGTGGCCCTGGAGGATGCGGACCTTGTAGTCGGCCAGCTCCACACTGTCCAACCAGGACAGGTGCGGGGACAGCGCCTTCCGCAGGGCGGCGTCGAGGGCGTGCACCGGTCCGATGCCCTCGGCGGTGGCGATGACGCGCTGGCCGCCGACGTGCACCTTGACCGTGGCCTCGGAGACGACCTCGGCGTCGGCGCGGTGGTCGAGGACCACGCGGTAGGACTCGAGTTCGAACGGCGCTTCGGCCGGAACGTCGGCCTCGGCGCGCAGCAGCAGTTCGAGGGAGGCGTCGGCGGCCTCGAAGGACCAGCCTTCGGATTCGAGGCGCTTGACCTTGGTGATGGCGCTCGTCAGCGCCTCGGGCCGGCCGGCAAGGTCGACCCCGAGCTCACGTCCCTTGAGCTCGAGGCTGGCCCTGCCGGCCATCTCCGTGACCAGTACCCGCATGTCGTTGCCGACGGAAGACGGATCGATGTGGTTGTACAGCAACGGATCCACCTTGATCGCGCTCGCGTGCAGTCCCGCCTTGTGGGCGAAGGCCGACGCCCCTACGTAAGCCTGGTGGGTGTAGGGGGCGAGGTTGGCGATTTCGGCAAGGGCATGGGAGACCCGGGTGAGCTCGGCGGCGCCTCCGGTCGGGAGGACGTCCATGCCGAGCTTGGTCACGAGGTTCCCTGTCACGGCGAAGAGGTCGGCGTTGCCGGCCCGTTCCCCGTAACCGTTGGCGGTGCACTGGACGTGCGTCACGCCGGCCTGCACCGCGGCGACGGAGTTCGCCACGGCGCAGGAAGTGTCGTCCTGACAGTGGATTCCGAGGCGGAACCCGGTTTTTTCCTTGATGGTCCTGACGGTTTCGGCGAGGCCCAGCGGCAGCTGGCCGCCGTTGGTGTCGCAGAGGACGAGGACGTCGGCCCCCGCGTGGGCGGCGGCGTCGAGGACTTTGAGGGAGGTTTCGGGGGAAAACGCGTAGCCGTCGAAGAAGTGCTCGGCGTCGAGGAAGACCCTGCGCCCTTCTTTGGTCAAGAATGCGACGGTGTCTTCGACCATGGCACAGGCTTCGTCGACGTCGACGCGGAGGGCGCGTTCGATGTGCCGCAGATCGGACTTCGCGACGAGGGTGACGACGGGGGCTTCGCTGTCGAGAAGGGCCCGCACCTGCGGATCGGCCTCGGCGGTGGTGCCGGCCTTGCGCGTGGCCCCGAAGGCGACGAGGGCCGCGTGGTTCAGCTTGAGTTCGCCTTTCGCCGCGCGGGCGAAGAACTCGGTGTCCTTGGGGAGCGCCCCGGGCCAGCCGCCTTCGATGAACCCGACGCCGAGCTCGTCCAGCAGCCGCGCGACGGCGAGCTTGTCCTGGACGGAGTAGGAGATGCCTTCCCGCTGAGCACCATCGCGAAGGGTGGTGTCGTAGAGGTGGAAGGCATCGCCGAGCGGCGTATCGGCGGGCTCCTGGCGGGTCACGGTCTTCTCCCAATCGTTTCGTGGCAACAAAAAAACCTCCCGCATGGGTGCGAGAGGTTGCGCGCCGGGTGCTCTTGTGGAGCTATCGTCCGGCGCGCTCGATGATAATGATCGCGAAGCTGGTCACGGTCGCATCATGCCACAGGGGTTCGGGCGAAGTCCACAAGATGGGTCAAGCTCCCACCATCCGGGAACACCCCACGCACGAAAAAGCCCCGCACCACCAGGGTGCGGGGCTTCTCCGGAAATTCAGCCCGCGGTGCGGACGTTCGACGACACGAGTGCCGCCAGCCGATCCCCGATAGCCGTCGTAGCACCGGGAGAAGACTGATCCCGAGTAGCCAGATCGAAAGCCACCGAAGCCTCGATCCGCCGAGCAGCCTCCTTCTGACCCAAGTGGTCCAGAAGCAGCGAAACCGACAACACCGCAGCGGTCGGGTCGGCGAGCCCCTGCCCGGCGATGTCCGGCGCCGAACCGTGCACCGGCTCGAACATGCTCGGGTTCCGCCGGGTGATGTCCAGGTTCCCGCTCGCCGCCAGCCCGATCCCGCCGGTCACCGCGGCCGCCAGGTCCGTGATGATGTCGCCGAACAGGTTGTCCGTCACGATCACGTCGAACCGGGACGGGTCCGTCACCAGGTGGATCGTCGCCGCGTCCACGTGCGAGTAGGCGACCGTCACCTCCGGGTGCTCCAGCGAGACCTCTTCCACGATCCGCGACCACAGTGAACCCGCGTACTCGAGCACGTTGGTCTTGTGCACCAGCGTCAGGTGCTTGCGGGGCCGGCCCTCGGCGCGGTTGAACGCGTCCGCGACCACGCGGCGGATGCCGAACGCCGTGTTGACGCTGACCTCCGTCGCGATCTCGTGCTCGGTGTCCTTGCGCAGCAGGCCACCAGTCCCCGCGTACGGGCCTTCGGTCCCTTCGCGCACCACGACCATGTCGACGTCGCCGGCGTCGGCCAGCGGGCCCCGGACACCCGGGTACAGCCGCGCCGGGCGCAGGTTGACGTGGTGGTCCATCTCGAACCTCAGGCGCAGCAGGAGGCCGCGCTCGAGGATGCCGCTCGGCACGCTCGGGTCGCCGACCGCGCCCAGCAGGATCGCGTCGTGCTGGCGGAGCTCGCCGAGGACCGACTCGGGGAGCAGCTCGCCGGTCGAGTGCCACCGGGCCGCGCCGAGGTCGTAGTTCGTGATCTCCGCCGTCGGTACTACTTCGCCGAGCACCTTCAGCGCCTCGGAGACCACCTCGGGCCCGATCCCGTCTCCTGGGATCACCGCGAGCCGCATCCACACACCTCCGTCGACCGGACCACCGGCCGCACCGATGGCCCACCGCAACAAAACGCCAGCAGCCGGAAGGTTACCGGCCGTAGACAAACGGCCGTAGCCGCACCACCCTTATGCCGCATCCTCCCGCAGGGTGAGACACCCGATCGGGTGAACACGGGCAAGGGCGCCCCCGGTGGATACCCACCGAAGACGCCCCTGACCCCGCACTGATCGATCTTGACCGGGACTAGCGGTGACCAGCCCCGATCGGCTGACGCTCGTTCCCCGGCCGGGCGCCCTGGGCGGCGTCCACCTTGACCACGTTCGCCCGGTTCCCCGCGGCGTTGTGGTGCTCGATGGCGAGCAGCCCGAGCGCCTTGTCGGCCGCGGCCGAGGCCGCGTTGCGGTTGACGACCAGCGCCGTCCCCGGCTTCGCGACGTAGCCCAGCGCGGCGTCGCCGCCACCCTGCACCGAGTAGCCCGGCGCGAGCGCGTCGAACGAAAGCGGCGTGCCGACGTAGTCGATCAGCCCGTTCGTCGTGCCCGGCGCGACGTAGAAACCGCTCACACCGACCGTGTAGGAGATGCGGTGGCTGTCGGCGTTGGCGTCGATGCCCAGCGCGGCCAGCGAAACCGGCAGGGTGACCACGTTCGTGTCGAACACGTTCGTGTCCACGTCGCCGAGCTGCCCGTTGACGGCCTGGACGTCCACCTGCGGGAAGCCCGGGGTCAGCGCGACAGTGACGGCCAGCAGCACGTCCGTGGACGTCGCCTTGGTCACGTAGGTCTCGAAGTCCGGCGTCCCGTCCCCGGTGGTGTCGATGTCGACGAACGGCGAGGTGTTGCTGCCGATGTTCGCCCAGTCGCCCCAGGTGGACAGGCCGAACGCGAGGATCGCGTTCTCCGGCTCACCCTGCTCCTTCGCCAGCGGAGCGGTGGAAGCCGCGCCGATGTAGCGGAGGTCGCCGCCCTTGGCCGTGGTGTTCACCGTGCAGTCGGTGACCACGTCCGCGTCGCACTCGGGCAGCTGCGGGGACTCCGCCTGCAGCTCGAGCACGCTGATCAGCGAGCGGTACCGCTGCGCGCCGCTGCCCTGGTCGACGCCCTTGCCGGTCAGGTTGAGCACGGCCTGGGTGGCGTCCGGGGCGAACTTCACCGACTGCGGCGTCGAAATCGTCGACACCGGCTTCGGCGCGGAGTAGACCGAAACCCGCAGCGGCACCTTGGCGCCGCTCTTCGGCGTGAAGGCGACGCGCCCGGAAGCGTCCGCGACGAACTGCCGCGCCAGGCCGGCCTGGGTGGCCTGCATGGTCGGGTCCATGACCTTGCGCAGTGCCTTCGGGTCGGTGATCTTCAGCGTCACCTTGACCTTGGCGGTGCCGCGCGGGGTCAGCTTCACCGTCTGCTTGTCCACTGTGTACTCGACGCCCGGCAGCGCGTTGACCGCCTGGTAGGCCACCGAGTACTCGGCCGCCGTGACGCCCTTGTTGACGAGCTTGATCGTCTTCGACAGCGTCACCGGCCCGGAGGCCTCGACCGTGCCGAAGCTGACGCTGACCGCGCCCGGGTCGTCGACGACGTAGGCGAGCACCTGGTTGTCCAGCGCCGCCTTGGCGTCGATCCGGCCGCTGCCGACGCGTTGGGGCGCGTAGGTGTGGCCCGCGCCGTCGGAGACGTCGTGGCCGGCGGTGTCGACGACCGACGCCTTGACCTCTTCGACCGACCAGTCCGGGTGGGACTGGCGGACCAGCGCCGTGATGCCCGCGGTGTGCGGGGCGGCCATCGACGTCCCCGAAAGGACGGTCCGGCCGTTGCCGCTGCCGCGGAACGCCGAGGTGATCGTGTCACCCGGCGCGGCGACGTCCGGCTTGACGGCCGGGCCGCGGGTGCCGCGCGAGGTGAACGAGCTCGGGGTGTCCACGATCGTCTTGTCGTAGGTCTGGATCGAGGCGCGCCCGGCGCCGTAGAGCCGGACCTGCAGCGTGCCCGCGGTCAGCGCCGCGCGGACCGTCTTGGTCGCGGAGCCGGTGAACTGGAACATCGGGATCGCCGCGTTGCCCGCGATGCCCGCGCTGAAGTGTTCCAAAGTGGACGAAAGGAGCGCGCCCTTCGCCCCGGCGGCCTGCGCGTTGTTGGCGCGCGCGGCCGAACCGCAGGCGCGGGTCGAGTCGTTGTCGTCCCACTCCAGCCAGACGAACTTGCCGGCCGCCTTCGCCTTGTCCTCGGCGGAGTACGGCGCGCAGCCCGCGTTGTTCGCCGCCGACAGCGTGACGACCGGGGCGGTCAGGTTCAGCGTGTCGTAGCCGGTGTAGTTCTGGCTGTACTGCCCGGTCTTCTGGCTTTTGGCCGCGGTCGGCGCGGTGGCCTCGGCGGCGTCGCGCAGGATGCCCGCGTCGCGGGTGCTGGCGACGGTGAGCGCCTCGGGGGTGTTGCCCGGGGAGCCGGCGACGTCGTTGATGTCGCCGCCGTTGCCCGCGGAGATCACCGGCAGCACGTTGTTCGCGGCGAGCTTGCGCACGAACAGCGAGTCCGGGTCGTCCGGCGCGCCGAAGTCCGAACCCAGCGAGAGGTTGACGATGTCGAGGTGGTCGGTGAAGTCGCCGTCGCCGTCCGGGTCGAGGGCCCAGTCGAGCGCCTGCGAGGTGACGTTCGTCGAGCCTTCGCAGCCGAACACCTTGATGGCGTAGAGCAGCGACTTCGGCGCCGTGCCCGGGCCGATCTGCATCGCGTCGACCTTCTTGGCGTCCAGCTTCTTGTAGTCGCCCTTGAAGGTCTTGCCGTCCGCCGTGACGCCGAAGCCGCCGATGGTGCCGGCGACGTGCGTGCCGTGCTCACCGCAGGCGAGCGGGTTCGGGTCCGGTGCCGGGGTGGTCTTGCCCGGCGTCGCGGCGTCGTAGTCGTCGCCGACGAGGTCGGTGCCGCCGACGACCTTGGCGCTCGGGAAGAGCGGGGTCGCCTTGGTGCGGTCGACGCCGTTGTAGGCGGCCTTCGTGCCCGGGCCGCCGAAGTCGGCGTGGGTGTAGTCGATGCCGTCGTCGATGACGCCGACGCGGACGCCGTCGCCGAACTTGCCGGTCTGCTGCCACGCGGCGAGCGTGTTGGTCAGCTGCTCGGCGCTGGCGTTGGTGCGCGTCTTCGGCACGACCGTGCGCACCGAAACGACGTCCGCGCGCTTCGCGACTTCGCGCAGCTTCGCGGCGTCGGCCGTGACGACCACGCCGGGGACGGCGTTGGCGGTCTGGGTGACGACCTGCGGCTTGGCGTCGGCCGAGCGCAGCTGGCCCAGCACCGAGTTCACCGCGGCCGCGGTGTCGTCCTTGGCGACCCGGGCGGCGCGCTTGGCGGCCTCCTTGCCCTGGGGCTGCGCGGACGTGAACGCGTCGACGGCCGGCTTCTTGGCCAGCTCGACGAACGCGGTGACGCGGCCCTGCGCGGCACCGAGCCGGGGCGAAACCTTGCCCTGCAGCTTGGCGTCGTCGATCTTCGCCGGCGCCACGGGATCGGCGAGCGGGGCATCCGCCGCGCTCGCGACCGGCGCCCCGAGCGCGGCGGCGAGCACCACGGCGAAGGCCGCCGTGGTCGCGCGCGCGGGTAGGCGGGATCTGCTCATCAGTCGGCCCCTTACCCGAGGTCTTGACCCGAACCTGCCTGCCGCTCCTGGCACCCCCGACGGTGAAGCGCGGCACAGCGCCGTGCCCTCGACGGCGCGTGGTTCAACCTCGCGGGGAGAACTTAATGCCCCAAATCACCTACTTACGTAGGCAAAGGACTCCGTTACGTGAATGTGATTGCACAAGAAGACCCCCTGCCGAGTGACAGGGGGCCTTCTAAAGTGTTACGTCAGTTGAAGTCGACCGCACGAATCGTGTGCGCCCCGACCGAGGCGCCGATCGGCTCCAGCAGGTGCGCGTCGATGTGGCGGTCGACGCGCAGCAGCATGACGGCGTCGGAGCCGTCGGTGGTCTGGCTGATCTGCGCGGCCTCGATGTTGATGCCCGCCTCGCCGAGCAGCGTGCCGACGCGGCCCATCACGCCCGGGCGGTCGCCGTACTCGACCAGCAGGACCGTGCCCTCGGCCCGCAGGTCGAACCCGCGGCCGTTGACCTCGACCAGCTTCTCGGTCTCGTCCTTGCCGGTGACCGAACCGGACACCGTGAGCACCTGGCCGTCCGCGTGCACCGCGCGCACCGTGACCAGGCTGCGGAACTTGGGGCTCTCCGACTCGGTCTCCAGCTCGACCTGCACGCCCAGCTTCTCCGCCAGCTGCGGCGCGTTGACGAACGTGACCTGGTCCTCGACCACGCCGGTGAACACCCCGCGCAGCGCCGCCAGCTGCAGCACGCCGGTGTCCTCGCTGGTCAGCTCGCCCTTGACCTGCACGGTCACCGACGTCGGCGCCTTCGGGTTCAGGGCGGTGAGCAGCTGGCCGAGCTTCTGGGTCAGCAGCAGGTACGGGCGGACGTGCTCGCCCACCGCGCCGCCGCCGGAGACGTTCACCGCGTCCGGCACGAAGTCGCCGCGCAACGCCAGCAGCGTGGACTTCGCGACGTCGGTGCCCGCGCGGTCCTGCGCCTCGGCCGTCGACGCGCCCAGGTGCGGCGTCACGACGACGTTGTCCAGCTCGAACAGCGGGCTGGACGTGGTCGGCTCGGTGACGAAGACGTCGATGCCGGCGCCGCCGACGTGACCCGAGCGCAGCGCGTCGGCCAGGTCCTCCTCGACGATCAGCCCGCCGCGGGCGGCGTTCACGATGATGACGCCCGGCTTGGTCTTCTTCAGCGCCTCGGCGTCGATGAGGCCCTTGGTCTCCGGCGTCTTCGGCAGGTGGATGGAGATCGCGTCGGCCCGGCTCAGCAGCTCGTCCAGCGTGACGAGCTCGATGCCGAGCTGGCCCGCGCGCGCGGCCGAGACGTAGGGGTCGTAGGCGACGATCTTGGTGTCGAAGGCGGCGAGGCGCTGGGCGAACAGCTGGCCGATCTTGCCGAGGCCGACCACGCCGATCGTCTTGCCCTGCAGCTCCACGCCGGAGAACGAGCTGCGCTTCCACTCGCCGCCGCGCAGGCTCTGGCTGGCGGCCGGGACCCGGCGCGCGACCGCCAGCAGCAGGGCGACGGCGTGCTCGGCGGCGGAGACGATGTTCGACGTCGGCGCGTTGACGACCAGGACGCCGCGCTCGGTGGCGGCGGGCACCTCGACGTTGTCCAGCCCGACGCCGGCGCGGGCGACGACCTTCAGCTGCGTCGTGGCGGCGAAGACCTCGGCGTCGACCTTCGTGGCGGAGCGGACCAGCAGCGCGTCGGCGCTCTTCACCGCCTCCAGCAGCGCGGAGCGGTCCGTCCCGTCGACGTTCCGGACCTCCACCTCGTCACCGAACACACTCAGCACGGAGGGGGCGAGCTTTTCCGCGATGAGGACGACGGGTTTGCTGGGCTTGCTCACGATGCGGCTCCCACTATCTGGTCATTTCCAGGACGCTGTGTGTCGACAAAGGGTCTCAGCACGCCGTTGTGCCCCGGTCGAGGCGGAGTTTAACCCGCAGGGCGGCCCGCTGGCTTCTCCCGGTGTTAACTCACCCGTAATCCCTCGAAAACAAGAGCCAGGAGGCGGTGCATGCCGCCCGGGCCGGGGTGGTGCCCACCCGCCCAGGATGCCGCGTGCAGCAACAGAAGGAGCTCGTGCGTGGTGACGTCGGCGCGAAGCTCGCCTGCACGCTTCGCGCGTTCCACCAGATGGGAACCGGCCTCACGCATCGCGTGGCACGATTCGTACAACCGGGATGATTCGTCGCTGAGTGCGTCGGCGGTGAGTTCGACCAGGCCCCGGAACGTGCCGGTCGCGTCACCGAGCCCGGCCAGCCAGCTCTGCAGCGCGGCCAGCGGCTCCGGGTCGGTCAGCAGCTCGCGCGCCCGCTCCGCCTGGCCGTCGAAGCGGGCCCGCAGCAGCGTCTCGAGCAAGGCGTCCCGCGTCGGGAAGTGGCGGTAGAGCGTGCCGATGCCGACGCCGGCGCGGCGCGCGATGTCTTCCAGCGACGCCTCGACACCGTGCTCGGCGAAGGCGCGCTGCGCCTCTTCGAGGAGGCGCTCGTAGTTGCGGCGGGCGTCCGCGCGCATCGGCTTGACTTCGGTCATCGCCCTTCCGACCCTACCGGGTAGCCAATCGGAGGCTGCCTCCGTATATTAACCGGAGGCAGCCTCACATTACTGGAGGGAACGAGGATGACCTTGATCGAAGACACGCGGGCACGGCTCGGCGCGATCGGCGCCTGGCTGCCCAGCGCGCCGCTGCGACCACCGCCGGACGTCGAGCGCACGGCCACGCGGCGGCTCGCCGAAGCCGGCTACGGCTCGGTGTGGAGCGGCGAAGGACCGGGCACCCGCGAGGTGTTCGCCCACTTCGGCGACCTCCTGGCCACGGTGCCGGACGTCGTGCTCGGCACGGGCATCGCGAACACCTGGCTGCGCCGCGGGACGACCGCGTACAAGGGCGCAGCGACGCTCGCCCAAGCCCACCCGGGCCGGTTCGTGCTCGGCATCGGCGTCGGGCACGCGTTCCAGGCCGCGAAGCTCGGCGAAGACTACCGGCCGATCGACCGGATGCGGGACTACCTGTCCGAAATGGACACCACCGCGACCGAAAGCCCTTCGCCGGTGGCGTTTCCACGCGTGCTGGCCGCCGTCGGGCCGCGGATGCTGGAGCTGTCGCGCGACCACGCCGACGGTGCGCACCCGTTCGCCCAGCCTGTCTCGCACACGCCGTACGCGCGGGGAATCCTCGGACCGGACAAGCTGCTGATCCCGCAGCAGACCGTGCTGCTCGGCAGCCGCGAGGACGCCCGTGAGAGCGTGCGGCGCCGGGTCGCGCAGTCGCGGGAGCACTCCGTCACCGTCTACCTCGCGGGCTGGAAACGGCTCGGCTACACCGAAGCCGACATCGCGGGGCCGAGCGACCGGTTCGTCGACGACCTCGTCCTGTGGGGCGACGCCGCGACCATCGCGAACCGCCTCGGCGAACTCCTGGACGCGGGCGCGGACCACGTGCTGCTGACGCCGTCCGCGGCTTCGTTCGAGTCCACTGTGGACATCCTGCTCGAGCTGGCCCCGGAGGTGCTCCGATGAGCGTGGGAATCTGGCGGTTCTTCGACGGCGCACCGATCACCGAACTCCGCGAAACGGCCGCCGAAGCGGAAGAACTCGGCTTCGACGCGGTCTGGTTCGGCGAGTACGCCGGCCGGGAAGCGTTCACGCAGGCGGCACTCCTGCTCGCGGCGACGTCGAAGCTGACCGTCGCCACCGGAGTAGCGCGCTTCGACCAACGCTCCCCGCTCGCGGCCGAAGGCGCCATCCGCGCGCTGGGCGAGGCGTACCCGGGCCGGTTCATCGCCGGGCTGGGCGGGCACCGGCCGGGCGCGCGGCCGCTGACGGCGTTGCGCGAGTACCTCGACGGCATGGACGCGGCCGAACTGCCGGGCCTCCCCCAGCCGTCTCCCCGCCCGCGTCGGGTGCTCGCCGCCCTGGGCCCGAACCTGCTGGACCTGGCGGCCGAACGCGCCGACGGCGCCCACCCGTACTTCGTCCCGCCGGAGCACACGGCGATGGCGCGCGAGCGGCTCGGTCCGGGCAAGTACCTCGCCGTCGAGCAGGCGGTGGTGCTCGACGCGGCGCCCGGAACCGCGCGGGAGCACGTCGGCCTCTACGTCCGGCAGGCCCCGCACCACCAGGCGAACCTGCGCCGGCTCGGCTTCACCGACGCCGACCTCGCCGACGGCGGCAGCGACCGCCTGGTCGACGCCGTCGTCGCGACCGGCGAACAGGCGGTGGCGGACCGGATCCGGGCCCACCTCGACGCGGGCGCCGACCACGTCTGCGTCCAGGTGCTGGCCCGCACGGAGAAGTCCTACCGCAGGCTGGCCGATCTCCTGCCCTGACCGGGGTACGCTGGCGGGGCGCGGCCGGGGCCGCGTCCCGTCCGCGGAAAGGGCCGAGCCCACCCCCGCAGCACCGCACCACCAGCTCCGCACCTTCTTTCCTGCCCGGTGCCGGCGGACCACGGGCGACGAGGAAAGGAGGCACGACGGTGCCCGGTGGACTCAACCTCGAACAACTCCGCAAGCGCGCCAGAGAACTCGCGCGCGCCGAAGGCGTCCAACTCGCCGAAGCGCAGTTCCGGATCGCCCGCGGCCACGGCTTCCCGAGCTGGCCGAAACTCCGGGCGTACCTCCGGCGCGTCACCGAACACGGCGAAACCCTGCAGCACCCGTACCACCAGGACGTCGAGTACTACGCCGAGCGCGCGCTCGGCCTGCTCGCCTCGGCCGAGGACGAGACGCCCGGTGCCCGCGAGCCGTTCGAGCGGTGGAGTCAGCCCCTCACCCGTGACGGCGCCCGCGCGGTCGTCGCCCGGGAACACGGATTCGGCTCCTGGAAAGCACTCCGAGCACACATCAAGTCTCTTGTGGACAGTGGCGAGCCGTTCGCCCGCGCGTACCGGGCGGTCGAAGCGAGGGACCTCGACGGCCTCGGGAAGCTGCTCGACGAGTTCCCGAGCCTCGTCACCGCCCGCGGCACCAACGGCAACGACCTGCTCGGCATGGCCGGCGCCACCCACGACGAACGGCTCAGCCGCATCCTGCTCGACCACGGCGCCGACCCGGCACGCGGCAACGTCCACGGCTGGACACCCCTGCACCAGGCCGCCTACAGCAACCTGCCGCTGCTGCTGGACATGCTGCTCCGAGCCGGCGCCCCGGTCGACGTCCCGGCCCGCGGCGACGGCGGCACTCCCCTGGTCGTCGCGCTGTTCTGGGGCCACCGCGAAGCCGCCGAGACGCTGGCGGAGCACAGCCGGGCGCCGGGCAACCTGCGCGTCGCGGCCGGGCTCGGCGACACCGGCTTCATCGACGAGCTCCTGACGTCGGGTGACTCCGGGGCCCGCCGCGGTTTCTACCGGCCCCACAGCGGTTTCCCGGCCTGGCAGCCGGCGGACGACCCGGCCGAGGTCCGGAACGAAGCCCTCTCCTGGGCCGCGCGCAACGACCGCGTCGAAGCACTGCGGACCTTGGTCGCGCGCGGAGCCGACGTGAACGCCGACGTCTACCGCGGCACGGCACTCGCGTGGGCGGCGGCGCAGGGCAGGCTCGCCGCCGTCCGGACGCTCTTGGACCTCGGCGCCGACGTGAACCACGCGGGCACGTTCGGCGGCCCGAACCACGGCGAGGGCGTCACGGCGCTGCACCTGGCCGCGCAGTCCGGGCACCTCGACGTCCTCCGGTTCCTCGTCGATCACGGCGCCGACGTCGACGCGCGGGACGCGAACTTCGACAGCACGCCCGAGACGTGGGCGGAGGTGTGCGGGCAGCCGGCGGCGCGTGACCTGCTCCGGTAGACAACCGGAGTCTGTAGTCCGTATCGTTCTAGGCGGACTACAGACTCCGTTTTGCCCACTGGGAGGATTTGTGACCACACCCCGCGACGTCTTCACCGCGTTGTCCGACGGCATCAGCGAAGGGCGGTGGGCCGACCTGTCGGCGCTCTACGCCGAAGACACCGTCGTCGACCACCCGCAGGCCGTGCCCCGGCCGTCGCGCATCACCGGCCGCGCGACCGTCCACGAGCGGTTCACCGGCGCCCTGGCCTCGACGGTGCGGCTCACGCGCAAGAACGTCGTCGTCCACGAGACCACGGACCCCGAGGTGATCGTCGCCGAATACGACTACGACGCCGAGTCGCTCGAAACGGGCAAGACCACGCCGACGGCCAACATCCAGGTGCTGCGCGTCTCGGGCGGCCTGATCGTCCACTCGCGCGACTACCACGACTACCTGCGCCTCGCCGCGATCCGCGACGGCGTCGACCAGCTGGCGAAGGCCTACGAGCAGGCACCGCCGCGGGAGTTGTCGCCGATCGGACCACGGACTTCGAGCGATCCGGCGAGCCGGCGCGGGGTGTTCGAGCGGCTCGTCTACGGCGTCTCGGACAAGCGCGGCGAAGAGCTGGCGGAGCTGTACGCCGAGGAAACGCACGTCACGCACCCGTTCCAGCCGGGGTCGGCCGTCGTCCGGACGCGCGACGAGCTGCGGGCGCACTTCAAGCAGGCCGCGGCGATGGGCGTCGGCTTCGAGGCGACCGACCTGGTCACCTACGAGGGCACCGACCCCGAGGTGCTGATCGCCGAGTTCGCCTACCAGGGCGAGCACGGCGGCCGCCCGGTGCGGATCGCGAACATCTTCGCCATGCGGATCCGCGACGGCTTGGTCGTCGAGTCGCGCGACTACGGCGACCACCTCGGCATCGCCGGCGACCTCGGCACGATCCCGGACCTCGCCGCGAAGCTTTAAGCCTCCGCGAGGTCCTCGGGCAGGTCGAACTCGCCGTCGCGGACGCCCTTGACGAACGCGTCCCACTCCGACGGCGTGAAGACGAGGATGACGCCGTCCGGCTTCGCCGACTGCCGCATCGCGGTGTAGGTGACGCCGTCGGTGTGCTCGATGAAGGCGTACTCGACGCAGTCGTCGAGGGTGACGCCCTCCGGCTCCGCCCGGATCCACTCCGCCTTCGTGAAGTCGAGGTGGTGCCGGATGTGCGCCTTGTCGTCGACCGGCTGCTCACTCATGTCCCAAGCGTAGCGAAACGACCACCGAACGCACCGAAGGGGACGCCCGCAACGGGCGTCCCCTTCGGGTTTTACCGGAAAGCGTCAGGCCGTTTCGGTGATCGGCCGGTCCACCCACGACATCAGGTCGCGCAGCTTCTTGCCGGTCGCCTCGATCGGGTGCTGGTTGCCCTGCTCCTCGAGCTTGGTGAAGTTCGGCCGGCCGGCCTCGTCCTCGGCGACCCACTCACGCGCGAACGTGCCGTCCTGGATCTCGCCGAGGATCTTCTTCATCTCTTCCTTGACCGCCGGCGAGATGACGCGTGGGCCGCGGGTCAGGTCGCCGTACTCGGCGGTGTCGGAGATCGAGTAGCGCTGGCGGGCGATGCCGCCCTCGTACATGAGGTCGACGATCAGCTTCAGCTCGTGCAGCACCTCGAAGTAGGCGATCTCCGGGGCGTAGCCGGCCTCGGTGAGCACCTCGAAACCGGTCTGCACCAGCGCGGACGCGCCACCGCAGAGCACGGCCTGCTCGCCGAAGAGGTCGGTCTCGGTCTCCTCGGTGAACGTCGTCTTGATGACGCCGGCGCGGGCGCCACCGATGGCGGCCGCGTAGGAGAGCGCGAGCGCCTGGGCGTTGCCGGACGCGTCCTGCTCCACGGCGATGAGCGCCGGGACGCCCTTGCCGTCGACGAACTGGCGGCGGACCAGGTGGCCCGGGCCCTTCGGGGCGACCATCGCGACGTCGACGTTGGCCGGCGGCTTGATGAGGTCGTAGCGGATGTTGAAGCCGTGCCCGAAGAAGATCGCGTCGCCGTCCTTGAGGTTCGGCGCGATGTCCTGCTCGTAGATGAAGCGCTGCTTCGTGTCCGGCGCCAGGATCATGATCAGGTCGGCTTCGGCCGACGCCTCGGCCGGGGTGAGCACGCGCAGGCCCTGCTCTTCGGCCTTCGCCCGCGACTTGGACCCCTCGGGCAGGCCGATGCGGACGTCGACGCCGGAGTCGCGCAGGCTCAGCGAGTGGGCGTGGCCCTGGCTGCCGTAGCCGATGACAGCGACCTTGCGCCCCTGGATGATCGAGAGGTCGGCGTCGTCGTCGTAGAAGATTTCCACTGCCATGGGGGTACTGCTTCCTTTCCTGACTTACTTGCTTCTAGCGCGGGGAGGTTGCGGTGATCGAACGGGCGCCGCGCCCCACCGCGACCATGCCGGATTGCACGAGCTCGCGGATGCCATACGGCTCCAGCATCCGCAGCAGCGCACCGATCTTGTCGGACGTCCCGGTGGCCTCGACGGTGAGTGCCTCGGGAGAGACGTCCACCACCTTGGCGCGGAAGAGCTGGACGGTTTCGAGGACCTGGCTGCGCACGGTGTTGTCGGCGCGAACCTTCACGAGCAGCAGTTCGCGCTGCACGGCGGTCGACTGCTCCAGCTCGACGATCTTGATCACGTTGACCAGCTTGTTGAGCTGCTTCGTCACCTGTTCGAGCGGTAGCTCTTCCACGGCGACCACGATCGTCATGCGGGACACCTCGGGGTTTTCCGTGGGCCCGACGGCGAGGGACTCGATGTTGAACCCGCGGCGGGAGAACAGGCCGGACACGCGCGCGAGCACACCGGGCTTGTTCTCGACCAGGACACTCAGCGTGTGGACGCTCATCTCAGCGCTCACCTTCTCCAGCGGCTTCCGCGGCGGCCTCGGTCGTCTCGACCGAGACCTCGTCGTCGTCGAACAGCGGCCGGATGCCCCGGACCGCCATGATCTCGTCGTTGCCGGTGCCCGCGGCGACCATCGGCCACACCTGGGCATCCTTCCCCACGACGAAGTCGATCACGACGGGGCGGTCGTTGATCTCCATCGCGCGGCGGATGGTGGCGTCGACGTCTTCCTTGGTCTCGCAGCGCAGGCCGGCGCAGCCCAGCGCCTCGGCCAGCAGCACGAAGTCCGGGATGCGGTGCTTGTGCGTGCCGAGGTCGGTGTTGGAGTACCGCTCCGAGTAGAAGAGGTTCTGCCACTGCCGGACCATGCCCAGGTTGCCGTTGTTGATGACGGCGACCTTGATCGGCGCGCCCTCGATGGCGCAGGTGGCCAGTTCCTGGTTGGTCATCTGGAAGCAGCCGTCGCCGTCGATCGCCCACACCGGGGTGTCCGGGACGCCGAACTGCGCGCCCATCGCGGCCGGCACGGCGAAACCCATGGTGCCGAGGCCGCCGGAGTTGATCCACGTGCGCGGATTCTCGTACTTGACGAACTGCGCGGCCCACATCTGGTGCTGGCCGACGCCGGCGGCGTAGACGGCGTCCGGGCCGACGAGCTCGCCGATCCGCTCGATGACGTACTGCGGCGACAGCGAACCGTCGTCCGGCCACTCGTAACCGGCCGGGTAGGTCTTGCGCCAGTCGTCCAGCAGCGTCCACCAGTCGGCGAGGTCGGGCTTGCCGCCGTGCTCGAACTCGGTGGTGACGGCGGCGATCAGCTCGCCGATGATCTCCTTGCAGTCGCCCACGATCGGGACGTCGGCCTTGCGGTTCTTGGAGATCTCGGCCGGGTCGATGTCGGCGTGCACGATCGAGGCGTCCGGTGCGAACGACGACAGCTGGCCGGTGACCCGGTCGTCGAACCGCGCGCCGAGCGCGACCAGCAGGTCGGCGCGCTGCATCGAGGCGACCGCGGCGACCGAGCCGTGCATGCCCGGCATGCCGAGGTGCTGCGGGTGCGAGTCGGGGAACGCGCCGCGCGCCATCAGCGTCGTGACGACGGGGATGCCGGTCAGCTCGGCGAGCTGCTTCAGCTGCTCGTGCGCTTCCGCCTTGATGACACCGCCGCCGACGTACAGCACCGGGCGGCGCGACTTCGCGATGAGCTTCGCGGCTTCGCGGACCTGCTTGCCGTGCGGGCGCAGCGTGGGGCGGTAGCCCGGCAGCCGCAGCTCCGTCGGCCAGGAGAACGAGGTCATCTCCTGCAGCACGTCCTTGGGGATGTCCACCAGGACCGGGCCGGGTCGGCCCGTGGACGCCAGGTGGAACGCCTCGGCGATCGTCCGCGGGATGTCCGCGGGGTCGGTGACGAGGAAGTTGTGCTTGGTGATCGGCATGGTGATGCCGCAGATGTCAGCTTCCTGGAACGCGTCGGTGCCGATCAGCGAGCGCGACTGCTGCCCGGTGATGGCGACGACCGGGACGGAGTCCATGTTCGCGTCGGCCAGCGGCGTCACCAGGTTGGTCGCGCCCGGGCCCGACGTCGCCATGCAGACGCCGACCTTGCCGGTGGCCTGCGCGTAACCGGTGGCGGCGTGGCCCGCGCCCTGCTCGTGGCGGACCAGGACGTGGCGGACCTTCGTCGAGTCCAGCAGCGGGTCGTAGGCGGGCAGGATGGTGCCGCCCGGAATGCCGAAGACCACCTCGGCGCCGACCGCCTCGAGCGAGCGCACGAGGGACTGCGCACCGGTGACGCGCACCGGGGTTCCCGCCGGTGGCGCCGGCTTCGGACGTGCTCCGGGCGTTCCGGGCGTCGGCCCGGGTTTCGCGTCGCTGCGCGACGTGGCACTGGTCATCGGATCTGCCTCGTGGGTCTCGGTGTCACTCGTTCGGGTCTTTTTTGAGCTCTATCGGTGCGGTGGGGCGGGGAATCTCTTCCCTAGGGCAACAAAAAACCCTCGCCGACCGTAAGGTCGCACGAGGGTTCGCGCGTCGACGCAGCGGAAAGTCTTCCCTAAGCGTCGACGCGCTTGGGAAGTACGAGGCCGGTCAGCGGTGTCACGACGCTGACGCTAGTCCGAAGGTCTCGCGAGTGTCAACTCTGCGGGACGACGTGTCCGCATCGTGGACGCAGGTCACCCCCGCCCGACCCGGGTCCGGGCCGGTCCGCGCCGCGGTGCACCATTTCGGGGTGGCCGAAAAAGAGCAGGACGAAGGCCGGAAGGCCGTCTTCCGCATCCCCCGCACGTCGTTCATGGCGATCGCCCTCCTGACGATCTGCGTGACGCCGGTCGCGCTCGGGGACATCCCGTACTTGCAGTGGCTCTACATCTTCCCGATCGCGCTGGCGGTGTTCGTGGTCCGGACCCGCACGGTCGCGAACCGCGAAGGCCTGGCGATCCGCACGATGTTCGGCCACCGGGACCTCCCGTGGTCGGCGTTGAAGGGCCTGGCGATCACGAAGAAGTCGCGGGTGCTGGCGGTGCTGAAGGACGACACGAAGGTGGCGCTGCCGACCGTGCGGACCCGGCACCTGCCGGTGCTTTCGCTGGTCAGCGAGGGTCTCGTCGCGGACCCGAGCGGGCTGTTGGATGCCGAGGACATCAAACCCGGCCGATCGGAAGCTTCCGCGTCGGAGTAAATTGGTAGAACCAGTTTGCCCCACCACGCTTTGACCTGGGAGTTTCCGTGCCGCCTCTTCGTTCCCGGACCACCACCCACGGACGCAACGCGGCGGGCGCGCGCTCGCTCTGGCGCGCCACGGGCATGACCGACAGCGACTTCGGCAAGCCGATCGTCGCGATCGCCAACTCCTACACGCAGTTCGTGCCGGGCCACGTGCACCTCAAGGACCTCGGCGAGATCGTCGCGGAGGCGGTCAAGGAAGCCGGCGGCGTCGCGCGCGAGTTCCACACGATCGCGGTCGACGACGGCATCGCCATGGGCCACTCCGGCATGCTCTACTCGCTGCCTTCGCGCGAGATCATCGCCGACTCGGTCGAGTACATGGTCAACGCGCACCAGGCCGACGCGCTGGTGTGCATCTCCAACTGCGACAAGATCACGCCGGGCATGCTCAACGCGGCGATGCGGCTCAACATCCCGGTGGTGTTCGTCTCGGGCGGCCCGATGGAGGCCGGCAAGGCGGTCGTCGTCGGCGGCGTCGCGCAGGCTCCGACCGACCTGATCACCGCGATCGCCGCGTCGGCCAGCCCGGAGGTCGACGAAGACGGCCTTTCGATCGTCGAGCGCTCGGCGTGCCCGACGTGCGGGTCGTGCTCCGGCATGTTCACCGCGAACTCGATGAACTGCCTCACCGAGGCGCTCGGCTTGTCGCTGCCGGGCAACGGTTCGACGCTGGCGACGCACGCGGCGCGCCGCGCGCTGTTCGAGGAGGCCGGCCGCACGGTCGTCGAGCTGTGCAAGCGCTGGTACGAGCAGGACGACGACTCGGTGCTCCCCCGTTCGATCGCGTCGAAGGCGGCGTTCGAGAACGCGATGGCCCTGGACATGGCGATGGGCGGCTCGACGAACACGGTGCTGCACATCCTCGCCGCCGCGCAGGAGGGCGAGGTCGACTTCACGATCGCCGACATCGACGCGATCGGCCGCCGCGTGCCGTGCCTGTCGAAGGTGGCGCCGAACTCGGACTACCACATGGAGGACGTCCACCGCGCGGGCGGAATCCCGGCGATCCTGGGCGAGCTGTACCGCGGCGGCCTGCTCAACACCGACGTGTGGTCGGTGCATTCGCGTGACCTGGACTCGTGGCTTTCGGCGTGGGACATCCGGGCTTCGTCGCCGTCGCCGGTCGCCCTCGAACTGTTCCACGCGGCCCCGGGCGGAGTCCGCACGACGCAGGCGTTTTCGACGTCGAACCGCTGGTCATCGCTGGACACGGACGCCGCCGGCGGGTGCATCCGCGACGTCGAGCACGCGTACACGAAGGACGGCGGCCTGGCGATCCTGCGCGGCAACCTCGCGGAGAACGGCGCGGTGATCAAGGCCGCGGGCATCGACGAGGACCTGTGGCACTTCGAGGGCCCGGCCCGGGTGCTGGAGAGCCAGGAGGAGGCGGTGTCGGCGATCCTCAAGAAGGAGATCCAGCCGGGCGAGGTCCTGGTGATCCGCTACGAGGGCCCGGCGGGCGGCCCGGGCATGCAGGAGATGCTGCACCCGACGGCGTTCTTGAAGGGCTCGGGCCTGGGCAAGAAGTGCGCCCTGATTACGGACGGCCGCTTCTCGGGCGGCTCATCGGGCATCTCGGTGGGCCACATCTCCCCGGAGGCCGCGGCGGGCGGCTTGATCGGCCTGGTGGAGAACGGCGACCGGATCCTCTTGGACATCCACGAGCGCCGGCTGGAGCTGCTGGTGGACGCGGAGGTGCTGGCAGAGCGGCGTTCGAAGATGGAGGCGTCCGAGAGGCCGTGGCAGCCGAAGGAGCGCCAGCGCCCCGTGACGGCGGCTTTGCGCGCGTACGCGCGAATGGCAACATCCGCGGACACGGGCGCGGTCCGCGACGTGAACAAGTAAGCCTCAGTTAGGTCCGGCTCGAGTCCGAAAGGCCGTCCCGCTTGCGGGGCGGCCTTTCGGCATTTTTTTGGGGGCCGCCCTTCGGCGCTCCTCCGGAGGCCTTCCGGCGCTCCTGCGGGGCTGTCGGCGTTCCTCCGGGGCGCCCTTTCGGCGTTCCTCCGGGGTCTGTCGGCGTTCTTCCCGGGCGGCCTTTTGGCGCTCCTCCGGATGCCTTCCGGCGCTCGCTGCTGGGGCGGCCTTTCAGCGTCCTTCCGGGGAAGCCTCTCGGCGTTTTCGCCTCCGGAGCGACCCTTCCCGCGGAGGCTTTCCAGCAACCTTCCGGAGCAGCCCCTCGGCGTTCCGCTTCCGAAGCAGCCTTTCGGCGTTCTTCCGCCCCGGATTTTCCCGGCAATCCCGCCCCAGGCCGCGAGGGGGACCCCCGGCTTCAACGTTACCGGCACCCACCGACAATTCCGGACGCCCGCAGCGGAGTTGTCCACAACCCCGGCCCGCAACGCCGAGTTGTCCCCAGCCCGCGAGCCGCCCCCGGGAGGGGCCCCCCGGTTTCAACGCTACCGGCGACCACCGACAGTTCCAGGCGCCCGAGCCGAAGTTGTCCCCAGCCCCGAGCCACATCCCCGAGTTGTCCCCAGCCCCTACCGCGTCAAAACGATGACCACCACGGCCGCCGCCGCGGCCAGCAGCAGCGAAACCAGCCCCAGCGGCAACGGCCGCTTCCGCCACGGCGTGTTCCGCTCCAGCGAAATCGGCCCCGCCCCGGTGAACAGCAAGCTCAACGCCGACATCCCGAGCAGTAGCTCGAACTCGAACCCCTGCCCCTGCTGCTCGAAGAACCCGCCGTGCACCTTCGCGTACACCGCGTTCGCCGCGACCCCGAGCAGCCCCGCCGCGGCCAGCGGCGTGAACAGCCCGACGACCACCAGCACCCCGCCGCCCAGCTCGACGATCCCGGTGATCCACGACAGCAGCGTCGTTTGCTTGTGGTACCCGAACGTCTCCAGCACCCGCGCGAACCCGCCGACGCCCGGCCCGCCGAACAGGCCGAACAGGTGCTGCAGCCCGTGCGCACCCATCGTCGCGCCGAGCCCCACCCGCAGGATCAGCAGGCCGAGGCCCAGCCCGCCCTGGCGTGGGGTGTCGTCGGCGCGGTCGTCCTCGACGTCCGACAGGAGGCTGGTGGGCTGCTGCGAAAAGTCGTCTCCACTGCTCACGCGCGAAGGGTAGGGGATCCGCGGCGGCCTGGCGAGCTCAGTACTCGCCGTGGACCAGGTTGTCCGGCAGCTCACCCCCGGCGTACCGCGCGATCTCGGCCGCCGCGACGGCGTACGACCGCCCCCGCACCCCGCGCACGGCCCCGCCGACGTGCGGCGTCAGCAGCAGCCCCGGCGCCGTCCACAGCGGGTGCCCCGGAGGCGGCGGCTCGGGATCGGTGACGTCGAGCGCGGCGCGCAACCGTCCCGTGGTCAATTCGGCGACCAACGCGTCGGTGACGACGACGGCACCGCGCGCCACGTTGACCAGCACCGCCCCGTCGCGCATCTCGGCGAGGAACGCCGCGTCGACCATCCCGCGGGTGCGCGAGGTCAGCGGCACCATCAGCACGACGACGTCGTGGAGCCCGAGCAGCGACGGCAGCTCCTTCACCCCGTGCACGCCCTCCCGCGCGGTCATCCCGACCATCGTGCACCGCGCGTCGAACGGCTCGAGCCGCCGCCGCAGGTGCTGCCCGAGATCACCGGCGCCGACGACGAGCACGCGCTTGCCCTGCAGCGTGTCGGTGCTCTGCCGCTCCCACCGGCCCTCGCGCTGCGCCGCGCCGAAGACGTCCAGCTTCCGGTACATCGACAGCAGCGCGGCGACGACCCACTCGGCGGTGCTCCCGCCGTGCGCGCCCCGGCACGTCGAGAGCAGGACGCCGTCGGGCACCTTGCCGACCCAGTCCTCGGCGCCGGCGGACAGCAGCTGGATCAGCTTCAGGTTCGGCAGCGTGCGCCACAGCTCCTCGCCCGGCGGGTGCTTGCCCGGGATCAGCACCTCGGCCTTCGCGGCTTCCTGCGGCACGGTCTCGCCCCACTGGTAGCGCACGGGCAGGACCCGCGGCACCTCGGCGAGCACGGACATGCCCTCGTCGTCGGGGACCAGCACGGTCAGTGTCATGATCCCCAACGTAATCCAGGAGTACTCACCCATGGTTCACGCGGCGGCCCCTAGGCTGGGGAATCATGCGCACTCGGTACCGGCCGGCCCTGCTGGCGATCTTGGCTTGCGGCGTCCTGCTGCCCGCCGGGTGCGCGCGGTTCGACGACACCGCGGCGGGCCAGACGTTCAGCCCGGCGCCCGTGCCCAGCCCCGAGTCGCCGCCCGAGGTCCAGGGCCCCGGCGCCGACTCCGGCGGCGACGGCAAGCAGGTACGTCCCGGCCAGTCGGCCACGCCCGTCCCGCCGCCGCAGGGCTGCAAGGACTTCGACCCGGCGGTCATCGCGACCTGCCTGGACACCGTCGCGGCGGTGGCCGGCCTGCCGGGCGACGGCTCCACGCCGAGCGCCCTGGCGGGCGAGCGCAAGAGCGGCCGCGTGCTGCTCGCGACCGCGGGCAAGGACGCCACGGACTTCGCGAAGCTCGACGTCCAGGCGGCCGGCGACGGCGGCCTGACCGGCCTCGCGCTGTCGCCGTCGTACGTCGAGGACCAGCTCGTGTTCGCTTATGTGACCACGGCGACCGACAACCGCGTCGTGCGCTTCGCCAAGGGCCAGGCGGCCAAGCCCGTCCTCACGGGCATCCCGAAGGGCGCGACCGGCAACCGCGGCACGATCAGCGCCGACAACCGCGGCGCGCTGCTGGTCGCGACCGGCGACGGCGGCAACCCGAGCGCCGCCGCGGACCCGAACTCGCTGGCCGGGAAGGTGCTGCGGATCGACACGTCCGGCAAGGCCGCGGCGGGCAACCCGAACGGTTCCCTGGTCGTGGCGGCCGGGCTGCACGCACCGGGCGGGCTGTGCACCTCCGCCGACGGCGGCCGCGTCTGGGTCACCGACCGGCTCGCCGACAAGGACGCCCTCTACCGCGTGCAGGCCGGGCAGCCGCTGACGACGCCGGCGTGGACGTGGACGGACAAGCCCGGCGTCGCCGGTTGCGCGGATTTCGTCGACGCGAACGGCCTCCTCGGCGTCGCCACATCGCTGGCCGGGAACTTCCAGAACCTGCCGGTGACGGCGGACGGCGCGATCAGCGGCAAGCCGTCGGTGAGCCTCGACGGCAAGACCGGCAAGCCGCCGGAGACGTTCGGGCGGCTGGCCGGTATGAGCATGATCAACCCGCAGCTGGCCGTGGCCGGCACGGTCAACAAGGACGGCGGCACACCGGTGTCGAGCGACGACCGCGTCGTCCTGATCACCCCGGCGACCTCCGGCGGCGGCAACGGCAAGGACTGACGTCCCCGTTTTGCCGATTCGCGACCACGGCCGTCAGCTCAGCGGCTTGAGTTCCACGCGGCGCCCTTCCGCCGACGACGTCAGCCCGGCCTCGGCGAGCTGCAGCCCGCGCGCGGCCGAGAAGAAGTCGTAGCGGTGTGGTCGTCCGGCGACCACGTCCCGGACGAACTCCTCCCACTGGGCCTTGAAGCCGTTGTCGAACTCGGCGTTGTCCGGGACCTCCTGCCACTGGTCGCGGAAGGGTTCGGTGGCCGGCAGGTCCGGGTTCCAGACGGGCTTCGGCGTCGCCGAGCGGTGCTGGACGCGGCATCGTCGCAAACCGGCCACGGCGCTGCCCTCGGTGCCGTCGACCTGGAACTCGACGAGTTCGTCGCGGAAGACTCGCGTCGACCACGACGAGTTGATCTGCGCGATGGCCCCCGACTCGAGCTCGAAGATGCCGTACGCGGCGTCGTCGGCCGTCGCCGCGTACGCGTCGCCCTGCTCGTCCCACCGACGCGGGATGTGCGTTGTCGCTTTCGCGGTCACGGCCTCGACGCGGCCGAAGAGGTCCTCGAGGACGTAGTTCCAGTGGCAGAACATGTCGAGCACGATCCCGCCGCCGTCCTCGGCGCGGTAGTTCCAGCTCGGGCGCTGCGCCTCCTGCCAGTCGCCCTCGAAGACCCAGTAGCCGAACTCGCCGCGCACCGAGAGGATGCGTCCGAAGAACCCGCCGTCGACCAGCCGCCGCAGTTTCCGCAGGCCGGGCAGGAAGAGCTTGTCGTGGACGACTCCGTGACAAATCCCCGCGTCCCGCGCGAGACCGGCCAGCTCCAGCGCCGATGTCAGTTTTTCGGCAAGGGGCTTCTCGGCGTAGACGTGCTTGCCCGCGGCGATCGCCGCCCGCACCGAAGGTTCGCGCGCCGACGTCAGCTGCGCGTCGAAGTAGATCCCCACTTCACCGAGTGCCGAGTCGACGTCGGTCGTCCACGCGGTCAGGCCATGTCTTTCGGCCAGTTCGCGAAGCTTCGCCGCGTTGCGGCCGGCGAGGATCGGCTCAAGCTGGAGGCGGGTGCCGTCCGGCAGTTCGACGCCGCCCTGCTCGCGGATCGCCAGCACCGACCGGAGCAGGTGCTGCCGGTAGCCCATCCGGCCGGTGACCCCGTTGAGCAGCACTCCGATGCTCTTCTGGTTCATCGCTGACGGCCTTCCTGGTCGATGTCGTATTCCGTGCGACGCCCGCACATGCCGAAGCTGTCCGGGTTCGACGGCGTCGCGACCCGGACACCCGACTGTTCGAGGTAGCTCCCGTCGCCGTCGGCAAGGGCCTTGAGGTGCGCGCCGGTCAGTTCAGCGGCCTTCAGGGCCCCGGCCTGCCAGCGCGGTACCCAGTCTCCGATTTTCGGCAACACGAGCGCGACGGCCGCCCGGTGGAACGCCCGCAACGGCTCCGGATCGCCGTCCTGCAGCGCCTCGCGCAGCGGCAAGTAGCCACGAACGGCCAGGTCACGGCGCCTTTTGGCAGCGTGGTCGGTTTTCGGCAACGCGGCGGCCTCGGCGTACGCGGCCGGGTCGGCGAGCACGTCGGCCGGGAACGTGAAGACGGCGTCCCCGGCCTCGGGCAGGCCGCTGTTCTGCATGAGGACGGTGACGCGCAAACCACCGCCCTGAACCATCCGGTGGACGGTCCCCGGCGCGAACCACGCGATCACGCCGGCCTCGAGCGGCGTCTCCGCATAGCCGCCGGTGCTCAGCGTGTGGACGGCGCCGTGCCCGGCCGTGACGACATAGGCCTCGGTGCAAGCGAGGTGGACGTGTGGGCTTCCACCGAGGACACCATCCTCGGCCTCCCATTCGTAGGCGCGTAAGTGCGAAATACCGATTCCACCTGGAAGTGTGAATTCGTTCATGACCATCCGTGCCTGTCGAGGTAGTCGGTCACCCGATCGCGGTCCCACGCTCCATCGGCGACGACGACCCGGTAGCGGTAGGTGAAGCTCTCCCCCGGTGCCAAGGCGAACTCTTCGAAGAACGCCCACGAGAAGGCCACCATGGGCGTGTCCTGGGAACGGACGAACCAGTGCGACTCGTGGATCGCGTGGTCGTTTTCCGGCGAATGCGCGAAGACGAGCGTCGAGTGGGCGTCGACGTCGTCGTGCTCGCCGACGAAGGCGAGCCACGGCGCTTGGGCGCCCATCATGTCGTCGCCATCGAGGTCGCCCGGGCCGAGGACGCGGCCGCCGCTGAAGTCGCGCGGGCCCCGCCAGTGCAGCCCGGTGTACCCGGCCCGCTCACGGCCGGCCGTGGTCGGGCTGCCGAACACGAGCGGCGCGTCGCGGACGTTGGTCAGCTCGATGCCCCAGTCGATGGCCCAGGCGCCCTCGCCGGGCTCGACGGAGTGGACGACGATGTCGCGCCGCTCGCGTGCCCATTCCTCGCCGCGGTTGGTCACCCAGGTGAGCCGTTGGGTGAAGGTCAGGCGGTCGCCACCGACGGTGAAGCCGGCGAACCCGTCGTGCCGCATCGAGCCGATGCGGTCGGGCAGGTCCTGGTACCAATGGCCGGGGACGTAGGTGTGGCCACCCCAGAAGTTCTGGCCGGAGAGGTGGCTCGACGTCATCTGCAGCCCCTTGTGCCACCGGTGGTCGGCGGGCCGGTACCCGCTGACGCGCCGCCCGCGCAGGGTGCGCAGCGGGTGGGTGTAGGGCTTGCGCGACTCGTAGGCGACGGGGTCGGGCTTGTAGACGTAGGACATGAGCGGCACCCCGCCCGCCTCGACGACCACGCGGTCGCCGTGCCGGTGCGTGACGGTGATGTCCGCGCTCATCCGGCCATCCCCGCGTAGAAGGGATCCCCGGGCCCGATCTCGCCCCGCCGCACGGCGCGCCCGGTGGCGGCGGCCTTGTAGAGGGCGGCGACAAACTCGAGCACCCGCCGCCCGTCGGCCCCGCTGCAGGGCGGCCGCTGCCCGGCCCGGAAGGCGTCGAGAACCGGCGTCAACGCGGCGGCGTGCGAGCTGCCGACATCCTCTTTCGGCTCGGTCCCGATCGGCCCGACCTGCGGTGCGAGGGCGTATCGCCAATTTTCGGCAACGTGGCCGTAGAGGTGCGTGAGCTCGACGGTGGCGCGTTCGCAGTCGATCCGGATCCGGCTGACTTCATCGGGCGAGAGGACGCTGTTGACGACGGTGGCCAGCGCCCCGGATTCGAACCGGACGAGTGCGGTGGAGACGTCCTCGGTCTCGACGTCGTGCACGAGCCGCGCGGTCATGGCCTGGACTTCGGCCCACTCGTTCGCATCGCCGGCCAGGAGGTGGAGGAGGACATCCATCTGGTGGATGCCGTGGCCCATGGCTGGTCCGCCGCCTTCGGTGGCCCACCGTCCCCTCCACGGGACCGCGTAGTAGGCGTGGTCGCGGTACCAGGTGGTCTGACAATGGGCGACCAGAGGACGGCCGAGCTCACCTTTGCCGAGCAGATTCCGGAAGTGAGCGGCGGCCGAGCCGGATCGCTGCTGGTAGACGAAGGAGACGTACGGGCCGCCGTCCCGTTCCACGGAGGTCATGTCGTCGTATTCGGCGAGCGAACGGCAAGGCGGCTTCTCGCACCAGACCCAGGCGCCGCTCGCGAGCGCTTGTTTGGTCTGTTCGACGTGCAGCCCGGGAGGCGTACAGATCGAGACGAGGGCAGGTTCCTGCTCGGCGAGCAAGGTGTCGAGATCCCGATAGGGCTTGGCTTGCTCGGTCGCCGCACAGAAGGCGACGGCCCGAGCTTCATCGACATCCGCGACGGCTACTAGATCGACAGCGTCCTGGTGGGCTTGGAAGGCGGCCCGATGGCTGCCGGCGATAGCCCCAGCCCCGACGATGGCAGCTCGCAAGCGCTTTCCTACGGCCAACTTGGAACCTCCCTCCACAGCCCGACCAACGCGCCCGAGAACACCCGCAACACCCGCACGACCGCCGTCGCCCCCGCGCAGTTGTGCGGCTTCTCCTCACACCTCGCCGCACCCACGGCCGCACACCACCGCCCTCGCGCGACTGCCTCCCAACCTCGTCGCACCCGCGCGGAACTACCGCAGACCGTCGCCTTCGCGCGGCTACCTCCGAACATCGCCCCGCTCAACGGCGGGCTCCGCACCTCGCCGCCCGTGCCTCGTTACTGCTGAGCCATTCCGCTGCGGCACAGCACCACACCGTCACGGATTTCCCGGTCGCCGACGACTCCCGTTGGCCACCCGCAGCCTTCGGCGACCTCCGCCTCGACCGTCTCAGAAAGCGCTTTCTCATGCAACGGCCACCATCGATGTCAACGTTGTCACCACGAGCCCACAACCGGAACGGACGACTCAGCCACCCGAGCAGCAAACCCGGACACCGGGCCGCCGAAAACCGGTCAGCGGCTCTTGCTCCGAGGGTGGCTCTTACGCGGCTGCCTGCTTTCGGCCCGCGCCGCCCGCATGTCCAAGAAAGCGGCGACGCCCGACACCAGCGCGGCCAGCACGCCGAGAAACCGCCCGGACCCGGCGCCGATGGCGATCCCGGCGGCGTCGAAGATGCCGCGCTGGTCCTCGTCGAACTCCCAGTCCAGCGTGAACCAGCCGATCGCCATCAGCAGCAGCGCCGCCGCGGCGACCACCAGCCACAGGTGCGGCAGCCCGCTGATCCGCGCCTTCCGGATTCGTCCGAAAACGACCACGACCACCCCGGCCAGCACCAGCGCCAGCGGCGGGCACCACGCGAAGAAGCTCGAATTCCACGCGTCCCGGACGACGTCACCCTGCGGCAACGACGACAGCACGACCTCGATGTCCGGCTTGTTCGTGCTCAGGGTCGTCCACGGGAGGAACGTCGAGCCCAGCGCGAGCAGCCCGGCCGCCAGGCCGAGCCACTCGCGCCAGGTGACGCTCTTGACGGAAAACGACAACGGTCAGGAACCGACGCGTTCGATGATCAGCTCGCGGACCCGCTTGGCGTCGGCCTGGCCCTTGGTCGCCTTCATGACCGCGCCGACGATCGCGCCTGCCGCGGCCACCTTGCCGCCGCGGATCTTGTCCGCGACGTCCGGCTGCGCGGCCAGGGCGTCGTCGATCGCCGACAACAGCGCGGAGTCGTCCGAGACGACCTTCAGCCCGCGCTTCTCGACGACCTCGCGCGGCTCGCCCTCGCCGGCGAGCACGCCCTGGACGACCTCCTTGGCCAGCTTGTTCGTCAGTTCACCCGACGAAACCAGCCCGATGACCTCGGCCACCTGCTTCGGCGTGATCGCCAGGTCGGCCAGCTCGACCTCGCGGGTGTTCGCCTCCTGAGCCAGGGTGTTGACCCACCAGCCACGCGCCTCGTCCGGCGAAGCGCCGGCCTCGACCGTGGCCGCGACGAGGTCGACGGCACCGACGTTCAGCAGGTCACGCAGGGCTTCGTCGGAAAGTGACCACTCCTGCTGGATCCGCTTCCGCCGCTCGGACGGCATCTCCGGCAGCGTGCCGCGCAGCTGTTCGACCCACTCGCGCGACGGCGCGATCGGGACCAGGTCGGGCTCCGGGAAGTACCGGTAGTCCTCGGCGGTCTCCTTGGTTCGGCCCGACGACGTGGAGCCGTCGGCCTCCTGGAAGTGCCGCGTCTCCTGCTTGATCGAACCGCCCTCGGCGAGGATCGCCGCCTGCCGCGTCATCTCGTAGCGAACGGCCCGTTCGACACTGCGCAGCGAGTTGACGTTTTTCGTCTCCGTCCGCGTCCCGAACTCGGTCGCGTCCTTCGCCATCAGCGACACGTTCGCGTCGCACCGCAGCGAGCCCTGGTCCATCCGGACGTCGGACACGTCGAGCGCGCGGAGCAGGTCGCGCAACGCCGACACGTACGCGCGCGCGACCTCGGGTGCCCGCTCGCCGGTGCCCTCGATCGGCTTCGTCACGATTTCGATCAACGGCACGCCGGCCCGGTTGTAGTCGAGCAGCGAGTGCTCGGCACCGTGGATCCGGCCGGTGGCGCCACCGACGTGCAGCGACTTGCCGGTGTCCTCCTCCATGTGCGCGCGCTCGATCTCGACGCGTACGACTTCGCCGTCGTCGAGCGTGACGTCGAGGTAGCCGTTGAACGCGATCGGCTCGTCGTACTGCGACGTCTGGAAGTTCTTCGGCATGTCCGGGTAGAAGTAATTCTTCCGGGCGAACCGGCACCACTCGGCGATCTCGCAGTTCAGCGCCAGGCCGATCCGGATCGCGCCCTCGACGGCCTTGCCGTTGACGACCGGCAGCGCCCCGGGCAGGCCGAGGCAGGTCGGGCAGACCTTCGTGTTCGGCTCGCCGCCGAACTCGTTCGGGCAGCCGCAGAACATCTTCGTGTTCGTGTTCAGCTCGACGTGCACTTCGAGCCCGAGGACGGGGTTGAAGCGTTCGATGACGTCGGCGTAGTCCATCAACTCGGCCACGGCAGTCACTTCGTTCCTCCCAGCTCCGGGACCTTGTGGATGAGCGCCCCGCCGGCAGCGGCGTCGCGGGCGGCCTCGTAGGCGGCGCCGACCCGGTAGAGCCGGTCGTCGGCGAGCGCCGGGGCCATGATCTGCAGGCCGACCGGCAGGCCGTCGTCCTCGGAAAGACCACTCGGCACGCTCATGGCGGCGTTGCCGGCCAGGTTCGACGGGATCGTGCACAGGTCGGCAAGGTACATCGCCATCGGGTCGTCCACGCGCTCGCCGATCTTGAACGCCGTGGTCGGCGTCGTGGGCGAAACGAGGACATCGACCTTTTCGAACGCGGCCGCGAAGTCACGCGTGATCAGCGTGCGCACCTTCTGCGCCGAGCCGTAGTAGGCGTCGTAGTAGCCGGACGACAACGCGTAGGTGCCCAGCATGATGCGCCGCTTGACCTCGGCGCCGAAGCCCTTCTCGCGGGTCAGCGACATGACCTCTTCGGCGCTGTGCGTGCCGTCGTCGGCGACGCGCAGGCCGTAGCGCATGGCGTCGAACCGGGCGAGGTTCGACGAGCACTCGCTCGGCGCGATCAGGTAGTACGCGGGCAGCGCGTAGACGAAATGCGGGCAAGAGACCTCGACGACCTCGGCCCCGAGCGCACGCAGCTGCTCGACCGCGGCGTGGAACGACCGCTCGACGCCCGGCTGGTAGCCGTCGCCGCCGAACTCCTTCACGACGCCGACCTTGACGCCCTTGAGGTCACCGGTCATGCCCTGACGGGCGGCGGCGACCACCGGCGGCACCGGCGCGTCGATCGAGGTCGCGTCGAGCGGGTCGTGCCCGGCGATGACCTCGTGCAGCAGGGCGGCGTCGAGCACCGTCCGCGCGCAGGGACCGGCCTGGTCGAGCGACGACGAAAAAGCGACGAGGCCGTACCGCGACACGCCGCCGTAGGTCGGCTTGACCCCGACGGTGCCGGTGACGGACCCGGGCTGCCGGATCGAGCCACCGGTGTCGGTGCCGATGGCGATGGCGGCTTCGAACGCCGCGATCGACGCCGACGAGCCACCGCCCGACCCGCCCGGGATGCGGGCGTGGTCCCACGGGTTGTGCGTGGGGCCGTACGCCGAGTTTTCGGTCGACGAGCCCATGGCGAACTCGTCCATGTTCGTCTTGCCGAGGATCACGACGCCGGCCTCGCGCAGCTTGCGCGTCACGGTCGCGTCGTACGGCGGGATCCAGCCTTCGAGCGTTTTCGAACCACAGGTCGTCGGGATGCCCTCGGTGGTGAGGACGTCCTTCAGCGCGAGCGGCACGCCGGCCAGCGCCGACGCGGGCGCGCCGCCCCCGGCGATGCCCTCGTCGACGGCCTTGGCCGCGGCCAGTGCGCCCTCGGTGTCGACGTGCAGGAACGCGTGGACGTGGTCGTCGACCTCGGCGATCCGGTCCAGGTGGGCCTGCGTGACCTCGACCGCGGACACCTCGCGCGCGTGGATCTTGTCCGCCAGCTCCGCGGCGGTCAGCTTGATGAGCTCGGTCACTGCTCTTCCCCCAGAATCCGCGGCACCCGGAAACGCCCGTCCTCGGCGGCCGGCGCACCGGCCAGCGCCTGCTGCTGCGTGAGCCCGGGACGGACGACGTCCTGCCGGAAGACGTTCGTCAGCGGCACGGCGTGCGACGTCGGCGGCACGTCGGCGGCGGCGACCTCGCTCACCTTGGCCACCGAGTCCAGGATCTGGTCGAGCTGGCCGGCGAAGACGTCGAGCTCGTCGTCGGTCACGGCCAGCCTGGCCAGCTTCGCGAGGTGCGCGACCTCGTCTCGGGAAATGTTGGGCACGCGGGTGACTCCCGGGTTGTGCTGTGCGGGTTGTCTCGGAAGCTGCAAGTCTATGGTGACGGCGCGGGCGGACTCGACTGGGTTACGCCCGGCGCAGGCCGGGTGCCGTCCGGCGACGCTCGACTCCCGCCCGGCGGACAGCAAGCCCGCGGACCGGGTGGGTCTGTCACAATCGGCGACCGGCATCGAGCGTCCCACGGCAAGGCTGGGACGCCAGAGGCGAGAGGGGCGCGTGGTGTCGTTCCTGATCCGGGTCATCCTTCCGGACAGCCCGGGGACCCTCGGCGCGGTCGCCACGGCGCTCGGCACGGTGGGCGCCGACATCCTCAGCGTGGACGTCGTCGAGCGGGGAACCGGAGTGGCGGTGGACGACCTCGTGGTCGAGCTCCCGTCCGGTCGTCTGCCCGACGCGCTCATCACGGCGGCGGAAAGCGTCGAAGGTGTCGAAGTGGACGCGGTCCGCCCGTACGCAGGCGTGCTGGACACGCACCGCGAGCTCGAACTCGTCGAAGAGATCGCCGCGCAGCCGAAGTCCGGCCTCGACATCCTGGCCGAGGGCGTGCCCCGCATCGTGCGCGCCGGCTGGGCGATGATCGTCGAACACTCGGAGACGGGCGCGCTCCGGCTGGCGTCGTCGAGCGCCGCGCCCGAGACGCCGATCACCGACCTGCCGTGGCTGCCGCTCGAGCGCGCGACGGTGCTCGACGGCGAAGAAGCCTGGATCCCGGAGACGTGGAAGGAGCTCGGCACCGAGTTGGCGGCGACGCCGCTCGGCAAGCCGGGCAAGGCGCTCCTGGTCGCGCGACCGGGCGGACCGGCCTTCCGCGCCGCCGAGGTCGCCCGGCTCGCCCACCTCGCCGGGATCGTCGCGGTCGTCCTCGACGGCTGAGGCGCGTTGCCGACTTTCGGCAACGCCCAGGTCAGACGTCGATTCGGTAGGCGATCAGGCTGATGTGCGGGTACGGCCGCCAGTCCCGCTCGGCCAGGCGGACGAACCCGAGGCGCTCGTAGAGCCGATGGGCGCTGCGCATCCCCTCGAGGCTGCTCAGCACGACCTCGCGGATGTCCAGCGCCCGCGCGCGGTCGAGCACGGCCCGGGTGAGCGCCTCGCCGATGCCCCGCCCACGCGCCGACGGCGCCACGGCGAGCATCCGGAACTCCAGCTCGCCGGGACGTGAAATCTCGGCATACGGCGACCCTGGCCGCACGACGGTCACCGTGCCGAGCACCTCCCCCGTCGCATCGACGGCGACGAGCACCTCGGCCAGCTCGACCCGCCGCGCGATGTCCCGCAGCTCCGCGTCGTACCCGACGTCGCCGGCCAGGTGACCGTCGACGTCGTAGGCCTGCACCGTGACCTCGCCCGCCGCGGCGTACTCCTCGGGCCGCGGTGGCCGGATCTCGACATCACTCATCCGTCTCCCCAGAATCGTCTTCGGCGGTCTCGTCGCCGGCCGGCAGCGCCACCTCCTGCGCCGCCTCGGGCCCCTGCTCCAGCAGGACGCGGAAACCGCCTTCGTCCAGCACCGGCACCTTCATCTGCACGGCCTTGTCGTATTTCGAACCAGGCGAATCCCCCACGACGACGAACGCGGTCTTCTTCGAGACCGACCCGGCCGCCTTGCCGCCGCGAGCCATGATGACTTCTTTGGCCTCGTCGCGGGAGAAGCCGTCGAGCGACCCCGTCACCACGATCGACAGACCCTCGAGGTTGCGCGGGATCGACTCGTCGCGCTCCTCTTCCATCCGCACGCCGGCGCGTCGCCATTTTTCGACGATCTCCCGGTGCCAGCCGACCTCGAACCACTCCTGCGTGGCGTGAGCGATGGTCGGACCGACGCCGTCGACGTCCGCCAGCTCCTCCTCGGTGGCCTGCTCGATACGTTCGATCGAGCCGAACTCGCGGGCGAGCGCCTGCGCCGCTGTCGGGCCGACGTGCCGGATCGACAAAGCGACCAGCACCTTCCACAGTGGTCGATCTTTGGCCACGTCGAGGTTCGCGAGCAGCTTTCGCGCGTTCGCCGACAACTCGCCTGCCTTGGTCCGGAACAGCTCGACCTCGGCGAGGCTGTCTTCGTCGAGGTCGAAGATGTCGCCCTCGTCGGCGACCACGCGCGCGTCAAGCAGCGCGTTCGCCGCCTCGTACCCGAGCACCTCGATGTCGAACGCGCCGCGCCCGGCCAGGCTGAAGAGCCGTTCCCTCAGCTGCGCGGGGCAGAAGCGGCTGTTCGGACAGCGAATGTCCTTGTCGCCTTCCTTCTGGTACGCGAGCTCGGTGCCACAGGCCGGGCAGTGCGTCGGCATGACGAATTCGCGCTCGTCGCCGGTACGCGCGTCGACCACCGGTCCGAGAACTTCGGGGATGACGTCGCCGGCCTTGCGGATGACGATCCGGTCGCCGATCAGCACGCCCTTGCGCTTGACCTCCTCCTGGTTGTGGAGGGTGGCCCGCGCGACGGTCGACCCCGCGACCTTGACCGGCTCGGTGACCGCGAACGGGGTCACCCGTCCGGTGCGCCCGACGTTGACCTGGATGTCCAGCAATGTCGTGATGGCCTCTTCCGGCGGGTACTTGTACGCGATCGCCCACCGCGGGGCCCGCGACGTCGTGCCCAGCCGACGCTGCAGCGCCACCCGGTCGACCTTGATGACGACGCCGTCGATCTCGTGCTCGGCGTCGTGCCGATGTTCACCCCAATAGGTGATGTGCTCGGTGAGTTCCTCGGCGGTCGTTAGGACCTTGCTGTGCGGCGACACCGGCAGGCCCCACGCGGCCAGCGCGTCGTACGCCTCCGACTGACGCTGCGGCTCGAAGCCGTCGCGCTTGCCGAGGCCGTGGCAAATCAGCCGCAGCCGACGTTCACGAGTGATCTTCGGGTCTTTCTGCCGCAACGAACCGGCCGCGGTGTTGCGCGGGTTCGCGTACGGCGGCTTACCCGCTTCGACCATCTTCGCGTTCAGCTCGAGGAAGTCCTCGACGCGGAAGTAGACCTCGCCGCGCACCTCGACCAGGGCCGGCACCGGGAACTCGTCGGTGCCGGTGAGCGTCTCGGGCACCTGGTCGAGCGTGCGCATGTTCAGCGTGACGTCTTCGCCCGTGCGGCCGTCACCCCGGGTGAGCGCGCGGGTCAGGTGGCCGTTTTCGTACAAGAGGTTGATCGCCAGGCCGTCGATCTTCAGCTCGGCCAGGAACTCGGTCTCCCCGACCTCCTTCTCGACGCGCTCGCACCACGCCAGGAACTCGTCCTTGTCGAAGACGTTGTCCAGGCTGAGCATGCGCTCGAGGTGGTCGTGCGCGGTGAATTCGGTCGAGAACGTGCCACCGACGCGCTGGGTCGGCGATTCCGGCGTGACCAGGCCCGGGTACTCGTCCTCGATCCGCTGCAGCTCACCCAGGAGCTCGTCGAACTGCCCGTCGGAGATGATCGGCGAGTCCAGGACGTAGTAGCGGAACTGGTGGTTGCGCAGTTCCTCCGCGAGGGCTCCGTGCCGCTCGCGCACGTCGGCCGGGACATCGGTGACGTCCTCGGCGGCGACCGGGTCCTGGGGAAGTTCGGTGCTGCTCACGGGTGGTAACCCTAGTCGGGGGGTCCGACATTTTCGTGCTCGCCGGCGTCCAGCCCGCGGACCAGTTCACGGAACTCCAGAAGGGTGATCGCACCCGCCGGCTCGGTCGCCGCGGTCTCCACGCGCCGTAGTCGTTCGGCGGCGAGCCGTTCACCCAATGTCGCGTCGAGCGGCAGGAACGTCATGGTCCGGCGCGCGGCGTCGTCGAGGTCCGCGAAGCCCGGGTGGAAGACGGCGACGTCAACGACGTGCTCGTTCTCGTCGACCTGCGCGACGACCCGGACGTCGGCCAGCGCGATCCGGTGCCCGCCCAGGTTGACGGTGACCTCGGTCGGGTCGGGCACGGGCGGGACCGAGTCGTGGTACTCCCAGATCGCGTCGTCCGGCGGGGCAGCAGCGCGCCATGCGTCGGTGAACGGCCGCAGCTCGGGGTCCTCCTGCCCCGTCACGACCAGGGCGTAGATCGATCGACGACCACGTTCGAGCGAGAAGTGCAGCCGCGGGTGCAGCGCCTCGACCAGCTGGCAGAGCTCGTGCTCGACCCGGTGCGGCTCGCCCTCGCCGAGCGCCGCACTGACCATCGGCAGCAAGTCGTACCAGCCCTGCCAGAACGCCTCCGCCGCGGCCGCCGGGTCGTCCGGCACGTGCTGCTCGGGCCACGCGGTGCGCGGGTCGGGCGGGTCGGCGTTCTTGCGGCGGAACAGGCGCATGGTCAGGAGTGGTCCTCGTTCGATCGGCTACGCCGCCACGCTACTGGCCCGGCGACGCGGACGTCGGCGAGTTGCCGGATTCCGTCACCAGCCTTCCGGCGGCTCGACGAATGCCTTGCCGAGGTCACGCGTCAGCGAGAGGGCGCGGCGCATCCACTCCGGCGTCGCTCCGGCGAGGCCACAGGCGGGGGTCGGCACCGCGCGTTCGGCGAGGACGCTGCGGTTGAAGCCGAGCCTGTCCGCCAGCCGGAACGCCGGCTCGCCGACATCCTTCAGGGACGGCGGAGAGGCGGGCGCCGTCGACGGGACCGCGCCGAGGAACAAGGTCGCCCCGCCGTCCCAGACTTCGCCGATCTCGTCGAGGAACGCGGCGGATGCGCCATCGAGCGCGGCGAGGTCGAAGGCCAGGGCGTCCGCACCGGCCTCGCGCAGCAGGCCGAGCGGCGGTTTCGCGGCGCAACAGTGCAGGATCACCGGCCGGCCAGTGATCGCCTTCACGCCTTCGATCATCGTCGCGAGCAGGTCACGCGCCTCGGGCTCCGGCACCGCGGCGACGTTCCCATAGCCGGACGGCGTCGACAGACCACCGGCCAGCACCGCGGGCAGCGACGGCTCGTCCAACTGGACGACCACGGGCGCGCCCGTCCTGGCCTGAACCTCGGCGACGTGGCCGGTGAGCCCATCCAGGAGCGAGGACGTGAAGTCGCGCAGCGCACCGCGGTCGGTGAGCACCCGGTGGCCGCGGGGCAGCTCGATCCCGGCACCGAGCGTCCACGGCCCGGCCAGCTGGACCTTGAAGACCGGCGGGGTGGCTCCGGCCTTCTCCCGCGCCTCCTGCACGGCATCGAGGTCCCAGCGCAGCAGGTCGACGGCCCGGCGGTGCTCGTGTCCCGGCCGCGCCACGACGCGGTAGCCGCTCGGCACGACGTCGACGGCCAGGTCCACCAGCAGCGCCGCGGTCCGGCCGAGCATGTCCGCGCCGACGCCACGGGCAGGCAACTCCGGCAGGTGCGGGAAGTCCGGCAGCTCGCCGAACACGATCGCCGCGGCTTCCGCGGGGTCGGTACCCGGCATCGAACCGATCGCCGTCGCGGCACCACTGGGCCAAACTCGCTCACTCACGACGTCCGATTCTGGTCGACCACCCACCGGCGGCGCCGACCGGGCTACCGCGCCGAGCCGTCCCGAGGCAGACATACGCCGCAATTGCCTTTACCGGCACCGTGACGCGGTCCGCGCGGATAGGCTCACCCGCCATGACGAGTTCGCCACCGCAACCGGGCTGGTACCCCGACGCGCGGGACCCCCGTCTGCACCGTTGGTGGGACGGCCATGCCTGGACGCCCAACACCCGACCGGCCTACCAGGCGCCGCCACCGAGCGACTCCGAGCCAATCGAGCTGGACATCGAGCGGGCTCACGATCCGTCGCGGATCCAGAACCAGGTCAACCGCGCGACACGCGGCCGAGGCGCTGCGCGCACGGGCGGCGGGACGCTGTTCACCGAGCCGGTCCTGGTGGTCAACCAGCGCGCCAAGCTGATCGAGATGGCCAACGAGTTCGGCGTCTTCGACCAGAACGGCAACCGGCTCGGCGGAGTTGTAGAGGTCGGCCAGAGCACGCTGAAGAAGGCGATCCGGCTGCTGACGAACTACGACCAGTTCCTGACGCACAAGTTCGAGGTCCGGGACGCCAACCACAGCACCGTGCTCAAGGTGACCCGTCCCGCCAAGGTGTTCAAATCACGGTTCCTGGTCACGCGCGCCGATGAGACCCCGATCGGCGAGATCGTCCAGGAGAACGTCTTCGGCAAGATCCGTTTCGGCTTCGTCGTGGACGGCCACTCGGTCGGCGGGATCTTCGCCGAGAACTGGCGCGCCTGGAACTTCTCGATCCGCGACCACGCCGGCACCGAGGTCGCCCGGGTGACCAAGACGTGGGGCGGATTTCTCAAAGCCGCCTTCACGACCGCCGACAACTACGTCGTCGAGATCCCACAGCCGCTACCGGATCCGCTCGCCAGCATGGTGGTCGCGGCGGCCCTCACGATCGACACCGCCTTGAAGCAGGACACCGACTGAGCGAGTGACCGGCGTCTCAGCTTCTCCCGGTGGACAGCGGGCCCGGCACGGCTCAGGGTGAATGAAGGCCGGGACGCCGCAGTCTCGCCGGGACGGAGGTCACCGTGGAACCGTTGCCGGAAAGCAGCGACAGGAACTGGACCGAGCTCGGAATCTACGAGGTCTCGACCGGCGTCTACCGGATCCCGTTGCCCTTGCCCAACGACGCTCTTCGTGCGGTCAACGTCTACGCGGTCACCGATGGCGAGAAGCTGGTCTTGGTCGACTCCGGCTGGGCGTTGACCGTCGCGCGACAACAACTCGCGAACGCACTCGGTGGTATCGGTGCAGAACTCGCCGACGTCAGCGAGTTCCTCGTGACCCACGTTCACCGTGACCACTATTCGCAGGCGGTCGTCCTTCGGCGCGAATTCGGCTCGAAGATCGCCCTGGGACAGGACGAAGAGCCGTCACTCAAGGCTTCCGGCAACCCCGACCGGTTGCCGATGGAAGCTCAAGTCGATCTGTTGCGCCAGGCGGGCGCCGGCGAAGTCGTCGAAGCCCTGGCCCGCGAGTTCGGGACGAACCGCCGGCACACCGAGGCCGACCTCTGGGAAGCGCCCGACGAGTGGTTGACGCCGGGACCACGCCCGATCCTGCCCGGCCGTCAGTTCGACGTCGTCGCCACTCCCGGGCACACGGCCGGCCATGTCGTGTTCGTCGACGACACCGCCGATCTGCTGTTTTCGGGCGACCACGTCCTGCCGCACATCACGCCCTCGATCGGCTTCCAGCCCGTGCCGGTCGAACTACCGCTCAACGACTTCATCGACTCGCTGCGCCTGGTACGGGCGATGCCGGATCGACGCATGCTTCCCGCACACGGTCCGGTGTCCGAAAGCGTGCACACAAGGGTCGACGAACTTCTGGACCATCACCGGCAACGCCTCGAGACGATCGGCGCCCAGATCACAGCCGGTGCGAGCACGGCGTACGAGGCCGCGCATCGGATCGGCTGGACTCGCCGCAACCGCAGACTGTCCGAAATGGACTCGTTCAACCAGATGCTCGCGGTTCTCGAGACCGCGGCACACCTCGATCTCTTGGTGTCCCAGGGCAAGCTGGCCGCTCAGTCCGTCGACGGCGTCCGCCACTACACGACAACCTGAGCACCATCGCATCAGTACCAGGCGTAGTCGCGTCGTGGCAAATTACTGCCCACGACCGGCTTCCTGCATACTGGGCGTAATGGATGTCATCAGACGAGCCCGGGCTTCGGACATCGAGGCGCTTGGGCGCTTGTTCGGCGCACCGGGCGAGCCGCTGACAGCCGCGCTTCGCGAACTCATGAACACCTCGCACGTCACGCTGGTGGTCGCCGAAGACGACAACGGTGTTGTCGGCACTGCGCAACTGACGGTGTTGCGAGGGCTCATGTGGGAAGGCGCCAACCGCGGTCTGCTCGAAGGCATCCGCGCCGCTCGACGCGGAGTGACCAGCGCGCTTCTGACCTGGGGGATCGACGAAGCCCGCCGCCGAGGTTGCAGCCGCATCCACCTCGACTCCGGCCTTGCACGCGCGGACTTGCGAGACTTCTACGCGCGCTTCGGCTTCGAGCACAGCTATCAAGGATTCACCCGCGTCCTGTGATACTGGCGCCGTGACCGACTACAGCATCCGCAGGGCACGGCGTGACGACATCGGCGCGATCGTGCGCATGCTGGCAGACGACCAACTCGGCGCGACCCGGGACGATCCCGACGATCTCGAGCCTTACCAGCGAGCCTTCGCGGACATCGACGCCGACCCGAACCAGTTCCTCGCCGTCGTGACGTTTAATGACGAAACGGTCGGGACGCTGCAGCTGACGATCATTCCCGGTCTCGCCAGGCGCGGTGCGCTTCGCGGTCAGATCGAAGCCGTCAGGATTCACACCGACCACCGGGGATCCGGACTCGGGGCGAATCTCGTGCGCTGGGCGATCGACGAGTCTCGACGACGCGGATGCGCCCTCGTCCAGCTCACCTCGGACGTCGCGAGGACCGACGCGCACCGGTTCTACGAGCGTCTCGGTTTCGTCGCAAGCCACACCGGCTTCAAGCTCAAGCTCTGAGCGCCGAATACGTTGCCACAAAAGATCACCGCATTTGTCCACATTAGACATACTCCTATCGAAAGCCCCTCACACACGCCAGCGACACACATCCGCACACGCGACCATCTCGAAACAGTCGGCAGAAAGTCAAGCCGCAAAGGGCGCGAAAGGACCGTTCGCTACGCTTGTCACCCATTCCTCTGAACCTCGGTGACATTCCTTGCCTGCCCCCGTACGGTCGCGTTCATGGCATCTTCCCAACCACTCCGCAAACTCGCTCCTGCGACCGATCCCCGGAACACCCGCGACAAGCTTCCGTTCGTACTGAGGACGGCCCGTACCGACCCGGAGACGTTGCAGCGCATGAAAGACGAACAAGTCATCGACCTGATCCGTCACACCGACGCCGAGATCTCCAAGCTGCAAGCGCTTCAGCTACGGGCGATCGCGAATCTAAGCGTGCGCCGGAGACGGGCGCCCAGCGCCGCTTCGGAAGTGGCTTTGGCGCTCTCCATAACGGAACACCGCGCCGGCACCATAGTCTCGGCGGCGAACGCACTGATCGCCCGGCTTCCCCGGATGCTCAACCTCATGGACGACGGCCGGCTCGACCTGTACCGCGCCATGAAGGTCACGGATGCGACGGCGTGGCTCTCCAGAGACCACGTACGCCTCGTCGATGCGAATCTCGAAAGCCGCGTGCCGGGACGCAACGCCACCCAAGTCCGTCGAGCCGCGGCCTACGCGGCCGCGAAGGTGGATCCGGAAGGCGCGGCGCAACGCACCGACCGGAGCCTCGTCGAGCGACGGCTGGCCCTGCACCACCAGGACACCGGCGTGACCAGCCTGTCCGTCAACAACGTACCCACCGAGAAGGCGACTGCGGCATACACACGCATCGATCGGGCCGCTCGAGCGTTGAAGACGCCCGAGGAGTCTCGAACGCTGGATCAGCTCCGCGCCGACGTGGCCATGGACCTGCTGCTCAGCGGAACGGGTGGCTCGAACGGTCGCGCCGAGGTGTTCCTGCACGTCGACCTGGCGACCTACCTCGGCATGAACGATTTGCCCGCGGCGCTGGCCGGCCGCGGACCCATCGCTGCGTCAGTGGCCCGTCGCATCATCAGCGGATCCGACACGACGATCCGGCGGGTCCTCACCGATCCGCGCAACGGCCAGGTCATCGAGCTGTCGCCGACGCGATATCCCCTCGGACCGGCCCACGACGAGTTCATCCGAGTCCGGGACCGCGAGTGCCGGCAGCCCGGATGCACCCGCCCCGCGCAGAACTGCGGGGTAGAACCGACTCGGGCGCACGGCCAATCCGATGAAGCCGTGGATCAGCCCGTCACGTACTGCACGCGGCACCGCAGGCTGAAGAGCCAGCCGGGCTGGGACTACGAAGTCACGCCGGACGGCACGGTGAACGTCGCGACACCAGCCGGCCGGGTGCACTCAACCGAGCCGCCATCGATTCACTCCGGCGGACGGCGAGCGAATCGCAGCCGCAAGAAGCCACGGCAATGACCGACGGTCAGCGCGTACCGGAGATCTTCGCGCTGCCCAGGACGACGTCCCCACCTTCGGCATCCGGCCGGTAGAGCACGACGACCTGGCCCGGGGCTACCCCGCGCAAGGGTTCGCGCAGATGCAGAGTCATCGCCTCGGAGTCCACGTCGGCGACCGCGTCAACGATGCCTCCATGGGCCCTGACCTGCACCACGCATTCGGTCGGCTCGTTCAGCGGTTCGCCGCTGGGCCAGATGGCGCGATCGGCCTCGATCACCTTGACTCCGAGCCCGTTGGCGGAACCGACCTTGACGGAGCCCGAAACCGGCTCGAGCGAAAGGACGTAACGAGGACGACCGTCGGGCGCGGGAGCCTCAATCCCAAGGCCCTTGCGCTGTCCGACGGTGAATCCGTGCACTCCGGTGTGCCGGCCGAGCACGGCGCCGGTCTCCGCGTCCACGAGCTCGCCAGGACGCTGACCCAGTCGGTCTTCCAAGAACTTCTTGGTGTCGCCGTCCGGGATGAAGCAGATGTCGTGGCTGTCAGGCTTGTTGGCGACGGACAGACCGCGCCGCTCGGCTTCCGCCCGGACCTCGGTCTTCCACGAACCGCCCAACGGGAACATGGCGTGACTGAGCTGCTCGGAGGTGAGAGAAGCCAGCACGTAGGACTGGTCCTTGCCGCTGTCCGCGCTGCGGCGCAACTCCGGCACGCCGTTCACCACGGAAAGGCGCGCGTAGTGGCCTGTCGCGACCGCGTCGAAGCCGAGTGCCATCGCCTTCTCGAGAAGAGCCTCGAACTTGATCTTCTCGTTGCAGGTGACGCACGGATTCGGCGTGCGTCCGGCAGCGTATTCGCCGACGAAGGTTTCAACGACCTCTTCGGTGAATCGCTCCGCGAAATCCCAGATGTAGAAGGGGATTCCGAGGATGTCGGCGGCCCGCCGTGCGTCATGCGAGTCCTCGATCGTGCAGCACCCACGTGAACCGGTCCGCAAGGTGCCCGGTTTGGCCGACAGCGCCAGGTGCACGCCGACGACGTCGTGCCCGGCGTCGACCGCACGCGCGGCGGCGACCGCCGAGTCCACTCCTCCGCTCATCGCGGCCAAAACCCGCATTGCCTTACACCTCTTGCTTCTGGGTCTGCTTGCGCATTCCGGCCAGGCCGGCCTGTCGTGCGCGCGTGACGACTCCGCCGATCTCGGCGGCGACGGCCTCGACGTCCGCGGCAGTGGACGTGTGGCCGAGGGAAAATCGGAGAGAGCCTCGGGCCGCCGCTGGATCGGCGCCCATGGCGAGCAGCACGTGGCTCGGCTGGGCGACGCCGGCCGTGCACGCGGAGCCTGTCGAGCACTCGATGCCCTTGGCGTCCAGCAGCATCAAGAGGCTGTCCCCGGCGCAGCCGGGGAACGTGAAGTGAGCGTGGCCCGGCAGCCGCTCGCCATCGCCGCCATTGAGAATGGCGTCCGGTACCTCGCGCTGGACAACTTCGATGAGTCCGTCTCGAAGCTCCTCGACACGCTTGGCGTACTCGGCTCGGGTCGCAACGCTGGCTTGGACCGCAGCCGCGAACCCGACGATCGCCGGGACATCGAGCGTGCCGGAGCGGACGCTGCGCTCCTGGCCTCCGCCGTGCAACAACGGTACGCAGGTCACGTCGCGACCAAGCAGGAGCGCACCCACGCCGAACGGGCCGCCGAGCTTGTGCCCGGTCAACGTGAGTGCGGCGGCACCGCTAGCCGCGAAATCGACTGGTACGGCGCCGACGGCCTGCACGGCGTCGGTGTGGAGCGGGATATCGAACTCCGCGCAGACCGCTGCCAGCTCGGCGATCGGATTGATCGTGCCGACCTCGTTGTTGGCCCACATCACCGTCACCAGCGCGACGGCCTCGGGATCCGCGGCGATGGCGGCACGGAGAACGTCCGGCGAGACTCGACCCTGGCTGTCGACTTCCAGCAGCGTGATCTCGGCGCCGCAGTGCGATTCGAGCCATTCGACGGTGTCGAGTACGGCGTGGTGCTCCGCCGCCCCGCACAGAATGCGACGACGCTGCTCTTGCTCGTCCTGGCGGGCCCAGTAGATGCCCTTGAGCGCGAGGTTGTCGCTCTCGGTGCCGCCGCCGGTGAAGATCACCTCGGAGGGGCGAGCGCCGAGGGCGTCGGCGATGGTTTCGCGGGCTTCCTCGACCATCCGGCGAGCGCGGCGGCCCGAAGAGTGCAGCGCGGAGGCGTTGCCCACGTTGGACAGCGCCTCGGTCATCGCCGCTACGGCTTCGGGCAACATCGGAGTGGTCGCCGCGTGGTCGAGATAGGTCATCGCTCCTTCAGGGTAGTCCGCTCCACCGCGTGACGAAGCCCACCCTGGCCCTGGAAGTGGGCTGTCACACCTTCGACGGCCAGCGTCCGGTCAGCCGGGCGCCCAGCAGCGCGAGGGCCACCAAGGCCGTCGTGAGCAGGGCCATCGCCGGCGATGGGTCGAGGACCGAACCGACCACGCTGAGCAGGACACCGCCCAGGCCGATGAGCAGCGCCGACCCCACCCAGTCGGCCAGCTGCACCGCCGATGTGTTGAAGCCACGTTCGCCCTCGGGTGAGTAGCGGAGCAGGAGGACGGAGATGGCGGGCATCGCGATCCCCATGCCGGCGCCGCCGACCGCGCAGGCCACGAACGCCGGCCAGGCGGGGAACCATGGTTGAGACACCAGGCCGAAGCAGACCAACCCGGCCGCGACCAGCCAGAACCCTGTACGCAGCGATGCCTCGCGGGACCAGTTCAGGTACCGGCCTTGTGCTGCCGACGCCGCGGACCAGCCCAGCGCCGTGATGGTCAGCGGCAGGCCTGCGAGGGCTGGGCTGTAGCCGTGGACCGCCGTCATCGTCAGGGGCAGGTACGCCTCCATCCCGGCGTACGCGCCGGCGATCAGGGCGCGGGACGCAACCACTGTCGGAAGGCCGGGGCGGGAGGTCAGCGTTCCGGTCGGGAGCAGCGTCCGGAGCGCGTAGCCCAGGGCCACGAGACCCGCCGTGCCGTAGACGAGGGCCAGCAGCGACTGGTGCTGAGCCGCCCACGTCAACGCCGCGACGCCGAGAGCCGCGATGATCGCCTGGACCACGCCCGCGCGGCGGCCGCCCGCAGACGGCAAGTGGGCAGGCAGTCGGCGGACGACCACCACCAGCATCGCCACGCCGATCACCACCAGCGGGACCAGGCCGAGGAACACCCAGCGCCAGCCGATGCCGACCGTCACCACGCCGGCCAGGGAGGGCCCGATCACCGCCGGCAGGACCCAGGCCGCCGCGTTCGCCGCGTAGATCACCGGGCGCTCCTGGTCGGTGAACGTCAACGCGATCAGCAACGAGACCGAGACCAGCAACAGCCCCGAGCCGAAGCCCTGCAGCGCGCGGCCGAGGAGGAACGTCGGCATCCCGGTCGCCGTCCCCGCGACGACCAAGCCCGCCGCGAACAGCACCGGTCCCGCCAGCAACGCCGGCGCCGGGCCGCGGCGGTCGCCTATCCGGCCCGACAGCACCGTCGCGACCACGCTCGAAATCAAGAAAATCGTGAACGGCCACGAATACAGCGACAGGCCGTGGAGGTCGGCGACCAGGGTCGGCATCGCCGTCGCGACGCCCATGTTCTCGAACGCGACCAACGTGACCACCAGCAGCAGCGCGATCGTGGTCAGACGGTGCTCCGGGGTCCACAGCACGCTGCGGCGACCGGGCGTGGAGTCGAGCGTCGAGGCCATGATCAGCAGCGTGCAACCTCCAGCCCGCTGGAGGTCAAGCCGGTTCAGGCCGTGCGGTGTGCCACCGGCTCCAGACGCAGGTCGCGGGCCAGGGCGGCGGCCTCGCCACGGGAGCTCACGTCCAGTTTGTCCAAAATATTCCGGACGTGGAACTTCACCGTGTGCTCGCTGAGCTGCAGCTGTTCGGCGATCTGCCGGTTGCGCAGGCCCTGCGAAATCCCCGTCAGGACCTCGACCTCGCGCGGGTTGAGCCGGTCGAGGGGTCGCAGCTCCGGCGGCTCGGCGACGCCCAGCGGGAGGACCGCGGTGACCGTCGTCCCCCAGCCGGGCACCGCGTCGACTTCCCAGTGGCCGCCGAGGGCCGTGAGCCGCTCGGTCAGGCCGCGGGCTGGGATCGCGTCGGCGACTTCGGGACTGTCGTCGCGGACTGTGATGCGCAACACCGCGCCGTCCAGCCGCCACGACGCCCGCAGCCGCTTGGTCGCCGGGCGGTCCAAGGCCGCGAGCACCAGGCCTCGGGTCATCGTCCGCGCCGTGTGGGCGATGTCCTGCGGAAGCGAGGCCTCACCGACCGGGTCGACGAGGTCGACGTCGACGTCGGTGTGGCGGACCAGGTCGGCCAGTTGCGTCCTGAGCAGGGCGAACGCCGCGGCTGTCCGTTCCTCGGACAGAGCTTGGTCGCGATCGACGACGCCCTTCAACTCGAGCAACGCGTCGCGGGCCAGGTCGGCTGCCGTGCGGCGGGCGACGGCGTCGGAAAGTCGTCCCGTGCGCAGTACCGCCAGAAGCGTGGTGAGCGTCGCCGCGTGGGTCTGGCCGAGGTCCGTGATCGCCTGGGCTCGCGCGGTGGCCGCCGCGAGGTTGCTGGCCAGGACAGCCGGGCCCGGGTCGAGCGCGCGCTGGCCCGCGTCCGTGCTCAAGATGTGCCACAGCTGCGCGGCCAGCTCCAGCTCGGCCGTCGGCAGTTCGCCCGCCGCCGGCACCACGGCCAGCACGGCGCCCTTGCCGACGGTCGGCATCGACGAAAACAGGACGAGACGGCGCTCGACGCCGCCCAGTACGCCGTCGATCACCAGGGCCTTGCCCGGCTCGCTGCGGTCGACCAGCCGTTGCAGCTCGACGCTCGTCACGGCTTGGGCGATCGTCTGGTCGCCGACGACCTTCAACGGGCTGCGCGGGCAGTCCCCGGTCTGCATGGCGACCGCGTGGTGCGGAATCAGCTCGCCCAGTTCGACGGAAAACTGGCCGAGCAGGTGGGGCCGCGGCGCCGACAGGAGCCGTTCGACGACGTCCAGCACGTGTCGCGGATCCGACCACGAAGCATCCATGCCGTCCAAAGTAGGCGCGACGACGGTGTGGCGGCCTGCTCGTCCGGCTAGTGAACACTGCTCGTCCGGGTGGTTCGGCCGGAATACCACGCGAGTTGACTCGTTGGGGAGGACATTCGAAGTCTCAACTCGAGGAGCGCAGAGAACCCATGCGAGCGATCACCTTCTCCGCCTACGGCGGGCCGGACGTCCTGCAGCTGTCCGAGGTCCCGGTGCCGGAACCCGGCCCGGGGCAGGTGCGGCTGGCCATCCGGGCCGCTGGGATCAACCCGATCGACTGGAAGATCCGCAACGGCTTCATGCAGCAGAACTTTCAGGTGCCCTTCCCGCACACCCCCGGTCTCGAGGTCGCTGGTGTCGTCGACGCCGTCGGCGAGGGCGCGGACTTCGCCGTCGGCGACGAGGTGTTCGGCTGGTCCGAAACCGGCGCCTACGCCGAGTACGCGCTGGCGAAGACGCTCGCGCCCAAGCCCGCCGGCATTTCGTGGGCGGACGCGGCGGCGCTGCCGGTCGCCGGCGAGACCGCGCTCCGCGTCCTCGGGCTGCTTGAGGTCCGCGAAGGCGAGACGTTGCTGGTGCACGGCGCCAGTGGCACGGTCGGGCGCTTCGCCGCGCAGGTGGCCGTCGCGCAGGGCGTCACCGTCATCGGGACCGCCGGCAGCCGGAACCTCGACGACCTGAAGTCGCTGGGGGTCGTGCCGGTCCTCTACGGCGACGGCTGGGAGGAGCGTGTCCGCGAGGCCGCGCCCGGATCGGTGGACGCCGTGTTCGACGCTGCCGGGCACGGGGTGCTGCCCGGGTCGGTCGCGCTGCGGGGCACGAAGGACCGGATCGTCACCATCGCCGACGGGGCCGCCTTCGAGCTGGGCATCCCGTTTTCGAGCGGTGGTGAGCAGACGCGGGAGGTGCTGACCGGGATCGCCAGCTGGGTGACCGACCGCGGGGTCCGGATCGCGCAGGGCAAGAGCTACGCACTCGAGGACGCTGCCGCCGCGCAGATCGAGAGCGAGGACGGCCACCCCGGCGGGAAGCTCACGCTCGCCATCGGCTGAACGGGCGGGCCGGCGCGCCTTCGTGGACGGCGCGCCCGATCGGCCGGTCAGATTTGGCGCGCCGAGCCGGCTGGGCGATCTCGGCAGGTCGCGTTGGCTGGATGGGCCGAGCCAGCCGGGTTGACCGAGCCGAACCAGCCGGTCTGGGCCAGCCGGTCCGGGCCAGCCGGTCCGGGCCGGGCCGCCGGGGCGAGGCCGTCGGTTCAAGCCACGCCGGACCGGGCCTGGACTGGCCAGGCCGACCGAACGGGTCGGGTCGACATCAGCCGGCAAAGCGAGACTCAGCCGGACTCGGCGCGAAAAGGCGAACGGGCCTGTCATCGGATCACGACGACAGGCCCGCGCAAAACCGCAATGCCTCCCAACCCGGGCCTGTCGCCGGATCGCGGCGACAGGGCCCGGATCACTTCGCGGGAGGCGAAGCCAATGTGACCGGCTGAGGACGCGGCGTCCGGCGCCGCTGCTGGGCCGGGATCTGCACCGTTCCCAGTGCCGAATGGACGGCCGCCTCGGCCAGCGCCGCCAGTTCGCGGCGGTTCTCCGCGCGGCCCGGGGCGATTTCCGGGCAGATGTGGACCTCGAGCACCAGCCCGCGCAACGCCGCGACCCGGCGCAGCGACGCGATCAGCGACTCCGGCCCGATGAACGCGGGGCGGCTCGTCTCGCGGCCGTCGGCCAGGCGGTATCGCAGCGCGATCGGGCGGACCGGGACACCGCCGTCGATCGCCGCCTGGAACGTCGCGGTCGTAAATCGACCGGACGCCAGGCCGCACCACGTCGTTCCTTCGGGGGTCACGCTTACCAGCGACCCCGTCCGCAGCGCGTCGGCCAGCGACGCCATCGTGGCCGGCAGCGTCGTCAGCCGTTCGCGGTCGAGGAAGATGCTGCCGCCGCGGCGGACCAGCCCGCCCAGTACCGGCCAGCCCGCGATCTCCTTCTTGGCCAGCGCGCGCATCGGCCGCAGCGCGTTGATCGCGACGATGTCCAGCCACGAGATGTGGTTGTTGACCACCAGCGCGCCACGCCCGGCCGGCGCGGTCAGGAAGTCGCCGCCGCCCCGGATGTCCAGGCGGACGCCGAACGCGCGCAGCACGCTGCGGAAGATCAGCCGGAGCCGGTACTCGCGGCCCCACGAAACCAGCAGCAGGGGCGCCGTCAGCATCGCCGAAAAAACGACCAGGACCGCTGCGGTGACGCGCAGGACGCGTCGCGGAAAACCGACCACGGGGTCCCCGTCGGTCAGGCAGCCGTCGCCGCACGGCGACGTCGGCATGTACGCGTGGCTCATACCTGAACCCCGAGGAAGAACTTCAGGTACCGCTCGTCGACGTTGTGCAGGTCCAGCACGACGAAGAAGTCCGCGACACCGAAGTCGGCGTCGAGCGCGGGCGGGCCGTAGGCCTTGGCGCCGAGCCGGACGTAGCCCTTGATCAGCGGCGGCAGGATCGAGCGGTCGGGACGGTCGATCTCCGACGCGTCCCACGGGATGAGCGGCGAGACGCGCGTGGCCTCGTCCGAGTAGTGCTTGGCGCGCAGGACGTCCCACACGCCGGCGGCGAAGGATCCGCCGTCGACCAGCGGAACCGACGCGCAGCCGGCGAGGTAGCGGTGGCCGGACAGCAGCATGTACCGCGCGATCCCGGCCCAGACCAGGCTGACGACGGCGCCGCTGCGGTGGTCCGGGTGCACGCACGACCGGCCGGTTTCGACCAGGGACGGACGCAGGGCGTCGAGGGCGCTCAGGTCGAACTCGCTGTCCGCGTAGAGCTTCCCGGCCTGGGCGGCGCGGTCCGGCGGCAGCATCCGGTAGGTGCCGACGATTTCGCCCGTGTTGTCGTCGCGGACCACGAGGTGGTCGCAGAACTCGTCGAACTCGTCGACGTCGAGACCGGCGACCGGCGAGTGCAGCCGCGCGCCCATCTCCTCGGCGAAAACCCGGTGACGCAACTTCTGCGCGGCGACCACTTCTTCGTTCGCGTGAGCGACGAGAAGGGAGTACCGGGGAGCGTCCGCGGGGAGGTCGGCACCCGCCTGATCAGTGCTGACGAGGAGCTGTGACGTCGTCATGGTCAAGGTGTACCTGCGCGTTGGAAGCCGCGGAGAGTGCCATCCGATGACCGATTAGTGCACGTTCAGTTAATGGCGGGTTCTCAGGCTCCTCTCAGGTCCCGAAAACGCACGAAGGGCCTTCCGGGAAGTCCCGGAAGGCCCTTCGAACAGGCAATCAGCTCTTGCGCTTCTCGACCGCTTCGGTCAGCTGCGGCGCGACGTTGAACAGGTCGCCGACGATGCCGAAGTCGGCGATCTCGAAGATCGGCGCCTCCGGGTCCTTGTTGACGGCGATGATCGTCTTCGACGTCTGCATGCCGGCGCGGTGCTGGATCGCGCCGGAGATGCCGAGCGCGATGTACAGCTGCGGCGACACGGTCTTGCCGGTCTGGCCCACCTGGAACTGCGCCGGGTAGTAGCCGGAGTCGACCGCGGCACGCGAAGCGCCGACAGCCGCGCCGAGCGAGTCGGCCAGCTTCTCGACGACGTCGAACTTCTCCGCCGAGCCGACACCGCGGCCACCGGAGACCACGATCGAGGCCTCGGTGAGTTCCGGACGGTCACCGCCGGTCACCGGCTCGACGCCGGTGATCTTGGTGGCCTTCGCCGCGTCGACGGCGGGGATCTCGACGGTCTCCTCGGCCGCCGCACCCTCGGCCGGCTCGGCCTCGACCGCACCCGGGCGGATGGAGACGACCGGCGCGCCCTTCGCGGACTTCGACTTGACCGAGAACGCGCCACCGAAGATGGACTGGTCGATGACGCCGTCGCCGTTGACGCCCACGGCGTCGTAGATCAGGCCGGAGCCCAGGCGCACGGCCAGGCGGGCGGCGACCTCCTTGCCCTCACCGCTGGCGGTGACGAGCACGGCGGCCGGGGACGCCTGCTGCGCGAGCGCGGCGAGCACGTCCACCTTGGGCGTGACCAGGTAGTTCGCGGCGTCGTCGCCTTCCGCGACATAAACCTTGGCGGCGCCGTGCGACGCCAGCGCCTGCTTCGCCTTGGCGGCGGTCCCGGTCGGGCCGACGACGACGGCCGACGGCTCACCGAGCGCGCGGGCGGCGGTCAGCAGCTCGAGCGTGACCTTCTTGACCTCACCGTCGACGTGGTCGACGAGGACGAGTACTTCAGCCATGTTCTTGTTCCTCCTCGAAGAGCCGTTGTCAGATGAGCTTCTGGCCGACCAGGTACTCGGCGACCTTGGTGCCGCCGTCGCCCTCGTCTTCGACCTTCTCGCCGGCGGTGCGCGGCGGCTTCGGCGAGGATTCGGTCACGGTGGACCACGCGTTGCCGAGGCCGACCTCGCCCGCGTCGACGCCCAGGTCGGCGATGGTGAACGTCTCGACCGGCTTCTTCTTCGCGGCCATGATACCCTTGAAGGACGGGTAGCGCGGCTCGTTGATCTTCTCGCCGACGCTCACCACCGCGGGCAGGGTCGCCTCGAGGCGGGTGAGACCGTCCTCGGTCTCGCGGACGGCCTTGATGGTCGTGCCGTCGACGGTGACCTCACGGGCGTAGGTGACCTGCGGCAGGCCGAGCAGCTCGGCGAGGATCGCGGGGACGGCGCCGCCGCGGCCGTCGGAGGACTCGTTGCCGGCGATGATCAGGTCGTAGCCTTCGACCTTGCCGATCGCGGCGGCGAGCACCTTGGCGGTGGCGATCGCGTCGGAGCCGTGCAGCGCCTCGTCGGAGACGTGGATGGCCTTGTCGGCGCCCATGGACAGCGCCTTGCGGATGGCGTCGGTCGCGCGGTCCGGGCCCACCGAGATCACGGTGACCTCGCCCTCGCCGGCTTCCTTGATCTTCAGCGCCTCTTCGACGGCCTTCTCGTTGATCTCGTCGAGCACGGCGTCGGCGGATTCGCGGTCAAGGGTGTGGTCGGACCCGTTGAGCTTCCGCTCCGAGTAGGTGTCCGGTACCTGCTTGACCAGGACGACGATGTTGGTCATGGGTCTGCTTCGACCTCCCGGTTCGTGGCCCGCGGTCGACCACGGGACAGTGCTCTACTGGCCGGTAGATTAGGGCGGATCGGCGCGCAGCACCCGCCGAGGTGACGCCTTTCACCTGGATGCGCAATCTAATGGGACCATCGTCCCGGTAATCGACCGGTTACCCCACCCGAACTGCCGTTCGTCCAATCGGACCAACCACGGCCTACTCGCAGTGGGTGTCAGGCATTAACCTCCCCCACCATGCCCGCGCGCATCGCCGTCATCACCGACTCGAGCTCCTGCCTGCCCGACCTCGTCGCTTCCCGCTGGGCCATCGGAGTCGTCCAGATCCAGCTGAACCTGGGTGGTCACTTCGACGCCGAAAACCGCTTCGACCGCGGCGACGTGATCGACGCGCTGAGAGCCGGGCAGGTCCTGACCACTTCGCCCCCGGACCCGGGGGCGTTCTTCTGGACCTACCAGGAAGCGGCCGCGTCAGGCGCGACCGCGATCGTCAGCATCCACATCTCCGGCCGCATGTCCGACACCGTCCGCGCGGCCCGGGAGGCCGCCCAGCAGGTCCGCATCCCGGTGCACGTCCTGGACAGCCGCACCACCGGGATGAGCCTCGGGTTCGCCGCGGTGTCCGCGGCCCGGGCGGCGGCGGCGGGCGCGGACGCCGCCCGGGTCATCGAAGCCGCCGAACGCCGCTGCTTCACGAGCACCGAATTCATCTACGTCGACACGCTGGAGTACCTCCGCCGCGGCGGGCGGATCGGCACCGCGCAGGCGATGCTCGGCACGGCGTTTTCGATCAAGCCGCTGCTCACGGTCAAGGACGGCGAGGTCGCGCCACTGGCCCGCGTCCCCGGCACGCGCCGGGCGCTGGCCAAGATGGTCGACCTCGCGGTCAAGAAGTCCGGCGGTTTCCGCGCCGACATCGCCGTCACCCGGTTCGGCGCCAGCGACCACGAGCTCGAGATCGGCAGGCAGATCGAACGCCGGGTGCCGGCGATGGCCGAGAGCATGGTCGTCGAAGCGAGCACGGTCATCGGCGCGCACCTCGGCCCCGGCGCGCTCGGCATCACGGTGTCGCCGGTGTACTGACCCGGCGGCCGGGAATCGCCAGGAGCACCAGCGGCACCAGCGCGCTGAGCCCGGTCAACCCGATGATGAGCACCTGGTCGATCGTCTCGAAGTGCGACACGTGCCCGAGGTGGTAGAAGAAGTGCGGCACGCCGAAGAGCAAGGCGGCGACCGCCGCCAGCCTCGCCACGGCTGTGGTGCCGATCACGGCGGCGCCGATCAGCGTCGCCGCGAGCGCCAGGTTGAGGCCGCCGAAGTCGCGCAGCAGGTGCTCGTTGAAGGGGCCGTCCATCGAGACCCAGCCCGTGCGAATGCCGGGAAAGTCCTGGTAGAAGCCGGTTGGTGCGATAAGTGACCACAGTCCGATCGCGAGCTCGACGAGGCCGAAGAGGACGAGCAGAACGCGGGTGATTGTCCGTTGCATGACCACGGAACGAGACGGCGGGGCCGGACGTGACACCCGCTAGGGTCGCGGAGGTGACCACCCCAGCCACCCGGGCCGAGGCGCTGCACCTGACCGGCGAACGGACCGTCCCCGGCATCGCCGAGGAGAACTACTGGTTCCGCCGCCACGAGGCCGCGTACCTCGCCCTGCTCCCCCACTGCGCGGACGCGACGGTGCTCGAAGCCGGCTGCGGCGAGGGCTACGGCGCGAGCCTCTTCGCGACGACGGCCCGCCGGGTGCTCGCGCTGGACTACGACGTGCCGACCACCGAGCACGTCGCCCGCCGCTACCCCGACGTCGCGGTCGCGCGGGCGAACCTGGCGTTCCTGCCGGTCCCGGACGGCGCGGTCGACGTCGTGGCCAATTTTCAGGTCATCGAGCACCTGTGGGATCAGGCCGGGTTCCTCGCCGAGTGCCACCGGGTGCTGAAGCCGGGTGGTCGGCTTTTGGTCACGACCCCCAACCGGCTGACTTTCACCCCGGACAGCGACACGCCGCTGAACCCGTTCCACACGCGTGAGCTGGCGCCGGCCGAGCTGGCGGGCCTGCTCACCGACGCTGGATTCGACGTGGAGACCCTCCACGGCCTGCACCACGGCTCGTCGGTCCGCGCGCTCGACGAGCGGTACGGCGGCTCGATCATCGACGCCCAGCTCGACGTAGTCATGGGCTCGCTGCCCGGCCAGGCCGTGTGGCCGGCGCAGCTGCTCGCCGACGTCGCCGCGATCGAGGCCACGGGCTTCGCCGTCCACGGCGACGACCTCGACGCCAGCCTCGACCTGGTCGCCGTGGCGGTGCGCCGATGAACGAAGGCACCTTCTGCCTGGTTCTGCACAGCCACCTGCCGTGGCTGCCGCACCACGGGAGCTGGCCGGTCGGCGAGGAATGGCTCTACCAGGCGTGGGCGCATTCCTACCTGCCGATGGTCGACCTGCTGGAACGCTTCGCCGCCGAAGGCCGCCAGGACGTGCTGACGCTGGGCGTGACGCCGGTGCTCGCCGCGCAGCTCGACGACCCGTACAGCATCCGCGCGTTCCACGACTGGCTCGGCCACTGGCAGTTGCGCGCCCAGCACGCGTCGACGCTGTGGCGGGGCGATCCGACCTTGCGCGAGCTGGCCGCGGCCGAGCACCGGACCGCGGTCCGCGCGGCCGAGGAGCTGGGGTCACGCTGGCGGCACGGCTTCTCGCCGATCCTTCGTTCGTTGGTCGACAATTCGACGATCGAGCTGCTCGGCGGGCCCCTGGCCCACCCGTTCCAGCCGTTGCTGGACCCGCGGGTGCGCGAGTTCGCGCTGACCGCGGGTCTCGCCGACACGGCGCTGCGGATCGGCTCCCGGCCCGAGGGGATTTGGGCGCCGGAGTGCGGCTACGCGCCTGGTATGGAAAACGACTACGCGGCCGCGGGCGTGCGGCGGTTCATGGTCGACGGGCCGTCGCTGCGCGGCGAGACGTGGGCGGCTCGGCCGGTCGGCGGCAGCGACGTGGTCGCTTTCGGACGAGACCTCGAGGTCACCTACCGCGTCTGGTCGCCGAAGGCCGGCTACCCCGGCCACGCGGCCTACCGCGACTTCCACACCTGGGCGCACGAGGTCGGGCTCAAGGCATCGCGCGTCACGGGCAAGACGGTCAAGCCGGTGGACAAGGCGCCGTACGACCCGTCGCTGGCCGCGGACGTGCTGGGGCTGCACGTCAAGGACTTCGTCGACACGGTGGTCACGCGGCTGCGTTCGCTGAAGGCACAACACGGGCGTGAGGCGCTCGTGGTCGCCGCGTACGACACGGAGCTGTTCGGCCACTGGTGGCACGAAGGCCCGGCGTGGCTCGAAGGCGTGCTTCGCGCGCTGCCCGAGGCCGGCGTCCGGGTGACGACGCTGAAGGGCGCGCTCGACGCGGGTCTCGTCGGCGAGCCGCTCGACCTGCCCGCGTCGTCGTGGGGATCGGGCAAGGACTGGCGCGTCTGGGACGGCGAGCAGGTCAAGGACATGGTCGAGGCCAACACGGCGCTGCAGCGGCGGCTGCTGGACCTCGTTGCCGGTTTGACGACCACGGCCCGCGACACCGTCGCCGACCAGGCCGTGGTCGAGGCGATGCTGGCCCTGGAGAGTGACTGGGCGTTCATGGTCACCAAGGACTCGGCCGCGGACTACGCGCGTCGTCGCGCGGCGGTCCACACCGAGCGCTTCGACGCGTTGGCCGATTTGCTGCGACGCGGCGACCGCGCGCGGGCCGGACAGCTGGCCGCGGCCTACCGCGCCGACGACGGACCGTTCGGGCACCTCGACGCCCGGGCGCTGAAGCACGACTGAAGGGACCTTCATGGGGATCCACGAAATTCCGGTCAAGACCCTCGACGGGCAGGACAGCTCGCTGGGCTCGCTCGCGGGCAAGGCGCTTCTCGTGGTCAACGTCGCGTCGAAGTGCGGCCTGACCCCGCAGTACTCCGGCCTCGAGCGGCTTCAGGAGCGCTTCGGCGGCCAGGGCTTCTCCGTGGTCGGTTTTCCGTGCAACCAGTTCGCGGGGCAGGAGCCGGGCAGCGCGGAGGAGATCCAGACGTTCTGCTCGACGACCTACGGCGTCACGTTCCCGCTGTTCGAGAAGATCGACGTCAACGGCGACGACCGCCACCCCCTATACGCGGAACTGACCAAGACGGCCGACGCCGACGGCGAGACCGGCGACGTCCAGTGGAACTTCGAGAAGTTCCTGGTCGGCGCCGACGGCGAGGTCCTCGCGCGGTTCCGGCCGCGGACCGAGCCCGAGGACGAGCAGGTCGTCAAAGCCATCGAGGCCGCTCTCCCGGCGTGAGCCGGCCGCGCCGGGCTTTCGGGCCCGGCGCGGCGCCGTTCACAGGCCGAGCTGATCTCGGCCGACGGCGGTGAGATCGTCGACCGTGGCCCGGCCGGTCCAGTTCACTTCGTAGTCCTCCGGCGCGAAGTCGCCCGGGCTCGCGCCGGTCAGGAACGCGCGGCCGCACTTCTCGGCGTAGGCCGCGTTCTTCGGGCAGTGCGGGCTCGCCGGGATGTACATGACGTCGCCCCAGCGGTCCGGGTTGGTGCCATCGGCGACCGCGTGGATGACGTCACCGTGCCACCAGACCGTGTCGCCCGGCTCGATGTCGGGGATCGAGGTCAGCGCCGGCAGCAGGTCGTCGTGGTATTTGTCGTTCACCGGCAACGCCTGGCCGTTGGCCGCGCCGCAGAGGTCGTCGTCGGGGATGTCATCCTGGAGCGCGCGAAGCAAGACGTACGCCATCGCCGACGGGATCGGCACGACGTGCAGGACGCCGTCGCCTTGTCGCATTTCCGACAACGCCGTCCAGCCCTGGAAGGTGCGGAAGGCCGAGCACATGACGGTCGACGGGTATTCGTCCACTTCGGTGCGGTAGGCGCCGTCCCACGGGTCGTACTGTTGCCAGTTTCCGGCGAAAACGTGGCGGAAGACCTGCTGGTAGGCGGGCAGCAGCCAGCGTTCGACCGAGCCGGAGTCGGTGTGCGCGGACAGGCCGAGCGACGCCGAGCCGGGCGGACGGCGCCGGATGCGGTCGGGGTAGGCCGTGTCGCGATCGGGGTCGAACCAGACGCGGCCCTCGGACTCGTGCCGCCAGAAGGAGTTGAGGAACCGCCGGACGGCGACCATGTGCTCGTGCTGGCGGGCCTGGATCTGCGGCTTCGACCAGTAGACCGGGTAGATCTGCGGCTGGCTCGACGCGAGACCGGCGAAGACGTCGTCGGCCGGCCCTTGGTAGGTCCCGGCGAAGTCGTTGTCGTCGAGGTACGCGGCCAGTTCGGAGTCCCAGGTTTCGGCCGTTTCGCGCGCGAAGGTGCCTTTGACGACGGCGCAGCCGCGGCGCCGGACGGCGTCGAGCGTGCGCTGCGGCACGGCGTCGGCGGCTATGTCCCGATAACGGACGACAGGGAAGGCGTCCGGGTCGGCGGCGACGGCGTCGACTTCGCGCCGCATTTGATCGCGGACTCCGGCGAACGCGCCGGCGACGTCGCCGATCCGGGCGCGCAGTTCGTGCTTGGTCCGCGAGACGGCCTCGGACATGTTCGCGGGCAGCTCTGTGGTCGTCATCGGTGTCCCTCGCGATCTTTGGTTAGGACTCCTTACTAGAATGGCCCGGCTACGGTAACCCCCGACTGTCTCCCGCCACAAGAGGTGCGATGTCCGACCCCGAACGGCCGCTTCCGCGCCTGGCGATGCTGCGGGCCATGACCGACCGCGCGGTGCTCGACCACGTTTTCGTCCATGAACGGACCACGCGCGCGGAGCTCGCCGCGACCACCGGGATCTCGAAGCCGACGATCTCCGAGTCGGTCCGTCGTCTGGAGACAGCGGGCGCGCTGCGGGCCACCGGCACCGACCAGACGGGCCGCCGTGGTCGCATCGCGACCTTCTACGAGCTGGCCGCCGACGCCGGCCGGGTCGTCGCCGCGGAGGTCAACCAGCAGGGCATCCGGACGGTGACGACCGACCTGACCGGGACGGTCCTGACCACCGGCCACCACCCGCCGGACGACCGGCCGATGACCGCCGCGGTCCGGGACGCCGTGGCCGCGGCGGGCGGCGCCGGGGCGGGACCGGTACGGGCGATCGCGATCTCGGTGGCCAATCCGGTCGACCCTGTCACGCACGAGGTCGTCGAGCTGCCGGGGTCGCCGTTCCCCGAGGGACGGCTCCGAGCCGGGGACATCGGGCGCGACGTCCTGCTGGACAACGACGTCAACTTCTCCGCGCTCGCCGAGCGCCGCGAGGGCGCCGCGCGGGAGGCGAAGAGCTTTGCTTACGTCTACGTCGGCGCCGGGCTCGGCGTCAGTCTTTATGTCGGCAACCAGCTCGTGCGGGGCTCGCACGGGCTCGCGGGCGAGATCGGGTACCTGGACAGCTCCGGGACCACCCTTGCCTCGGCGCTCGCCGACCAGGGTTTCGGCAGGTCGGACGCGCCTTCGCTGGACGTCGACGCAATTTTGACCACGCTCGACCAGGCGGACGGCGACGCCGTGGCCGCCGAACGGCTACGGCTGCTCGGCGCGACGCTCGGGCGGGCCGTCGCCGCCATCTGCACGATCGTCGATCCCGACCTTGTGCTGCTGGGCGGTCCGGCGGGGAGCCGGCCAGGTCTTGTGGCCGAAATCCGGCGAACGGTCCGGGCGGCGACACCCGGGCCGATCCGAGTGGAGGCCGGCACGGTGACCGACTCGGCCGCCCTGCGCGGCGCGCTGTTGTCGGCTCTCGACCACGGACGAGACGCCCTGCTCAAGGCCGTGGCCGAAAGCTGACCACACCCCCGCGTCGCCGGTCTCCTCAGGCCGAGCCGGCGTCGATCACCGCTCGGACGCACTTCGCGACCACTTCCGCGTCGACCTTGACCACCCGGCGGTCGTACGTCAGCAGGCCGTTGACCTCGTTTTCGACATCGGTCGTCTGGGTGTAGACCGCGCCGGACAGACCTCGCTCGGCCACCACCCGCTCCAGGGCCGCGCTGACCTCCGCGTAGCGCTCGGTGAGCCGTTCTCGAGTCGGCGTCATTTCGTACGCGTTCGGCGGCCCGGGCCAGCGGTGGTCCTCCAAGACGAGGCCGAGCCCGCCGTACTCGCCGTCGACAACCGCCCGGCCGTCGGTCACCGCCGGCTCCCCCGGGCCTACGTAGGTGTGGTCGTCGTAGACGTCGCCCGCGCCGGTGTCGGGGCGGGAGAAGCAGCAGTTGACCCCGCTGTTCGCGATCACCAGCCGGGTCGGGTCGAGCGCTTTGACCAATTCCGCGACACGGGCCGTGTCGTACTCGCCCCAGCCCTCGTTGAACGGCACCCAGCCGACGATCGACGGCACCGCCCGTAGCTGAGTGATCATTGTGATCAATTCCGCTTCGAACAGCTCACGCGCTCGCGGGACGGGGTCCGGCGCGATGCCGGGTGGGCCGTCGAACGACACCGTCAGCGAGGGCATGTCCTGCCAGACGACCAAGCCCAGGGTGTCGGCCCAGTAGTACCAGCGCGCCGGCTCGACCTTGACGTGTTTGCGGACGAAGTTGAAGCCCAGCTCCTTGGTCTTTTCGAGGTCGAAGCGCAGGGCGTCGTCGGTGGGCGCGGTCGAGATGCCGTCCGGCCAGTAGCCCTGGTCGAGTGGGCCGTGGAGGAACGTCGGACGGTCGTTGAGCGCGATCCGCGGGCGGCCTTCGGAGTCCGGGAGCAGGCCGATCGTCCGGAGGCCGGCGTAGCTGCCGACTTCGTCCAGGACCGCGCCGTGCCGATCGAGCAGCTGGACGCGCAGCGTGTAGAGGTGCGGGTCGTCCGGGGTCCAGAGGTGTGGTTCGGGAACGTCCACGCGCACCGACGTCCCCGCCGCGCCCGAGCCCCGTGCGACCTCGCCGTCCGTGGTCGAAACGACGACAACGACCTCCGAGCCGCCGGTGACCTGGGGGAACACCGTCACGCCGGTGAGGTCTGGGGTAAGATCAAGTCGTTCAATGCGGGACTGGGGCACCGGCTCGAGCCACACCGTCTGCCAGATTCCGGACGACGCCGTGTAGCAGATCCCGCCGGGCGCGTTGCGCTGCTTGCCGACCGGGAAGGGCTCGATGTCGGTGCGGTCCTCGGCCCGGACGGTCAGCTCTTGCGGCCCCGACGCGCGCAGGACGTCGGTGATGTCCGCGCTGAACGCCGTGTAGCCGCCTTCGTGCGTCGCGACGAGCTGGTTGTTGACCCACACCTTCGCCGTCTGGTCGACCGCGCCGAAGTGCAGGAGGATCCGCTGGTCACGCCAGTCCGGCGGAATTTCGACCAAGCGCCGGTACCAGAGGACCTCGTCGCGTCGTCCGATTCCGGACAACGCCGATTCCGGCGGGAACGGGACCAGGATGCGCTCCGCGTACCCGGACGGCCGTGGTTCGTCCGGCGACGACGGCCAGCCCGCGTACTCCCAGACGCCGTTGAGGTTCAGCCAGCGCGGCCGGGTCAGCTGGGGCCGCGGGTACTCGGGCAGGGCGTTGTCCGGACCGGCCTCGCCGGTCCACGGGGTGGTCAAGGGCGGGTCGAGCCGGCGCCAGCCGGTGTCCTCCGGTGCAGTCATCCCCGCCGATGGTGGCAGAGATCGGCGGGTCCGCCAGTGAGTCGGCTCACATTCGCCGATGGCGCTGGCCGGTCGGCTGGCACGGGCGCCGCCGGGGCGTCCCGACTCGCGAGTAACCTCTGCCCATGCGTGTGCTGATGCTGTCCTGGGAGTACCCGCCAGTGGCCATCGGTGGCCTGGCGCGGCACGTACACGCGCTCGCCACGCACCTGGCCCGGCAGGGCCACGAGGTCGTCGTCCTCTGCCGGCACGCCGCGGGCACCGACGCCGGGACGCACCCGCGCACCGACCGAGTCGTCGAGGGCGTGCGGATCATCCGGGTTGCCGAGGACCCGATGCACGTCACGTTCGAACGCGACCTCGTCGCCTGGACGCTGGCCATGGGGCACGCCATGATCCGCGCGGCGCAGGACTTGCTGCGCGGCTGGCAGCCCGATGTCGTGCACGCGCACGACTGGCTGGTCGCGCACCCGGCCATCGCGATCGCCGAGGCCGCGCGGGTGCCGTTGGTCGGCACGATCCACGCGACCGAGGCCGGGCGCCACTCCGGCTGGCTGTCGCACCCGCTGAACCAGCAAGTTCACTCGGTCGAGTGGTGGCTGGCCAACCGGGCCGACGCGCTGATCACGTGCTCCCAGGCCATGCGCCGTGAGGTCGCGCACCTCTTCGAGGTCGAGGCCGAGGACGTCACGGTGATCCACAACGGCATCGAGGAACGCGGCTGGCAGGTGCCCGCGGACGAGATCGCGCGCGCCCGCGAGGTCTACAGCCCGGCCGGTGCGCCGCTGTTGCTCTATTTCGGACGACTCGAGTGGGAGAAGGGCGTGCAGGACCTGCTCGCCGCGCTCCCCCGCATCCGACGACGTCACCCGGGGACGCGCGTGGTCGTTGCCGGAAAAGGACGACACTTCGACGAGCTGGTCGAACAGTCGCGGAAGCTGCGGGTGCGGCGGGCCGTCGACTTCGTCGGGCACCTGTCCGACCGCGACCTGCGCGCGGCGCTGGCGGCGGCCGACGCGGTCGTGCTGCCCAGCCGGTACGAGCCGTTCGGTATCGTCGCTCTGGAGGCGGCGGCCGCGAAGGCGCCGCTGGTGGCGTCGACGGCGGGCGGGCTCGGCGAGGTCGTCGTGCACGGCGAGACCGGGCTCGCGTTCAGCCCGGGCGATGTCGCGGAATTGGCCAACGCCGTGACGGCGGTGCTCGGTGACGCCGACGCGGCGGCCGAGCGGGCGCGGGCGGCGCAGTCGCGGCTGGCCGCGGACTTCGACTGGGGCCGGATCGCGGAGGCGACCGCCGCGGTCTACCGGCGGGCGAAGCCGGGCGAGCCGGTGGAGCTGCCGCGGCCGAAGATCGCGACCGGGAACGCCTTCGAGCCCGTCGCCGCCGGGGTGCCGGAGCTGTAGGTCGTGGTCACCTTTTCGACAACGACCGACGAAGGCCCGAACTGTAGGTAGCGGCCCGCTCAGAAGTGGCAGGGGCGGACGCAGTCCGGACCGGCCGCGGTGGGCGTGGCCGCTGTGACCACGGCACCGAAGGAAAACGACAACACGACGAAGACGGTGGCGACGACGGCTCTCAACCTGCTGGTCATGGGGACTCCTCGAGCTGGCCGGCGCAGGGGCGCGCCTGGCAGCGAGCATCCGCGCCGGTTCCCGGGGAAACAATAAGCGGAACTGTACGGGCCAGTACGCATTCGCCTTGCGTGACCGGTCAGCGGGTTCCCGTCAGGACGCGGACCCGGACCTGCTCGCGCAGTGGTCCGAACGGCGACAACGCCCGCCGGACGCGCTCGGTGAACGCCGGGCGCTCGTCGGCCGCCGGTAGCTGCGACGGGCTCATGGCCGAAAAAACGCCACCGACGATCTCCTCGACGCTCACCACCGCGTCGTAGGAGATGACCTGGGAATCGACCGCGTACCCCGCGGCGGAGAGGGCGTCCGCGTAGCGCGACTGGCTCGCCGGGTCCGTGCCGCACGTCCGGTGCAGCGGTGTCCCCAAAAACGACGACAGCACCTCTCGCAGCGCCGACGACCACGCCGCGTCCTGCAGCCAGAGCGGCTCGCCGTTCGTCACCACCGCGACGCCGCCACCCGGGCGCAGCAACGGCCGCGCCGTCGTGAACAGGCGCTCGTGGTCCATCCAGTGCAACGCCTGGGCCACCGTCACCGCGGCCAGCCGGCCCGGGCCGACGACCGGGGTCAGCGCCTCGATGTCTCCGTCCGCGCCCAGGAGCCAGCTCACGTTCGGCGACGACGTCGCCTGGCGGGCCTGGGCGAGCATCGCCGGTTCCGGGTCCATGCCGAGGACCGCGCCCACCCGGGGCGCCAAGGCCCGGGTGAGCTGGCCGGTGCCGCAGCCGAGGTCGAGCACGACGTCGTCACGGGTCAGCGCGAACGACGTCGTCAGCGCGTCCGCCACCGCCGGCGGGTAGCCGCGGCGGAACCGCTGGTAGAACTCGCTCACTTCGCCGCCGAACGCCGGTGCCGTCATGGCCCCGAGCATGCCCACGGCGGCAGCCGGCCAAGGGCGATTACGCGCAAAGCGGACTCAGAAGACCGGCAGCAGGACGCCGTGCTCGGACTCCGGGCGCGGGCCGAAGATCCGGCGGTCCGACTCGTCGATCGGCACGTCGTTGATGCTCGCCTCGCGCCGCCGCATCAGGCCTTCGTCGCTGAACTCCCACAGCTCGTTGCCGTAGCTGCGGAACCACTGCCCCTCGGCGTTGCGGGACTCGTATTGGAACCGGACGCCGATGCGGTTGCCGCGGAAGCCCCACAGCTCCTTGCGCAACGCGTAGTCCAGTTCGCGCTCCCATTTAGCCGTCAGGAACCTGACTATCTCCGCCCGGCCGACGACGTGCTGGTCGCGATTCCGCCACACCGAGTCCTCGGTGTACGCCAACGAGACCCGCGAGGGGTCGCGGGTGTTCCACGCGTCCTCGGCGGCCTGGACCTTCTGACGGGCGGTGTCCTCGTCGAACGGCGGGAACGGCGGACGCGGGCTCATGAGCACTCCTTCGAAGACGTGGAGAACGTGCGTTCTCCGGTAGTCTAGAGAACGCTCATTCTCCGCACCAGAGGCAGGTGACATGACCCCCACGGAGGCGACCGACCGGTTGCTCGAGGCCGCCGAGGAGCTCTTCTACGCCCACGGCGTCCAGGCGGTCGGGATGGACGCCGTCCGCGCGCGCTCGGGCGTCTCGCTCAAACGGCTCTACCGGACCTTCCCGGCGAAGAACGACCTGGTCGAGGCCTACCTCCGGCGCCGCGACGAGCGGTGGCGGGCGTCGTTGCGCGAATTCGTCCACGCCCGCGGCGACGACCCGCTCGCCGTGTTCGACTGGCTGCGGGACTGGTTTTCCGAGCCCGGCTTCCGCGGCTGCGCGTTCATCAACTCGTTCGGCGAGTTCGGCGAACCGGCACCGGGTGTCGCGGCGGCGATCCGCGACCACAAGGACCGGCTGCGGGCCTACCTGCGTGGTCTCGTAGCCGACCAAACCCTCGCCGACCAGCTGTTTTCGCTGGTCGAAGGCGCGACCGTGCTCGCCGCGATCACCGGCAACCCGGGCGAAGCGACCACGGCCCGTGACGCCGCGAAAGTCCTCCTCGATCAGGGGTAGAGCGTCAGCCCCGCGTCGAGCGCGATGTCGGTCAGCTGGGCGAGGCTCAGCGGCGGCGCCGGCATGTCCGGCCCGTCCGGGTGACGCTGTTTGGCGTCGTCGGCGACGTTCTGCGCCTCCACCATGACGCCAGTGCCGTCGGGTTTGGTGACGTTCGTCCGATTGGCTGTCGCGTATCCCGGAGAGCTGAGCGTTTCCTCGACGATCGTCTCGCCGTGCGGCCCGGTCTTCCGCCCGCAGGACTGCTGTGTGTCCACGGGCGGCTTGCCGCACTCGGTGGCCGGCGTGGCGTTGCCGCCGAGCCGGGTGACGATCGCCCAGACGTTGCCCTTGCCCGCCGGGCCTGCTGTCGTCGCCGCGGCCATGAAGTAGTCCTCGCCGCCGCTGCACGAACCTTCGTACGCGACCTGCGCGGAAAACACGTGGTAGAAGCCCAGCGGGCCGTGCTGCGTCCCCTTCGGGTACTCGCCTTGGGCATGCGGCTGCAGCTTCGTCCCGGCCGCGACCCGCTGCTGGACGGCGGCGGTGAGCACACCGCTGAGCCGGTTCGCCGCGACGTCCGCCTTCTCCGGGATCGGCGCGCCGGTCTGCGGCGGGTAGGGACTGACGGCGCACGGATCCGGTGAGGGCGACACCGGTGCAGAAGGCGCACTGCCCGGCACCAGAACCGGATCGCCGGGTGCGAAAACGAAAGCCGCGCCGACGGCCACCGCCGCCACGCCCGCTCCCGCGGTCATCCAGGGAATCGCCACCCGCGCGCGACGGCGTTCGCGGTCCAGCACCGCCTCGACGTCCACTGTGGACACCGGCACGACGCCGATCGCCGCGTCGAACTGTTCCTTGCTCATCGGTCCCTCCTTCAGCTCCGGCTCGCGGCGACCAGCGCGCGCAGCGAGTCGAGCCCGCGCGCGGTCTGGCTCTTGACGGTTCCGGGCGAACAATCAAGGATCTCGGCGGTCTCTTCGACCGACAGGTCGCAGTAGTAGCGCAGCACCACCGCGGCCCGGCGCCGCGGCGGCAGCGCGTCGAGCAGCTCCAGCAGGCCGAGCCGTTCGACGACGTCGTCGCCGGGCAGCACGGCTGGTTCCGGCAGCGTCTCCGCCGGTTCCTCGCGCCGCCACGCCCGGGCCTTCTCGTCCAGCCACGTCCGCACCAGGATCCGGCGCACGTACGCGTCGACGTGCGCCATCCGCCGCGCCCGCGGCCAGTGCCGGTACAGCTTGCCGATCGTGATCGACACCAGGTCGTCGGCGAGGTGCCAGTCCCGGCACAGCAGGAAGGCCGTCCGCCGCAGGACGTCCATCCGGGCCGTGACGTAGTCGCGGAACCCCGCCTCTTCCGACCGTTTCACGCGTTCCTCCTCGTCGCCCCCACACCTACCTCAACGGGACCGGGGCGCACCGGGGTTGCTTCGAGATCCGGGCAACCCGCGGGCGCGCGGGAGCCGTTCCTCCAGCCGAGGGACCCACGACAGTGAGGAAACATCCCATGAAACGACCACTCATCGCGCTCTTCGCGGTGACCTTGGCCGCGACCGTGCTCACCGCGCCGGCCGCCGCGGCCGCAGGCGAACCACCCGTGACGCCCAGCCGGATCACGCTCGTCACCGGTGACCAGGTGCTCGTCAGCGGCGCGGACGTGCGAGTGCTGCCCGCCCGCCGGGACCGGCCGGTGCCGTTCCAGCAGTACACGCGCCGCGGCGACGCCTACGTCCTGCCCGGCGACGCCGCCGGCCTGGTCCGCTCCGGACGGCTCGACGAGCAGTTGTTCAACGTGACTGGCCTGCTGCGCCAGGGCTACGACGACGCCCGGACACCGCACGTGCCGTTGCTGGTCCGCCAGGCGGGGCCGGCGATCGCGGCCCGGACCGGCGTCGCCGCGCGGCCGTCCGCGCTCGGCTACACCGCCCTCGACGAGCCGAAATCAAGCGCCGCGGCGTTCTGGAACCGGCTCGCGACGGAACCCGCGACGCTCGCGGCGGGCACCACGAAGGTGTGGCTGAACGCGAAGGTGCACGCCACCCTCGACCAGAGCGTGCCGCAGATCGGCGCGCCCGCGGCGTGGCAGGCGGGCCTGACCGGCCGCGGCGTCGAGGTCGCCGTGCTCGACACGGGGATCGACGCCGGGCACCCGGATCTCGCCGGCCACGTGGCGCGGAGCAAGGACTTCACCGGCAAGGGCAGCGTCGAAGACGGCGCGGGCCACGGCACGCACGTCGCGTCGACGATCGCCGGCTCCGGCGCGAAGTACCGAGGTGTGGCGCCCGACGCCACGCTCGCCGTCGGCAAGGTCCTCGACGACGCCGGCAACGGAACCTTCGACCAGATCCTCGCCGGCATGCAGTGGGCGGTGACCGAAGCGCACGCCCGCGTCGTGAACATGAGCCTCGGCGGCGGGCCGTCCGACGGGACCGACCCCGTGTCCCAAGCCGTGAACACCTTGTCACGCCAGTACGGCACGCTCTTCGTCGTCGCCGCGGGCAACTTCGGGCAGGACGAGTCCGTCGCGACGCCGGCAGCGGCCGACGCCGCGCTCGCCGTGGCCGCAGTGTCCAAAAAGGACGTCCTCAGCCCGTTCTCCAGCCGGGGACCGCGGATCGGCGACGGCGCGGCCAAGCCGGACGTCGCGGCGCCCGGCGAGTCGATCACGGCGGCGTGGCCCGGCGGCGGCTACCAGGAGCTGGACGGCACGTCGATGGCGTCGCCGCACGTGGCGGGTTCGGCGGCGATCCTCGCCCAGCAACACCCCGACTGGACCGCCGACCGGCTGAAGGCGGCCCTCACCAGCACCGCCGCGCCGGTCGACGCGGGCCCGGCCGCGGTCGGCACCGGCCGCGTCGACGTCGCCCGCGCGACGACCACGACCGTCACGGCCACCGGCAGCGCCTCGGTGTTCCTCCCCTGGCCCAACCGCGGAACCGCCAAGAGCGCCGCCGTGACCTGGTACAACTCGGGCGCGAAGCCGGTGACGTTGACGCTCGAGTCGTCCGTCGAGGGCCTCACCTTCCCGGCGAGCGTGACCGTGCCCGCGGGCGGCAGCACCCCCGTCGAACTGACTTTCTCCGCGCGGGACGGGCACCCGGGCACCTTCTCCGGCATCCTCACCGCGCGCGGTGACGGCGTCAGCACCCGGACTGCGTTGTCGCTCAGGCAAGAGGACGAGACGTACGACCTCACCGTCGGTCTCGTGAACCGCGACGGGAAGCCGTGGACACCGACGGGCTACCCGCCGGTGACGATCGTCGACCTCGACAGCGGCGCGCTCACCCAGGGCGAGCCGGGCACGTTCCGGCTGCCGCGCGGCCGTTACGTCGTCAACAGCGTCATCGAAACGCCGCAGCCGGGCCAGGAACCGTCGTACAGCTTCATCACCCACCCCGAACTGCTTCTCGACCACGCCGTCACGCAAACGCTTGACGCCCGCGACGGCCGGCCCGTGTCGCTCGAGCCGGACAACCCGGCCGCGCGTGGCGGCACCCACGCCGTCCAGCGGCTGAGCCGGATCACGGCCTGCGCGTGCGTCTTCTCCAGCGGGTTCGACCTCGACCCGCGCTTCCAGGAAGCGTTCGCCGCGACCGTCCCGGGCACCTCGTCGCCGACCTTCGCCTTCAGCCAGACGCGCCGGGCCACCCAGCCCGACCTGGAGCTGACCGCCGACGACGGGCAGCCGTTCGCCGTCCGGGGCGTCTGGCTGGAGTCGGCCGCGCCGGCCGGAACCAGCACGCTTCCGGTTGTGTCCGGCGGCGCCGGCACGCCCGAAGAGCTCGCGAAGATCGACGCCCGCGGCAAGCTCGTCGTCGTCCGGTTCCCGGTGGGCATCCCGATCGACGAGGCCTATCGACGGTTGGCGGACGTCGAAAAGGCCGGCGCGAAGCTCGGCATGGTGGCCCTGTCCGGCGACGCGGCCGCGACCACGGTCCTCGGCGGCCAGTTGCCGGCGCTGACCCTGCCGGTGATCTGGAGCGGGCAGAGCGTCACCGGGCAGCGGTTCACCGAGCTGGCGAAGGAGGGCGGCGCATCGGCGACGGTCGTCAGCCGGCCGTCGCCGGAATCCCGCTACGAACTCGCCGACGGCGTCGAAGGGCAGGTAAGCGCTTCCCGCGTGCAGCGGCCGAAGACCCGCGATCTCGCCGAGGTGCGCACGGCCTACCACGACGGCGCGCCCGGCCAGGTCCGGTACGTCGCCGGGCACGAGTTCTTCGGCAGGCTGGTCGGGTACGGATACACCGAACCCGTTGCCGCGCAACAGGAACGCGTCGAGTACTACTCCCCCGGCAAGTGGGACGCGGTGTGGACGTCCGGGTTGCGCGGCGAAATGACCGAGGACCTCGACGTCGAAGCGGGCCGGAAGTACCGGCTGGCCTGGAACAAGGCGGTCGCCGGGCCATCACTGCGCGGGCTGACCGTGACGCACTCGGGTGAGCAGCCGCGGCCGTGGGCGTGGCGCAAGGACGGCGTCTTCGACGTGTGGCTGCCGATGTTCGGCGACGCCGCCGGACGCCCGCGTACCCCCGATTTCGGGGAGCCGGGTTCCATAACGCTCTCAAGGGACGGCGTCGCGATCCCCGTCGAGCCGTCGGGAGCGCCGGCGCAGGCGACGATCCCGGTGCCGGACGCCGACGGCGCGTACCGGCTGACCGCGGACGTCCACCGGCACGCCGACTGGTGGCCACTGTGGACGGACGTCACGGCGGAGTGGACGTTCCGATCGTCGGCCGCCGCGGACGGCAAAGCATTGCCGCTTCTCACCGTCCGGTTCGATCCCGCGGTCGATGTCCGCAACCGCGCACCGGGCAACCGCGTCTTCACGTTCCCGGCGTTCGTGGAGCGGAGCGGACGCACACTGTCCGTCGAAACGTCCACAAACGACGGACAGACTTGGCAGCCGGCGCCGGCCCTGAAGACCGGTGACCACTGGACGATCGTGGTCCGGCACCCGGCGAGCGGGTTCGTCTCACTCCGGGCGAGCGCGGCCGACGACGACGGGAACACCGTGCGGCAGACCGTGATCCGCGCCTACGCGGTGGGCTGAACGTGAACTGACCCGGCGACGGGGAGCCACCGTCGCCGGGTCAGTCCGGACCCACACCATCCCAACAGTGTGGAATCCGGCCGCCCCTCGTCAGGTAGGGGCGGCCGGCCGCTCGAAGCACTCGTTACCGCTGAGAGCACATCGAACAGAGCCCTGCTACCGGGCGTCCGTGAGGTACCGCGCGTAGGCACCCGTGGTGAGGAAGCTCGGCAGCTTCTCCCCCAGCGCGGTTTCGGTGAAGATTTCGTACGCGTCGCCAAGGCGGTTCTCCGACCCGAGTTCCGCGCGCACCGACGCCAGCTCGTCGTCCAGGAACTCGACCGCCAGCTCGCGGGTCAGCGCGGTGCCGTCCTCGAGCTTCGTACCGTTGCGGATCCACTGCCAGACCTGGCACCGCGCGATTTCCGCGGTGGCCGCGTCCTCCATCAGGTTGTGGATCGCCGCCGCGCCGGTGCCGCGCAGCCATGCGTCGACGTACCGCAGCGCGACGTTGATGTTCGCGCGCACGCCCGCTTCGGTGACCTCGCCGCCGGCGCTCGCCACGTCCAGCAGGTCCTCGGCGGTGACGTGGACGTCTTCGCGCAGCTTGCCGAGCTGGTTGGGCCAGCCGCCGAGCACGCCGTCGAAGACCTCGCGGCAGATCGGGACCAGACCGGGGTGCGCGACCCAGGAGCCGTCGAACCCGTCGCCGGCCTCGCGTTCCTTGTCGGCGCGGACCTTTTCGGCGGCGATCTCGTTGACCGACGGGTCCTTGCTCGGGATGAACGCGGCCATGCCGCCGATGGCGTGCGCGCCGCGCTGGTGGCAGGTGCTCACGAGCAGTTCGGTGTAGGCACGCATGAACGGCACGGTCATCGTGACCTGCGCGCGGTCCGGCAGCACGAAGTCGGCGCCGTGCGCGGCGAAGTTCTTGATGAGGCTGAAGATGTAGTCCCAGCGGCCGGCGTTCAGGCCCGCGGCGTGCTCGCGCAGCTCGTAGAGGATCTCGTCCATCTCGAACGCGGCGGTGATCGTCTCGATCAGCACGGTGGCGCGGATCGTGCCGCGCGGGACGCCGAGTTCGCGTTGCGCCATCAGGAAGACGTCGTTCCACAGCCGCGCTTCGAGGTGGTTCTCCAGCTTCGGCAGGTAGAAGTACGGGCCGACGCCGCGGGCGAGCAGCTGGCGCGCGTTGTGGAAGAAGTACAGGCCGAAGTCGACCAGGCTCGCCGAAACCGGACGGCCGTCGATGCGGATGTGCTTCTCCACCAGGTGCCAGCCGCGCGGGCGCGCGACGATCGTCGCCGGGTCGTCGCCGATGGTGTAGCGCTTGCCCGCATCGGTCGTGAAGTCGATGTTGCGGCGGATCGCGTCGTAGAGGTTGATCTGGCCGTCGATGACGTTGTGCCACGTCGGCGACGTCGCGTCTTCGAAGTCCGCCAGCCAGACCTTGGCGCCGGAGTTCAGCGCGTTGACCGTCATCTTGCGGTCGGTCGGGCCGGTGATCTCGACGCGGCGGTCCTCCAGGCCCGGCGCCGTCGGGGCGACCTGCCACGACCGGTCCTCGCGGATCCGGCGCGTCCCGGGCAGGAAGCCGAGCGGCTTCTCCCCGGACTGCAGTTCCTCGCGCCGCACGCGGCGGGCGTCGAGCAGCTCGCGCCGGCGGCCGGCGAACGTGTTGTCCAGCTTGGCCAGGAAGTCGAGTGCCGCCGGGGTCAGGATCTCCGCGAACCGGCCCTCGACCGGCCCGGTGACCTCGATGCGGTAGTTCAGCCGATCAACCATGGGGTGCCTCCACGAGCTGTGCAGGGAAGGAGAAGAAGGGAGGGACGCGGCCTGACGGCGGGAGGGGGGTGCCGCCGTCAGGCCGCGGCCGGGATCAGTGGAACTGGGCTTCTTCGGTGGAGCCCTTGAGCGCGGTGGTCGAGCTCTCCGGGTTCAGCGCCGTCGCGACGTTGTCGAAGTAGCCGGTGCCGACCTCGCGCTGGTGCTTGGTGGCGGTGTAGCCGCGGCTCTCCGAGGAGAACTCGCGCTCCTGCAGGTCGACGTAGGCGGTCATGCCTTCGCGGGCGTAGCCGTGCGCCAGGTCGAACATCGAGTAGTTCAGCGCGTGGAAGCCGGCGAGGGTGATGAACTGGAACTTGTAGCCCATGTGGCCGAGCTCGCGCTGGAACTTCGCGATCGTCGCGTCGTCCAGGTGCTTCTTCCAGTTGAACGACGGCGAGCAGTTGTAGGCCAGCATCTGGTCCGGGAACTTCGCCTTGATGGCCTCGGCGTACTTGCGCGCCACCTCGAGGTCGGGCTCCGAGGTCTCCATCCAGAGCAGGTCGGCGTACTGGCTGTAGGCCAGGCCGCGCTCGATGCAGGGCTCGATGCCGTTGCGGACCTCGTAGAAGCCCTCGGCGGTCCGGCCGCCGGTGAGGAACTGCTGGTCGCGCTCGTCGACGTCGCTGGTCAGCAGCGTCGCGGCCTGCGCGTCGGTGCGGGCGACGACCAGGGTCGGCACGTTCAGCACGTCGGACGCGAGCCGCGCGGCGTTCAGCGTGCGCTCGTGCTGCTTGGTCGGGATGAGGACCTTGCCGCCGAGGTGGCCGCACTTCTTCTCGGACGCGAGCTGGTCTTCCCAGTGCACGCCCGCCGCGCCGGCGGCGATCATGCCCTTCATCAGCTCGAACGCGTTGAGCGGGCCACCGAAGCCGGCCTCCGCGTCGGCGACGATGGGGGCGAACCAGTCGATGTCGGTGTTGCCCTCGGCCCAGTTGATCTGGTCGGCGCGGCCCAGCGCGTTGTTGATGCGGCGGACCACGGCCGGCACCGAGTTGGCCGGGTAGAGGCTCTGGTCCGGGTAGGTCTGGCCGGACAGGTTGGCGTCGGCCGCGACCTGCCAGCCGGACAGGTAGATCGCCTGCAGACCCGCGCGGACCTGCTGGACGGCCTGGTTACCGGTCAGCGCACCCAGCGCGTGGATGTAGTCCTCGGTGTGCAGCAGGTCCCACAGCTTCTCCGCGCCGCGGCGGGCCAGGGTGTGCTCCTCGACGACGCTGCCGCGCAGCTTGATCACGTCTTCGGCCGAGTAGGAGCGCTGCACGCCCGCCCAGCGGGGGTCGTTCGCCCACTGCGCCGCCAGCTCCGCGGCCGCCTGCTTGGCCTGTTCCGTCATCGGTTCTCCCGGTGTTGCGAAGTTTGCGATTGCTCGCCTTGCCTGATCCGACCCTCGCACAGCTGGGAAAACCCGGTCCAGTTGGCCAACTTGCCAATTTATGTGAAGCGTACGTACGCTCTTTGCAAAGGTTGCGAATCGCCGGGTTCGCATCTGATCGAAAATCCGCGTTCTTGACCGTTCACGTAACCGTTCAGGACCGGAAACCTTCCGGAGAGGTGGGCAAGAATGGAGAAGACTTTCGCCGGAGCGCGGTTGCGCCATCTGCGCGAAAGCCGGGCGATGAGCCAGGCCGACCTCGCTCGTGTGCTGGAGATCTCACCCAGCTACCTCAACCAGATCGAGCACAACTCGCGCCCGCTGACCGTGCCCGTGCTGCTGCGGATCACGCAGGCGTTCGGCGTCGACACGGAGTTCTTCGCCAACAACGACACGTCCCGGCTGGTCGCCGACGTCAAGGAAGCCCTGCTCGACGAGGTCCTCGGCGTCGACGTCACCACCGGCGAGCTGAACGAGCTGGCGACGAACCTGCCGGCGATCGCGCAGGCACTGGTCAAGCTGCACCGCAGCTACCGCAACGCCGTCGAGAGCACGGCCGCGCTGACCACGGAAAACGGCCTGGGCCTGCACGGGAGCGCGGCGGCGCCGCTGCCGCACGAGGAGGTCCGCGACTTCTTCTACGAGCGCGAGAACTACGTCGCCGAGCTGGACGAACGCGCCGAGAAGATGGCCGCTGACATCCCGCTGCAGCGCGGCCAGGTGCTCGGCGCGCTGAAGGAACGGCTCTGGCAGCGCTACGGCGTCGAGGTGACCAGCGACGGGATCGACGAGTCCGCCGGTCAGCAGCACCGCTACGAGCCGGTGACGCGCGTGCTGCGGCTGGCGCCCAGCCTGCGGGTCGGGCAGCAGGCGTTTCGCATGGCTTCGCAGATCGCGTTGCTCGAGTACGACGACCTGATCACCGAGCTGGCCGACTCGTGGGCGTTCTCCGGACCGGCCGCGCGCTCGCTGGCCCGCGTCGGCCTGGCGAACTACTTCGCGGGGGCGCTGATCCTCCCTTATGGACCGTTCCTGGCCACGGCCGAGCGGTTCCGGTACGACATCGAGCGGCTGTGCGACCACTACGGCGTCGGCTTCGAGACCGTGTGCCACCGCCTGTCGACGTTGCAACGGCCGAAGCAGCGCGGGGTGCCGTTCTCGTTCGTGCGCGTGGACCGGGCGGGGAACATGTCGAAGCGCCAGTCCGCGGCGGGCTTCCACTTCTCCCGGGTCGGCGGCGCCTGTCCACTGTGGAACATCTACGAGGCGTTCACCCAGCCGGGGAAGATCCTGACGCAGATCGCGACGCTGCCGGACGGCAAGAGCTACTTCTGGATCGCGCGCACGGTGTCGCGCAACATCGGCGGGTACGGCAGCCCGGGCAAGACGTTCACGGTGGGCCTGGGCTGCGAACTCCGCCACGCGGGGCGGCTCGTCTACTCGACCGGGCTCGACCTGGACGAGCCGGCCGCCGCGACGCCCATCGGGATGGGCTGCAAAGTCTGCGAACGGCCGGCCTGCTCCCAGCGCGCGTTCCCGACGATCGGCAAGCAGCTCACCGTCGACGAGAACACCAGCACTTTCGTCCCCTATCCGGCGGTGCCTAAGGGCTGATGACGTGCGTCGTCCACTTCGACTCGTCCGGACCGAGCAGCGTGAGCCGGTTCAGCAGCTCCTGCGACGTGATGCCCGCGGCCTTCGGCTGGTCGATCCCGACGCACGCCTTCAGCCCGTTTTCCGTGACGCACCGAGGCTCGCCGAGGCCGTCCGTCGGGGCGCCCGGCGGTCCGACGTTGATCGTCACCAGCGCGCCGTTCGCCGAGTACTGCAGCACCAGCCGCCACGGGACGCCGTCCTGGTCCGGTCGCCGCGACGTGTAGGCGTCGGACAGGCGGAAGGACGGCGGGAGGCTGCTGATGTGCAGCGGTAGCGGCACCGGCTTGGGTCCGACGGTCACCTCGCTCGCCACCCGCACCAGCACCTGCTGCAGGTCGGGGCGGGCCAGGTAGTAGGTGTGCAGCTGGGCCCACCGGCCGTCCGGGGTCGGCCAGCGCAGGTAGCTGTCGCCGTGGTTGAGCGGGTCGTTCGCGTCGGCCGTGATCCAGTGGCCGTCGCGGCCGCCGACCTTCTGCGGGACCTGGTGCGGTGTGCCGCTCAGGTCGCGCGGTGCGGCGGGTTCGCGGTCGTAGACCGACAGCCAGATCATCGGGGCCAGGTCGCCGCGGCCGATGGCCAGAACCGTGTCGCCGTGTCCGCCGGCGGCGTACTCGATGCCCTTGACCTCCTCCGGCAGCCAGCCGAAGCTCGCCTTCGCGACCAGCGGGTTGTCCGTCGGCGCCGGTGCCGGCGCGACGGGAGCGGGCTGCGGCAGGACGGCCGGCGGTGCGGGCGGTGGCGTGGGCTGGAAGACCGATACGGCCGTCAGGCCCGCCGCCGTCACCACCGCGGCACAACCCACGACCAGCGCCGTGGTCCGCGCGCGACGACGGCGTCCCCCGTTCCGGCGGGCGCGGTCGAGGTCGATCCGGGGCGGCGGCGCGGGCGCGTCGGCGAGTTCCTTCAGCTTGGTGGCCAGCTCGTGGTCGGTCATGCTCGTCCCTCCCGGATGGGGTCGCCCAGCAGCTCGCGCAGCGTTTCCACGGCCTTCGCGGTCTGGCTCTTGACGGTGCCTTCGGAGCAGGCCAGCGCCCGTGCGGTGTCTGCGACCGAAAGGTCGCCGAAGTAGCGGAGGACGACGGTCGCGCGCTGGCGGGCGGGCAGCCGGTCCAGCGCGGCCCGCAGGTCGAGCGCCGCTTCGACGTCCGCGATCGGCGCGGGCTGCTCGCCGGTGTCGCCCAGGTTCACCCGCCGCCACCACGACGTCCGCTGTTCGGCCAGGTAGACGTTGACCAGCGTCCGGCGCGCGTAGCCGTCGAGGTTGTCCGCCCGCGCGGCCCGCGGCCAGCTCGCGTAGAGCCGGGTGATCGCCGTCTGGACCAGGTCGTCGGCCCGGTGCCAGTCGCCGCAGAGCAGGTACGCGACCTTGCGGAACCAGCCCGACCGTGCGGTCACGTACTCGGTGAAGTCGTCCACCGGCGCCCCCTTGTCCTGTTCGTCACCCCTTTGATGCGCCCGGAGGCCCGGGCGGTTGCCCGGCACGCGCGAGTCGTAGATTCAGCAGGGTGCACGACATCGACACGGTGACCGCGGCGACCATCGAGAAGGCCGCCGAGCGGCTGGCCGGGGTGGTGACCCGCACGCCGCTGGAGCCCAGCGCGCGGCTGTCGTCCCGGGTGGACGCCCAGGTCTGGGTGAAGCGCGAGGACCTGCAGACCGTCCGGTCGTACAAGATCCGCGGCGCGTACAACTTCATCGTCCAGCTCGACGAGCCGACCCGCGCGCTCGGGGTCGTCTGCGCCAGCGCCGGGAACCACGCCCAGGGCGTCGCTTACGCGTGCCGCCGCCTCGGCGCCGACGGCCGCGTGTACGTCCCGGGCACCACGCCGCGGCAGAAGCGCGAGCGGATCGCGACGCTCGGTGGCGCGCACATCGAGGTCATCGTCGTCGGCGAGACGTACGAAGACGCCTTCGCCGCGGCCAACGAGGACGCCCAGCGCACCGGCGCGACGCTCGTGCCGGCGTTCGACGACGTCCGCACGGTCGCCGGCCAGGGCACGGTCGCCTTGGAGGTCATCGAGCAGCTCGGGTTCGTGCCGGACGTCGTGGTCGTCCCGGTCGGCGGCGGCGGGCTGCTCGCCGGCGTCGGCAGCTGGCTGCGCGAACGCCACCCGGACGTCCGGGTCGTCGGCGTCGAACCGGCGGGCGCGGCGTGCATGGCGGCCGCCCTTTCGGCCGGGCACCCGGTGCGGCTGCCCGAGCTGGACTCGTTCGTCGACGGCGCCGCGGTGCGCAAGGCGGGCGCGGTCACCTACCCGCTGATCCGCGAGAGCGGCGCCGAGCTGACCGCGGTCGCCGAGGGCGCGATCTGCACCGAGATGCTCGCGATGTACCAGTCCGACGGCATCATCGCCGAACCCGCGGGCGCGCTCGCCGCGGCGTCGCTCGGCTCGGTGGTCCAGGTCGAGCCGGGGCAGACGGTCGTCGTCGTGGTCTCCGGCGGAAACAACGACGTCAGCCGCTACAGCGAGATCCTCGAACGCTCGCTGATGCACGAGGGGCTGAAGCACTACTTCCTGGTCGGGTTCCCGCAGGAGCCGGGCGCGCTGCGGCGGTTCCTCGAGCAGGTGCTCGGGCCCGAGGACGACATCACGCGCTTCGAGTACGTCAAGCGCACCAACCGCGAGATGGGCCCGGCGCTGGTCGGCATCGAAATCGCCCGGCCGGCCGACCTCCCCGGGCTGCTGGCGAGGATGGACGCGAGCCCGTTGCAGGTCGAGCGGATCGAGCCGGGCAGCCCCCTGTTCCACTTCCTGCTCTGACCGCGTGGTCCACTAGGCGGATGGTGAAGGTCGACGGTGTCCGCAGTGTCGAGGCGTTGCGCGAAAAGGTCCACGAGGGTGCGGAGCCCGAATACCTGCTGTTCTACGGGCACGCGCCCTCGAAAGCGGGCCGGGTCACGGCGAGCTGCCTGAGCCAGTGGTGGGTCGACCCGTTCGAGGCCGACGGCGTCGAGTACCCGACCGCCGAGCACTACATGATGGCGGGCAAGGCGCTGCTGTTCGGCGACGTCGAGAAGGCCGAGCTGATCCGGCAGACCCCTGACCCGAAGACGGCGAAGGTGCTCGGCCGCGAGGTCGCCGGCTTCGAGGCGTCGACGTGGGAGCGGCACCGGTTCGACATCGTCGTCGACGGCAACCTGGCCAAGTTCAAGGCCCACCGCGACCTGCGCCGGTTCCTGCTCGGCACCGGCGACGCGGTGCTCGTCGAGGCGTCCAAGAAGGACCTCGTGTGGGGCTCCGGTCTTGCGCGCGAGGAGAAGAACGCGACCAAGCCGGACTACTGGCGCGGGCTGAACCTGCTCGGCTTCGCGCTGATGGAGGTCCGCGACCAGCTGCGGGCCCGCTGAGTCACACCGGTGCGCCGGGGCAGGACTTCGCCGTCGTCCGGCCCGTGTCGAAGAAAGTGACAGCGGCGTCGGCGCAGGGCAGCGAGGACAGCGAGCCGTGGACGTCGTCCTCGACGATCATGAGGGTGCCGCCGATTTTCTGCTGCATCCGCAGCGCCCAGCCGATGGGCGTGACCGGCTCGTAGAGGTGGCCGACGAGCTGCAGCGGGCTTGTCCCTTTTTCGAACGACCACGGCCGCGCGGCCAGTGGCCAGCCGATGCAGAGCTGCTCGTAGAGGCCGTAGCCGCCGGCGACGGGGAGCCGGGCCATCCGATCCAGACGGTGCTGCCAGACGGTGTCGAAGTCCCGCGGGCTCGGCGACTCGTTGCAGAGCAGGGCCGTCTGCTGGAAGTGGTTGAACGCTTGCGGCTCGCCGTCCCAGCTCATCGTGGTCATCTTCTCGGCTGCGCCGCCGTCGCGGATGGCGGCGAGCTGCTTCGCCAGGCCGGGCCATTCGCGCCGCGGGTTGGCGAGCATGCCGTTGACGGTGGCGCCGTGCCGGTCGCGCAGGTCGAGCAGGGCTTTCGCGACGACGGGTTCGGTGGTCCCGAAGTGGTAGACGCCGTCGTAGCGGGCGATCCACGACGCGAACTCGTGGAAGGTGTTCTCGCCGGCGGTCGCCTGGTCGTCATCCATTTCGGTGACACTCAGCTCGGGCGGCATGACGGAGTCGAGCAGCATCTTGTCGACGTGGTCGTCGAAGAGCGACCGGTACTGCGCGCCGAGCGCGGTGCCCCAGGAGACGCCGTAGTAGCCGATCTTGTCTTCGCCGAGGGCTTGCCGGATCAGGTCCATGTCCCGGGCGATGGTCGGCGTGGTCAGGTTTCGGACGAAGGCGGGGTGGGCGTCGACGCACGCCTGTCTCGCGGCGGCCGCTCGCTCGGCGGCTTCGCGGGCCTTGTCCTTGTCGGGCTCGGGCTCCGGGAAGTCGACGGCGCACGGCAGATCGGCGCTATAGCCGACGCCGCGCGGATCGAACCCGATGAGGTCGTGGTGGGTGCCGATACCGCCGGCGCGACTGTCGGCGATGGTGCGCGGCATGGTCAGGCCGGACTGGCCGGGGCCACCGGGATTCAGCAGGACAGCGCCGGTTTTCGAACCGGTCGCCTCGACCCGGCTGACGGCGATGTCGATTTTCGGACCACGCGGGTCGGCGTAGTCGAGCGGGACGGCCACGAGAGCGCACTCGGTGCGCCGATCGTCGGAGTCCCAGCCCTTCGCGACGGCGGAGCAGAGCTGCCAGGAGAGCCCACCGCCCGCGACGGCGACGGCCGGGACAGCGGGCACCAGCGCCACGGCGGCGAGCAACGGGACGGCGAACCGGGTGATCGACATGGCCTCAGGCTGCCGGGGCGGGCGTTCCGGGAGATCGGCCGATCAGCCGATGGTCACCGCCGAACGGCCGGGACCGAGCTCAGCTGACAGACGCTGGTGGGGCGGCCGAGTCGTAGTCGATGTCCGACCATCGCCTGCCCGCGCGAGCCATGGTCACTTTCCGACCAGCGTCCCGCCGGGCTTCGGCAGGGGCTCCGCGACTCGAGCCACGAAACCGTGGCCGACTACCAGCCACCGTCGACTAACGGCCATGGTCACTTCCCGACCAACACCGCGCCGCGCGCCGGCAGACGCGCGCCGCGCGGCCGTCGCCGCCTACCGACCATCGCCGGCGCGAGCCGTGGTCGCTTCCCGACCCACGCCACATCGAACCCCGGCAGACCCGCAACCGGGCGGCGGAATCGTGGCCGACTTCCGACCAACGTCGGCGCGAGCCATGGTCACTACCCGACCAGCATCACGCCAGGCCCCGGCACGCCCGCGACCCGAGCCGCGAGGCCGTCGCCGACTCCTAACCATCGCCGGCACGAACCGTGGTCACTTTCCGGCCAACGCCGCGTCACCCCGCTGACCAGGACGTTGTCGATTCTTGGCTACTGCTCAGCCGAGGCCGACGAACATCGTCTGGTGCAGGCCGCGCACGTGCTTTCTCGTCACCCGGGCCGCCGCGTCCGGGTCGCCTGAGCCCAGCGCCTTCACCAGCTTTGTGTGGTCGCGGTTCGACTCGCGCAGCTTCTCCAGCGGGTACGGCAAGTAGAACCGGTACAGCTCAGCCAGCACCACCTCGTACTGCGCGACCGCCGCGGCCGGGCCCGGGGCCGCCACCGTTCGGTGGAACTCCGCATCCAGCTCGTGGAACTCCGCCCAGCCCTTCGCCGTGTCCATGCGCGCGACCAACGTGCGCAGGCGGGGCAGGTCCGGTGACCTCTTCGCCACCAATTGGACCATGCCCGACTCCAAGACCATGCGGTGGTCGATCAGGTCACGAACCTCCGCCGCCGACTCGCGGTAGGCGCCGACCTCGCGGACTCGCTCCGTCGGTGGGTTCGCGGCCACCGATGTTCCGCCGCCCCGGCCGCGGCGGCGTTCGATCAGGCCGTCGCCGACCAGAGACTCCAGCGCTCTTCGCACCGTGATCTCCGCGACGCCCAGCGCCCGCGCGATCTCGGCGTTCGCCGGCAGGCGCTCGCCCGGCTTCAGCAGGCCTAGCTCCACCGCGAGCGCGATGCGCGCGCGGACGGTGTCCAATGCGGACAACCGCCGGATGCCGGTCAGGGCCGGGGCGCTCAGGTCTGCCGTCGCCATGAAACGACCGTACCGCACAAACTGCTCATCTTGAGCACTCTTGTTTAAGTGTTCAAGATGGACTATTTTTCGTCCATGCCGCGACCACTGCCGATCGCCCTCGTGCAAGCGCCGCCCCGACCCGTCGGGGACGGCGGGTTCGCGGGCGAGGTCGAAGCGGTCCTTCGCCGGTTTCCGGACACGCGGCTGGCCGCCTTCCCCGAGCTGCACCTCTGCGGCGTCGACGGCGAAGGCGACGAGCGGACGCGACAGCTCCGCGAAGCCGCCCAGCCGTTGCACGGAAAACGGACCACGGAACTCGCCGAGCTGGCCGGCGACCTCGGGATCTGGCTCGCGCCCGGCACCGTCTGCGAAGAAGGCGACCACGGCGAGCTGTTCAACACCGCCCTGGTCTTCTCCCCGCGAGGCGAGCTGGCCGGCTGGTACCGGAAGGTCTTCCCCTGGCGGCCGCACGAGCCGTACGACCCCGGCGACCGGTTCGTCGTCGCCGACCTGGCCGACGCCGGCCGCGTCGGGTTCTCCATCTGCTACGACGCCTGGTTCCCCGAGGTGACCCGCCACCTCGCCTGGATGGGTGCCGAGCTCGTGCTCAACCCCGTCCAGACCACCACCCCGGACCGCGCGCAGGAGCTCGTCCTGGCGCGGGCGAACGCCATCGTCAACCAGGTGTTCGTCGCCAGCGTGAACACGGCAGGCCCCGTCGGCATGGGCGACAGCCTGCTCGTCGGGCCCGAGGGTGACGTCCTCGGCGCGTTGCCGGGAAACGACCACGGCGTCCTCGCCCACACCATCGACCTCGACGAGGTCGCGCGCGTCCGCCGTGACGGGACCGCCGGCACCAACCGCGTCTGGGCGCAGTTCACCCCCGCCGACGCTCCCCTGCAGCTGCCGCTCTACCAGGGCCGGATCGACCCGGACCGCTGGAGCCCACGAGAAGGAGACGACCGATGACCACCACGGGCGCGGCCCCGGCCACCCTGCAGCGCCGGCTCGGCCTGCCCGGCGTCGTCCTCTTCGGGCTCGCCTACATGGCTCCGCTGATCGTGCTCGGCACCTTCGGCATCGTCGCGACGACGACCGACGGCACGGTGCCCTCGGCGTACCTGCTCGCCCTCGTCGCGATGCTGTTCACCGCCGCGAGCTACGGGAAGATGGCCGCCACCCACCCCGTCGCCGGCTCGGCCTACACCTATGTCCGGAAATCGGTCGACGCCCGCGCCGGGTTCCTCGTCGGGTGGGCGGTGCTGCTCGACTACTTCTTCCTGCCGATGGTGATCTGGCTGATCGGCGGCGCCTACCTCTCGGCCGAGTTCCCCGCCGTGCCCAATTGGATCTGGTTGATCACTTTCATCGCGGTGACGACGATCCTCAACGTGCTCGGCATCAAGATCGCCGAAAAGGCCAACTTCGTCCTCATGGCCTTCCAGATCCTGGTCATCGGCTTCTTCGTCGTCCTTTCGGTCAAACAGGTGCTGCACGTCGGTGGCTCGCTGGCCAGCACGCAGCCGTTCTTCCACCCCGGCAGCACGCTGGGCACGATCTCCGGCGGCGCCGCGCTCGCGACGTACTCGTTCCTCGGCTTCGACGCCGTGACGACGTTGACCGAGGAGACGACCGAACCGCGCCGGACGATCCCCCGCGCCATCCTGCTGACCGCGCTGATCGGCGGCGGCATCTTCGTCGTGCTCGCCTACTTCACCCAGCTCGCGCACCCGGGCAGCGCGTTCACCGACGAGTCGTCCGCCGCGTTCGAAATCGCGACCACGATCGGCGGCAACCTCTTCGCGTCCTTCTTCCTCGCCGGCCTGGTGGTCGCGCAGTTCGCGTCGGGGATCGCCGCGCAGGCGAGCGCGTCGCGGCTGATGTTCGCCATGGGCCGCGACGGCGTGCTGCCGCGCGTCTTCGGCAAATTGCAGCCGCGGTTCGCGACGCCGGTGTTCGGCATCGTCCTGACCGGCGTCGTCGGGTTGGTCGCGCTGACGCTGGACGTCAGCACGTCGACGTCGTTCATCAACTTCGGCGCGTTCACCGCGTTCACGTTCGTCAACGTCAGCGTGCTGGCGACGTGGCTGCGCGACCGGACCGGGAAACGCGTGCTGACCTGGGTGGTCTTCCCGGTGGTCGGCGCCGTGGTCGATTTGTGGCTACTGGTCAACCTCGACGGGATCGCGCTGGTCTTCGGCCTGGTGTGGCTGGCGATCGGCATCGTCGTCCTCGCGGCGATCACCCGCGGCTTCCGGCGGCCGCCGCCGGAGATGACGTTCGAGGAGTAGGTCAGCCGACACGGTCACCTCGCGGAACTCCCCCACTCAGGGAGAGCTGTCCGGAAAGCGACGAGAGACCTGAGTAGCTCTACTGCTCCAGAGTCTTCTGCAGCGCCTTGTTCGCCTTCCGCGCCATGTCGGCGACGGCCTCGCGACGAGCCGCGTCGGCCGCGTAGTCCTCTTCGCGGTTACGCACGACCCGGGCGGGCGCGCCGACCGCGATCGAGTAGTCCGGGATGTCACCACGGACGACCGCGTGCGCGCCCAGCACCGAGCCGCGGCCGATGCGGGTGCCCTTCAGCACGCTGACCTTCGTACCCAGCCACGTGTCCGGTCCGATGCGGACCGGCGACTTCACGATGCCCTGGTCCTTGATCGGGACGTGGATGTCCGAAATGACGTGGTCGAAGTCACAGATGTACACCCAGTCGGCGACCAGCGTGGCCGCGCCGAGCTCGATGTCGAGGTAGCAGTTGATCACGTTCTGGCGGCCGAACACCGACTTGTCGCCGATCCGCAGCGAGCCCTCGTGGCAGCGGATCGCGTTGCCGTCGCCGATGTGGACCCAGCGGCCGATCTCCAGCCGCCCGTAGCCCGGCCGGCAGTGGATCTCCACGTTCTTCCCGAGGAAGAGCATCCCGCGCAGGATGATGTGCGGGTTCGCGAGCCGGAACTTGAGCAGCCGGTAGTACCTGACCAGGTACCAGGGCGTGTACGCGCGGTTGCGCAGCACCCAGCGCAGCGAGTCGGCAGTCAGGAACTTCGCCTGCCGCGGGTCCTGCCGGGCGCGGCGCCAGGCCCGCACCCGCGACAGCGCGGGCGCACCCCACATCGACGTCATGCGAGTGACCGTAACCTGTGTGCGGGACGGGTTCACAGGCAAGGGGAGCGTGGATGGGCACGAAGCTGATCATCGACACCGACCCGGGCGTCGACGACGCGCTGGCGATCGCGCTGGCGGCGCTGTCCCCGGACGTCGACCTGCTCGGCGTGACGTCGGTTTTCGGCAACGTCCCCCTCGACCGCACGACGTCGAACGCGCGCCGGCTGCTGGAGCTGTTCGGCCGCGCCGACGTGCCGGTGGCCGCCGGGGCGAGCCGGCCGCTGGTCTATTCGAAGCCACGCGACGCCAAGGAGGTCCACGGCGGCGACGGCCTCTCGGGCCACTCCTACACACTGCCCGAGGCGACGCGCCCGCTCGAAGAGCGCGACGCCGTCCGCCTCATGCTGGACATCCTCGAAGCGTCGGACGAGCCGGTGACCATCGCCCCGATCGGGCCGTTGACCAACATCGCCGCCCTGTTCGCGGCCCACCCGGGCGCGGCGGCGAAGATCGGGCGGCTGGTGATCATGGGCGGTGGCGTGACGTTCGGCAACAGCACCACCGCCGCCGAGTTCAACATCTGGAGCGACCCCGAGTCGGCCCGCCGGGTGCTGGTCGAGGAGGACGTCCCGATCGTGCTCGTCCCGCTCGACCTCACGCACCGCTGCGCCGTCGACGGCGAGTGGCTGGCCAAGCTCGCGGCGTCGGGGCCGGTCGGTGCCACCCTCGAAGGCCTCACCTCGACCTACCGGCAGCACTACACGCGCGTGTTCGGCGAAGACCGGATGGTCATGCACGACGCCGTCGCGGTCGCCGAGGCGATTTCGCCCGGGATCCTGCACACCGAGACCTACCGCGTCGACGTCGACTGCGGGCTCGGGCCGGCACGCGGGCAGACGCTCGTCGACCGGCGAAATCTCGGCGAAGAAGATCCGCAGTTCACCCCCGGCCGCCCGATCGAGGTCGCGATGGACACCGACCTCGACGGCCTGCGCGGCTTCGTCCTCGACCGGCTGACCGGGGCCGCACGGTGAGCGAAGAGCCCGAGGTCGTGTCCGACGAAAAGACCGAGCCGCGTCGCCGGAGAGCCGCCGTCGTGGTGGCCGCCGTGGTCGTGGTCGCCGCCGCGCTCGTGGTCGGCGTCCAGTTCGCGCCGAAGCAGCAGCAGGAGACGACGAACGCGGCCGCGACCAGCACGCCGGCGCCGTCTGTCGCGAAAACGACCACGTCGCCGCAGACGACGACGTCCGCGCCGCCGAAGGTGCCGGAAGCGAGCGAATTCGACGCCTGGGCGTCCAAGACCAGCCAGTGGCTCGACGTCCCGCTGCGCGCGATGGTCGGCTACGCGAAGGCGACGACGAAGATCGGCAAGGACATCCCCGGCTGCCACCTCTCCTGGGTGACGCTCGCCGCGGTCGGAAAAGTGACCACGGACCACGGCCGGGCGCAGGGTGGGCAGGTCGGCACCACCGGCGTGCTCGACAAGCCGCTCGGCACGATCGAGGTGCGCGACTTCTACAACAAGGTCGTCTCGACGCCGAACGCCGCCGGGCCGATGCAGCTCTCCCCCGCACTCTGGGCGAAGTACCAGGCGAGCTACGCGGGCGGGAAGCCCGATGTCCAGAACATCGACGACGCCGCGCTGACCACCGGACGCGCGCTGTGCGACGGCGGGACCGACCTGTCGCAGGGCCAGCCGTGGTGGGACGCGGTCGCGAAGCTGCAGTCGGCGCCGTTGTTCCTGCACCGGACGCTGGCGACGGTGAACGTCTACGGCACGGTCGGCCAGGGCTCGGCCGCGCCGAACCCGGCGGTGCTGAGCGCGGTCAACTTCGCCATCGACAAGATCGGCCTCCCCTACATCTGGGGTGGCAACGGCACCGGCGGCAACGACCCGGGCTTCGACTGCTCCGGCCTGACGACGGCGGCGTACGGCAGCGCCGGCGTCAAGCTGATGCGCACGGCCGACACGCAGTTCCGCAGCGTTCAGCACGTGACCGATCCGCAGCTCGGCGACCTGATCTTCTACGGCGAACCGGCGACGAAGATCCACCACGTCGGCCTCTACATCGGCAACCAGCAGATGATCGACGCGCCGCAGACCGGCCAGGCGGTGCAGGTCCACTCCTACCGCCGCGACGGCGACGACTACGCCGGAGCGGGCCGCCCGACCGCCTGAAAAGTTTCTCCGGCGGCGATGTCGAGAACGCGCGACCGGCTGCGTCCCCGGTGCGAACGCGGCCAAAATGGGCCGCACCCGCACCGAGGAGAACGACGATGCCCAAGTACCTGCTGCTGAAGCACTACCGAGGCGCCCCGGCTTCGGTCAACGACGTGCCCATGGACCAGTGGACGCCGGAGGAGATCTCGGCCCACATCAAGTACATGGAGGACTTCGGGAAGCGGCTCGAGGAGACCGGCGAGTTCGTCGAGCACCGCGCGCTGGCCCCGCAGGGCACCTGGGTCCGGTTCGACGGCGAGGGCCGCCCGCCGGTGACCGACGGCCCGTTCGCGGAGACGAAGGACCTCATCGCCGGCTGGTCGATCATCGACGTCGACAGCTACGAGCGAGCCCTGGAGCTGGCCGCGGAGCTGTCGGCCGCCCCGGGTGCGGGCGGCAAGCCGGTCGGGGAGTGGCTGGAGCTGCGTCCGTTCTGGGGCCCGGCGACCACCATCACGGAGTGACGCCGTGCACCAGAACGCCATCGACGAGGTCCTGAACCGCCCGTACAGCCGGGAGCTGCTGGCCCGCGACCTGACCCGGCTGGCCTACACCGCCCTCGACGGCACTCCCCGCGTGGTCCCGATCGGGTTCACCTGGAACGGCTCGCGGATCGTCCTGTGCACGTCGACGAACGCGCCGAAGCTGGCGGCGCTGCGCCGCAACCCGGCGGTCGCCCTGACCGTCGACACCGAGGTGCACCCGCCGAAGGTGCTGCTCATCCGCGGCACGGCCGAGCTGGACGTCGTCGAGGGCATCCCGGAGGAGTACCTGCAGTTCAACGGCACCTACGAGATGACGCCCGAGCAGCGGGTGGAGTGGGAAGCGGGCGTGCGGTCGCTCTACGACGGCATGGTCCGCATCGTGGTGACGCCGACCTGGGCGAAGCTGATCGACTTCGAGACGACGCTGCCGTCCGCCGTCGAGGAACTCGTCCGCCGGCGCGACGAGCGCCAGTCCGTCTGAGAGGGGAAACCATGGGGAGCTTTCCGCGGCTCGAACACATCGGTGTCGTCGACGGGGTCCGCTCGGACATCGCGATGACGTGGACCCCGGACGGCGCCGGCTGCCTCGAACTGATCCGCTACCGGACGCCGTCGGGTCCGGCGGGCGACCCGGGCGCGCCCGGCATCCGGCACATCCTGTTCGAGCTGGCCGAAAAGGTCGGGTGAGCGTGGACGAGGTCCTGCTCCGCAGCCTGACGCCGCAGGTGCTCGGGGTCGTCGTCCGGCGCGGGGCCGACTTCGCGTCGGCGGAGGACGCCGTGCAGGACGCGGTGGTGGAGGCCCTGCGCGTCTGGCCTGCCGATCCGCCGCGCGACCCGAAGGGCTGGCTGGTCACCGTGGCGTGGCGCAAGTTCCTCGACGCGGCCCGCTCGGACAGCGCTCGACGTCGGCGCGAGGACGTCGTCGACGTCGAGCCGGGCCCGGTGTCGACTGTGGACGACACGCTCCAGCTGTACTTCTTGTGCGCGCACCCGTCGTTGACGCCGTCTTCGGCGGTCGCGCTGACGCTGCGCGCCGTCGGTGGGCTGACCACGCGCCAGATCGCGCAGGCCTACCTGGTCCCCGAAACGACCATGGCGCAACGGATCAGCCGGGCCAAGCGGACGGTCGGGCAGGTGCGGTTCGACCAGCCCGGCGACGTCGCGACCGTGCTGCGGGTGCTCTACCTCGTCTTCAACGAGGGGTACTCCGGCGACGTCGACCTGGCCGCCGAGGCCATCCGGCTGACCCGGCAGCTCGCGGCCGCGATCGACCACCCGGAGGTCGCCGGGCTGCTCGCGCTGATGCTGCTGCACCACGCGCGGCGCGCCGGCCGGACCGCGGCGGACGGCAGCCTGGTGCCGCTCGCCGAGCAGGACCGCGGCCGGTGGGACACGACGGCGATCGCGGAGGGCGTCGAGATCCTGCAGGCGGCGCTCGCCCGCGACCGGCTGGGCGAGTTCCAGGCCCAGGCGGCGATCGCGGCCCTGCACGCCGACGCGCCCACGGCCGCCGAGACCGACTGGGTGCAGATCGTCGAGTGGTACGACGAGCTGGCGAAGCTGACCGACAGCCCGGTCGTGCGGCTGAACCGCGCGGTCGCGGTCGGTGAAGCGGACGGACCGCGCGCGGGGCTCGCGGCGCTTGCCGAGGTCGACGACACGCTGCCCCGGCACACGGCGGTGGCGGCGTACCTCCACGAGCGCGACGGCGACCTGGTGACGGCCGCGCGGTTGTACTCGGAGGCGGCCGGAAAGGTACCGAACTTCGCCGAGCGCGACCACTTGACGCGGCAGGCGGCGCGGCTCAACACCCGCCTGCGCGGCTGACGCGGGCGGGGATCGGCGGGCGGGCCGCGATGCTCAGCCACACCGCTTCCCCGGCTCCGAACCTTCACGACGCCCGTGTCGTTTTTTCGGCAAGGAACGGCTCCAACAGCTCGAGCAACGCCTCCGGCCGGTCGAGCGGGATGATGTGGCCGCAGTCCTCGACGAGGTGGCTCACCAGGTCGTCGGCGACGGGCCGCAGCTGGCGGGCGAGCGCGTCGCCCACCGGGTGGGCGCCGATCGCCATCGTGGGCACCGTGAGCCGTCCCGTCGCGACGGCGTCGGCGATCTGCCCGGCGCTGACCGGCATCGCGCGGTAGTGCTCGAACGCCGCACGCAGGGCGTCGCGCCCGGTGTACGCCGCGACGAAGTGGTCACGGATCTCGCGCGGCACTCCGCGGCCTCGCGTACCCGCGTTGAGGAACCAGTCGACGTACTCGCCTTCGTGTCCGCGCAGGACGGTCTCGGCGAGTCCCGGGACGGTGTGGAACCCGAACCACCACGGCGGGCCGCCCGCCAGGAAGTCCTCGGCGCCGGGAAGGCGGCCCAGCAGCGACTCCATCAGGACGAGCCGGCGGACGCGCCCGGGGCGTCGCATGGCCAGGAGGAACGCGGGTGGCGCGCCGGCGTCGATGCCGACGACGGCCGCCGACGGCTCGTCCAGCGCGTCGAGGAGCGCTTCGGCGTCGGCGGCGAGGGTGCCCGCGTCGTAGCCGCCGGGCGGACGCTCCGACTCGCCGAGCCCGCGCAGGTCCGGCGCGATGACGCGGTGGCGCCGCGCCAGCCGGGGGACGACTTCGGCCCACAGCCGCCGGGTGTGCGGGAAGCCGTGCAGCAGCAGGACGGCCGGCCCTTCCCCGGTGACCGTGACGCCGACGTCGATGCCGTTCACCCGCAGCATGTCTCTCCCAGGGCAGTTACCATTGGTTACCAGAAAACCGTAGGTAACTCGTCGGCCCCGGCCAAGACGGCACTTTCCCGACAGGTGGTGAGCTCCAGGTGACCCCCTCCCCGCGCGGCGACCTGTTCGACCCGGCGTGCCCGACGCGCCGGCTGCTCGACCGGATCGGCACGAAGTGGACGTCGATGGCGGTCAAGGTGCTGGCCGAGGCGGACCCGCGCGAGGTGCGGTTCGCCGAGCTGCAACGGCGGATGCCGGGGGTCTCGCAGAAGATGCTGTCGGTGACGTTGCGCTCGCTGACGAACGACGGCCTGGTCGCTCGCCGCGTCGAGCCGACGGTGCCGCCGAAGGTCCACTACCGGCTGACCGACCTGGGCCGGTCGCTGGAGGTCCCCTTGGCGGCGCTGCGGAACTGGGCCGAGGAGAACATGGCGGCGATCGACCGCGCCAACGCGGCCGCGCGGGAGTGACTCAGGCAGGGCCGGCGAGGCCGATCAAGTTGCCCTGCGGGTCGGTGAAGTGGGCGACGACCAGGTCCCGCCCCGGCGCGCGGTCCGGGCCCATCCGGCGGGTCCCGCCGAGGCGTTCGGCGTCGGCCAGCGCGGCCTCGACGTCCGGGACGCCCACGTAGAACACCACGTGGCTTTCGTAGGCCGCCCCGCCGCCGACGCCGCCCGGGATGCCGTCCGTCTCCACGAAGCCGTAGTTGCCCGCTTCCGACACCTCGGCCGACACCGGCCCCGACGTGTCGTACTCCCAGCCGAACAGCTCGCCGTAGTACTCGCGCAGCCGCGCCGGGTCGGTACCGATGATCTCGAAGTGCACGACCGGATTTCCCATGGCGGCCACCGTACGCCGTCGAAGTTGTTAAAAACAACCTCCAAGTTGTAGATTACGACCATGCCGACGAGCCGCAGCTACGGAGACGCCTGCACCATCGCCCGCGCGCTGGACGTCGTCGGGGAACGCTGGGCGCTGCTCGTCGTGCGCGAGCTGCTGCTCGGGCCGCAACGCTTCTCCGACGTCCGCCGCGCGCTGCCGGGCGCCAGCTCGAACCTGGTCACCGACCGGCTGCGCGAGCTGGAAGGACACGGCGTCGTCGCGCGCCGGAAGCTGCCGCCCCCGGCGGCCTCGACGGTCTACGAGCTGACGGACTGGGGCCGCGAGCTGGAGCCGATCGTGCTCGCGCTGGGCGCGTGGGGCTCCCGGCTCTCCCTGCCGCCGTCGGCGCACCTGGGCACCACGTCCGTGCTGTTGTTCCTCCGCGGCTTCGCCCGCCCGCGGTCGGCCGCGTGCCACCGCGTCGAGCTGGACAGTCGCGTGTGGACGGTCCGCACCGAACCGGGACGGCTGACGGTCGAGCCGGGCGAGCCCGCCGCGCCGGACGCGACGATCCGGACCGACCCGGTGACGTTCAACGCCCTGCTCGAAGTCCCGTCCGACCTGGACGCGGCGATCGCCGACGGCCGGGTGACGGTCGACGGCGACCGGAAAGCCGTCCGCCGGCTCCTGCGCGAAACGCTCAGCGCGTGAACGCGGCGGCGTGCTCGGCGGCCCACTCGGCAAAGCTCCGCGCCGGCCTGCCGGTGACGTCCCGGACCGTCTCCGTCGTCGCCTGCGGCCGGTCCACCAAAGCCGCCAGACGCCGGATCCGAGCTTCGATCACCGAGGCGGACCCGACGCTGCCGAGCCCACGGGCCGCGAAGGCCGCGGTCAGCTCCCGGCGGTAGTCGTCGAGGTCCTGGGTTTCCACGCGGACCGGCGCTCCGGTCACCCCGCCGAGCACCGCTGCCTGCTGCCGCACGGTGAGCGACTCGGGCCCGGTCAGCGAGTACGTCGCGCCGAGGTGCCCGGACGACGTCAACGCGCGAGCGGCGACGGCGGCGATGTCGGCTTCGTGGATCAACGCCGAATGCGAGTCCGGGAAGGGGTCGCGTACGACGCCGGCGCGGACGGAGTCCGCCCACAGCAGCCGGTTGGCCGCGAACCCGCCGGGCCGCAGGAACGTCCACGGAAGTCCCGAGTCGCGCACGGCCTGCTCGGCTTCGCCGTGGGCGCGGGTGATGGCGTCCTCCGACGCGGGATCCGCGCCCAAGGCGGACAGCACCACGACCTGCGCGAGGCCGCTCGCCCGGGACAGGAACCCGTCCAGGCCGGCGGTGCCCGCGTAGAGGAACACCTTCGTGACGCCGTCGAGAGCCGCGTCCCAGTTCGCGGACCGGGCCAGGTCGGCCGCGACCACCTCGACCCCGCCGGGCAGCCGGGTCGTGCCGGGGTCGCGGCCGGCCGCCCGGACCTCGTGTCCGTCTCGCAGTAGTTGTTCCACCAGCGCGCGGGCGACGTTCCCGCGGGCGCCGGTCACCAAGATCGTCATGCGTTCAGGCTCGCCGTCGAGGCACGAACCGGGGTAGGCACTGCCGGTACCACCCCGGCGCGGGGCGATGATGGCACCGTGGACAGGGTGGAGCTGGGCGGGTTCCTGCGCAGCCGGCGGGCGCGGCTGCAGCCGGCCGACGTCGGCCTGGCGCCCGGCCCGCGGCGGCAAACGCCGGGATTGCGACGCACGGAAGTCGCGCTGCTGGCCGGGATCTCCGTCGACTACTACGTGCGGCTCGAACAGGGCCGCGGGCCGCAGCCGTCGGAGCAGGTCCTCACCGCGCTCGGCCGCGCGCTGCGGCTGACCGGCGACGAACACGCGTACCTGCTGCGGCTGGCACGACCGGCTCCCGCGCCCGCGCCGCGGCCGGTGCCCGGGAACGTCCTGCGGCTGCTCGACCGGCTCGGCGAAGTGCCGGCGATGGTGATCGACGCGGGCTACGACCTGGTGGCCTGGAACCGGATGCTGGTCGCGCTGATCGGCGACCCGGCCACGTGGCCACCGCGGCGGCGCAACCGGCTGCGGCGGCTGTTCGACACCGGCGACGCGATCACCGGCAACCGCCTCGAGCTGGCCCGGCTGTGCGTCGCGGACCTGCGCGCGAGCGGGCGCTACCCGGCCGATCCCGCGGTGGCGGCGCTCGTCGACGACTTGAAAGCCGAGAGCCCGGAGTTCGCCCGGCTGTGGGCGGACCGGGAGGTCGTCGTGCAGCGGACGCTGACCAAGCGGACCGTCCACCCGGTCGTCGGCCCGCTCGAGCTCGACTGCGAAATCCTGGCCGTCCCCGGGCACGAACACCGGCTTCTCGTCTACACAGCGGCTCCGGGAACGCCGTCGGCGGAAGGGCTGAAACGGCTGCTCAGCGCGTGAGCGCACCTTCACGGACCCGCAGCGACGGCGCCAGGAACAGGATGCCGAAGGTCACCACGACCGCCGACGACAACGCCCAGTGCAGCCCGATCCGGGTCGCCAGCGCGCCCACCAGCACCGGCTCGACCAGGAACCCCAGGTACCCGCACGCGGCGACCGCCGCCACCGCGCGGCCCGGCGCGTCCGCCTGCTTGCGGCTCGCCACGCTCCACGCGATCGGCACGATCCCGGCCACGCCGAGCCCTACCACCGCGAAGCCGGCGATCACCGCCACCGGCCACGGCGCGAAAAGGACCACGGCGAACCCGAGCACCGCGACCGTGGTCGCGACGCGGACGAACCGCACCGCGCCCACGCGGCCCACGATGCGGTCGGCGACCAGGCGGACCGCGATCATCGTCCCGGAGAACGCGAAGTAGCCGAGGGAGGCGAGCGCGGGCGTTGCGCCCGTGACGTCCGCCAGGTACACCGCGCTCCAGCTGTTGACCGCGCCCTCGGCGACGAACCCGCAGAACGCGATCACGCCCAGCGGCACCAGCGCCCGGCTCGGCCACGCGAACGCCGCGTCGCCTTGGCCGCGGTCGGCTCCGGTCAGGAAGAGCGCCCGGCCCCACAGCGCGAGGGACAGCAACACCGCACCCGCGATCGGGAAGTGCACCGAAACCGGGACGTGCAGGGCCTCCATCAGCGCGTCGACGCCGGAGCCCGCGAGGCCGCCGATGTTCCAGAACGCGTGGAAGCCGGCGAAGATCGGCCGCCCGTAGCCCTCCTCGACGCGGGCCGCGTGCGCGTTCATCGCGACGTCGAGCAGGCTGTTGCCTACGCCGAGCACGACCAGCGCGGCCACGAACACCGGCGCCGACCAGGCGAACGCCACCAGCGGCAGGCCGCCGCACAGCACGGCCGCGCCGAGCACGACCGCCGCGCGGCTGCCGATCCGGGTGAGCAGCGCCCCCGCGCCGAGCAGGGCGACCACCGACCCGAAGGCGAGGCCGAACAAGCCCGTGGCCAGCTGTCCCGTGGTGAGTCCCAGCTGCTCCTGCACCGCCGGCACTCGCGCCAGCCACGTCGCGAACGCCGCACCGCAGACGGCGAAGACCACCGAGACGCCCAGACGCGCGCGCTTCAGTTCCCCAGTCACGTTCCGCGATTATCCTGATCTTCGAGAAAATCGGCGAACCATGTAGAGACCGCGGGCCGGGCTCCGTCCTTTCCCGTGAACGCGCCACCGGGGCGCGGGAAGGAGCCGATCATGGCGAAGTACATGCTGCTGATGAGCTACACCGCGGCCGAGGGCTGCGACCTGCCGATGGGCGAATGGCCGCCGGAGGACATCCGCGCGCACATCGACTTCCAGCACGCGCTCGACGCCGAACTGCGCGACAAGGGCGAGCTCGTCGACGCCCAGGGCCTGGCCGGGCCCGACCTGGCGAAGACGGTCGTCTCCGACGGCCGGACCAGCCCCGTCGTCACCGACGGGCCGTACCCGGAGGGCAAGGAACTGCTGGCCGGCTACTGGGTGATCGACGTCGAGAGCGAGGAGCGCGCGCTGGAGATCGCCGCGAAGGCGTCAGCCGCACCCGGGCCGGGTGGCGTGCCGATCCGGCAGCCGATCGAGGTCCGCCAGGTGATGAGCGCCCCGGCCTGATGGCGCGCGAGGAGGTCGAGGACCTGCTGCGGACGCTCGCGCCGCAGGTCCTCGGCGTCGTCGCGCGGCGCTTCCGCGACTTCGACGCCGCGGAGGACGCCGTGCAGGAGGCGCTGCTCGCGGCCGCGCGGCACTGGCCGTCCGACGGCCTGCCGGACAACCCGCGCGGGTGGCTGATCCAGGCCGCGGTGAACCGGCTGACCGATCAGCTCCGCAGCGAGCAGGCCCGGCGCCGCCGGGAGGACGCGGCGGCGCTGGAACCGCCGCCGGCCGATGTCCCGGATCGCGACGACACCCTCGTCCTGCTGTTCCTGTGCTGCCACCCGGCGCTGACGCCGGCGTCGGCGATCGCGCTGACGCTGCGCGCGGTCGGCGGCCTGACCACGGCCGAGATCGCGGGGGCGTTCCTGGTCCCGGAAGCGACGATGGCCCAGCGGATCAGCCGGGCGAAGGCGCGGATCAAGGCGTCGGACGTCCCGTTCCGGCTGCCCGCCGACGACGAGCGCGACACGCGGCTGCGGTCCGTGCTGCACGTGCTCTACCTGGTGTTCAACGAGGGCTACACGAGCAGCGCGGGCGGCCGCCTGCACCGGACCGAGCTGTCGGGCGAGGCGATCCGGCTGACGCGGCTGCTGCACGCGGTGCTGCCGGCCGACGGCGAGGTCACCGGACTGCTGGCGCTGATGCTGCTCACGGACGCGCGGCGCCCGGCGCGGACCGGGCCGTCCGGCGAGCTGGTGCCGCTGGCCGAGCAGGACCGGACGAAGTGGGACCGCGGGCAGATCCGCGAGGGCGTCGCGCTGGTCACCGAGGCGCTCGCGCTCGGCGACGCGGGCGAGTACCGGCTGCAGGCCGCGATCGCCGCCGCGCACGACATCGCGCCACGCGTCGAGGACACCGACTGGGGCCGCATCCTTTCGACGTACCGGCTGCTGGAGCGGCTGACGGACAACCCGGTGGTGACGCTCAACCGCGCGATCGCGACGGCGATGGTGGAGGGCCCCGCGGCCGGGCTCGCGCTGCTGGAGACGCTGGAGCTGACCGGGCACCGGCTCGACGCCGTCCGCGCGCACCTGCTGGAACTGGCCGGGGACGTCGGCGCCGCCGTCCGGCACTACGACGCCGCGGCCGCGCGAACGACGAACACGCCGGAACAGCGGTACCTCCTGACGCGAGCCGCACGGCTGCGGGAAAAGTCGCGGACTTGACCCGCTCATCGGGCTAGAATTCGGTGTTCGCACCGCACTTGCGGATTCGAGGAGGCCGGATGCTGCTCCGCGTGCTCGCCCTGTCCGCCGCGTTGCTGGCGGGGACCGTCGCCCCGGCGGACGCGTCGACCCGGACCGTCTCGGTCGACGGCGCCGTCGCCGCCCCGGCGTCGTACACCGCTTCGCAGCTGAAGGCGCTCGGCGGCGACCTGAACACGCTCGTCGCCGCCGCGGCGCCGGTGCTGCCGCCCGGGAAGAACACCGCGCTGCGCGTGACGGTGACCGTGACCGGATCGGCGCACCGAGCGGTGACGTTCGCGCTGGCGGAGCTGGATCCGGCGTTCGGGAACCACCCCGCGGTGCTGACCACGGACCACGGGATCGACCTGGTCGTCCCGGGTGATCGGGACCGCAGCCGCAGCGTCCGGGACGTCCGGCGGGTGCGGGTCGCCGTTTCCGCCGCGACGACCGCCGGGCGCGCGCTGCGGATCACGACCGGGCGCCGATCGGTCACGCTGCCGCCGGCGCTGCTGGCGCACCTGCCGTCCCGGACGGTGACGGCGTCGTTCGCGTCGGGGACCGGGCAGCAGACGCACACGGAGACCGGGCCATCGCTGGCGCTCGTGCTGCGGATCGCCGGCGTGGTGCCGCGCGCGGATACGGCCGTGGTCGCCGTCGGCTCGGACGGCTACGGCGCCGCCGTCACACTCGCCGAGGAGCGGACCGGCGGGCGTCCGCTCCTGTTGTCCACAGTGGAGGACGGGGTGCCGCTCGACCTGCCGCGGCTCGTCCCGCTGGGCGACGTCAAGGGCGGCCGGTACGTCTCCGGGGTGACCGCGCTCGACGTGCGCTGACGTCAGATGTGGTGCACCGACTCGACGGTGTACAGCTGCGGATTGGCCTTCGCGAGCGCCAGCGCCGCCTTCATGTGCTCCTGGCACTCCGGGGCGGCGAGCATCGCGCGGAACGCGTCCGCGCTCTCCCACTGGGCGTAGTTGACGACGCGGGTGCCCTCGACGCCGGCGTGGATGTTGGCCGCGACGAAGCCGGGCCGGTGCCGCATCACGTCTTCGGTCGCCGTGACCAGCACCTCGACCAGCTCCTGCTGGTGCGCGGGGTCGACGGTGAAGACGTTGATCAGGGTCGCCAGGTTCGCGTCCGGGTCGATCGTCGTGGTCGCCATGGTTCCTCCCATGTCAGGTTCCTTACATGCCCAGTATGTGTAAGGTTCCTGTCATGAGTCAAGCCCCGACCGGCTACCGGCCCGGCTACCTGCTCAAACGCGCCCAGCAGGCGCTGAACCAGGCCTGCACCGACCGCCTGCGACCGCTGGAGCTGTCGATGTCGCAGTACGCCGTGCTGCGCGCACTCGACGAGCACCCCGGAGCGTCGTCGGCCGAACTCGCGCGGATCACGTTCGTGACGCGCCAGTCGCTGCGGGACGTCTTGGGCGGACTGCGGTCGGCAGGCCTGGTCACCGTCGCCGAGCAGGCGAGCACGGGCCGGGCGCGACCGGTGGCCCTGACCGCGTCCGGGCGCACGAAGCTGCGCTCGGCCGACGAGCTGGTCGCCGAGGCCGAGGAGGAAATGCTCGGCACCTTGTCGCGCGATCAGCGGCGCTACCTGGCGGACCTGCTGCACACCTGCGTCGCCAACCTGACTTGACGAACCTCGTATAGTCGGTTCCGAGTAATAGGGAGCGACTAGTGCCACCACGCAAGATCCGCAACACGCTCGCGCTGGCCCTGCTGGGCTTGCTGCTGGAACGCCCGATGCACCCGTACGAAATGGCGTCCACCCTGCGCGAGCGCTACAAGGACAGCAGCTTCAAGATCAACCCGGGGTCGCTTTACGACACCGTGGAGTCGCTGGCGAAGCACCGCTGGATCGAGCCCGTCGAGACGGTCCGGGAGGGGAACCGGCCGGAGCGGACCGTCTACGCGCACACCGAGCTCGGGCGCCAGGAGTTCGTCGCCTGGCTGGACGAGCTGGTCCGCAAGCCGGTCGCGGAGTACCCGAAGTTCGTCGCGGCGGTGAGCTACCTCGGCGCGCTCGGCCCGGAGCGCGCGGCCGACGCGCTCGAGGAACGCGCCCGCCACCTCGCCGAGCGCATCGACGGCGCGAACACCGCGCTCGACGAAACCGTCGGCAAGGGCGCGCCGCGGCTGTTCATGATCGAGGTCGAGTTCGTCCGGCACGCGTGGCAGGCGGAGCTCGACTGGGCCCGCGCCACCGCCGCCGAAATCCGCGCCGGCTCGCTGCCGTGGCCGGAAAACTTCTGAGGGGAACAGAAATGCTCGAAACCGACGTCCTCGTCGCCGGCGCCGGCCCCGCCGGCCTGTTGGTCGCCGCGGAGCTCGCACTGGCGGGCGTCCGGACCACCATCGTCGAACGCCATCCTTCACGGCCACCGTATTGCCGCGGCTTCAACCTCAACTCGCGGTCGCTGGACCTGCTGGCCCGCCGCGGGCTGGCCGAGGGTTTGGTCGCCGAAGGGCACCAGGTTCCGCACGCGCCGGCCACCGGCCTGCCCGGACCGTTGCTGCTCGCCGGCGCGGCCACCGACCACCCGTTCTCGCTGGGGATCCCGCAGACCCGCGTCGAGGAGGTGCTGGAGGGGTGGGCCACCGACCTCGGCGTCGAAATCCTGCGGGGGCACGAGCTGCGGTCGTTCACGCAGTCGCCGGAAAGCGTTTCCAGCGTCGTCCACAATGGACAATTCGGCCGCACGATCACGGCGCGGTTCCTGGTGGGGTGCGACGGCGGGCGCAGCACGGTCCGCAAGCAGGCGGGGATCGACTTCCCGGGCGTCGACGCGCGCTGGTACGCGCTGCTCGGCGACGTCGAATGCGAGCTGCCGTACGGGGTTTCGGCCGGACCGGACGGCCGCACACTGTTCGTGATTCCGAGGCCGGGGTACGTGCGGATCGTGGTCCGCGAGGACGACCCGCCGGCCGACAAGTATGCGCCGGTGACACTCGAACGGCTCCAGGCGCAGGTGGACGAGGTGCTGGGCCGCCACGTCGAGCTGCGCGCACCGCGCTGGCTGACCCGCTTCGGCGACGCGGCGCGCTTGGCATCGAGCTACCGCGAAGGCCGGGTGCTCCTGGCAGGCGACGCGGCACACATCCACCCACCGGCGGGGGCGATCGGGGTGAACGTGGCCCTCGACGACGCGTTCAACCTGGGCTGGAAGCTGGCGGCGACGGTGCTGGGGACGGCACCTCCCGGCCTGCTGGACACGTACCACACCGAGCGGCACGCGGCGGGGTCGCGGATCTTGGCGAACACGCGGGCGCAGGTGGCATTGGAGGAGGCTGGCGACGAGCCGCTCGCCGACTTGATGCGACGGGTGGCCGTGCATCCGGCGGGGAACCGGGCACTGGCGGAGATCATCACGGGGTTGGACGCGTGTTACGAGCCGGGTGGGCACCCTTGGATGGGGCGGTTGGCGCCGGACGTGCCGTTGGTGGTGGATGGGCGGGAGACGCATCTGGCTGCGTTGCTGCGTTCGGGGCGGTTCGTGTTGGTGGACTTCGCCGGGGCTTTCGCGGGTTGGTCGGGTGCGGTTGAGGTGGTCGCCGCGGAGGGTCCGTCCATTTCGGACGTTGGTGCGGTGTTGCTGCGGCCGGATGGTCATGTGGCTTGGGTGACTTCCGGTGCGGATGAGGAGGGGTTGGCGGAAGCGGTGGACCGCTGGATCGGCGACGTCGCGGTTCCAGCGCCGGCCTGATTCAGGCGTCGTGCGCGCACCCCTTGGACGGGACCTGGGGACGCTACTGGCTACTGGCCGTGGCTGCTTTGGGCGTTCCCGATCGCGCTCTTCCTCACGACGGCGCTGATACTCAGGATCCGCCGGCGGTGGCGCGCAATGCGGGAGTCGGCCGGCCGGATCGGCACCCGGCGAACCCGTGCGGGAGAGCCGAGAGCGATGGGCTGCCACCGGCCACCAGCCTCGATGAATTTCCAGACCATCCGCCCCGGCACCGAAACCGGGCACTCGTAGGCAAGCCCGCCGTGGGCCGCGCCCGCTGGATCGGCGGCGCCCCCCGCCCTTCCCTTGGGGGGCGTCCCTTGGTCCAGTCTACCGGCGGCCTGTGACAAAACCCCGTTTTCGGACGGCGAACGCCCGAGCTGTCCACAATCAGCCGAGGTTGTGGACAGCTCGGTCCAGGACCGCCCGCTGCTCGACCCGACCCTCCAGCGTGAACCTGCTGTGCGGCTGAAAACCCAGCTTCTCCACCACCCGCGCCGACGCCTTGTTCGCCGGTTCGTACACCGCCAGCAGCCGGTCGGCGAAGCCGGACGAAAACACGTGGTCGCGCACCGCCGCCGTCGCTTCCGTCGCGTAGCCGCGGCCCCAGCCCGATGGGGCGATCCACCAGCCCATTTCCACCGCCGGCGACCCCAAGCCGGACTCCGTGGCGCTGCGGCTCACCAGCGATACCACGCCGTCGAACGAGCCCGGTGATGCCGATACCGCGAACCAGCCGAACCCGTGAGATGCCCAGTGCGCCAGCGTCGCCTGGTGCTTGGCGAGCGTGTACTCGCGGGTCCACGGCTCGCCCGTGCCCACGTACCGGACCGTCTCCGGGAGCTGGGCCAGTGCGAACAAGTCGTCGAAGTACTCCTCGGCCCACTCGTGCAGCGTGAGCCGTTCCGTGGTGATCAGCACCAGCGGGAGTCTAGGCGCGTCACCGCCCGTCACCGGGGTAGCCCGTTCGGCCGATGGTCCACACCAAGATTAATGGTCTATACCAATCATGTCAGGAAGTCCCCGCCGCCGCGCTCGTCGTCGTGGAGGTTCCACCATGCGTCTTCGTTCCCTGCTGGCCGGGTTGGCCGGCCTCGCGCTCGTGAGCACCGGGCTCGGCGCCCCGCCGAGGCCGCCGCCGGGTCGCCGATCCCCGTCGGGCCCTACGTCGACATGGGCGCGTGGCCATCGCCCAGCTTGTCCGGGATGTCCGCCGCGAGCGGCATCAAGGGCTTCACACTCGCCTTCGTCAACTCCTACGGCTGCAAAGCCAGCTGGTTCGGCGCCTACGACCCGCGCACGGCCTGGCAGAAGGACGAGATCACCAAGATCCGCAACGGCGGCGGCGACGTCAAGATCTCCTTCGGCGGCGCGTCCGGCATCGAACTGGCGCAGGCGTGCAGTACGTCCGCACAGGTCGCCGCCGAGTACGACGCCGTCGTCAAGGCGTACGGCCTCAAGTACGCCGACTTCGACATCGAAGGCGCGGCCATCGCCGACCCGACGACGATCGCCCGCCGGTCGCAGGCGCTGAAGACGCTGCAGAACAACAACCCCGGCCTGAAGATCTCGCTGACGCTGCCGGTGCTGCCGAGCGGGCTCACCGCCGACGGCCTCAACGTCGTCAAGTCGGCCAAGGACGCCGGGGTGAACCTCGACCTCGTCAACATCATGGCGATGGACTACTACCAGGGCGCGGGCGACCAGGGCGCGAAAGCGATTTCCGCGGCCAAGGCGACGCAGGCGCAGCTGAAGTCGCTGTACGGGCTGAGCGACGCTGCGGCGTGGAAGAAGGTCGGCGTGACCCCGATGATCGGCGTCAACGACTCGCAGAACGAAATCTTCTACCAGAAGGACGCGAAGGCGCTTGTGGCGTTCGCGAAGACGGTCCACCTGGGCATGCTGTCGTTCTGGGAGGCCGGCCGCGACGCGAACGCGTGCACCGGCGCGCTCTACAAGTGCACCAACGTGCCGCAGTCGCCCTACGAGTTCGCGAAGATCTTCGCCGGGTACACGGGCTGAGTCACCAGCGGGCGGCGTCCGCGAGCAGTGCGTCCCGTACTGCCGCGGGCCCCGCCCGGCGCTCAAGCCCGAGGAGGTACTCCTTCTCGTCCGTAGTCGGATTTCCACTCCGCCTTCGCGGTGAGCCGCTCGACCTCGCGAAGCTCCCGGCCGAACCAGTACAGCGCCTCGTGGTGGTGGCCGCGATCGAGATCGGCGATCGCGCGGTACATCCGCGCGTTCGCTCGCCGGAACTCCACCCAGACCTGCGCCGGCGCCGCCTGAGCCGGCATCCGCTCGCAGGCATCGACGTGAGCCTCACGCAGTTGTCCGAGGCCAATGCTCCTCAGCGCCGCTCATCGCAGTCCTCCGGATCAGCCGCACGGCTCGCCAAAGTCTCTGCGAGTTCCTCGACGCCGTCCCGAAGCCGGAGAAGGAACGCCACACAGCCTGTCCACTCTTCTCGTGCGTGAGGCACCGCCAACGACACCGCAGCGGTCGCCCCAGCCACCACCAGCACCGGCGGGCACTCCCGCCCGGGACCGGTTTCCTCCACCGACACCGAATCGTCGGCGCGGACTCTCCACGTCACACCCATCCAGCGCGACGCCTTGGTTGCCTCCATCGCCCTCCACCCCCCTCGGCTCGACGCTCTACGCACTCCTCAAGGGCTCGGTCAATAGAAGTAGCTCTAACGTGCCAGACGGACCGCCTCAGGTCGCTAGAGATAGCGTTATTCGCGTCGGCGGGTGAAGGAGAAGGCGTGTGAGCATCGGCTACCGCGAACTGGCAGGCACCCTGCGAGATGCCATCCAGCGCGGTGACTACGCGCCGGACACGACCTTGCCCAAGCAACACGAGCTGGCCACCGAGTTCGGCGTGAACGTCAACACCGTCCGGAAGGCGATCGGCGTCCTCGAGGCCGAGGGACTGGTCACCCCGGTCCGCAGGCGCGGCACCGTCGTCCGCGCGCGGCCACCGCTGAAGCGGCTGGGCACGGAGCGGTACGCCAAAAGCAAGTGGAAGTACGGCGACGTCGTCGCCTTCGCCGCCGATCGTGAAGTTTCCGGCCGAGACTGGAAGCCGACAGACCAAACTCAGACAGTCACCAGGGTCGAAGCCGACCCGGAGGTCGCAGAGGCGCTCGGCGTGGCGGTGGGCTCGCCGGTGTACGAGCGTGCTCGGCTGGTGACGGATGCCGGTCAGCCGACCCACACGCTGAGCAGCTACTACCGGCCCGCCGATGTCGAAGGCACTCGCCTCCTCGATCCGGCGCCCGGCCCTGCCGGTCGCGGCGGCGGGTTCCTGATCCTCACCCTTCAAGGGCTCGAGCCCGACACCATGACCGAGACCGTTCACGCGCGCATGCCCACCCCCGATGAAGCCGACCAGCTCCGCCTCCCGGCCGGAGAACCGGTCGTGGTCCTGCACCGACGTACCTTGACCAGCGACGGACGTGTCGTCGAGTTCGCCCGTGGAGTGCACGCCGCCGGCAAGTTCTCGTGGACGTACACCTTCAAAATCCCCGACTGACGGAGAGTGGATGCCCGCGCGCACCGCGTCCCTGCCCGACTCGCTTCGCGCGGACGTCGAAACGCTCTGGGACTACCACGACCTGCACCACGAACCGCGGCCCGCGGACGTGGGTATCGGCCTCGGGAGTCACGACCTCGGAGTTGCCACCTGCGCGGTCGAGCTCTTCGAAAACGGCTTGGTCCCCCTCGTCGTGTTCACCGGCGCGAACGCCCCGACGACGATCGACCGGTTCCCTCGCGGCGAAGCCGTGCACTACCGCGAACACGCCATCGAAGCGGGCGTGCCGCCGGACGCGATCCTCGTCGAACCCCACGCGCGGAACACCGGCGAGAACATCACTTTCACGCGGAAAGTACTTGCCGAGCACGACATCGAGGTCGGCTCGATCGTCCTGATCTCAAGGCCGTACCAACAAAGGCGCGCCTACGCGACCTGCCGGAAGCTCTGGCCGGAGGTCACCGTCACCTGTGCGTCGCTCGCTTTGCCGCTCGACGAGTACGTCTTGGCGATCGGGGACGCCGACCGCGTCATCACCATGCTCGTCGGCGACACCCAGCGGATCGACGTCTACGCCGAAAAGGGGTTCGCGATCCCGCAGGAGATGCCGGAACGGGTGCGCGAAGCGTACGACCGGCTGGTATCGGCGGGATACACGGCGCGGCTCATTTGATTCACCAGCGGGCGGCGTCCGCGAGCAGTGCGTCCCGTACTGCCGCGGGCCCCGCCCGGCAGGGCTCCGCTCGGGTCACCACGAACAGCGTGTTGATCGGTGGCTCCTCCGGTTCGAGCAACGCCACCAGCGAACCCGCGGCCAGCTCCGCCGCGCACAAGTACCGCGGCAGCACGCTCACCCCGAACCCGGCCAGCACGCTCGCCAACACCCCACGCAGATCCGGGACGACGACCGCGGGCCCGGGCGGTGGCCGCACGCCCAGCACCGATCGCCAATAGCGGCGGATGATCGGCAGGTCCTCCGCGTAAGCCACCAACGGCGCCGAACGGGGGTCGCCGGTGAAACCGCGCGGCCCCACCAACACGAACTCCTCGTCCGTCAGCGGGGTTGCCGTCAGGCCTCGGCCGCGGGGGCGGATCGTCGAGACCACCAAGTCGAACCGGCGCTGCGAAAGGCCCGCCAGCAGGTCCTCGGCCAGGCCGAACGTCACCCGCAACCGCAACCCCGCCGAGACCAGGCCCGACAACGCCGGCAGCACCCGCACCGTCGTCAGCTCGGCCGGCCCCGCCAAGTGCACCGGTGTCGCGAACGGGTCGGCCGGGCCCAGCGAAACCGCGGAAAGCGCGTCCACGTGCGGGGCGATGCGGGCGGCCAGCTCGTCGGCCGCCGAGGTCGGGGTCACGCCCCTCGCCCGGCGGACGAACAGCTGCTGCCCGAGCTCCTCCTCCAGGGCCCTGACCTGCGCGGTCACCGTCGGCTGGGACAGTCCCAGCGACGGCGCCGCGCCCGTCAGCGAACCCGCCCGGTGGACGGCCAGGAACGTTCGCAGCAGGTCGAGGTCCAGCTCAGTCCTCGACCAGCTCGATCGAGTCCACGACGTTCGGGTAGAACGCGACGTGGTCCTTGATCGGCGCGACCGCGTCGTACGGCTTCTCGTACGTCCAGACCGCGTTCTCGCCCTTCACCTCGCCCGCGTTGAGCGAGTAGTAGCTCGCTTCGCCCTTGTACGGGCAGTACGTCTCGTGGTCGGTCCGCTCCAGCACCGCCGAATCGACGTCGGCCAGCGGGATGTACTGGACCGCCGGGTACGTGGATTCCTGCAGCGTGAACGCGTTGCGGCTGTCCGCGATGACGCGCCCGCCCGCCTTGACCACCACGCGCGCCTTGGTCGGCTCGACGGTGATCGGGTGGTCCGGGCCCGGGACCAGCACCTTCTTCTCCGGCATGTCAGCTCCTCGAGAGAATCGTGTACCAGGAGCAGCACCCCGGGCCCGGCCGTTATTCCGGCTCAGGGCAGGTAGTACATCGGGTTCGGCAGCTTGACCGGGCGCAGCGCGTGGCCGCCCTCGAGGTCGCTGAACTGGTCACCGACGTTGAGGACGATCTTCGCGCCGGTCGCCTCGATGTGGGCCCGCGTGCCCGACTTGTACTGGACGGTGTTGCACGTCAGTCCGCACGGCAGGTAGTCCGGCGCGGTCACCTTCGGCTTGAAGAACGCGCCCGCCGGCGCCGGGTAGCCCTCGTTGGCCAGGTTCTTCAGCGACTGCGGGCCCTGCAGCTCGTTGCGGCCGGTCAGGAAGTACAGCTTGACGCCGTGCTGCACGGCCCAGTTGGCCAGCTCCAGCACCGGCTTGTTGGCGACGAACGTGCCGTTGTCGATCGCCTGCTGCTGCTTGACCAGGTCGAACCCGAAGTCGTTGTCGGCCTCCCAGCCGTAGGTGATCTCGGAGGTGTCGTCGACGTCGAGCACGATCGCCGGGTTCTTGACGCGGCCCAGCTGCTGCTGCAGGTAGTGCTTGGCGTCGGAGACGACGCGGTTGCTGTCCTTCGCGAACCGGCTGGTCTCGGAGTAGTGGTGCTTGCCCGCGGCGTCGAGGTAGTCGCCGTAGTAGGCCTTGACGTCGGTCTTGACCTGGCCGATGTTGGCCGGCTCCTTCGAGCGGGCGGCGGTCGCGTCGTCCGACCCGGCGAGCGCGGTCGCCCCCGAGGCGACGGTGGCGCCGATGGCCGCGGCGGCGGCGAGCTTGACGAGACTTGACCATTTTCCGGACACGGCGAACCCTCCAGTGGAACTTTGACGACCCGGGGAACCTACGTCACGTTCACCGGGAGTTCCACCCCTCGAAAGTTTCCGTTCACCTTTCGGCGCGGCAGAGGAACGCCACCGGTGACCGCCCGATCCGCGTCAGCACCACCGAAGCTTCGGCGCCACCACGGGGTTTCAGCCGCCGCCGCAACGCGTCCGGGTCGACGTCGAGACCGCGCACGAGGATTTCCAGCCGTCCGACGTCGTGCTTCTTGAGGACGGCCTTCAGCGCCTTCTCGGTGTACGGCCCGTGTTCGAGGACGCGGAACGCCCGCACCCCCGGCGGCGGGGTGTCACCGGTCAGGTACGCGATGCGTTCGTCCAGCTGCCACAACCCGTGCCGCGCCGCGTAGTGGCGGACCAGGCCGGCCCGGACGACGGCGCCGTCGGGGTCGACGATCCACTCCCCCGGTTCCCTGGTGGGCAGTTCGTCCGGTTCGTCGTCGGTGACCGTCCACTGTGTCCCGTCCGAACGCAGCACGGTCGCCCGCCGCGTGACGCCGTCGCCGAGACCGCGCCAGAGGCAGGATTCGCGAACCTGGCCGTCCAGGGACACCAGTTCGACCTCGTCCGCCCACGGCGTGAGCGCGAAGTCGAGACCGGGCGCGCACTTCACCGACAGCGCGCGCCCCGGGTAGGCCTCGACCAGGCCGTCCAGGGGTGGCGCGAAGTCGGCGGGTTTCCAGGCCCGCCTTCCGGCGGAATCCCGCCGGGCCGGATCCGCGACGACGACCGCGGCGCGGCTGACCGGACGCAGCGCGTCGGCGCGGACGAGTCCGAACGCGACACCGGCCGCGGTTCCGTTGTGCCGCGCCATTTCCAGCCGCACGGAGTCCAGATCGGACCCGAGCGCGCGCCGCGCCACCCGCGCGATTTCGACGAGGTCGGCGCCCACGGAACACGTGACGTCGTGGACGTCGAGACCCGCCAGCCGGGCCGCTCGGTGGCGCGCGACCGGCGTGGCGCTCGCCTGCTGAAGCGCGTCCGAAGTGAACAGCCAGCCATCGGCGTCTACTTTGGACACGGCTTTCCGGCGCAGCAGCACGGTTTCCAGCACCGCGGCCGCGTGCTCCTCGCCGACCAGACGACGGACGGCCGCGACAGAAGCGATCCGGTCGGCCAGCGGCAGCGAAGAAACCTCGGCGAGCGCCGCCACACCCGCGTCGGAGCGCAGGTAGGCGACGTCGCCGAGGCTGAACGGGTAACCCAACTCAGGACGGCCGCTTGGTCCCGGTGATCATCACGTTGTAGAACAGCTCGCGCGGCAGGATCTTCGACAGCACCTTCTTGTCCACAGCGGACAGCCGCAGCCACAGGTGGTAGGCGAACAGGCGCCAGCGCACGGTCAGCTTCTCCTGCGGCACGGCGGCTTCGAACGTCCGGATCGGCCAGCCGGCCAGTGCCGCGGCGAACTCCTCGGTGACCGCGTGGACGTCCTGCGCGCCGGCGCCGCGAGCCCACGACTCCAGCTCCGACGGGTCGAACGTGTGGATGTCGACCACGGCCTCCAAGGCCGCCGCGCGGGACGATTCGTCCAATTCGGACTGCGGGCGGCGCCAGCCGCTCAGCACCGGCAGTTTCGTCACGCGGGTCGTCAGGAACCACGTGAACTGGCCGAGCTTGCGCGCGTAGAAGTCGCCCACCTTGGTCGGCTCGCCCGCGAAGACGAACCGGCCGCCCGGCTTGAGCACGCGCAGCACCTCGCGGAACGCCGCCTGGACGTCCGGGATGTGGTGCAGCACCGCGTGCCCGACGACGAGGTCGAACGTGTTGTCCTCGTACGGGATCCGCTCGGCGTCGGCGACCCGGCCGTCGACGTCGAGGCCGAGCTTTTCCGCGTTGCGCAGCGCGACCTGGACCATGCCGGGCGAGAGGTCGGTGACCGAGCCCTTCTTGGCGACGCCGCCCTGCATCAGGTTCAGCAGGAAGAAGCCGGTGCCGCTGCCCAGCTCCATCGCGTGCTGGTAGGGCTGGCCGTCCTCGCCCGCGACGGCGTTGAACACGTCGGTGGCGTAGGAGATGCAGCGCTCGTCGTACGAGATCGACCACTTCTCGTCGTAGGTGCCGGCTTCCCAGTCGTGGTAGAGCACGTTCGCGAGCTTCGGGTCGGCGTAGGCCGCCTGGACCTCTTCCGCGGTGGCGTGCGGGTTCGGGGCCGGGTCGTTCACGTCGGTCAAGGCGTCATTTCCCTTCGAAAGTGGCCTTGCCGGGCCCGTTTTCGATGAACGACTTCATGCCGTTCTTCTGGTCTTCGGTCGCCCACAGCGCGGCGAACAGGTGCGATTCGAGCTTGAGCGCGTTCGGGAGGTCCACGTCGAGACCGCCGTCGATGGCCGCCTTGGCCGCGCGCAGCGCCACGGCCGGGCCATTGGCGAACTGCGCCGCCCACTTGTGCGCGGCCGCGTAGACGTCGTCGGGCGCGACGACCTGGTCCACGATCCCCAGCCGCAGCGCCTCTTCGGCCTTGACGAACCGTCCGGTGTAGACGATGTCCTTGGTCTTGCTCGGCCCGATCAGCCGCGCCAGGCGCTGGGTGCCGCCCGCGCCGGGGATGACGCCGAGCTGGATCTCCGGCTGGCCGACCTTGACGTTGTCGCCGGCGACGCGCCAGTCCGCGGTCAGCGCCAGTTCGAGGCCGCCGCCGAGGGCGTACCCGGTGATGGCCGCGACGACCGGCTTCGGGATGTTCGCGATGGCCGCGAGGGTGCCGGTGAGGTTCGCGCCGAACTTGGCGATCTCCGGGTAGGTGCGGGTGGCCATCTCCTTGATGTCCGCGCCGCCCGCGAAGGTCTTCTCGCCGCCGTAGAGGATCACCGCGCGGACGTCGTCGCGTTCGGTGGCCTCCTTCGCCAGCTCCGCGAGTTCGGCGGTGACCTGGGCGTTCAGGGCGTTGACCGGCGGCCGGTCCAGCCGGATCGTGCCGACCCCGTCCTTGACCTCGAGGGTTACGAACTCTCCCACGTCACTCCTCCTCGTTGAACGGGTGCCAGCAGGCTACCGGTCGGTAAGCCACACCTTAGCGACGGTGGGCGAAGAAGCGATCGCCGGAGCGCTCCAGCACGAGGTCCTGATCGAACGTCTTCGACAGGTTTTCGCTGGTGATGACGTCGTCGACCAGGCCGGCGACCACGGCGTGGCCGTCGCGCAGGAGCAGCGCGTGGGTGAACCCCGGCGGGATCTCCTCGACGTGGTGGGTGACCAGCACCAGGGCCGGCGCGTCGGGGTCCATCGCCAGGTCGGACAGCCGCGCGACCAGGTCTTCGCGGCCGCCCAGGTCGAGCCCGGCGGCGGGCTCGTCGAGCAGCAGCAGCTCCGGGTCGGTCATCAGCGACCGGGCGATCAGCGCGCGCTTGCGCTCGCCCTCGGACAGCGTGCCGAACGTGCGCTCGGCCAGGTTGCCGATGCCCATCGCTTCGAGCAGCTCGGTCGCGCGGGCGGTGTCGAGGGTGTCGTATTCCTCACGCCAGCGGCCGAGCACCGCGTAGCCGGCGCTGACCACGACGTCCTTGACGAGCTCGTCGCCCGGCACGCGCTGGGCGATCGCCGCCGACGTGAAGCCGATGCGCGGGCGCAGGTCGAAGATGTTGACCCGGCCGATGCGCTCGCCGAGCAGGTCGACCTCGCCGGTCGTCGGGTGCAGCTCGGCCGCGGCGAGGCGCAGCAGGGTGGTCTTGCCCGCGCCGTTCGGGCCGAGCACCACCCAGCGCTCGTCGAGTTCCACGGACCAGTCGAGGCCGGCGAGGAGGTCGTTGGTCCCGCGGCGGACGCCGACACCGGCCATCCGGACCACGAGGTCGTCAAGTTCGCTGGGCTGGATCGGCTCGCTCACGAGGCCCATTCTGTCTGCCGTCGCGCGCGCGTGCGCACCCGCCCGGGTGAGAGGGCGAACCGGCAGGTCGGAGCGCGTCCACGAAGTGGAACGCCGCACACCGGAAGTGCCGCGCGCCACGCCGTTGTGGCAGGATCGCCACCATGTCAGCCGACGTGCACGCCACCCCGGTCACCCGGGGCTCGTTCTGGCGCCGTCGTGCGATCGACCTGCTCCTCGTCGCTTCGGCCGGGTGTACGCGGGCGCGGCTTCGCTGATCCTTCGTGCGGTGCCGCGCTACCTCGCGTCCTGATCTCCCTTCGCGTCCGAGGAGCACCCGCGTTGACCACTTCCCTCGTCCGTCCCGCCGTCGAGATCCACCCGCAGCTGACCGACCCGCTGCTGCCCCAGCTGCTGCACCCCTCGCGGCTGTTGTGGACACCGCGTGAGCTGGCGGACCTCACCGCCACCGTGACCACCGAGCTGACGTCGAGCGTCAAGGACATCCTGCGGTTCGACGAGGACCGCCGCTGGTGGGCCCGGCTGGCGCTGACCGACGGCGTCGAGCTGTGGCTGCTGTCGTGGCTGCCCGGCCAGCACACCAAGCCGCACGACCACGGCGGCGCGTCCGGCTCGTTCACCGTCCTGCAGGGCGAGCTGGGCGAGGAGTACCGCTACCCCGGCGGCCCGATCCGGCGGCGCACGCACGTCGCCGGCGAAGGCATCGGCTTCGGCGCGGGGCGCGCCCACCAGGTGACCGGCATCGGCGACGCGCCCGCGGCGAGCATCCACGCGTACTCGCCGCCGCTGGTCCCGACGCGCGAGTACGAAACGCTCGCCGACGTCCCGGCCGAGATCCCGCCGCTGCCCGCTATCGTCCACGGATGAGCGCCATCGATTCGTTCCTGTCCGCCGCGCGGTCCGGCTTGGACCGGGTGGCGCCTTCGCGGGCCCTCGAGCTGCAGGAGGCGGGTGCGCTGCTCGTCGACATCCGGCCGCATCGGAACCGCGAGGCCGAGGGCGAGATCCCGGGCGCGGTGGTCGTCGAGCGGATCCACCTGGAGTGGCGGCTGGCGCCGGACAGCGAGTGGAAGCTGCCTGGCGTGACGGCTGATTCGACGGTGGTTGTTTTGTGCAACGAGGGTTACTCGTCGAGCTTGGCGGCCGCTGATCTGCAGCGGCTGGGGTTGCCGAACGCGACGGACCTCGAAGGCGGGTTCCGCGCTTGGGCTGCCGCCGGCCTGCCCGTGCAGACCGGCGGCAGTCCCGCGGTGCCGTAAGGGGCCCGGGCAGCCCCCGCCACTCCCAGGGGGGCGTCCCCGGTTCCATCGTATCGGGGGGCACCGACAAAACCCGGGAAAAGCCGTGGCAGGAGCCGGGTTGTCCACATCCGGGCGTGGCTGTGGACAACCTCGCCGGACGTCAGGCCAGCGCGGGCGCGACCTTCTCGGTGAACAGGTCGATGCCGGAGCGGTCGTACGCGGCTTCCGGGAAGTTGAAGATCGCGTAGGACATGCCCAGCTCACCCAGCGCGGCGAGCTTTTCGGTGACCTGCTCGGGCGTGCCGGTGGTGGGGCTGTTCACGAAGACGCCGTGCCACCGCTCCGCCGCGTCCGCCGGCGCGTACTTGTCGAGGTGGGACTTCAGCCAGGCCAGCTTGTCCTGGACGTCCTTCTCCGTCTCCCCGATGACCACGTTGTGGTTGACCGAGCGGACGATCGCGTCGAAGTCGGTCCCGACGTCCTTGCAGTGCTGCGCCAGGATCTCCGACTTGCGGGTGAACGTCTCGGGGTCGCCGGCGAAGTTCGTGTACTTCGCGTACTTCGCGGCGATCTTGAGCGTCTTCTTCTCGCCGCCACCGGCGATCCACAGCGGGATGCCGCCGTCCTGCGGCGGCAGCGGACGCAGGATGGCACCGTCCGTCTTGTAGTGCTTGCCGTCCAGTGTGGACGTTCCCGTCGTCCAGAGGTCGCGCATGATCTGCACGCCCTCGTCGAGCTGGCCGAGCCGCTCGCCGGCGCCCGGGAAGCCGTAGCCGTAGGCCCGCCACTCGTGCTCGTACCAGCCGGCGCCGATGCCCATCTCGACGCGGCCGCCGGAGATCGTGTCGGCGGTGGCGGCGACCTTCGCGAGGTAGGCCGGGTTGCGGTACCCCATGCAGGTGCACATCTGCCCGAGCCGCACGGTCTCCGTCGCGGCGGCGAACGCCGAGATCAGCGACCAGGCCTCGTGCGTGGCCTCCTCGGTCGGGACGGGCACGGTGTGGAAGTGGTCGTAGACCCAGATCGATTCGAAGGGCCCGGCTTCCGCGTGCTTCGCGAGGCCGAGCATGGTCTTCCAGTGGTCCGCGGGATCGATGCCGGCGAGGTCGAGCCGCCAGCCCTGCGGGACGAACATTCCGAAGCGCATGCGTCCAACCTAACGCCGCCGAAGCCCTTGTGCGCAGCGATTTCGGCCTGGAGCAACTCCAGGTCAGGCCGGTCGCCCGAAGTACTCCAGGACGGCGTCGGAGAGGTCCTGCACGTACTGCGGATCTCCGAATCGGGGCACGCGCACCTCCTGGTGTCCGGCAGCCAGCGCCCTGGTCACCGGCCGCGCCTGCGGGCTGACGGGCTCGGGCAACACCGTGCGGATCGCCTCGAACTCCTCCGTTGCCGCCCGCCACGCCGCTTCCAGGCGCCCGGCGGCCTCGACCCGCTGCTGCTCCAGCCGGGCGAGGGCGTCGGACGCGGTCTCGTAGCGCCGCCGCCTTTCCAACTCGGCGAGGATCTCGACGTAGTCGTCGGCGGCTCCGGCCGCCGCTTCGTAAGCCGCCGTGCCCGTCAGGCACTGCTTGACCAGCCGGTCCCGCAGCTCTACGTAGGCGTTGGCCGCCCGGCCGGCCCAGCTTTCGGGCACCACCGACCGCAGGTCGGAAGCCAGTTCGTCGAGCATGGCCGCGATGTCGGCGAGCCGGATCGCCTCGTCCCGCAGCAGCTTGATCGTCCCGATCGACCACGTCTGGTCCGCTGTCATGTCCGCCCCGCTCAGCCTGCCGCACGGAGGCCGCGCGCGATCCGGTCGAGCCGGTCGCGGACGTCGTCCTGGTAATCCACGTAGCGACGGGCGGCCAGCTCGAGCCGTTCACCGAGCCCGTCGGCGTCGCTCAGGAGCACCTCGGCCGCGGCGGACGAAGCCCGTTGCAAGTCCTTCAGCGCCGTTGCCAGCAACACGTCCCCGACGAGTTCCGGCCGCGCCGAATACCGCAAGGCAGCTCGGCCGGCGGACTCGCCCGCCAGCTCGCGGACCCGGCTCGCGGCGGCGCGCAGCAGGATCGGATCGGCTTCGAAGCCGTTCATTGGTCGATGGTCCTTGTCGTCAGCGGACGGTGATCAGCCCGGCGAGCACGGAGGGGGGCAAGGCGAGCGACTCGGCTGTTCCGGTACCTCGCCGGTCGCTCGGGTTGACGAGGATGCCGGCGGGTTCGGGCCGGAGGAGGGCGGTTCCCACCAGTTCGCGTCCTTTGCGGACGATCTCGGCCGGCCACGGGGCTCCCGTGGCCGCGCGGTAGCCGGCCAACCTGGCCGGGGTGTCGAAGACGCAGACCCAGGACCCCCGCGCCCCGAGGGCGACGGTCACCGCGTCGCCGTCCCGGCCGGCGGGCGCGCACCAGGAATGGACCGCGAACGAGCGGAGGAAATGGTCGACCTCGCTCCGTGGAACGCTGAGCGAGGTCGGGCTGCTTTCGCGTGCGTCGGATTCCGCGACCGCCGCGTGCGGTTCGAACCGGCGTTCCGCCCGGCGGAGTTCATCCGGGTCGAGCTCCGGCTGGGGACCGCCCAGGCTTTTCTCGAGCAGCCTCTGGAACGGCTCCAGCCGCCGATCGCACGTCCGCGGCGAAGGGCCGTCGGGCAGGCTCGTCAACCGATCGCCTTTGTTGCCGGCGAGCGGGCGGGTACCCGTGTTGTACGCGGTCCGGACGATCGTCTCGAGCTTCGACCGGTTCAACCGGTCGAGGACGGCTTCGAGCCGCAGGAACACGATCGCGGCCACGCGGGACGGCGGGTCGTCATCGGCGATGTGCCAGATTCGTCGCAGGTCCGGGCCCAGATCGCCGTGGAGGTCGAGGCGCCGGACCCCGTCCCCCTTCTGCAGACTCGCGGCGGCGTCGGCGGCACGGCCGACCGCGGCGGTGTGGGGCGCGCCGCCGTTCCCGGGCTGAGCTGTGCCGATCATGGTCCCCCCTGAACCCTCATTGGAGTGAACATCATAAAGGACCGTTTCGCCTTTTGCGCACCGCCTGTTCGATTCCACGGACAGGGCGGGTGAACCGCTCTGTCCTGCGCTTTTGCCAAGTTTTGGACAGTTCCGGGCCAACACCCGGCCGGTTTCGCCGTGACGAGTTTTTCGGTCACGACAAACCGTACGTCCGTTCGATGACGTATTTCTGACCGAAAGCGCTGATCGCGGGCTCGGAATGACGGCCCGTGCTTACCGTAGCTTTCAGGACCCGCGATGAATGCGGCCTGGAACCGGGAGAAACCATGGAGAACACGCTGATCGTCCTCGTCACGGTGCTCGCCTTCCTGGCGGGCGGCCTGACCGCCACGATGGCCACCACGTGGTGGTCCAGGCACCGGCACGACGGGGTGCGCCGCGAACCACCGCGCGTCGATACCGGGTGCCGGCGATCGGGCACCTGCTGTTGCACCGGCGCACACCGGTGAACCACCGGCTGAGGCCGCCCCGGTGCGGGGCGGTGTCAGGCCAGGACGACGCGGGCCAGTTCGGCCGGCGCGGCCAGCAACCCGTGCTTCGGCAGCACCCGCACGGTGTACCCGATCGACCCCGGCCGCGGCAGCTTCAGCCGGGCCGCGAACGCGCCGATGCCGTCCGCCGTCATCGGGACCGTCACCGCGTCGCGCAGCTCGTCGTCGTCGCCGACCCGGCCGACCACCGCCTGGATGTCCACTTCGGACGCATCGAGGCCGGCCAGGTCGATGCGGGCCCGGATCGTCACCTCGGTGCCGACCACCAGGGGCTCGGCCGCCTCGATCAGCAGTTCCGAGTCGAAGATGCGCAGCCGGGGCCAGGACACCTCCAGCTTGGTGCGGTAGTCCGCCAGCGACAGCGCGCCGCGGTAACCGTCGCCCGTTGCGGCCGCCACCATGCGGGACGCCGGCAGGTAGCCGTTGTCCACGTACTCGCGGACCATCCGGGACGCCTGGACCCGCGGGCCGAGCGTTTCTAGGGTGTGCCACACCATCGACAGCCAGCCGGTCGGGACGCCGCCGTCTGAGCGGTCGTAGAACAGCGGCGCGATCTGCTGGCCGAGCAGCTCGTACAGCGCCGCCGCCTCGAGGTCGTCGCGGCGCAGGGGGTCGGTGACGCCGTCGGCGGTCGGGATCGCCCAGCCGTTGCTGCCGTCGTAGCACTCGTCCCACCAGCCGTCGCGGATCGACAGGTTGAGCCCGCCGTTCAGCGCCGACTTCATCCCGGACGTCCCGCACGCCTCCAGGGGCCGCACCGGGTTGTTCAGCCAGACGTCGCAGCCGCGGTAGAGGTACCGCGCCATCGACATGTCGTAGTCCGGCAGGAAGACGATCCGGTGCCGGACGTCCGCGCCGTCGACGAACCGGACGATCTGCTGGATGAGCTGCTTGCCGTTCTCGTCGGCCGGGTGCGACTTGCCCGCGACGACCACCTGGATCGGGCGGTCCTCGTGCAGCAGCAGCGTGCGCAGCCGCTCGGGGTCGCGCAGCATCAGCGTCAGCCGCTTGTACGTCGGGACGCGGCGGGCGAACCCGACCGTCAGGACGTCCGGGTCGAACACCGAGTCCACCCAGCCCAGCTCCAGCGGGGACGCGCCGCGCTGCAGCCACGCCGCCCGCACCCGGCGCCGGACCTCGTGGACCAGCTTCTCGCGCAGGTCACGCCGCAGGCCCCACAGCTGCGCGTCGGAGACGCCGTCGCGCAGCGGGCCCTCACCGACGTCGAGGCCCCACTCGCGGCCGAGCAGCGTGCTCAGCTCGCGCGCCACCCACGTCGGCCCGTGGACGCCGTTGGTCACCGACGAGATCGGCACCTCGTCGTGGTCGAACCCGGGCCACAGCCGCGAGAACATCTTGCGCGTGACGCGCCCGTGCAGCTGCGAGACGCCGTTCGCGCGCTGCGCCAGCCGCAGGCCCATGTGCGCCATGTTGAACAGCCCGGGGTTGTCCTCGGCGCCGAGCGCGAGCACGCGGCGCGGGTCGATGTCCGGGACGAGCCTGCCGTCGGCGAAGTAGCGCTGGACCAGGTCGACCGGGAACCGGTCGATGCCCGCGCTCACCGGGGTGTGCGTGGTGAACAGCGTCCCGGCGCGGACGGCGGGCATGGCCTCGTCGAACGCGAGCCCGTCGGCCTGGACGATCTCGCGGGCGCGTTCCAGCCCCAGGAAGCCCGCGTGTCCCTCGTTCGTGTGGAACACCATGGGCTGCGGGTGGCCGGTGATCTCGCAGTACTTGCGGACCGCGCGGAACCCGCCGATGCCGGCCAGGATCTCCTGCCGCAGCCGGTGGTCGGCGTCGCCGCCGTAGAGCCGGTCGGTGACGCCGCGCAGGTCCTCGTCGTTGGCCTCGGTGTCGGTGTCGAGCAGCAGCAGCGGCACCCGGCCGACGCGGGCCTGCCAGATCTGCGCGCACAGCTCGCGCCCGCCCGGCATGGCGACGCCGATCAGCACCGGCCGCCCGCCCGCAGTAAGCAGCTCCAGGGGGAACGCGTTCGGGTCGATCACCGGGTAGTGCTCGACCTGCCAGCCGTCCAGCGACAGCGACTGCCGGAAGTAGCCGTTGCGGTAGAGCAGCCCGACGCCGACCATCGGCACGCCCAGGTCGGACGCGGCCTTGAGGTGGTCGCCGGCCAGCACGCCGAGGCCGCCGGAGTAGTTCGGCAGGGCTTCGGTGACGCCGAACTCCATCGAGAAGTAGGCCACCGCCGGCGGCAGCTCCGCGTCGTCGCGCTGCTGGTACCAGCGCGGCTCGGACAGGTAGTTCTCCAGGTCCGCGGCCGCTTCCCGGGCCCGCGCGAGGAAGTCGTCGTCGACGGCCAGCTCGTCGAGCCGGTCCGGCGGCAGCGCGGTCAGCATCCGCAGCGGGTCGCGCACGGCGTTGAACAGCTCGGCGTCCATCGACGCGAACAGGTCGCGGGTCGGCGGGTGCCAGGTCCAGCGCAGGTTGGTGGCCAGCGCGCCGAGACCGGACAGGGACTCCGGGAGGCTGGCGCGAACGGTGAACCGGCGGACTGCACGCATGGGAAGCGACGATATCGGGCCGGGGCTCCGCCTGCGCAGGGAGTAGTTCGGGGATAACGTGCACGCCCGGCGTATGCCCTGGGTATGGTCCTGCCCGTCGGGTACCGGGGCACGAGAGCGAGTGACGAAGATGATCCCAGGGGGAGGACGGCGCGCGCTGGTCGCGTTGCTGGCCGTCGCGGCGGTGGCCGTCAGCGGGTGCAACGACAAGGGCGGCGCGAACGGCGACCCGAGCAAGGACACCGGTGCGGGATCGGTCGCCGGGCTGCCGGTGACCCACTTCGAGAGCGGCCTCAAGCCGGACGCGCCGACGCCGGGCATCGACGTCAAGAACGCCGACGGCGGTGAAGACGACAAGCTCGCCACCGCCGCGATCGACGACGTCCAGACGTACTGGAACGAGCACCTGCCCGCCGACTTCGGCCAGCAGTTCGAGCCGGTGAAGTCGCTGCTGTCCTACGACTCGCAGACCGACACCGAGAAGACCGGCTGCGGCAGCGTGAAGAAGCTCGTGAATGCGTTCTACTGCTCGGTCGACGACTCGGTCGCGTGGGACCGCGGCGTGCTGCTGCCGATGCTGCGCCAGCGGTTCGGGCCGATGTCCGTGGTCGTCGTGCTGGCGCACGAGTTCGGCCACGCCGTCCAGTACCGGCTCGGCGACAAGGCCAACATGACCAAGAGCACCCCGACCGTGGTGAAGGAGCAGCAGGCCGACTGCTTCGCCGGCGGGTACTTCCGGTGGGTCGCCGAGAACAAGAGCAAGTACTACCAGGTGTCGACGTCCGAGGGCCTGAACCAGGTCATGGCGGCGATGTTCCTGATCCGGGACCAGGCGGGCACCAGCGGCGCCGACCGCGGCGCGCACGGCACGGCGTTCGACCGCACCTTCGCGTTCCAGACCGGGTTCGAGAAGGGCCCCAAGGAGTGCGCGGCGATGAACACCGAGAACGTCAAGGCCCGGCTGACCGAGCGCCCGTTCGACGCCGGCGACAAGGGCAAGGGCGATGCGAAGTTCAACGACCAGGCCGTCGAGCTGCTGAAGAAGAGCCTCGACGAGGCGTTCAAGGGCGCCGGGGTGGCCGCGCCGGAGATCAGCGACGGCGGCAGCTGCCAGACCACGCCGCCGGCGTCGTACTGCCCGGACGACAACACGGTGGCCATCGATCTTTCGAAGCTCTCGCAGCTGGCGCAGCCGATCGACCGCGAGGCCGAGATGAAGGGCGAGGACCCGGGCGGCATGGGCGACTTCGCCGCGTTCTCGGAGGTCGCTTCGCGGTACGCGCTGGGCATCCAGAAGGGCGTCGGCGCGTCGATCGACAACGCGAACGCGGGCCTGCGGACGGCGTGCCTGGTCGGCGCGTGGGCGGCGTTCACGAACCGGCCCGGCGACCTGCGGCTCTCGGCGGGCGACCTCGACGAGGCCATCGCGGACCTGCTGCAGCCGGAGAGCCTGATCTCGGCGGACGTCAACGGGAAGCGCCCGGACAGCGGTTTCGACCGCGTCGAGTCCCTGCGGCGCGGCTACCTCGAAGGCTCGTCGGTCTGCTCCAAGCAGTACGCCTGAGGGGGGGTGACGTCGCCCATGGCCGACAAGTGGCTGTCGGACACCCGCTCCTCGTACGACACCGACGCCCCCGGCTACCTCGAGAAGGTGCGCGGGCTGCTCGATGGGCGGCCCTACCTGCGCGCGAGCCTGGCGTTGTTCGCCGAGTCGGTGCACGGCGCCGGCGGCGGGCCGGTCGCCGACGTCGGCTGCGGGCCGGGCTACGTCACCGGCCACCTCCACGAGCTCGGCGTGGACGCGTTCGGCATCGACCTCTCGCCCGAGATGATCGCCCTCGCGCGGCGCGACCACCCCGGCCTGCGGTTCGAGGTCGGGTCGATGACCGACCTCGACCTGGCCGACGGTTCGGTCGCCGGCGTGCTCGCGTTCTGGTCCGTCATCCACGTGCCCGACCACGCCGTGCCCGGCGTCTTCGAGCAGTTCCGCCGGGTGTTGCGGCCGGGCGGCCCGCTGCTGGTCGGCTTTCACGTCGGTGACGGGACAGAGCACACGTCCGAGGGCTACACGGGTCGCCCGGTCGACGTGGACAGTCACCACCGCCCGCCGGGCAGGATCGCGGGCTGGCTGCGTGACGCGGGGTTCACGATCGAGGCCGAACTGGTCATCGGGCCGGACGAGGACGTCCCGGGAGCCGTCGTCTTCGCGCGCAGCCACGCCTGAGCATGGAAAGGCCCCCACCGCGGTGGGGGCCTTTCCCATGCGGTCTAGAAGAGGGCGCTCGCCAGGTCGCGGCGGGCCTTCATGACGCGGTCGTCGGCCGGGTCGAAGAGGTCGAACAGCGCGACCAGGTGCTCGCGGACCTTGTTGCGGTCGTCACCCGCCGTGCGGCGGACCGCGTCGATCAGGCGCTTGAAGCCCGCCTCGACGTCGTTCGACGCGATCTCCAGGTCGGCCGCGTCGAGCTGGGCCGCCAGGTCGGACGGGTCGGCGTCGGCCTTCGCGCGGGCGTCGGGGTCCGCGTTCTCGGCGCGGGCGGTGAACTTGACCTGGGCCAGCGCGTTCTTCGCCAGCTCGTTGGCCGGCTCGACGTCGAGGATGCGCTCGTAGGCGGCCTGCGCGCCGGCGAAGTCACCGCGTTCGAAGGCCTCTTCCGCCTCGGTGAAGCGCGGGTCTTCGGGCTCCTCGATCGGCCCCGCGCCGCCCGCTTCGGCCTCGGCGATCGCCGGCAGCTTGTCGCGCAGGGCGTCGAGCAGCGCGTTGATCCACTTGCGGATCTCGGGCTCGGGCAGCGCGCCGGAGAAGGCGTCGACCGGCTGGCCGCCGGCGATGGCGACGATCGTCGGGATGGACTGCGCGCCGAACAGCTGCGCGATGCGCGGGTTCGCGTCGACGTCGACCTTCGCGACGACCCACGCGCCACCGGACTCGCCGGCCATCCGCTCCAGCACCGGGGACAGCTGCTTGCACGGGCCGCACCACTCGGCCCACAGGTCGACGACCACCAGCTGGCGCAGGGACCGCTCCACGACCTCGGCCTGGAAGGTGGCCTCGGTGACATCGATCACGGCGCCGCCCGACGCGGGCTTCGGCGGGCCGTCCGCCCCGGGCGGGCCGGCCGACAGGGCCGGCTGCCTCTGCGCCGATTCGGCGCGGGCCTTGAGCGCGGACAGGTCGACCGCGCCGGAGAGGGCGGCGGACAGGGCCGCTGACTTCGCTGCAGATCCGCGTGGCTGTGTCACGCCCTCCATCCTGGCACGCGCGCCGGAGGAGTTTCACCGGGTGCCCCGGCCGGTCCGCTTGGCAGGACGGCGCCGCGTGGGGCAGGCTCGGCCGGTGCACATCCGGCGTGACGTGAAGGTGGGCCTGTCCATCGCGGCCGCCGTCGTCTGGATCGGCGCGGTGACGCTGCTCATCGTCCACGAACCGGACCCGGGCGCGGCCTCGCCCACCGAGCTGCGCGACAAGCTCGCCGCGGCACTCGGCACGCACGACCCGGACGCGTTCGGCGACCTGCTCGACTACCCGGGCTCCGGCGGCGACGACTTCGCCAAGGACTACGTCGCGGTGCTGGCCGACCACGGCGTCCACGACGTCCACGTGGAGCTCGGCCCGGACGCGGCGGCCCCGGCCCGCGCGACGATCACCGGCGAGCTCGGCGACGGCAGGCCGTTCAGCTACCCGCTGACGGTGACGAGCGAAGACGGCCGCTGGACGGTCGCCTTCACCCCGCCACTCCCGTAGCCCCCTCGTGAGTGGGAAACCGGGTTAGAACACTGTTTCTCACTCACGAGCCGTCGCGCAGGTGGGCTTCGACGCGGTCCACCTTGGCCTCGAGCTGGTCGGTGAAGCCGGGGCGGATGTCCGCTTTCAGGACCAGGCCGACGCGGGCCGACCCCTCCCCCGCGGCCTCGACCGCGCGCTTGACGACGTCCATGACCTCGTCCCACTCGCCTTCGATGTTCGTGAACATCGCGTTGGTCGAGTTGGGCAGGCCCGATTCCCGGACCACCTTGACGGCGCGGGCGACGGCCTCGCTCACCCCGCCGTCGGGCTCGCCCCCGGACGGGCTGACGCTGAACGCGACGATCATGTTCGGAAGTCCCTTCTTCGGTGTTCTTTCCGCCGGTCGTGCGACACCCGCCGGTACCCGCTGGTAACTTCGCGTGTCATGAACCGTCCGCTGCCGTTCGACCCGATCGCCCGCGCGGCACAGCTCTGGGAGGCCCGGATCGGGCCCTCCGGCACCATGGCCGCGGTCACCGGCGTGATGCGCGTCCAGCAGATCATCCAGTCCGCGGTGGACGGCGCGCTCAAGCCGCACGGCCTGACCTTCGCCCGGTACGAAGCACTGGTGCTGCTCACCTTCGCCCGCAGCGCCAGCCTGCCGATGCGGGTGATGGGCGAACGGCTCCAGCTGCACCCCACCAGTGTCACCAACATAGTCGACCGGCTGGAGAAGGACGGGCTCGTGAAGCGCGTCCCGCACCCGACCGACCGGCGCACGACGCTCGTCGAGATCACCGACGAAGGCCGCAAGCGCCGCGAGTCCGCGACCGTCGCCGTCAACGACATCGGCTTCGGGCTCACGGGGCTGACCGACCGGCAGACCGAGCAGCTCACCGACCTGCTGACGAAGGTCCGCCGCGCGGCCGGGGACTTCACCGAATAGAAAAAGGCCCGCACGCGGTGTGCGGGCCTTTCTCACATGCCGGGATCAGGCGGCGACGGGTTCCTGCACCTGGAACAGGCCGACACCACCGTGGGACAGCCGCTGCGGGCCGTCGAGCTTGCCGTTGCGCAGCGCCCACTTCTCGAACAGCCACGTGAACAGCGGCGGAATGCTCGCGAGCAGGGCGAGGACCAGCGTCTTCGGGCGCCAGCCGAGCGGCTTCGCCACGGACAGGGAGACGACCACGTAGAGGACGAAGATCACGCCGTGCACCATGCCGATGACGGGCACGCCGCCCTCACCGGAGGAGTGGACGACGTACTTGAGGAACATCCCGACAAGCAGCGCCGCCCAGGAAAGGGCTTCGGCGACTGCGGCCACGCGGAAAACTAGAGCGGCCTTGCTGGACACTTCTTCCTCCTGTGGGGTCTCACCACGTTGGTACTGACACAACAAACGTCCGACGCACCGAGGCTTATTCTGCCGTCGGCCGCCCCATGACATCCGTGTTGAGCAACGGTATGCCTGTGGGGCGGGGCGGCCTAACCAAAATAAGCCTCGCCGTCCAAGACGGACTGCCTGTGGACGTCAACGGCGCTGTCGGACGTGCTGGTACCAGTGTGAGGCGTGACGGCCCTCACGGGAACACCGGGGCCCGTGACCCTGCTCACGACCGTGGTCCGTTGTGGTCTGGACCACGGTCGTGAGCGTCCTTTGTCTACTGCGCGCAGGGCGAAACCGGGGTGGACGCGGGTGACGTCCCCCACGTCGCCGCCGCGGCGTCGGCGGTCAGGCGGAAGTCGAGCGTCGCGCCGCGCTTCAACTGGTCCACGTTGACGTAGACGCGGTCACTCGCCCGCGAGTCCACCTCGAGGCCCGAGACGTACTGCAGCTTCGAGCCGTCCGCACCGGGTGCCTTGACCGTGACGTCGCGCCCGTTCTCCAGGTGCAGCACGGACTTGGCGAACCGCGGCGCGTTCAGCACGAAGTTCCCAGTCCCCGGGACGGCCGGGTAGAGACCAAGAGCGCTGAAGACGTACCAGGCCGACATGGTGCCGAGGTCGTCGTTCCCGGTGACGCCGTTGGGCGCGTTGGTGAACAGCGTGTGCGCTGCCCGCACGACCGCCGACGTCTTCGCCGGCTGGCCGGTGAGCGCGTACATCCACGGCGAGTGCAGGTCGGGCTCGTTGTTCGGGTTGTAGCGGAACTGGTCGTAGTAGTCGTACGGGCCGACGACCCAGTTCTCGCGGACCGCCGTCGCCGGGTCCTTGACGAGTTCGTCGTAGGCGAAGAAGTCGTCGAGGCGCTTGCCGGTGGCCGCCGGGCCGCCCATCCGGTCGACGAGCCCGGGCACGTCCTGCTGGACCAGCCACTGGTACTGCCAGGCCGTGCCCTCGTGGAAGCCGTCCTGGCTCTGCGGGCTGTACGGCTCGCCGGCGGGGCTGAACCAGTCGCCGCCCGCGACCTTCGGCCGGAAGAAGCCGGTGAAGCCGCGGTCGGTCTGCGTTTCGTCCCACAGCGTCCGGTAGGTCCGGCCCTTCGCCTTGAGCGCGGCGGCATCGGCCTTCTTGCCGAGCGCGGCGGCCATGACCGACAGCGAACAGTCACCGAGCGCGTACTCCAAGGTGGCCGACGCGCCGTGGTTGGGGTCGGTGTCCTGCCCCTTCTTCGGGAAGTTCGGGTCGTACTGGACGAACCCGTCGGCCTGGTAGCTGGCGTTGCCCGAGCGGCCCTGGAACGGCGACGACGCCGGCGGGATCTGCGTCGAGTTCTGCAGGAGCGCCTGGTAGGCGTGCACCTCTTCGCCCGACAACGCGCCGAACCGCCAGAGGTCGACCAGGAACGGGGTGACCGGGTCGCCGGTCATCGTGTTCGTCTCCTGGCTCGCGTACGCCCACCGCGGCAGCCAGCCGCCCTGGTCGTGGATGGCGAGGATGCTCTTGGCGATGTCCTTGGCCCGGCTGGGCCGCAGCAGCGCCAGGAGCTGGTTCTGCGAGCGGTAGGTGTCCCACAACGAGAAGAAGTCGTAGTAGGTCCAGCCCACCGCGCGGTGGATCTTCTTGTCGAAGCCGTAGTAGCGGCCGTCGGCGTCGTTCGCCGTCAGCGGCTGCAGCAACGTGTGGTACAGCGAGGTGTAGAAGACCGTGCGGTCGTCGGTCGAGCCGCCCTTGATGTCCACAGTGGACAACTCGTGGCGCCAGGTGCGCTGGACCGCGTCCTTGGCCGCGTCGAACGACCGGATCTTCTCCGACGCCAGGTTGAGCCGCGCGCCCTGCGCGTCCACCTGGGAGATCGCGGTGGTCGCGGTGACCTGGCTCTGCCCGCCGAAGGACAGCCAGGCGCCACGCAGTCCGGCGCCGCCCTGGGAAGAGCGGCTGCCCGGGGTCCCGCCGTCCGGCGACCACGTGCCCGAGGACTTGAACGGCTTGTCGAACTTCGTCGTGAAGTACGTCGTGTAGGCCTTGCCGCCGCAGAACGCCTGCGACTCCACGGTTCCCTCGACGGTCCGGTCGTCGACGATCCGGATGCTGCTGCCGGTGACGGGTTCCTTGTCGTTGGCCTGCCCGACGTTGACGAAGACGTTGGCGTCACCGGACTTCGCGAAGGTGTACCGCTCGACACCCGCGCGGGTAGCGGCGGTCGTCTCGACGTCGACGCCGCCGTAGCCGGTCAGGTGGACCTTGTAGTAGCCGGGCTTGCCGACTTCGCCGTCGTGGGTGAACGGCGCCGCGTAGAGCTTCTGGTCGAAAGTGGACGCTTCCGTGGTGTCGAACGCCTTACCTGGACCGATTTCGCCGGTGGTCGGCAGCGTCGAGACGAGGCCGCCCTGCTCCCAGCAGCCCGCGCCGGACAGGAAGAAGTGCCCGAAGCCGCGGATCGCGGTGTCGGTGTAGCGGTAGCCGGCGTAGTGCGAGGTGATCGGGCTGACCTGCGTCATCCCGAACGGCGCCGAGGCGCCCGGGTACGTGTTGCCCTCGTCCTGCGTGCCGATGAACGTGTTGACGGCGTCAAGGGCGTCTCCACTTGAAGCTGAGGCGACGGCGGGGCTCACCCCCGTCGCCACCACGGCGAGCGCCAGCGCGCCCGCCAGGACCTTGCGTTTCATGGAAAGCCTTCCAGAGAAAGGGAAAGGCCGCCCCGCGCGGGGCGGGCGGCCTTTCACAGGTGGATCACTTACGCGCCGATACCGATGGCGAACACGTGGAGCGCCCCGCCGCTGACGTTGTCCGGCAGCGTCACGCTCGCCACGGTCTTGCCCGCGTCGAGGGTGATCGGGTTGGTGCCGAACACCATCGTGCGGATCTGCTGCGGGTCGCTGCCCGAAGCGTTGCGGTACGGCGTGGACAGCACGATCCGGTTGCCGAACGCCGGTTGCGCGCCGCCGCCACCGAGGGTCCAGTCGGAGAACCCGATGGTCGCGGTGGACTTGCTGCCGTCGGTGTAGGTCACCGTCAGCGTGCCGGACGCATTGCCGTTCGACGCCGAGCCGAGCAGCGCCAGGCGTCCGGAGCCACTGACGTTCACCGTCTGGCCGCCGGCGACGACGTTGTCCGGGTCGCCGGCCGGGAACGACGGCCAGGTGAACTTGATGCCGTCACTGGTGATGGTCCCGCCGGCGGTCGCCCCGGCCGCGGCCAGCGCGTCGGCCGAGTAGCTCCAGCCACCGCCGTCGAAGTTCGCCGCGCCCGAGTTCGAGTCCGGGGAGATGCCGGCGTTGTTCACCGTGGCCAGCCAGCTGTTCGGCTGCGCCACCAGCACCGTCAGCACCGCCTGCGACGAAGCCACGCCCGGTGCGGAGAACGTCACCGGGATGCGACGGGCGCCGTCGGCCAGGCCGGCCGGGACTGAAACCGTCAGCTCCGCCTGGGCCTTGCCCGCCGCGGGCACCGCGATGGTGCCCGTCGCCGGGGTCAGCGTGATCCCGTCGACGCTTCCAGCGCTGTAGGTCCAGGTCCGGGCGACACCCGAAAGGTCCTGGACACCCACGGACGCCTGGGACGTCGCCCCCGCGGGCGTCACCGCGCGGGCCGGGTCCACAAAGGACAGGCTCGGCTTCTCCTGCTCGCGGAACGACGGCGGTGCGTCGGCCGCCGCGCTGCCCCACGCGGTCGCCGTGGCGGACCGCGTGTAGTCGAGCGTGCCACCGCTGGAGATCAGCGCCTCCGGCAGCCACGCCTTCGCGGCCGCGCCGCCGTTGACCTTCAAGCTGCCCACGTAGTCGCCGGTGCCCGGCGCGTTGATCGTGATCTTCTTGCCCGCGCCGGTGGTGAGCACGGCGTGCTCGAAGCGCGGGGTGACGAGCAGCGTCTCGGCGCGGCCCGGGATCTCCGGGTAGATGCCGAGCGCCGACCAGACGTACCAGGCCGACATCTGGCCGAGGTCGTCGTTGCCGATCAGGCCTTCGGGGTTCGGGTTGTACAGCTCGTCCATCGAGCGGTGCACGATCCCCTGGGTCTTGGCCGGCGCGCCCGCGTACGAGTACACGTACGGCGCGTTGGAGTTCGGCTCGTTGCCCATGAAGGCGTACGGCTCCTGCGTGCCCGCGTTCAGGTCGGTGAAGAACGTGTCCAAACGGGACTGCGTCGCGGTGTTGCCGCCGAACGCCGTCACGACGCCGCCAAGGTCGTAGGGCACCATCCACTCGTACTGCGCGCCGTTGCCCTCGACCCAGCCCTGCGAGCTGGCGGGGTCGTAGGTGCCGGAGAACGAGCCGTCCGCGTTGCGCGGCTGCAGGTGGCCGGTGCCCGGGTTGTAGAGGTTCTGCCAGTTCTGGGCGCGCTTCATGAACGTCGTGTACGTCGCGCTGTCGCCGAGCCGCTTCGCGAACTGGGCGATGGAGAAGTCGGCGCTGGTGTATTCAAGGGTGTCCGCGCCGGCGCCCGGCACGTAACCGAGCTTCTGGTAGTCGTCGAGGCCCGGCCGCTCGGTGTAGCCCTGCGTCGGCTGGGTGGCGCCCTTGATCATGAGCAGCAACGCCTTCTGGGCGTCGAAGTCACGCGCCCCGAACGCGTACGCGCTGGAGACGATGATGTGGTACGGGTCGCCGTTCATCACGCCGGTGTAGTCGTTCGCGACCGTCCAGCGGTCCCACGAGCCGCCCTGCTCGGCGTAGGCCATCATCGACCGGACGATGTCCGAAGTCTCCTTCGGGTCGATCGTCGCCAGCAGCGGGATCTCCGAGCGGTAGATGTCCCAGCCGGAGAAGTTCGTGTACATCGCGTGGCCCTTGTCGGCCTTGTGGATCCGGCCGTCGAACCCGATGTACTGACCGTCCACATCGGAGAAGACGTTCGGCTGGATCAGCGAGTGGTACAGCGAGGTGTAGAACGTCGTCAGGTCGGCGTCCGAGCCGCCGGTGACGGCGATCTTGCCGAGCTGGTCGTTCCACGCCTTGCGCGCGCCCGCGGCCACCTTGTCGAACGACTTGCCGGTGTTCTCCGCCTTGAGGTTGGCCTTCGCGCCGTCGACGGACACGAAGGACAGTCCGACCTGGACGTTCACCTGGGCGCCGTTGAGGTTGGCGAAAGTGACGTACCCGCCGCTGCCCGGACCGCTGACCGTGGTGTTCTGCTGCTTGGCCGTGGCGGTGCGCGCGATCGACGCGTTCACGCCGTTGGGCTGCGCGACCTTAGCCTTGGCACCGCCGGTTTCCGCGGCCTTGTTCGGCGTCACGGCGCCGTTCTTCCACGTGCCGATGGACGCGAACGGCGTGTCGAACTTGGCCGAGAAGTAGACGCGGTAGCTGTTCTGGGCCCCGCAGAAGCGGCCGCTCGTGGCCCAGCCGCTGATGGTGTCCTTGCCGATGGTGATCGACGCGTCGTCGGTGCCGTTGACCGAGCCGGAGGTGTTGACCAGCAGCGTCGAGGACGCGCCCGCCGGGTAGGTCAGCCGCGCCGAGCCGGTGCGCTGGGTCGCGCTCAGCTCGACCTTCGCTCCACTGTCGAGGGTGACGTCGTAGGCGCCCGCGGTCGCGTGTTCGTTGGCGTGCGAGAACTTCGACGTGTAGTGCGACGGGTCGGTCGCCGGGGAAGTCGTCACTTCACCGACATAAGGGATGAACGGGATGTCCTGATAGGTCGAACAGCCCGCGCCCGAAAGGTGCGTCAGGCTGAACCCCGTGAGGGCGTTGTCGTCGTAGAAGTACCCACCGGGCTGGGATTTCACCGTGTCCGGGCTCCACTGGACCATTCCGAACGGCGCCACCGCACCCGGGAACGTGTTGCCGGCACCGCCCCCGGTGCCGTGGTCCGCGCCACCCGGACGGGTGCCCACGAAGGGGTTGACCCACTTCGCGAAATCGGTGCTCTGAGCTGCCGCGGCGGGGACAGCGGGAGCCACCGCTGCCGTGACCGCCAATGCCAAAAAGGTCAAACCGGCTCTTAAGCGCAATCGCGCCATGGCCATCGCCTCTCACCTCGTCAGCGCGACCGAAATGACAACCTTGTCGCGCAGTCGGTCGAACGGGGCAACCTTGGGCAGCGGCTCACCAGACAGTCAAGGGTCGCGTCAAGACCTGTCCACTTCGGGACAGCATGATCAGCCGTCTGACCTACGACGTCGGTAGCCGAATCGGCACAATTCGCGCGTGAAGCGTTGACAAGCCACCGACGGGTGGCGTTCAATCCCGGTCACTATGACAACGTTGTCTCCTCCCGGCCGCGACCGGGACGGTGCCCCGCGCACCGCGAGCAGGCGCGCCACCATGAGCGACGTGGCGCGGCTGGCGGGCGTGAGCATCAAGACCGTCTCGCGTGTGGTCAACGACGAACCGGCCGTGCACCCGGACACCGCCGAGCGGGTCATGGCGGCCATCGAGCAGCTGGGGTTCCGGCGCAACCTGGGCGCGCGCAACCTGCGCCGCGGGTCGACGACCGGCACCATCGGGCTGATCGTCGAGGACGTCGGCAACCCCTTCTACTCCGAGCTGAACCGCGCGGTCGAGCGCATCGCGACGTCGTTCGGGCGCCAGGTGCTCACCGGCTCGTCCGAGGAGAACTCCGACCGCGAGCGCGAGCTCGTGCTGGAGTTCTGCGCGCGGCGGGTGGACGGCATCCTCGTCGTCCCGGCCGGGCTGCAGCACGGCTACCTGGTGCCGGAGATGCGCGCGGGCACGCCGGTCGTGTTCATCGACCGCCCGGCCGGTGACATCGTCGCCGACACTGTGCTGGTCGACAACCTCGGCGGCACCATCGAGGCGGTCACGCACCTGGCCAAGCACGGCCACCGGCGGATCGCGTTCCTCGGCGACAGCCCCGACATCTTCACCGCGGCCGAGCGCCTGCGCGGGTTCCGCGAGGGCTGCGTCCGCAACGGCATCTCCTACGACGAGTCGCTGGTCTCCATGCGGACGCCGACGCAGGAGGGCATCGGCGACGCGGTCAAGCGGCTGCTGCACGGCCCGGACGCGGCCACCGCCGTGATCGCGGGCAACAACCGGGTCGCCGTGCACCTGCTGCGCGCGCTGGCCCACGCCGAGTACCGCCCGGCGATGGTCGGCTTCGACGACTTCGAGCTGGCGGACCTGCTCGACCCGCCGGTCACCGTCGTCGCGCACGACGTGAGCGCGCTCGGCCACGCCGCGGCCGAGCTGCTCTTCGCGCGCGTCCAAGGAGATCAGTCCCCGCCCAGAAAGGTAGTCCTGCCCGTGCATCTCGTCGCCCGCGGTTCCGGTGAGGTCGCCCCGTGACCCTCGAACCCATCCGGCTCCCGGCCAACCAGCCGCCGCAGTTCTACCGCGGGGGCGACGCCATCGCCAACCTGCGCGGGGCGTCGTCGGACAAGAAGTTCGGCCCGGAGGACTGGGTCGCGTCGGTGAGCACCATGTTCGGCCAGGACACCAACGGCCTGACCCGGCTGCCCAGCGGCGCGTGGCTGCGCGACGCCGTCGTCGCGAACCCGAACGGCTGGCTCGGCGCGAAGCACGTCGAGGCGCTCGGGACGTCGACCGGGCTGCTGGTCAAGCTGCTCGACGCGGGCCAGCGGCTGCCCGTGCACTTCCACCCGGACGACGCGTTCGCCAAGCAGCACTTCGACTCGCACTTCGGCAAGACCGAGGCGTGGATCGTGGTCGGCACGTACGGCGACGACCCGCGCGTCTACCCGGGCTTCAAGGAGACGCTGTCGAAGGCGACCGTGTCGGAGTGGACGCGGGAGCAGGACGTGCCGTCGATGCTGGGCGCGCTGAACAGCGTCCCGGTGACCGCCGGCGACACCGTCTACATCCCGGCCGGCCTGCCGCACGCGATCGGTGAGGGAGTCTTCGTCGTCGAACTGCAGCAGCCGACGGACTTTTCGCTGACGATCGAGTGGCGGGACTTCCTCGCGTCCCCGGAAAAGGGCCACCTCGGGATCGGCTTCGACACCGCGATCGAAGCGCTGGACACGTCCGGCTGGGACGCCGAGCGCCTCGAGACGATCATCAAGCGCACCGCGGGCGACCAGGCGTCCACTGTGGACCTGCTGGCCGGCGGATCGGAGCGGTTCTTCCGAGCCGATCAGCTGCGGACGGACGAGGTGACAACGTTGTCACTCGATCCGTCCTTCGCGGTGCTCGTCGTCCTCGACGGCGAAGGCACCCTGCGCACCGAGCACGGCGGCGAGCACGCGCTGGCGAAGGGCGACACCTACGTCGTCCCGTTCGACGCCGGCCAGACCGAGCTGTCCGGCACGGCGACGGTGGTCCGCTGCCGTCCGCCGGCGCCGGAAGAGAGGCACGGATGAGCGAAATCCTCCTGGACGCGGTCGACCTGACCAAGCACTACGGATCCGTCGAAGCCCTGCGCGGCGCGTCTTTCCAGGCGCGCGCAGGCGAGGTGACGGCGCTGATCGGCGACAACGGCGCCGGCAAGTCCACCCTGGTCAAGTGCCTCTCCGGCGCGGAGCAGCCGACGTCGGGGAAGATCCTGCTCGACGGCAAGGAAGTGCACTTCGACTCCCCCACCACGGCCCGGCGGATGGGCATCGAAACCGTCTACCAGGACCTCGCCGTCGCGCCGGAGCTCGACCCGGCGGCCAACCTCTTCCTCGGCCGCGAGATCCACCGCAAGGGCATCCTCGGCAAGCTCGGCATGCTGGACAAAGCCGAGATGCGGCGGCAGGCGATCGAAGAGTTCCAGCGCCTCGGCGTGACGCTGCAGAGCACCGACGTCCCGATCGGCTCGCTGTCCGGCGGGCAGCGCCAGAGCGTCGCGGTCGCGCGGTCGGTCGTGTGGGCGTCGAAGGTCGTGTTCATGGACGAGCCGACCGCGGCACTCGGCGTCGTGCAGCGCGAGCGCGTGCTCGACGTCATCAAGAAGGTGCGCGACAAGGGCATCGCCGTCGTGCTGATCAGCCACAACATGCCCGAGGTGCTGTCGGTCGCCGACCGCGTCGAGGTGCTGCGGCTCGGCAAGCGCGTCGCCCGGTTCACCGGGTCGGACACGAAGCTCGAAGACCTCGTCGCCGCGATGACCGGCGCACTCGTGCAGGAGGAGGCCGCGTGACCGCGCCTGCGAAGGACATCCAGCAAGCACCGGACGCCGGCTTCGGCAAGCGGCCGCTCGGCAAGCGGCTGGTCGGCGCCAACACGTTCTGGATCGCGCTGGTCCTGGTGGCGCTGATCGTCGTGTTCAGCGCGATCGCCCCCGGCGAGTTCGCGACCCTGTTCACCTTCCAGACGCTGCTCATCGAGACCGCGGTGCTGCTCGTGCTGTCGGTCGGGATGACGTTCGTGATCATCACCTCCGGCATCGACCTGTCCGTCGGGTCGGTGCTGATCTTCTCCGGCATGGTCGCGGGCAAGGTGATGGAGGCGATGTCCGGCGGCAACGCGTCGAACGCGGGCTGGGGCGTCATCACCGTCGGCCTCGTCGCCGCGGTCGTCGCCGGGACGGTGTGGGGCCTGATCAACGGCTTCCTCATCGCGGTGGCGGGGATCCCGCCGCTGATCGTCACCCTCGGCACCATGGGCGCCGCACTCGGCTCGGCCTACCTGCTCAACAACGGCTCGGACGTGCGCAGCATCCCCTTGGCACTCAACCAGACCCTCGGCTACGGCACCTCGTTCGGCGTGGTGCCGAACCTGGTCATCGTCGCCGTGGTGATCACCTTGATCGGCGCGTGGCTGCTGCACACCACGAAGTTCGGCCGCTACACCTACGCGGTCGGCTCCAACGCCGAAGGCGCGCGACGCGCGGGCATCGGCGTCACCGCGCACCTGCTGAAGGTGTACACGCTGACGGGCTTCCTGGCCGGGATCGCCGGCTTCCTCTCGCTGGCGTACTACGCGTCGACCACGATCTCGGCGCACACCACCGACAACCTCAACGCGATCGCCGCGGTCGTGATGGGCGGAACGAGCCTCTTCGGCGGCGTCGGCACGGTACTGGGCACGGTGATCGGCGTGTTCATCCCGGCGGTGCTGAAGAAGGGCTTCAACATCACCCACGTCCAGGACTTCTGGCAGATGATCGCCGTCGGCGCGGTCCTGATCGCCGCCGTCTGGTTCGACCAGCGGCGCCGCCGTCAACGCAACTCCCGCTGAGTTCCCCCTAAGTACAAAGAGGTGCTTATGAAGCTGACCAAGACTCTCACCGCCATGGGTGCCGTGGTCTCCGCGGCGGCGCTGCTCACCGCCTGCGGGTCCGGCACGGTCGGCCAGACCGGGTCCGGCGACAGCCAGGCCAACTCGGCAGGCTCGAAGAAGCTGGCGCTCATCCCGGGCGTGCAGGCCGAGCCGTTCTACATCTCGCTGCAGTGCGGCGCCGAGGCCGAAGCGAAGAAGCTCGGCTACGAGCTGACCACGCAGGCGCCGCAGAAGTTCGACGCGGCGATGCAGACCCAGCTCGTCAACGCCCTCGGCTCCAACCCGCCGGCGGGGCTGCTCATCGCCCCGACCGACGACACGGCGATGCTCGCGCCGATCCAGCAGGTCAAGGCGCGCGGGGCGAAGATCGTCGAGGTCGACACGTCGCTGAAGGACACGAGCGTCGCCGCGTCGTCCGTCTCCTCCGACAACGCTTCGGGCGGCAAGCTCGCGGCCCAGACGATGGCGAAGCTCGCCGCCGGCAAGAGCGGCTCGGTGCTGGTCCTCGACACGATCGCCGGCACGTCCACGACCGCCGCGCGCGCCAAGGGCTTCGAAGACGAGCTGAAGAACACCCCGAACCTCAAGTCGATCGGCGTCCAGTTCACCCAGAACGAGCCGGAGCAGGCCGCGGCCAAGGTGACAGCGGCCCTGTCGTCCACGCCGGACCTCATCGGCGTCTTCGCGACCAACCTCAACACCGGTGAAGGCGCGGCGACCGGCCTGCGCAACGCGGGCAAGGTCGGCGCGGTCAACCTGATCGGCTTCGACGCCAGCCCGTCGGAGGTCGAGGGCCTGAAGAACGGCCAGTACCAGGCGCTCATCGCCCAGGACCCGGCCTCGATCGGCACCCAGGGCGTCCAGCAGGCCGTCGCGGCCATCGAGGGCAAGCCGGTGACGCGGAACCTCACCGCGGAGCTGCACTCGATCACCAAGGCGGACATGGACGCCAACTCGCAGTACTTCTACAAGCAGTCCTGCTGACCCGTCCGTCAGATCCCTGCGGGTGGTGTGCGCACCGCCCGCAGGGGTTCTGACCAGGTGTTTCACCGCCGGTGATCGCTCACCACCGGTCACCGCGGCGGGGGCACCGCTCACCGCACGAGCCGTTCCCCCGCGCGGGTGTCCCCCGTCACACTCATCTGCACATGCATTTACACATGCATGATCGCAGGGAGGGTGCGATGAACTACGAGCGGCCGGCCATACACCGGACGATTTTCGCCGTGGACGTCGAGGGCTACGGCGACCAACGCAGGACCACACCGGACCGCCTGGCGATGCGCGGCGGGCTCTACCGCGCGCTCGGCCGGGCGTTCGACGACGCGGGCGTCCCCTGGGCAGCCTGCCGGAGCGACGACTGCGGCGACGGCGTCTTCGTCCTCGCTCCACCACAGATCCCGAAGGGGCTCTTCGTCGAGTTCCTGCCCAACGCGCTCGCCGTGGCGCTGCACCGGCACAACCTGACCCACCACGCCGGCGCCCGGATCCGGCTCCGGATGGCGCTGCACGCGGGCGAGGTCGCCTTCGACGACCACGGCGTGACCGCGCCGGCGATCAACCACGCGTTCCGGCTCCTGGACGCGGCGCCGCTGAAGAAGGCGCTCAAGGCGTCGCCCGGCGTGCTGGGGCTGATCACGTCGTCCTGGTTCTTCGAGGAGGTCGTCCGGCACAGCGACGGCCTCGACCCGACGACGTTCCGGCCGGTGCCCGTCGCGGTCAAGGAGACCCGGACGACCGGCTGGATCGCGCTGCCCGACCGGCCGTACCCGGCGAACACGAGCCTGCTCGGCGACGTCACGGCGCTCGACGACTACCGGACCTGGCGCCGCTTCCGCCGCCACGCCCAGGTGCTGGCCGACCGGGAGGGCCCCGCGTAGCCGTAGGATCTACTGCCCTGGACACCGTCGCCGAGGGGAGGCCCGTTGACCGTGCACCTGCGCGCGGCGTCCCGCGCCGACCCGGTGCCGGTGCTCGCCGCCGCCCGCCGGATCACCGACGACCTGCGCGACGGCCTCTCGGGCACCCGCGCCCGCCGCGCCGCGCACGGCCTGCGGCGCCTGTTCGGCTTCCCCGGGCTGGGGCTCACCGACCTGTCCGGCTCGCTGCTGTGGTCGGGGCGCCCCGGGCCGGACGCGGTCGTCGCGACGGTGCTCGACGGCGTGCTCCACACCGAAGAACCCGGCTCCGCCGACGACGTCCTCGTGCTGCCGCTGCACGTCCGCGACGAGCTGGCCGGCGCGCTGCTGGTCGTCGGCGACGTCCGGGACGCCGTCGCGGCCCAGGCGGCGGACCTCGTCGTGCAGGCCCTCGAACGCGGGCGGCTCGAGGCGTCGGCGGACCAGGCGGCGCAGGCCGAACTGCGGGCGTTGCGGGCCGAAATGTCCCCGCACTTCGTCTACAACGCGCTGACGGTCATCGCGTCGCTGGTGCGTTCGGACCCCGACCGCGCTCGCGACCTGATGCTCGACTTCGCCGACTACACGCGCTACAGCCTGGCGCGGCACGGCGAGTACACGGTGGTCGCCGAGGAGTTCCGCGCGATCGAGACGTACCTGGCGCTGCAGCGGGCGGTGCTCGGCGAACGGCTGCGCGTCCAGGTGCGGGTCGCGCCGGAGATCCTCGCCGTTGCGGTGCCGTACCTCGTGCTGGAACCGTTGGTGGAGAACGCGATCCGGCACGGCATCGAGCCGCGCTCGGGCACCGGCCTGGTCCAGGTGCACGGCCAGGCGGAAGGGAACGACTGCGTGATCTTCGTCGAGGACGACGGGGTCGGCATGGACCCGGCGCGCGCGGCGGACATCCTGGCCGGGCGCACCGGCGAAGACGACCCGGCCGGGCTCGGACTGGCCAATGTGGACAGACGGCTGCGGGACGTCTACGGCGCCTGGTACGGGCTGACGGTCGAAACCGAGGTCGACGCGGGTACCCGCGTGATCGTGCGGGTGCCGCGGTTCCAGCCGGGGGTGCTGCCGTGAGCCTGCGCGTCCTCGCCGTCGACGACCTGCCACCCGCGTTGGACGAGCTGTGCCGGTTGTTGCGCGAAGCGCCGGAAGTCGGCGAAGTCGTCGGCGCGGGTGACGCGCTGAAGGCGTTGAAGCTGCTTCAGGCGGACCGCTTCGACGCGGTGTTCCTGGACATTTCGATGCCGGGCCTCGACGGGCTCGAACTGGCGTCGTTGCTGGCTCGGCTGAGCGAGCCGCCGGTGATCGTGTTCGTGACCGCGCACGACGGCCACGCGGTGGCGGCGTACGGCATCGGCGCGGTGGACTACCTGTTGAAGCCGGTCCGCGCCGAACGGCTGTCGGCGGCGCTGGCGAAGGTGCTGCGGATGGCGACCCCGGCGTCCCGGCCGACCCCGGACGCGATGGCGGCGCTGCCGGTGGAGTCGGGCGGCCGCACGCGGTACGTCCGCCGCGACGACGTCCTGTTCGTGGAGGCCCACGGCGACTACGTCCGGCTGCACACACGCGGCGGCGTCCACCTGGTGCGGATGCCGATCTCGCGGCTGGAGGAGTACTGGGAGGGCACGGGGTTCAGCCGGGTCCACCGCGGGTTCCTGCTGTCGGTGGGCGCGGTGCTTGAGCTGCGCAGCGACAGCGCGGGCGGGCTCTTGGCGCACACGGAGGCGGGCGACGTCCCGGTCAGCCGCCGGCACGCGCGCGACTTGCGCGATCGGTTGCTGGAGGCCGCGCAGCGCGGTCAGCTCGGACCGGGTCAGCGATGAGCAAGATCCGGCGGGTCGCCGTCACGAGCCCGCAGACCCGTCTCGCCCACGCGCGCCGCCGGTCGCGTCACCGGTGGCGCCAGCCGCGACTCCCCGCGAGCGACACCCAGCGCGCCACCGCCCTCTACCGCGCGCAACGGCGTCGCGGCATCCCCGCCTTGGTCCTGATGTTCGCCCTCCTCCTCGGCCTGCCCGGCCTCTTCGCGATCTTCCCGGGCCTGGACACCGTGCGGCTGCTGGGCATCCCGGTGTCCTGGCTGATGATCGCGGTCCTCCCCTACCCCGCGATGGCCGTCCTGGCCCGCTGGCAGCTGCGCCGCGCCGAACGCCTCGAGGACGACGACTAGTGGGCGTCGCGCTCGCCGTCGCCCCCGTCGTGCTCGTGACGCTGCTCATCGGCGTCCGCGGGGTCGCCGCCATGCGCACGACGTCGGACTTCCTCGTCGCGTCCCGCCGGATCTCGCCGCTGGTCAACTCGGCCGCCGTCTCGGGCGAATACCTGTCCGCCGCCTCGTTCCTGGGCGTCGCCGGACTCGTCGTCAAGGACGGCATCGGCGCTCTCTGGTACCCGGTCGGCTTCACCGCCGGCTACATCGCGATGCTCGTCCTGGTCGCCGCGCCGATGCGCCGGTCGGGCGCGCTGACCGTCCCCGACTTCGCCGAAGCCCGCCTCAACTCCCCCGCCCTGCGCCGCCTGGCCGCGGTGGTCGTCCTGGTGATCGGCACCATCTACGTCGTCCCGCAGTTCCGCACCGCGGGCCTGGTGCTCACCGCGGTCGGCGGCACGCCGTACTGGGTCGGCGTGGTGCTGGCCGGCGCCGCGGTCAGCGTCACCCTCGCGCTCGGCGGGATGCGCGCGGCGACGTACGTGCAGGCGTTCCAGTTCGTGCTGAAGCTGTTGCTGTTCCTCATCCCCGCGATCTGGCTGGTGCTGCAGGCCGGCGCGGTCAACCGGGCCGACGCCCTGCACCCCGTCGAGTTCACGCACTTCGCGCGCGAAACGCCAGTGCGGTTCGAAGTCGACGTCACCATGGAGATCCGCGAGCCGACCGCGGTGCGCGTCAACGGCGTCCCGCGGACCTTGCCGCCGGGCGAGTTCACCGCGCACAGCCAGGACGACGTCGTGTTCGGCTCGGGTGCGGCGGTCCCGGCCGTCCGCGGCGGCGCGCCGCTCGGCGGGCACGACTGGCAGCGGCCGCTGCTCGACCTCGGCGACGAGGGCTACCCGCTGCTCGGCACGTGGGCGGTGCTCATCGCGACCATGCTCGGCACGATGGGCCTGCCGCACGTGCTCATGCGCTTCCACACCAGCCCGGACGGCCGCGCCGCGCGCCGCACCGCCGCGATCACCGTCGCGCTGCTCGGCGTCTTCTACCTCTTCCCCGGCGTCTACGGCGTCCTCGGCCGGGTTCTCGTTCCCGGGCTCTATCTTTCGGGCGCGACGGACACGGTCGTCGTCGCGCTGCCGTACCAAGTGGACAGTGGCTGGGCCGGCGGGCTCTTCACGGCGTTGCTGACGGCGGGCGCGTTCGCCGCGTTCCTGGCGACGTCTCTCGGGCTGCTGCTGGTGATGTCCGGCGCGATCGCGCACGACCTCGTCCCCGGTGGCCTGCGCCGGCTGCGGATCGCGGTGTTCGGCGTCGCCGCGATCATGGTGCTGCTCGCGCTGCGCTCGGCCGAGCTCGACGCCGGAGTGCTCGTCACGTGGGGCTTCACCGTCGCCGCGTCGACGTTCTGCCCGCTGCTCGTGCTCGGTATCTGGTGGCCGCGGCTGACGGCGGCCGGCGGGATCGCCGGGGTGCTGACCGGGCTCGTCGCGTCGTCCGGCTCGATCCTGTTCGCCCTCGCCGGCCCGGACCTGCACGGCTGGGTGGCGATCTTGGTGCAGCAACCGGCACCCTGGTCGGTACCGCTGGCATTCGGCGCAATGGCGTTGGTCTCCCTGCGCGGCAGGCCACCCGCCTGGTCGACGGCGGCGATGCTCCGCCTGCACCTGGACGAACCCCGTTCGGCAGGGCCGCGCGACCGTTCGTCAACCGTTCGTCGTCTGGCGAGGCTGTTGAACCGCTGAATCTTTCACTCGCACCTCACGCTCCCTACGGTGTCGCACGTCACTTTCCGCAGCGTCGCGAGGAGCAGCGATGAGCACGACGGACACCGGCGGCGGCCCCCCGGACACGTCAGAGACCATCTGGGAGAAGGCACACGAGAGCACCGAGTTCCGTGAGCTGCGCAGCCGCCTGCGGAAGTTCGTCTTCCCGATGACGGCGGTCTTCCTCCTCTGGTACCTGCTGTACGTGCTCCTCGCGGACTACGCGCACGGCTTCATGAGCACGAAGGTCTTCGGCAACATCAACGTCGGCCTGATCTTCGGCCTGCTGCAGTTCGTCTCGACGTTCGTCATCACCGGCCTCTACGTCCGGTACGCCAACCGGAAGCTCGACCCGGTCGCGGAGAAGATCCGTGAGGACATCGAGAAGGAGCAGGCATGAACTTCGACATCGCCGCGGGGGTGGAAGGCAGCAACCCGCTCCTGAACATCCTCATCTTCGCCGCGTTCGTGGTCATCACGCTGGTGATCGTGTTCCGCGCCAGCCGCAACACGAAGACGGCGTCGGACTACTACGCCGCCGGGCGCGCCTTCACCGGCCCGCAGAACGGCATCGCGATCTCGGGTGACTACCTGTCGGCGGCGTCGTTCCTCGGCATCGCCGGCGCGATCGCCATCAACGGTTACGACGGCTTCCTGTACTCGATCGGCTTCCTCGTGGCGTGGCTCGTCGCGCTGCTGCTGGTCGCGGAACTGCTGCGCAACACCGGCAAGTTCACGATGGGCGACGTCCTGGCGTTCCGGATGAAGCAGCGCCCGGTGCGGGCCGCGGCCGCGACGTCGACGCTGGCCGTGTCGTTCTTCTACCTGCTGGCGCAGATGGCCGGCGCGGGCGGTCTCGTCGCGCTGCTGCTCGGCGTCGAAGGCGGTGGCGCGCAGGCCATCGTGATCGCCGTGGTCGGCATCATCATGATCGCCTACGTCCTGATCGGCGGTATGAAGGGCACCACCTGGGTGCAGATCATCAAGGCCGCGCTGCTGATCGTCGGCGCGCTCGTGATCACCCTGTGGGTGCTGGGCAAGTACAACTTCAACTTCTCCAGCCTGCTGCAGGCCGCCGTCGACAAGGCGGGCAAGGCCGGCGAGACGCTGCTCGGCCCGGGCAAGCAGTACGGCGCCACCGGAACGTCCAAACTGGACTTCTTCTCCCTCGGCATCGCGCTGGTGCTGGGCACCGCCGGTCTGCCGCACGTCCTGATGCGCTTCTACACCGTGCCGACGGCCCGCGACGCGCGTCGCTCGGTCGTCTGGGCGATCGTGCTGATCGGCGTGTTCTACCTGTTCACGCTGGTGCTGGGCTACGGCGCCGGCGCGCTGGTCGGACCGGACACGATCAAGAAGGCACCGGGCGGGGTCAACTCCGCGGCGCCGCTGCTGGCTCTGGAGCTCGGCGGGCCGGTGCTGCTGGGCCTGATCTCCGCGGTCGCGTTCGCGACGATCCTCGCGGTGGTCGCCGGCCTGACGATCACGGCGTCGGCGTCCTTCGCCCACGACGTCTACGCGAACGTCGTCAAGCGCGGCAAGACGTCGCCGGACTCCGAGGTCAAGGTCGCCCGGATCACCGCGGTGGTCATCGGCGCCCTCGCCATCGGCGGCGGCATCCTGGCCAACGGGCAGAACGTCGCCTTCCTGGTGGCGCTGGCCTTCGCGGTCGCGGCGTCGGCGAACCTGCCGACGATCCTCTACTCGCTGTTCTGGAAGCGGTTCAACACCCAGGGCGCGCTGTGGTCGATCTACGGCGGCCTGGCCATCACGATCGTGCTGATCGTGTTCTCGCCGGCGGTGTCCGGCAAGAGCACGTCGATGATCAAGACCGTGGACTTCGCCTGGTTCCCGCTGAGCAACCCCGGCATCGTCTCGATCCCGGCCGCGTTCATCCTGGGCTGGCTGGGCACGGTCCTGTCGAAGGAGCACGACGAGAAGAAGTACGCCGAGATGGAGGTCCGCTCCTTGACGGGTGCGGGTGCCGAGAAGGCCGTAGCTCACTAGTCTCACCGACCCCGAAGGGCCGTCGCGAGGGTGTTCCCGATCCCCTCGCGGCGGCCTTCGGCCATCAGTAGGGCAGTTTTCCTTCGGCGACGCCCGCGAGCGTGGTTTCCAGGTGCTTGCGGACGTACTGCCAGAGCCCGCCGCCCAGCGAAATCCTCGCCACCCCCAGTTCGGCGAGGCCGCCGAGGCCCGGGCTGCCCGGCCACGCCGGCGCGTTGACGGCGCCGCCGACGCCCTGCACGAACGCCGCGAGCACCTCGGGGGTGCGCAGGTGGATCGGGTAGACGCAGTCCGCGCCCGCCTCGAGGTACGCCTTCGCCCTGGCGACCCCGTCGGCGAGGTGGTCCTTCGGGTCGACACCGCGGAAGGAGTCGACCCGGGCGTTGATCACCAGGCCGTCACCCGCCGCGTCACGCAGGGCGGCGATCCGCTCCGCCTGCTCGGCGACCGGCCGCACCCCGCCGGTGGCGTGGTCGGTGTCCTCGAAGTTGCAGCCGACCGCGCCGGCGTCGGCCAGCCGTCCGGCCAGCTCGGCGCCGGACAGGCCGTAGCCCGCCTCGGCGTCGACGGTCACCGGGATGCTCACGGCTTTCGCGATGCGTCCCGCCGCCGCGAACATCTCGTCGACCGGCGCCTGTTCGCCGTCCGGGAAGCCGAGCGCGGACGCCACGGCGACCGAGCTGGTCGCCACGACCGGGAACCCGGCGGCTTCGACGAGCTTGGCCGTGTCGGCGTCCCACGCGTTCGGCAGGATCAGCGGCTTGCCGGGGACGTGCAGCGCCTTGAGCGCGGCGGCCGTCACGAGTCGCGCTTCGGGAGCGGCGTGTGGCTGGTGATGGTCATCCGGTTCCAGCTGTTGATCGCGATGACCTCCCACGCGACCGCGCGGTACTGCTCCTCGCTGAACACCCGGGCGGCCTCTTCGTAGACGTCGTCGGGGACGGTCTGGGTCGCGGACAGCTTGGTCATCGCCTCGGTGAGGGCGAGGGCGGCCTGCTCCTGCTCGGTGAAGAGGTCGGTCTCGCGCCAGCCGTCGAGCACGAACAGCCGCCGCGGCGACTCGCCCAGCTCGAGGGCGTCGCGGGAGTGCATGTCGAGGCAGTACGCGCAGCCGTTGATCTGGGACGCGCGGGTCTTCACCAGTTCGAGGAGCTTGGGGTCGAGGCCGGCGTTCGCCCCGGCCTTGTTGACCTCGGCCTGCAGGTTCGCCATCGCCTGGTAGAGCTCGGGCGCCTGCCCGAGTCCGATTCGCTTCGTCATGGTGTCCACGCTAGCCCGAACTGGTCCACGGGTATGGTCCAGTGACATGGCAGATTCGTGGTCCAGTTCCGGCCTCGACGTCCACCTCGGCTGGGAGCCGTCGACCGGCCGGAGCGGCCTCGCCGACGCGATCCGGACGGCGATCCGCGAGGGCCGCTGGCAGCCGGACGCGACGGTCCCGTCGACCCGCGCGCTGGCGTCCGACCTGGGTGTCGCGCGTGGAACGGTGACGCGCGTGTACGCCGACCTGGCCGCCGAGGGCTACCTGCGCACGACCCAGGGAGCGCCGACCCGCGTGGCGACGGCGGGTTCGCTGCCCCAGTCCGCTCCTCGGCAGGCACCGCGCGACCCGGCACCGCGCTGGGACCTGCGGCCGGGCCGCCCGGACCTGACGGCGTTCCCGCGCCAGGCGTGGATCACCGCGACCCGCCGCGCCCTGCTGCGGACGCCGGCATCGGCGTTCGGCTACGAGTCGGAACTGGGCGCGCCGGAGCTGCGTGACACGCTCGCGGGGTATCTCGCGCGAGCCCGCGGGGTGGTCGCCGACCCGGCGCGGATCGTGGTGTGCCACGGGTATTCGCACGCGATCGCGGTGCTGTCCCGGGCGTTGTTCTCCTTGGGTGTGCGCGAGATGGCGTTCGAGAACCCGTCGCTGGGGATGTACCGCTCGATCGCGGCGGCGCAGGGTCCCCGGGTGGTCGGGGTACCGGTGGACGAGCACGGCCTCGACGTGTCCTCTTTGGACAGTCCGGCGGTGGTGGTGACGGCGGCGCACCAGTACCCCACGGGCGTAACGCTGGCCCCGCACCGCCGAGCGGCCTTGACCCGCTCCGGAGCGGTCGTGCTGGAGGACGACTACGACGGCGAGTTCCGCTTCGACCGCCAGCAGGTCGGAGCGCTGCAGGCGTTGGCCCCGGAGAGGGTGGTGTACGCGGGCACGGCGAGCAAGACCCTCGCGCCCGCCTTGCGGCTCGCTTGGCTGGTGTTGCCGAGGTCATTGGTGGAGCCGGTCCGCGCGGCCATGGCGGACAGCGGCTCACGCCCGGCGCTGCTGAACCAGTTGGCGTTGGCGGAGCTGATCGACTCAGGGGCGTACGACCAGCACGTCCGCCGAAGCAGGGCGGAGTACCGCTCCCGCCGCGAGCGGCTCCTGGCGGCGTTGCCGGACTCGGTCCGGCCGCAGGGCATCGCGGCGGGGCTGCACCTGCTGTTGATGCTGCCGCCGGAGGGCCCATCGGAGGCAACGGCGCTGGCAGCCTGCCGCCGCCGCGCGATCGGCATCGAGGGGTTGGACGGGTATTGGATGGGCGACGAGCGCCCGGGAGGGTTGATCGTCGGCTACGCGGCCACACCCAAGCACGCGTTCGCCGGCGCGACCCAGACGTTGGTCGAGGCGCTGTGGGAGATCACCGCCTGATCCCCGGCTGTCCCGCGGGCCGCCCCACCGGAGCGGCCCGCGGGTCACCATCAGAACCAGCAGCCAGGCCGAACCCGGATCAGTTCCGTCCGCAGCACCGGCGTCCCGTCAACCGGCGCGGGATCCTCCGCGGTCGGCTGAATCCCCCCGGCGGCCACGCGATCCAGCGTCTTCAGCCCTTGGGCCCCGACCGTCCCGAACACCGTGTAGTTCGGCCGCAGCGCGGAATCGCCGTACACGACGAAGAACTGCGAACCATTGGTGTCCGGCCCGGCATTGGCCATCGCCAGCAACCCGCGCGCGTACACCCGCCGTGCACCGGTCGGATCGGTCGGCGCCGGCGGCAGGTCCACCGGCAGCTCGTCCTTGTACTTGTACCCCGGGCCGCCCTCGCCGGTCGCGCTCGGGTCGCCGCACTGCAGGACCTTCAGCGTCGGGTAAGCGGTCAGCCGGTGGCACACCGTGTGGTCGTAGAACCGGTGGCGCGCCAGGTGCAGGAAGCTCTGCACCGTGCACGGCGCCTTCGCGCGGTCGAGCGTCAGCGGCAGCGCGCCCTGGCTGGTCGGGACCGCGACGTCCACCTTCCCGCGGCTCGGCGTGTGCCGCGGGTCGGGCGGCAGCGGCACCGGCCGCGCGGCCGGCTCGTCCGGCGTTTCCGTGTACTGGCACGGCCCGTGCGTCGTCTTCGGCGGTGGTGCGTCGGCCGCGGCGGCGACGCCGGTGCCCGCCACGAACAACGCGCCGGCCGCCAGCGCGGTGACGAGTGTCTTCTTCATCCTGCACGCCCTCCCAGTGATCGCCCGGTTCCGGAGCGTTCCGCAGTCTAGGGCCCGGCACCGACAGGAATAACCGGCGAAAGTCGCCCCTGTCAGCCCATCGGGTGAATCGAAGGGCCGACACCCCGGAAATTGTCGGACCCCCGGCGCAGGATGTGGATCACGCGGCGAACCCGCCGCACCGAGAAGGGGGAAGTCATGGCACACCGTCGAAGAACCGTTGCGGCGACGGCGTTTTCACTGCTGCTCGGGATCGCGGTGGCAGTCCGGCAGCCTGCCTTGCAGCACGGTTTCAGGCTCTTGCCGCGCCCGCGAATCCGCGATCGCACAACCCTTCGACTCCCACGCCCCGGGGCGCCAGCGCCGCGGGTCCGCCCCTCCAACCTGCCCCCGCGCGGCGAAACCTCAGCCGCGCAGGTCCGCGATCAGCTCATCGGCGGCGGCGAACGGGTCGAGCTCCCGCGCCACCACCCGCTCGGCGACCCCCGCCAGCCGCCCCCCGCCCCGCAGGTCCGCCAATTCGGCCCGCAACCGCCGCACGGCGATGGCCTCGACCTCGTCGCGGGCCCGCGCGATCCGGCGCCGGGCCAGTTCGTCGTGCGCCACCAGCCAGTCGTGGTGCGCGGCCAGCGCCGCCACCACCTCGTCGACGCCCTCGCCCTTCGCCGCGACGGTCCGCACGATCGGCTGGCGCCAGCTCGCGCCCCGGATCTCGCGGCGCGCCAGGGAGATCATCTGCTTGAGGTCGTGCACCGTCGCGTCGGCGCCCTCGCGGTCGGCCTTGTTCACGACGAAGACGTCGGCGATCTCCAGCACCCCGGCCTTCGCGGCCTGGATCCCATCGCCCATCCCCGGTGCGAGCAGCACCACCGTGGTGTCGGCCAGCTTCACGACGTCCACTTCGGACTGTCCGACGCCGACGGTCTCGATCAGCACCACGTCGAAGCCGGCGGCGTCGAGCACGCGCACCGCCTGCGGGGTCGCCCACGACAGCCCGCCGAGGTGCCCGCGCGTGGCCATCGAGCGGATGAACACGCCGGGATCGGTGGCGTGCTCGGTCATCCGGATCCGGTCGCCGAGCAGCGCTCCGCCCGAAAACGGCGAAGACGGGTCGACGGCGAGCACCCCGACCCGCTTGCCCTCCGCGCGCAACGCGGTGAGCAGCGCCGACGTCGAGGTCGACTTGCCGACACCCGGCGGACCGGTCAGCCCGACGACCCGGGCGCGCCCGGTGTGCGGGGTCAGCGCCCGCGCGATCTCGGCGACGCGGGGATGGGCGTCCTCGACGAGCGACAGCAGCCGCGCGACGGCACGGTGCTGCCCGTCCCGCGCGCGGCCGACCAGGTCGTCGAGGTCGAGTTCACCGGCCACTTACGCGGAGGGCACCCGCAGCAGGAGGGCGTCGCCCTGGCCACCGCCACCGCACAGCGCGGCCGCGCCGAGCCCGCCACCGCGGCGGCGCAGCTCGTGGATGAGGTGCACGGCGAGGCGGGCACCGGAAGCGCCGATCGGGTGCCCGAGCGCGATGGCACCGCCGTTGACGTTGACCTTCTCCGGGTCGAGGCCGAGCTTCTCGGTCGAAACCAGGCCGACGGCGGCGAAGGCCTCGTTGATCTCGACGAGGTCGAGCGCGTCGGCGCCGAGCTTCGCCTTCGCCAGCGCGGCGAGGATCGCGTTCGACGGCTGCTCGTGCAGGCTCGCGTCCGGCCCGGAAACGACGCCGTGCGCGCCGATCTCGGCGAGCGGCGTCAGGCCGAGCTCCTCGGCCTTGGCCTTGCTGGCGACGACGACCGCGGCGGCGCCGTCGGAGATCTGCGACGCCGAGCCCGCGGTGATGGTGCCGTCGGAGGCGAAGGCGGGGCGCAGCTTCCCGAGGCCTTCGGTGGTGGTGTCGGCGCGGACGCCCTCGTCGGTGTCGAAGACGACCGGGTCGCCCTTGCGCTGCGGGATCGAGACCGGCGCGATCTCGTCGGCGAAGTAGCCGTTCTTGATCGCCTCGGCGGCGCGCTGGTGGGAGCGGGCGGAGAACGCGTCCTGCTGCTCGCGGGTGACGCCGTAGCGGGAGTTGTACTTCTCCGTCGAGGCGCCCATGGCGACCTGGTCGAAGGCGCAGAAGAGACCGTCGTAGGCCATGTGGTCGACGAGGGTGGTGTCGCCGTACTTGAAGCCGGAGCGGGACTTCGGCAGCAGGTGCGGCGCCTGGGTCATCGACTCCTGGCCGCCGGCGACGACGAGGTCGAACTCGCCGGCCCGGATGAGCTGGTCGGCGAGCGCGATGGCGTCGAGGCCGGAGAGGCAGACCTTGTTGATCGTCAGCGCGGGCACGCTCATCGGGATGCCCGCGGCGACTGCCGCCTGGCGCGCCGGGATCTGGCCGGCGCCGGCGGTCAGCACCTGGCCCATGATCGTGTACTGCACCGCGTCCGGGGCGACCCCGGCGCGTTCGAGGGCCGCCTTGATCGCGACCCCGCCCAGCTGTGCCCCCGTGAAGTCCTTGAGGGATCCGAGCAGGCGCCCGATCGGTGTACGGGCGGCACCCAGGATCACGGAACCGGACACGGCGTCCTCCAAGCTTCGGCGCATGGGCAGTTTTTCCGACCATACCCGGAGGGTGGGCTTCTTGATGGAGCCAGTGTGAGGCGGGGCACGCGAAGAATCGGGGTCGACGCCGGAGGGGAGCGCCCTATCCTGCCTCCATGAATGACGCCCTGCGGCCGTTCGTGACGGCCATCGACCACGTCGGCATCGCGGTCCCGGACCTGGACGCGGCCATCGAGTTCCACCGCACGCACTTCGGCCTGGAAGTGGCGCACGAGGAGGTGAACGAAGAACAGGGGGTGCGCGAGGCGATGCTGCGCGCACCCGGCACGGCGGGCACGGAGACGCAGATCCAGCTGCTGGCCCCCCTGCGCGACGACTCGGCGATCGGCAAGTTCCTGGCCAAGAGCGGCCCGGGCCTGCAACAGCTGGCGTACCGCGTGTCCGATGTGGACGCGGCGGCGGCCGCCCTGCGCGACCAGGGCCTGCGCCTGCTGTACGAGTCGGCAAAGCGCGGCACGTCCAACAGCCGGGTGAACTTCGTCCACCCAAAGGACGCGGGCGGCGTCCTGGTGGAGCTGGTCGAGCCGGCCAAGAACGGCCCCGCGCACTGACGCGACCCGTTCGGGCGCAACAACTCCAGGGCGCGCGCACCGCACGCCGGTGACAAAGCGCCTGCCGGGCTAAGCCGGCGTCTTCGCCGCGAGGGCGTCGGCGATGAACGTCAACTCGCCGTCGAACTCCGCGGGCAGGTCGTCGTCCGAATGGCGGGCCGTCGCGTGGCGGTGGCTGACCGCGCGGGCCAGCAGGCCCGATGCGCGGTCGACGTCCGCGGGCGGCAGCACGCCGCCCGTTGCCGCCAGGATCACCGCGCGGACCTGCCGCACGAGCACCTGGAAGCGCTCGTGCAGTGCGTCGCGGACGACGTGGTGGGTGTCGGCTTCGCGCCACAGCAGGTGCGAGAGCCCGAGCGACCGGCTGAAGCGGTGGTCGAGTTCGCGGACGAGCCGCCGCAGGCTGCCCGCCAGGTCGCCGGGGACGACGACCACGGCCGGCTCGATGCGCTCGTCGGGCAGCCGCTCGACGAGCGCGGTGAGCAGGTCCGCCTTGTGCCGGAAGTAGTAGTGCACCAGCCCCTTCGGCACCCCGGCCTGCTCCGCGATGCGGGAGGTCGGGGTGGCGTCGAAGCCGGACTCGGCGAAGAGCGCCTCGGCGGCGCAGAGGATGCGCTCCTTCGCCGAATCCTCGGTCATGCGTGCCTCCTGCGGCGTCAGTGCTGGCCGGCGGTGCGGTGCGCGGCGTTCGCGACCGGCATGGCTGCCGCGCCGGCGATGACCGTCAGCACCCCGGCGACCCAGGACGTCCAGGAAGCGCCGTTGAACTCGGTGTACCCCATCACCCACGGCGCGATGAACAGCAGCACGCCGAGCGCGATCTGGATGCCTTCGCCGTAGACCATGCCCGGCATCGCCAGCGAAACCAGGCCGTCGAGTGCGATCAAGGCGCCCAAGATGACCATCGTCCACATCGCGGTCGTGTCCGTGCTCAGCCAAAGGGGTGAAAGAGCGGCGACCACCCCGATGACGACCTCGGCCCAATCGTGCGGCCGGGTCCATGCGCGCGTAGAGACTTCACTCATTCGTGCTCACCTCCGTCGGTGAAACTGCTGGTCGGGTGGGTGTACCCAAAGCCGATGATCCGCTTGACTGGCCAGCCGGTCAAGACTGATCGGTCACAGTTCGGCGTGTAATCGTGCCCTCCGTCTCGTACAGTTGTGTCCGCGAGTTACCGGCGAGTAATTTCTGCCGCCAACGCCGTTGACCCCCACTTCGCGGAGGAACCGATGACGCAGCTCGGCGAGATTCAGCAGGCCATCCTGAACGGCGACTCCGCCGCGGTCGGGTCGTTGCCCGTGCCCGAGAGCTACCGCGGGGTGACCGTGCACGCCGACGAGGTCGACATGTTCGAGGGCCTCGAGAGCCGGGACAAGGACCCGCGCAAGTCGCTGCACGTCGACGACGTCCCCGTCCCCGAGCTGGGCCCGGGCGAGGCGCTGGTCGCCGTGATGGCGAGCGCCATCAACTACAACACCGTGTGGACGTCGATCTTCGAACCGATCCCCACGTTCAAGTTCCTGAAAAAGTACGGGAAGCTCTCGCCGCTGGCCAAGCGGCACGACCTGCCCTACCACGTCGTCGGGTCCGACCTGTCCGGCGTCGTGCTGCGGACCGGCGTCGGCGTGCACAACTGGAAGCCGGGCGACGAGGTCGTCGCGCACTGCCTGAACGTCGAGCTCGAAGGCCCGGACGGCCACAACGACACGATGCTCGACACCGAGCAGCGGATCTGGGGCTTCGAGACGAACTTCGGCGGGCTCGCCGAGGTCGCGCTGGTCAAGGCCAACCAGCTGATGCCGAAGCCGGACCACCTGACCTGGGAGGAAGCCGCCTCCCCCGGCCTGGTCAACTCGACCGCCTACCGCCAGCTCGTCTCGCGCAACGGCGCGGACATGAAGCAGGGTGACGTCGTCCTGATCTGGGGCGCTTCCGGCGGCCTCGGCTCCTACGCGACGCAGTACGCGCTCAACGGCGGCGCGATCCCCGTCTGCGTCGTCTCCAGCCCGGAGAAGGCCGCGATCTGCCGCAAGCTCGGCGCCGAGCTGATCATCGACCGCAGCGCCGAGGACTACAAGTTCTGGAAGAGCGACACCGAGCAGGATCCGAAGGAGTGGCAGCGCTTCGGCGCGAAGATCCGCGAGCTGACCGGCGGCGACGACCCGGACATCGTGTTCGAGCACCCGGGCCGCGAGACGTTCGGCGCGTCCGTCTACGCCGCGCGCAAGGGCGGCACGATCGTCACGTGCGCGTCGACCTCGGGTTACATGCACCAGTACGACAACCGCTACCTGTGGATGAACCTCAAGCGGATCATCGGCTCCCACTTCGCGAACTACCGCGAGTCGTGGGAGGCGAACCGGCTGATCGCGAAGGGCCTGATCCACCCGACGCTGTCGAAGACGTACTCGCTCGAAGAGACCGGGCAGGCCGCGCTGGACGTCCACCGCAACGCCCACCAGGGCAAGGTCGGCGTGCTCGCGCTCGCGCCGCAGGAGGGCCTCGGCGTCCGCGACGAAGAGAAGCGCGCGAAGCACATCGAGGGGATCAACGCCTTCCGCGGCGCCTGAGCCGCGCCGGCGGGCCGGACCCGGTGTCGAAAAGCGCCGGGGTCCGGCCCGTTCGGGCCAGTTCCTCCCGCCGCAGCAGACGGCACGTTCGGCGCACCGTACGGGTGCTCACCCTTCCGTGACCCGGCTGCGACTACGGTAGGCGCATGAGCCTTGGCGATGAACGGGAGCTTGTGCCGCTGGGAGCCGGCTTCGACGTGGCGAAGCGCGGGTACAGCCGAGCGCAGGTCGACGAGCACCTCGAACGGCTGGACGCCGACCTCAAGATGCTCACCGCCGACCGGGACGCGGCCATCGCGCAGGCGGGCGACCTGGCCCGGCAGCTGGAGATCGCGCGCGGCGAGATCGCGGACCTGCGCGGGCAGGTCGACCGGCTCGCCCAGCCGCCGACGAGCGTCGAAGGCCTCTCCGAACGGCTGCAGCGGATGCTGCGCCTCGCGCAGGACGAGTCCGCCGACACGCGGGCCCGCGCCGAGGCCGAGGCCGGCCACATCCGGGCCAAGGCCGAGACGGACGCGAGCGCCATGCGCGCCCGCTACGAGCAGCTGCTCACCGAGCTCGACCTGCGCCGCAAGGAGATGGAGGCGGAGCACCGCAAGGTGCTCGAGGACGCCCGCGCGGAGGCCAAGAAGATCACCGACGAAGCCGAGGCCGAGCGCAACCGGCTCGACACCGAGTCGTCGGACCGCCGCACGAAGGTCGAAGAGGACTTCGAGATCGCGATGGCCTCGCGCCGCACCGAGGCGATGCGCGTGCTGGCCGAGCAGGAGGCCGCGAGCAAGGCCGAGGCCGCGCGTCGCGTCCAGGAGGCGACGCAGGACGCCGCCGACATCCGCGCGAAGGTCCTCGAAGAGGAGAAGGCCGCGAAGGCGGACATCGAACGCCGTCAGCGCGAGTCCGTCGCGGAGGCGAACAAGCGCCGTCAGGACTCGATCACCGAGGCGAACGCCCGGCTCGCGGAGGCCGCCGACGAGGCACGGCGCCGCGTGACGACGGCGACCGAGGAGTCGAACCGGCGGATCACCCAGGCCAACGAGCGCGTCGACAGCCTGCGCAAGGTGCGCGGCGGGCTGGCCGAGCAGGTCCGCGCCGCGCGCGCGGTGCTGGCCGAGGCGCACACCGTCCTCGGCGACGAGGTCAAGGTCCCCGCGGACGTCACGGCTGACCTGAAGGCGGAAGACCTGAAGGCCGACACCGGGAAGACGGCGCCGGTGGGCGGCGTCGAGGAGACGATCCGGATCAAGGCGTCCGACGTCCCGAAGCCGAAGCAGGCCCCCAAACCGGCTCCCAAGCCCGCGCCGAAGCCCGCTCCGCGGGCGAGCGGAGCGCAGAAAGCGACTGGCGAGTAACCTTCCACCCGACACGGGCGCGGACGAGCCTGCGCGGTCGGAACCGACCGGCTATCGTCCCTGCTCACGCGGGATCACCTGGAGGTTTTGCGCATGGGTGCGGCATATCGGACCGTGGTGGTGGGCACGGACGGCTCGGAGTCCTCGTTCGCGGCGGTGGAGCGCGCGGCGGCGGTGGCCGGCGACGCGGGCGCCACGCTCGTCATCGCGTGTGCGTTCTACCCGGCCAGCAAGTCCGACGTCGACAAGGCCCAGGACGTCCTCGGCGACGAGGCGTACCAGGTCGTCGGCTCGGCGCCGGCCGAGGACACGCTGCAGTCGGCGCGTGACCGGGCGACGAAGGCGGGCGCGGAGAAGATCGACACGATCGCGGTGAAGGGCGACCCGGTCGACTCGCTGCGCAAGGTCGTGCACGAGCGCGAGGCCGACCTGCTGGTGGTCGGCAACCGCGGGCTGAACACGATCGCCGGCCGGATCCTGGGCTCGGTGCCGTCGGAGGTGGCGCGCAAGTCCGGCGTGGACGTGCTGATCGTCCACACGACCTGAGCCGGTGACCGACCCGAGCGAGGAGCTCCAGCAGCGGCTCGAACGCGTCCTGCTCGGCGGCAGGCGGAAGTACACCCGGCTCGAAGTGGCCGAAAAGGCCGGCGTGCCCGAAGAACGGTCACGCCGGCTTTGGCGCGCGCTGGGGTTCGCGACGGTCCGCGACGACGAGGTCGTCTTCACCGACGCCGACGTCGAGGCGATGCGGACGGCCGACCAGCTGGTCCAGTCGGGACTGATCGACCCGAGCATCGAGGTGTCGGTGACGCGCGCGCTCGGCCAGCACCTGTCGCGGCTGGCCGAGTGGCAGGTCGACATGCTGTGGGAGCTGATCCGCGAGCAGCCGGAGCTGGGCCGCAACGAGCGCCAGGTGGCGCGCCTGGTCGACCGGCTGCTGCCGGAGCTCGAGCAGGTCCAGAACTTCGTCTGGCGCAGGCACTTGGCGGCGTACGCGGGCCGGGCGTTCGCGGCCGCGGGCGACCACGTCGAGGCGCGCACCGAGGTGGTCGGGTTCGTCGACATGGTGGGCTACACGCGGTTGACCCGCCAGATCGACGAGGAGGAGCTGAGCCGGGTCCTGGACGCGTTCGAGACGCTGGCGACGGAGGTGATCGCCGACCACCACGGCCGAGTGGTGAAGATGATCGGCGACGAGGTCCTGTTCGTCGCGGACGCACCGGTCGACGCGGCGGAGATCGCCCTGGCGCTGACCGAGCGGACATCGGCGGACGACAGCCTCCCGGCGGTCCGAGCGGGCATGGCGTCCGGCCGGATCCTGTCCCGCTTCGGCGACGTGTACGGATCGGTGGTCAACTTGGCGGCGCGCCTGACGTCGGTGGCCCGCCCGGGGACGATCTTGGTGGACCGGGAGCTGGCTTCGGAGCTTGCGGAGGAGAAGGCGTACGAGCTGCGCATGCGCCGGCCGGTGACGGTCCGGGGATACAACAGGTTGCGCCCGGCGGCTTTGCGGCGAGCGAGTGAGGCGCCGACGGGGATGTTCGCAAGCTCCCAGCAACTGGCGGCGGAGATGCTGGGGTTGACGGAGGCCGGCCCGTCGGACGCAACGGTCGAGGCGGAGACCGAGCCACGCCCCCGCCGCCGTCGGCGAGGGCGCATCCGCTGATCAGGCGTCGAAGTCGACCGTGACTGTCTCCGAGACCGGGTACGACTGACATGTGAGCACGAACCCCGCCTCCACCTCCGACTCCTCCAACGCGAAGTTCCGCCGAAGGTCGACCTTCCCGTCCGTCACGCGCGCCCGGCATGTCCCGCACACCCCGCCCTTGCACGCGAACGGCAGATCCGGGCGGAACTTCTGCGCCCCGTCCAGCACCGAGGACGTCCGCGGCAACGTCATCGTCGACGAACGGCCGTCCAGCACCACCTGGACCTCCGACGACTCCCCCGCCACCGCCGCGTCCACATGCGCAACCGGTGCGGGCGGAGTGTCCACGTAGAACAGCTCCTGGTGGATCCGCGACCGGGGCACGTCCAACGACGTCAGCAATTCCTGGGCGCCCGAAACCATCTCGAACGGGCCGCACAGCCACCAGTGGTCCACTGAGGACACCGGCACCAAGGAGGAGAACAACGAACGCAGCTTCGGCACGTTCAGGCGCCCCGTGAACAGCTCTGCCTCGCGGGGCTCGCGCGACAGCACGTGGATCAGCTCCAAGCGCGAGGGCGCGCGGTCCTTCAAGTCCGCCAGCTCGTCCGCGAACATCACCGTGTCCGTGCGGCGGTTTCCGTACAGAACCGTAACCGTGGCCTCAGACGAACATAGCAGCGACGACACGATCGACAGCACCGGTGTGATGCCCGAACCCGCCGCGATCAGCACGTGGTGGCCACCCGACGACAGATCCGGGGTGAACGAGCCCGTCGGGGTCGCCACCTCGATCGTGTCGCCCGGGCGGACCTCGTTGACCAGCCACGACGAAAACAAGCCGTCCGGGACCAAGCGGACGCCCACGCGAGGCGCCGCTCCCGCCGGGGCGCAGATCGAGTACGACCTGCGCTCGTCGCGGCCGTCGATCGAGCGGCGCAACGTCAACGACTGGCCCGGCTTGAAGTCGTACTCCGATGCCAACGACGAAGGCACGTCGAACGTCACCGCGACCGCGTCGTCGCACAAGCGCGTGACGCCCGCGACCTTCAGGGGGTGGAACGCCACCTCAGATCTCCTTGACGTGTTCGAACGGCTCGGAGCACGACCGGCAGCGCCGCAGCGCCTTGCACGCCGTCGCGCCGAAGCGGGACTGCTCCTCCGTGTCGAAAGAGCCGCACAACGGACAAGAAACCCGGGCGACCGGCGCCGACAACGTCAGCGGGATCGGACCCGACCGCCGCGGCGCCGCACCCGGGGGCGCGATGCCGGCCTCGGCCAGCTTCTGGCGCCCGGAAGCCGAAATCCAGTCCGACGTCCACGCCGGCGTCAGCTGCGTCCGGATCTCGACGTCCGCGTAGCCCGCCGACACCAGCGCGTGCTCCAGGTCGTCGCGCATGGTGTCCATCGCCGGGCAGCCCGTGTACGTCGGCGTGATCGCCACGACCACGCGGCCGTCCGACTCCGACACCGAGCGCAGCACACCCAGGTCCGCCAGGGTCAGCATCGGCAGCTCCGGGTCGGTGACCGTGGCCGCGACCGCTTCCGCCGTCACCATTTCGCGTCCGGCATCGCGCGGGCGACGCTCTGCAGCTCCGCCAGCAGGAACCCCATCTGCTCGGTGTGGACGCCGTCGCGGCCCGTGCGGCCCGAGACGCCGGCCAGCTCGCCGGCAGTGGGACGAACCAGAGTAGCCGCGGAAAGCGCCTGGTCCAGCACCTCGTCGAACTCGGGCCGCAGCGAAGCCGCGTCCACCAGCTCGAGCGGGTGCGTGCGGAACAGCTCCCCGACGTACGGCCAGACCGCGTCCAGCCCCTCCTGCATCCGCGAGTGCGACAGCGGCGTCCCGTCGCCGAGGCGGACCAGCCACTGCGCCGCGTAGTCGCGGTGGTAGGTCACCTCCTTGACGCCCTTGTCCGCGATGGCCGCCAGCACCGGGTCCACAGAGGACACCAAACGCTGCAGCAGCGCGAGGCGCCACGTCGAGAACACGAACAGCCGCGCAATCAGGTGCCCGAAGTGGCCGCCGCCCAGCTCCGCGAGCCGGACGTTGCGGAACTCGTTCTCCGCGCGCAGAAAAGCGAACGAGTCCTCGGTACGCGAAGAGCCGTCGGCCTTGCCGGCCCGCGCCAGCAGCAAGCGCGCCTGACCGAGCAGGTCGAGGGCGATGTTCGCGAGCGCGACCTCGTCCTCCAGCTCGGGTGCGTTCGTGCACCACTCCTGCAGCCGGTGGGAGAAGATCAGCGCGTCGTCGCCCAGCATCAGGCAGTACGCGGCCAAGGCGGCACCGTCCACACCGGACGGCACCGAAGTGTCCACTCCGGACAGCGGGTCCTCGAAGCCGGTGCCGAACGCCCAGCGCGCGTCGTTCTCCTCGGTCAGCGACTCGTAGACGTTGTCGAAACTCATATGTGCGGCACCTCCTCGGGGATGTCGTAGAACGTCGGGTGCCGGTAGACCTTGTCGCCGCTCGGCGCGAAGAACGGGTCCTTCTCGTCCGGCGAGGACGCCGTGATGTCCGCCGCCCGCACGACCCAGATCGACACGCCCTCGTTGCGGCGCGTGTAGAGGTCGCGCGCGTGGTGCAGCGCCATCTGGTCGTCGGCCGCGTGCAGCGAGCCGACGTGCACGTGGTTCAGCCCGCGCTTGCCGCGCACGAACACCTCGTACAGCGGCCAGTCGTGCTTGACCGGACCCGGCTCGGCGGGGACGCCCTCCAGCGGGACGGCGCCGTGGCCGCCTTCGGCCGTCAGCTCGCTCACTTGCGCTCCTTCTTCCCGGCGTGCGCCACGGCGGCTTCACGCACCCACGCGCCGTCCTCGTGCGCGCGACGCCGGTGCTCGATCCGCGACGCGTTGCACGGGCCGTTGCCCTTCAGCACGTTCTTGAACTCGTCCCAGTCGACCGCGCCGAAGTCGTAGTGCCCGCGCTCGGCGTTCCAGCGAAGGTCCGGGTCCGGGAACGTGACTCCCAGCGCGGAAGCCTGCGGCACCGACATGTCCACGAACCGCTGCCGCAGCTCGTCGTTGGTGTGGCGCTTGACCTTCCACGCCATCGACTGCGCGGTGTTCGGCGAATCGGCGTCCGGCGGCCCGAACATCATCAGCGACGGCCACCACCAGCGGTTCACGGCCTCCTGGACCATCTCACGCTGCTGCGGAGTCCCCTTCATCATCGTCATCAGCAGCTCGTAGCCCTGCCGCTGGTGGAACGACTCCTCCTTGCAGATCCGGATCATCGCCCGCGCGTACGGCCCGTACGACGACCGGCACAGCGGCACCTGGTTGCAGATCGCCGCGCCGTCGACCAGCCAGCCGATCACGCCGACGTCGGCGAAGGTCAGCGTCGGGTAGTTGAAGATCGACGAGTACTTCTGCTTGCCGGTGATCAGCTTGTCGGTCAAGTCCGCGCGGTCGGCACCCAGCGTCGCCGCCGCCGAGTACAGGTAGAGGCCGTGGCCGGCCTCGTCCTGGACCTTGGCCAGCAGGATCGCCTTGCGCCGCAGCGACGGCGCCCGCGTGATCCAGTTGCCCTCCGGCTGCATGCCGATGATCTCCGAGTGCGCGTGCTGCGCGATCTGCCGGATCATCGTCTTGCGGTAGCCCTCGGGCACCCAGTCGCGCGGCTCGATGCGCTGGTCGCGCTCGATGGTGTGCTCGAAGTGCTCTTCCAGCGAGACGGTGGCGGTCACGGCTGCTCCTTCGACACGAGCGTCAGGACGTCGTACTTGGCGACGGACTCGCCCTCGGCGTTGGTGACGTCGGCGTCCCAGCGGACCTCGCCGTACTCCTGGTCGATCCGCGGGGTGATCTGCTTGGCGGTCAACGTCACGGTCAGCGAGTCGCCGACCTTGACCGGCGTCAGGAACCGCAGGTTCTCCAGGCCGTAGTTGGCCAGCACCGGGCCCGGCTCGGGCGAGACGAACAGGCCCGCGGCGAACGAGACGACCAGGTAGCCGTGCGCGACGATCCCGCCGAACAGCGGGTTCGCGGCCGCCGCCTCGGGGTCGGTGTGGGCGTAGAACGTGTCGCCGGTGAACTCGGCGAAGTGGTCGACGTCGGCCTGCGAAACCGTGCGCGGCCCGGCCGTCACCGAGTCGCCGATGCGCAGCTCGGCCAGCGACTTGCGGAACGGGTGGACGTCACCTTGCGCGCGCGGCGCGCCGGTGACCCAGCGGCCGGTCACCGCGGACAGCACCGCGGGCGAGCCCTGCACGGCGGTGCGCTGCATGTGGTGCAGCACGCCGCGGACGCCGCCCATCTCCTCGCCGCCGCCCGCGCGGCCGGGGCCGCCGTGGACCAGCTGCGGCATCGGCGAGCCGTGGCCCGTCGACTCCTTGGCGTCGTCGGCGTCCAGCACCAGCAGGCGGCCGTGGAAGGGCGCCGCGCCGAGGACGACCTCGCGGACGAACTCCTGGTCGGCGCTGACCACGGACCCGGCCAGGCTGCCGCCGCCGCGCGCGGCGAAGTCGACGACCTGCTCGGTGGACGTGTACGGCAGCAGCGTCGAGACCGGGCCGAACGCCTCGACCTCGTGCGGCTCGGTGCGTTCGGGGTCGGCCTTGAGCAGCACCGGCGAGATGAACGCGCCGCGCTCGGCGTCGGCGTCGACGACCTCGACGTTTTCCGGGTCGCCGAAGACGACGCTGCCGGCGTCCAGCAGCGCCTTCAGCGACCGCCGGACCTCCTCGCGCTGCTCCAGGCTGGCCAGCGCGCCCATCCGGACGCCTTCGGACGCCGGGTTGCCGACCGTCACCTTCGCGAGCCGCTCGGACGCGGCGGAAGCGACGTCGTCGAGCAGCTCAGCGGGGACGAACGCGCGGCGGATGGCCGTGCACTTCTGGCCCGCCTTCACTGTCATTTCAGTGGTCAGCTGCTTGACGAACAGGTCGAACTCGGTGGTCCCGCGCACCGCGTCCGGGCCCAGGATCGAGCAGTTCAGCGAGTCGGCTTCGGCGTTGAAGCGGACGGCGTTGCGGATGATCGCCGGGTGCGCGCGCAGCTTCTGCGCCGTCGACGCCGAGCCGGTGAAGGACACCAGGTCCTGCGCGGTGACGTGGTCCAGCAGGTCGCCGACGCTGCCGGCGACGAACTGCAGCGAGCCCTCGGGCAGGATGCCGGATTCGACGATCAGCTCGACCAGCCGCGCGGTCAGGTAGGCCGTCGAGCTGGCCGGCTTGACCAGGCTCGGGACGCCGGCGAGGAACGCGGGCGCGAACTTCTCGAGCGGGCCCCACACCGGGAAGTTGAACGCGTTGATCTGCACGGCCACGCCCCGCAGCGGCGTCGCGATGTGCTGGGCGACGAACGTGCCCCCACGCGACAGCGGCTCGACGTTGCCCTCGACGTAGACGGTGTCGTTGGGCAGCTCGCGCTTGCCCTTCGAGGCGTAGCTGAACAGGACGCCGATGCCGCCGTCGATGTCGAACTTCGAGTCACCGAGCGTGGCGCCGGTCCTCGCCGAGAGGGCGTACAGCTCCTCACGGTGCTCGCGCAGGTGCGAGGCCAGGGCCTTCAGCAGGGCCGCGCGCTGGTGGAACGTCAGCTCGCGCAGCGCCGGACCGCCCACGCGGCGGCCGTACTCCAGCGCGCCCGCGAAGTCGACGCCCTTCGACGAGATCCGGGCGACCTCCTCGCCCGTGGCCGCGTCGTGCAGCGGGACACCCTCGTCCGCCGCCGTGTGCCAGCTCCCGGAGACGTAGCTGCGCAGCAGTGCCATCAGGTCCCTCTCGCCGAATTACCTACCGGACGTTCAGTTAATCGCATGGTAGCCGCCGAGCCCGAAGATCGGAAGGGGGCGGCGCTTGACACCGGCCCGGAGCACTGCCTTTACTGAGCGGCACCGCGAGGTGACCGTCCATTCGGTCAGTCTGGAGAGCGAGTACATGACCAACGCCGCGCACACCATGTTCGCCGCCGACGAGGCCTCGCGCGCGCTCGGGATCGAGCTGGTCGAAGCGAGCGAGGGCCGGGCCGTGGCGACCATGACGATCACGCGCGAGATGGTCAACGGCCACGACATCGCCCACGGCGGGTACGTCTTCCTGCTGGCCGACACGACGTTCGCCTGCGCCTGCAACACCCACGGCCCGGTGACCGTCGCCTCGGGCGCCGAAATCTCCTTCGTCGCCGCCGGCAAGCTCGGCGACCACCTGGTCGCCACGGCCACCGAGCGCACCCGCTACGGCCGCAACGGCATCTACGACGTCACCGTGCACCGGGAGACCCCCGACGGGCCCGAGGTCGTCGCCGAATTCCGCGGCCGCAGCCGCGTCCTCTCCGCGAAACGGGACTGACCATGATCGAGGCGAACATCGGCGCGGACGAGCTGGCCGCCCTCCAGCTGGAACGTCTGCAGTGGACACTCCGGCACGCCTACGCGAACGTGCCCGCCTACACGCGGAAGTTCGACGACGCCGGCGTCCACCCGGACGACTGCAAGGAACTCGCCGACCTGGCGAAGTTCCCGTTCACCACCAAGCAGGACCTGCGCGAGAACTACCCGTTCGGGATGTTCGCCGTGCCGCAGGACCAGGTGCGGCGCATCCACGCCTCCAGCGGCACGACCGGCAAGGCCACCGTCGTCGGCTACACCGAGCGGGACATCGACACCTGGGCGACCGTGATGGCCCGGTCGATCCACGCGGCCGGCGGCCGGCCGGGGCACAAGGTGCACGTCGCCTACGGGTACGGCCTGTTCACCGGCGGGCTCGGCGCGCACTACGGCGCGGAAAAGCTGGGCTGCACGGTGATCCCGGCGTCCGGCGGCATGACGGCGCGGCAGGTGCAGCTGATCACCGACTTCAAGCCCGAGATCATCATGGTCACGCCGTCGTACATGCTGACGCTGCTCGACGAGTTCGAGCGCCAGGGCGTCGACCCGCGTTCGTCGTCCCTGAAGGTGGGCATCTTCGGCGCCGAGCCGTGGACCGAGCAGATGCGCGCGGAGATCGAGGAGCGGTTCGCGCTCGACGCCGTCGACATCTACGGGCTGTCGGAGGTGATGGGGCCGGGTGTCGCGCAGGAGTGCGTCGAAACGAAGGACGGCCTGCACATCTGGGAGGACCACTTCTACCCCGAGGTGATCGACCCGTACTCCGAGGAGGTCCTCGGCAGCGGGGAAACCGGTGAGCTGCTGTTCACGTCGCTGACCAAGCAGGCGCTGCCGATCATCCGCTACCGCACGCGCGACCTGACGGCGTTGCGCCCCGGCACCGCGCGGCCGGCGTTCCGGCGGATGGACAAGGTCACCGGCCGCACCGACGACCTGATCATCCTGCGCGGGGTCAACGTCTTCCCGACGCAGATCGAGGAGATCGTGCTGCGGACGGACGGGCTGAGCCCGCACTTCCAGCTCGTCCGGTCCACGCGCGGGCGGCTCGACCACTTGACCGTGCGGGTGGAGGCGCGTCACGACGCTTCGGCCGCTTCTCGCGAGGACGCCGCCGCTTCGCTGGTTTCACAGGTGAAGGACGGCGTCGGCGTGACCGTGTCGGTGGAGGTCGTCGAGCCGGACACCCTGGAGCGGTCCATGGGCAAGATGCGCCGGATCATCGACCAGCGAGAGCAGCTGTGACGGCCCCGCGCCGCGGGCGCCCGGGCTACGACCTGGAATCGCTGCTGCAGGTGGCGGTGAAGCTGTTCAACGAGCGCGGCTACGACGGCACGAGCATGGAGGACCTGTCCCGCAAGCTCGGCATCACGAAGTCGGCGATCTACCACCACGTGCCGAGCAAGGAGGAACTGCTGCGGCTGGCGGTGGACCGGGCGCTGGACGGGCTGTTCGAGGTAGCGGCGTCGACCGACCAGCTGGACGGGCGCGCGATCGACCGGCTGGAGCACCTGGTGCGCGGCAGCGTGCTGGTGCTGGCGGACCGCCTGCCGTTCGTGACGCTGCTGCTGCGCGTGCGCGGCAACACGAAGGTGGAACGGGCGGCGCTGGCCCGGCGGCGTGAGTTCGACCGGCTGGTGACGGACTTGGTGAAGCAGGCGGAGGCGGAGGGCGACATCCGGCCGGACGTCGACCCGTCGGTGACCGCGCGGCTGATCTTCGGCATGGTGAACTCGCTGATCGAGTGGTACAAACCGCGCCGCGGCTCGGCGGCGACCGAGGTGGCGGACGCGGTGTGCAAGGTGGCTTTCGAGGGTTTGCGCACCGGGTCAGGACGGTGAGTCGCCGCTCGGAAGGAACGCTTCGGCGTCCTGGAAGTGGGTCGGATCGACCCCTTCGAAGGTGGCCGATCCAGCGACTTTCGCATCGGTGAAGTAGGACTCGTCTTCGAACTCGGCGGCGGAAAAGCTCGTGGCGCCCCGGAAGTCACACCGTGAAAAGGACGCACCTCCCAGGAACCGGGCGCGGGTGAAGTAGGCGTCTCCTCGAAACCTGCACTCGAAGAACCACGTTCGCCCGACGAACGACGTTTCGTCGAACAGGACCGAGTCGAACCGCGCTCCTACGAAGCTGGAGTTGTCACGGAACACCACCTCGCGGAACACGGCCATGTCGACGAACGTCGCCTGATCGAAGACGGCACTTCCGACGTGACAGTCCCTGAAGTCGAAGCCGATGAGCGTGGCACCCCGCAGGTCGATGTCCGTGTCCGGCCAGAAGCGATGGGCTGCCGCCGAGGTGTCCGGAACCGACGCGTCAGGCTTTCTGAGGTGCTTCGCCAACAGCCGCTGCGCGGTGAGCCGTACTTCCAGCTCGGCCACGAACTCTTCGGCTCCCGCCTGGTTCACCCTCGGGTTGGGTCTCATCCGGTATGGCGGCTTCGCCCCGGGAGCGAGTGACCCTCGCACCAGCTCCACGCGAGCCGCGTCGAAAGGTGCCCGGAGGTAGGCGCAAAACACTTCGACGATGGTCTGGCGCTGCGCGACGTTGTCCTGTGCCACGCGTTCGAGGGCGTACAAACCGCCTTGCCTCACCGCCGCCTTGTCCGACCCCAGTTGCTCCACGGCCTTCACGTACAGGTCGGTCAGGCGCCGCTCGGCCGCGTCGTGCTCCGTAGCGGCGGCGACGCGTTCCAGGTGCAGCCGGTTCTGCTCGGCGATCTGCCGCTGGAACTCGAACGCCCGGTCCGTCGCCACCTGGTCGACGTGCTTCTGGTTCAAGGCGATCTCGCCAGTCCTCTGACGGCGAGCAGCCAGCCAGAGAGCGGCCGCGCCGCCGGTCCCGAGGACGATCGTTCCCGCCGTCTTGACCGCGTCGAGCTGGTCGGTGTGCTTGCCGTCGCCGAAGAGCAGCAGCAGAACCACAGCCAGGCCGATGCCGAGGACGATCAGCCCGATCAGCCCGATCAGGAAGAGCGTGATGGCCCGGTTCGAGAGCACGGGGTACGGCCGTTCGGGGCGTGGACGCCCCTCCGGCCCGGGTTCGGCGACTTCGCCGTGGGAAGGCGTCACCCGGCCAATTTAGTCGTCGGCCACCTGGGGCGGGCGCCCCGCTTGCCAAAGCAAGGCGTCGCGCAGCTGGCCGATCAACCGCTCGTCGTCCGCTTCGGACGGGTCCACCCCCAGCGGGATCCAGCGCTCGGACACCTTCGACCCCTCGTCGTAGCCCGTGATCACTATTCCCGAGTACGACAGCGATCCCTCGTCCGCGCAGTCGCCGTCCGGGAGGGGCTCGTCCGGCTCGAAACCCTCGTCGAAGCTGACGTGGCGATGCTGCAGGCGGACGCTCACCCAGCGTCCGGCCGGCCGGATCGGCGCGTCTTCTTCGGTCATCTGCTCCTACCCCCGGTCGCGGGTCCCTGCCGTCTCGTCGCATCCGGACGCCGGGGAGTTACCGGCGGGTTGTTCCGGTTGCGTAACGACGGTGTCCCGCGCGAAACGGAGCTTTTGACGACGGGTCAACTGCTTGTTGACAGCGTGCCGATCCCCGGCGAGGCTGGGCGGATGACCAGTGGGACGCGGCCGCGGCGGCGCCGCCTCGAACCGGCCGAACGGCGGGCGGAGATCCTCGCCGCCGCCCGGCGGCTGTTCGGCGCCGGCAGCTACGCGTCGGTGTCCACTTCGGACATCGCCGAGGCCGCCGGGGTCGCGCGCCCGCTCATCAACCACTACTTCGGGGGCAAGCGCGAGCTGTACCTGGAAGTGGTGCGGCAGCTGATGATCGTGCCGGCGCCGGTCACCGAAGCGCTGCCGGACACCACGATGGAGGAACGGCTGGCGATCGGCGTCGAACGCTGGATCGACGTCGTGGACCGCAACCGCGACGCCTGGCTGACCGTCATCGGCCCGGAGTCGGCGGGCCGCGACCCCGAGATCGAGCGGATCATGCTGGAGGCCGACGAGGTCGCCGCCGACCGCGTCCTGGAAGCCGCGCTGATGACCGACGTCACCGAGGGGCGCGACGAGCTGCGCGCGATGATCCGGTCGTTCGGCGGGCTGCTGCGGGCCGCGTCGCGCGAATGGCTGATCCGCGGCACGCTCGACCGCGCGGCACTGCGCACCTTCCTCACCGATTCGATCCTCAACCTGCTGAAGCTCACCTACCCGGCGGTGCTTGCCGAGCGGCCCGGAAGCGCCGCGCGAACGCGGCCGGGGTCATCCCGGTCCACCGCTTGAACGCGTAGATGAAGCTCGACGCCTCGGCGTAACCCAGCCGGTACGCGACGTCCTCGACGGACAGGACGCCCGTGTCGAGCAGCTCCTCGGCCAGCGTCTGGCGGACCTCGTCGACGAGCGCGCGGTAGCTGGTGCCGGCTTCGCTCAGGCGCCGCCGCAGCGTGCGCGTGCTGAGCGTCAGCTGGCGGGCGATCTCGTCCATCCCCGCGTCGACGCCGCCGAGCCGCACCAGGCGCTCGCGGACCTGCTGCGAAATGCCCGAACGCCGGCGTTTGCGCGCGACGAGCGCTTCGCACTGCGCGGCACACAGGGCGACGGTCTGGTCGTTGGCCTGCGGCAGCGGGAGGGCCAGCAACGCCGGGTCTAGAGTCGCGCGGCAGGCGTCGGCGCCGAACCTCGGCAGCAGGCCGAACGCCCGCTCGTAGCCGTCCACTGTGGACGGCTCATGCCGGAAGCTCAGGTCCTCCAGCGTGATCTCCGGCAGGAGGTCGTGCATGACCGAGAAGATCGCCGCCAGGTCGCGCAGCACGAGGAACCGGGCGACGTCGGCGGGCACGCGGCTGTCGTCGAGCTCCAGCGTCAGCTTCCCGCCCGCCAGCTCGACGTGCGGGATGCAGAAGGCGAAGCTGAGGTCGAAGTAGCGCAGGGCGAACAGCATCGCGTCGCGCAGCGTCGGGCTGCTGATGCAGGCGAACCCGAAGATGCCGAAGGTGCTGACGCGGTAGCGGCGCCCGAGCGCGAGGGCCGTCGCGTCCGCACCGTCCAGCTCGGCCAGCGCGCGGACGACGGCCAGCTCCTGCCGCGCGTCGACCTGCACCGAGGGGTCGGCGAGCAGTTCCGGGGAGAGCGTCGTCGCGGCCAGGAGCTGTTCGGCGGGCAGGCCGCGGTCGGCCGCGAACCGGGTCATCAGCTCGATGCTCGCGGTGCCGCGCGGGAAGTCCCAGTCCCCGACGGCGGGCGCGGCGAGCTCGGCCATGGCCGGAAGTATGGATGACGGCCGTTCGCGCGTCGAATCGAGGACCGGAATTGTCCGGGGTGATCGTTAGGGTGACGGCGTGGAGACGTTGAGCAGGCGGGCCCTGAACCGCGCGACGCTGGAGCGCCAGCTGCTGCTGCGCCGCGTCAAGATGTCCGCGTTGGACGCCGTGGAGCACCTGGCCGGACTGCAGGCGCAGGCGCCGTTCCCGCCGTACTTCGCGCTCTGGTCGCGGTTGCCGGGGTTCCGGCCCGCCGAGCTTTCCGGGTTGCTGGAGAGCCGGCAGGTCGTGCGGATCGCGCTGATGCGCGGCACGGTCCACCTCGTGACGGCGGCCGACGCCCTGGCGTGGCGGCCCGTCGTCCAGGTGCTCTACGAGCGTGACCTGAAGCAGAACACGCAGCACGCGAGCGCGCTGGCCTCCCTCGACCACGCCGAGGTCGCGTCCGCGGCGCGCGAGCTGCTTTCCGAAGCGCCGTTGTCGAGCACGGCACTCGGCGCCGAACTGGCGAAACGCTGGGACGTCCCCCCGGCGTCCTTGACCCACTTGGCACGCGGCCGACTGCCGCTCGTTCAGATTCCGCCACGCGCGATCTGGGGCAAGGCCGGCCAGACGACGTACGCGTGCCTCGACGAGTGGGTCGGCGAGCCGCTGCCGGAGCCGTCGCCCGCTTCGCTGATCGAGCGGTACCTGCGCGCGTTCGGGCCGGCGACGGTGGCGGACGTGCAGGCGTGGGCGGGCATCACGCGGCTGGGCGAGGTGGCCGCGTCGATGGACTTGCGGCGCTACCGCGACCCGGACGGCCGCGAGCTGCTCGACCTGCCGGAGCTGACGGTGCCGGACGAGGACGTCCCGGCGCCGCCGCGGCTGCTCGGGCCGTTCGACCAGATGATCCTGTCGTTCGCCGACCGGACGCGGGTGATCTCCGACGAGTACCGCAAGCGCGTGATCACCCACAACGGCCTGGTCAAGGGCACCCTGCTGGTCGGCGGCCAGGTGCGGGGGTTCTGGGAGATCACGAAGTCGAAGAAGACGGCGGTGGTCGTGCTGTCGCCGTTCGAGAAGCTGCCGAAGCGCGATCTCGGGGCGTTGGAGAGCGCGGCCGGGCGGCTCGTCGAATGGGCCGAGCCGGCCGCGGAGACGCGGGAGGTGCGGATCCTGGCCCCGGAGTGAGGCTGGCCGGAATTCTCGATCGGGTGACCGTTCGTGGCCTGTTGTCACAGGCCCCCGCTGCGTAGCTTTTCCTTCATGAGTAGTTCGGCGAAGGGGCCGTCGGTGCTGATCGTGGGCACCGGGTTCGGCGGCATCGGGACGGCGGTCGAGCTGAAGCGCGCCGGGTTCACCGACTTCACGATCCTGGAGAGCGCGGCCGAGGCCGGCGGCGTCTGGCGGGACAACACCTACCCCGGCGCCGCGTGCGACATCCCGTCGCCGCTGTACTCGTACTCCTTCGAGCCGAACCCGCGGTGGCCGAAGCGGTTCTCGCACCAGCCGGACATCCTGGCCTACCTGCGCGGCGTCATCGCCAAGTACGGCCTCGAACGGCACATCCGGTACCGGACCGAGGTCACCGCGGCCGCGTTCGACGCCGGACGCGGTGTCTGGCGCGTCGAAACCACGGGTGGAACGTACGAAGCCAACGTTTTCGTCCCGGCCGTCGGGCAGCTGTCGCGGCCGGTGCTGCCGGACATCCCCGACCGTGAAAGCTTCGCCGGCGACGCGTTCCACTCCGCGCGCTGGGACCACGGCGTCGAGCTGACCGGCAAGCGCGTCGCCGTCATCGGGACCGGGGCCAGCGCCGTCCAGTTCGTGCCCGAACTGCGCAAGCACGCGCAGCACGTCACGGTCTTCCAGCGCACGCCGCCGTACGTCATGGCGAAGTCCGACCCGACCTACCGGCGGTGGCAGCACTGGCTGTTCGAGCACCTGCCGCCCACGCAGCTGCTCGGCCGGCTCCGGATCTTCCTGCTCGCCGAGTACGCGACCTACGCGATGACCAAGCACCCCGTGCTGGCAAAGATGTTCGAGCTGCGGACCGCGCAGCTGCGCCGCCGCCACATCAAGGATCCCGAGCTGCGCGCGAAGCTGAAGCCGGCCTATCCCCTGGGCTGCAAGCGGATCCTGTTCACCAACGACTACCTGCCCGCGCTGGCGCAGCCGAACGTCGACGTCGAGACGCGGCGGATCTCGTCGCTCACCGAAAAGGGCGTGCGCGTCGAAGACGGGACCGAGCTGGAAGCGGACGTCGTGGTCTACGGCACCGGGTTCGCCGCGACGGAGTTCCTCGGCAAGATGAAGGTGACCGGCCTCGACGGGCGGTCGCTGCAGGACGAGTGGGCCGGCGGCGCGCGGGCCTACCTCGGCATGGCCGTGCCCGGGTTCCCGAACATGTTCTGCGTCTACGGGCCCAACACCAACCTCGGCGCCGGGTCCATCATCTACATGATCGAGCGCCAGGCGCGCTACATCCGCCAGGCGGTGGAACAGCTCGCGCGACCCGGTGTGTCCTATGTGGACGTGAAGCCGGAGGTCGAGGAACGGTACGACGCCGAGGTGCAGCAGCGGCTCGGCCACAGCGTGTGGAGCGCGTGCACCAGCTGGTACCGCCAGGCCGACGGCCGGGTGACGACGAACTGGCCGGGCCTGGTCACCGAGTACGACCGCCGCACCCGGCGGCTCGATGTGGGCGACTACCGGGTGGTGGCGTGATGGACTACGACGTGCTGGTCATCGGGTCCGGGTTCGGCGGCAGCGTCACGGCGCTGCGGCTGACCGAGAAGGGCTACCGCGTCGGCGTGCTGGAGACCGGCCGCCGGTTCGCCGACGACGAGTTCGCGAAGACGTCGTGGCGGCTGCGCAAGTACCTGTGGGCGCCCGCGCTGGGCTGCTTCGGCATCCAGCGGCTGACGTTGCTGAAGAACACGTTCGTGATGAGCGGCTCCGGCGTCGGCGGCGGTTCGCTGGTGTACGCGAACACGCTGTACGAGCCCCCGGACAAGTTCTACGAAGACCCGCAGTGGGCGCACATCACGGACTGGAAGGACGAGCTGGCGCCGTACTACGACCAGGCGAAGCGCATGCTGGGCGTGGTCGAGAACCCGGCGACGACGCCCGCGGACCGGGTGCTGTCCGAAGTGGCCGAGGACATGGGAATCGGGCACACGTACCGTCGCACACCGGTCGGCGTCTACTTCGGACAGTCCGGAGTGGACCCGTTCTTCGGCGGCGCCGGTCCCCTGCGGTCGTCCTGCACGCTGTGCGGCGAGTGCATGACCGGGTGCCGGGTCGGGGCGAAGAACACGACCGTGAAGAACTACCTGTACCTGGCGGAACAGGCGGGTGCGGTGGTGCACCCGTTGACCACCGCGGTGTCCGTCCGGCCGATTCCCGGCGGGTACGCGGTCGACACGCGGCGGACCGGCGGCGTTTCCCGCCGGACTTTCACGGCGACGCAGGTGGTGTTTTCCGCGGCCGCGCTGGGAACCCAGCGGTTGCTGCACCGCATGCGGGACACCGGGACGTTGCCGCTGATTTCCCCGCGGCTGGGACTGCTGGCCCGGACGAACTCGGAAGCCGTGCTGGCGGCGCGGTCGCTGCGATCGGACACGGACTACACGCGCGGGGTCGCGATCACGTCGTCGATCCACCCGGACGCCGTCACGCACGTCGAACCGGTGCGGTACGGGCGCGGCAGCAACGTGATGGGGCTGATGGCGACGGTGCTGGTAGACGGTTCGCCGGGCCGCCGCCGGTGGGTACTGGGGTTGCGTGAACTGTGGCGGCAGCGTCGTCAGCTGCTGCGCATCCACAACCCGCGCCGGTGGTCGGAGCGGATGATCGGGCTGCTGGTGATGCAGACGCTGGACAATTCCGTGACGACGTACACGAAGCGAGGGCTGTTCGGCCGCCGGATGACGACGCGCCAGGGTGCGGGCGCGCCGTCACCATCGTGGATCCCGGCGGGCCACGAGGTGACGCGCCGGGTGGCGGCGAAGATCGGCGGTTTGCCGCAAGGCGCGTGGACGGACATGGCGAACATCCCGATCACGGGCCACTTCATCGGCGGCTGCACCATCGGGGACTCGGCCTCGTCGGGGGTGATCGATCCTTTTCAGCGGGTGTACGGGTATCCCGGGCTGCACGTGGTGGACGGGTCGGCGATCACGGCGAACCTGGGCGTGAACCCGTCGTTGACGATCACGGCGCAGGCCGAGCGGGCGATGGCGTTTTGGCCGAATACCGGGGAGGCGGATCCACGGCCGGCGCTGGGGTCGCCGTACCAGCGGGTGGCGCCGGTGGCGCCGAAGAACCCGGTGGTGCCGTCGGAGGCGCCGGGCGCGTTGAGGTTGCCGATCACGCCGGTTTAGCGCATGAAGAGGCCTCCCGGCCGCGCTTCCGGGAGGGCCTTCCTTCAGCGGCCGGTCACGGCAGGCCCGCGAGCCCCGCGGAGACCGTGTTGGCGAACGCGTACCCGTTCGACGCGTCCCAGTTGATCGACCACGTCATCGCGCCGCGGATCGACGGGTACGTCGTCGACGGCTTGAACGAGCCGCACGACGTTCCGCGAGCCAGGCAGTTCAGCGCCGACACCGTGTTCGACGGCGCCTGGTACCCGCCGCCGGCCGCCTGCGAGGACGCCGGGAGGCCCAGGCCCACCTGGTCCGCGCGCAGGCCGCCCTGGAGCTGGATGCACGCCAGCGCCGTCAGGAAGTCGACCGTGCCCTGGGCGTACACGCTGCCGTTGCAGCCCAGCATCGTGCCGGAGTTGTAGTACTGCATGTTGACGACCGTCAGGATGTCCTTGATGCCCAGCGCCAGCTGGAAGTAGCCACCCTGGGTGGACTGCATGTCGATCGTCTGCGGCGCCATCGTGATGACCTTGCCGCCGCCGTTGTAGATGCTGCGCAGCGCCTGGCCCATGTAGGTGGCGTTGATGCCGTTCTCGAGGTCGATGTCGACGCCGTCGAAGCCGTAGTTCGAGATCAGCGACTTGATCGAGTTCGCGAAGTTGTTCGCCGAGTTCGAGTCGCCGACGCTGATCGTGCCGTTCTGGCCGCCGACCGAGATGATGACCTTCTGGCCGCGCGCCTGGACCGTCTTGACGTCCGCCTTGAACTGCGCGTCCGTGTAGCCGCCGAGCTGCGAAGACAGCCCCGAGTCGAGCGTGAAGCTCACCGCGCCCGGCGTGCCCGTGGCGTCCGCGAACGACACCGCGATGATGTTGTACTTCGTCGGGACGTCGGCCAGCTTCAGCGCCTTGGCGCCGTTGTAGAAGTTCTGCCAGTAGCCGGTCAGGACGTGCTTCGGCAGGTCACCCTGCGTGGGCGGCGTCGTGGTCGTCGTCGGCGGAGTGGTGGTGGTCGGGGGCGTCGTCGGGGTGGTGGGCGTGGTCGGCGTCGTCGGCGGCGGGGTGCCCGGGCCGTCGAGGCTGACGTCGTCGGCGTAGTACGTCGGCTGGCCGTACCAGCCGTGCAGGTACACCGTCAGCGACGTGCTCGCGCCGGTCGTGAAGCTCAGCGACAGCTGCTGGTAGCCGCTCGCGCCCGGCGTCCACGTGCTGGTCGTCGCCGAGCCGGAAACGCCCAGGTAGACGTAGCTGCCCTGGACCCACGCCGACAGCTTGTACGCCGTGTTCGCCGACACGCTGAGTGTCTGCGAGCACTGCGCGTTGTCCGACGACGTCGGCGTCGCGCTCAGCGCGCGGCTGCCGCCGTGCACCGGGGTGCTGACCGCGGTCGGCGTGGCGGTGCACGTCCAGCCCGAGGTGCCGGACTCGAAGCCCGGGTTGGCCAGGATGTTCGCCGCCGCGGCGTTGCCGGCGAGGACGAACGTCACGCCGAGACTCAGCGCGACCACGGAAAGTAGGGAAAGCAGGGCTAGCCGGACCTTGGGGACCACGGGCGACCTCCACGACGGTGGTGAGGCAGGTCACCACAAAATGGACTAGACCAATCTGATTGTCAAGGAGCCCCATCCGAAAGTCGGGGTGGCGGAAACGGCAGAATGAGACGATCGGAACCAGGCGAAGCAGGAGCGTGTTGCAGTGAGCGTGTCGGTCGAGCAGAAGATCGCCGAAGAACTGGGCGTGCGCGAAGGACAGGTCAAGGCCGCCGTCGACCTGCTCGACGGCGGGTCGACCGTCCCCTTCATCGCGCGCTACCGCAAGGAAGTCACCGGCATGCTCGACGACGCGCAGCTGCGCACGCTCGAGGAGCGGCTGCGCTACCTGCGGGAACTCGACGAGCGACGGCTCGCCGTCCTCGAGTCCATCCGGAGCCAGGGCAAGCTCGACGACGCCCTCGAGGCGTCGATCCTCGCCGCGGACACGAAGTCGCGGCTGGAGGACATCTACCTCCCGTACAAGCCGAAGCGCCGCACGAAGGCGATGATCGCGCGCGAAGCGGGTCTCGAGCCGCTGGCCGACGGCCTGCTGAACGACCCTTCGACGGATCCGCAGGCCGCCGCGGCGGTGTTCGTCGACGCGGACAAGGGCGTCGCGGACGCGCAGGCGGCGCTCGACGGCGCCCGCGCGATCCTCGTCGAGCGCTTCGCCGAGGACGCCGACCTCATCGGTGACCTGCGGGAGAAGATGTGGGGCCAGGGCCACCTGGTCGCCAAGGTCCGGTCGGGCAAGGAGGACGAGGGCACCAAGTTCTCCGACTACTTCGACTTCTCCGAGCCGTACACGAAGCTCCCCTCGCACCGGATCCTCGCGATGCTGCGCGGCGAGAAGGAGGAGGTCCTCGACCTCACGATGTCGCCGGACGAGCCCACCGACGAGCCGCAGGTCGGGCCGACGGACTACGAGGCGCGCATCGCGGCGAAGTTCGGCATCACCCAGCAGGGGCGCCCGGGCGACAAGTGGCTCGGCGACACCGTGCGCTGGGCGTGGCGCACCAAGATCCTCCTGCACCTGGGCATCGACCTGCGGATGCGGCTGCGCCAGGCGGCCGAGGACGACGCCGTGCGCGTGTTCGCGTCCAACCTGCGCGACCTGCTGCTCGCGGCGCCGGCCGGCACGCGCGCGACGATGGGCCTCGACCCGGGCTTCCGCACCGGCGTCAAGGTGGCCGTCGTGGACGCGACCGGCAAGGTCGTCGACACCCACGTCATCTACCCGCACCAGCCGGCGAACAAGTGGGACCAGTCGATCGCCGAGCTGGCGGCGCTGTGCGCGCGGCACAAGGTGGACCTGATCTCGATCGGCAACGGGACGGCGTCGCGCGAGACGGACAAGCTCGCGCAGGAGCTGATCAAGAAGCACCCGTCGCTGAACCTGACGAAGGCGGTCGTGTCCGAGGCGGGCGCTTCGGTGTACTCGGCGTCGGCGTTCGCTTCGCAGGAGCTGCCGAACATGGACGTCTCGCTGCGCGGCGCGGTCTCGATCGCGCGCCGGCTGCAGGACCCGCTGGCGGAGCTGGTGAAGATCGACCCGAAGTCGATCGGCGTCGGGCAGTACCAGCACGACCTGTCCGAGGTGTCGCTGTCGCGCTCGCTGGACGCGGTGGTCGAGGACTGCGTGAACGCGGTCGGCGTGGACGTGAACACGGCTTCGGCGCCGCTGCTGACGCGGGTTTCGGGCATCACGACGGGGCTGGCGGAGAACATCGTCTCCCACCGCGACACGAACGGGCCGTTCCGCTCCCGCACGGCGCTGAAGGAGGTCGCGCGGCTGGGCCCGAAGGCGTTCGAGCAGTGCGCGGGCTTCCTGCGCATCCCGGACGGCGACGACCCGCTGGACTCGTCGTCGGTGCACCCGGAGGCGTACCCGGTGGTCCGGCGGATCCTGTCTTCGACGGGCACGGACCTGCGCTCGCTGATCGGCAACACGCGAACGCTGTCGTCGCTGCGGCCCGGTGACTTCGTCGACGAGACGTTCGGGTTGCCGACGGTGACGGACATCCTGGCCGAGCTGGACAAGCCGGGCCGCGACCCCCGCCCGGCCTTCAAGACGGCGACGTTCGCGGAGGGTGTCGACAAGATCGGCGACCTGAAGCCGGGGATGCGGCTCGAGGGTGTCGTGACGAACGTGGCGGCCTTCGGGGCGTTCATCGACGTCGGGGTGCACCAGGATGGGTTGGCGCACGTTTCGGCTCTGTCGAAGAATTTCGTGAAGGATCCGCGGGAGGTTGTGAAGCCCGGGGACATCGTGAAGGTCAAGGTGCTGGATGTCGATGTGCCGCGGAAGCGGATTTCGCTGACGCTGCGGTTGGATGACGAGCCGGGTGCCCCGTCGTCGCGTGGCGGCGGTGGTGGCGGTGGCCGTGATCGCGGTCAGCAGGGCGGCGGTGGTGGTGGTCAGCGTCGCGGCGGCTCGGGTGGCTCTGGTGGGGGCGATCGGCGTGGTGGTGGCCGGGACCGTGGGGGGAACTCCGCGGCTAGTGGGTCGATGGCCGATGCCTTGCGGCGGGCGGGGTTCGGCAAGTAGGACGGTTTTGCGGGATTCGTTGTCCTACGTAGGACAGTCGCGGCGTCCGCTGTCCCCCGTAGGACGGTCGCGGGTCCGCTGTCCCAGGCAGAACGGCTGCGGGGTCCGTTATCCCACGTAGAACTGCCGCGGGGGTCGTTGTCCACAGTGGGACGGTCGCGGAGTTCGTTGTCCCAGGTAGGGCGGTTGCGGGCGTCGTTGTCCACAGTGGTGCCGAGTTGTGGACAACTGCGCCTCTGATCGGCTCGTGGGCCGGTTTTGTCGGCCGGCGTTGGTAAACTGGACCAGGGACAGCCCCCTGGGAGTGGCGGGGCCACTCCCGGGGGGCTTCGCTGTCTGAACGGTCAGAACTGTCAGAACGGGAAGCCGTGGGCCTGCTCCCGCGACGTCACCCACTGCCACTGCGTGAACTCGTCCCAGCTGTGCGCCGAACCGAACCTGGTTCCGTTGCCCGACGCTCCCGTTCCGCCGAAGGGCGCGAACGCGTCGTTGTTCAACGTCTGGTCGTTCACGTGCACGATCCCCGTCTTCAAGCGTGCGGCGAACGCTCGTCCCCGGTCGACCGAACCCGTCTGGATCGCCGCCACCAGGCCGTACTCCGAGTCGTTGGCCACCGTGACCGCCTCTTCTTCGGAAGCGACCACCACGACCGGGGCCACCGGGCCGAAGATCTCTTCCCGGAACGCCGGCATCGACGTCGTCACGTCGGCCAGGACCGTCGGCTGGTAGAACAACTCCGAGTGAGTTCCGCCCGCCCGGACCGATGCACCTTCCGCCACCGTCGACGACACGATCCGGTCCACATTGGACAACTGCTTCTCGTTGATCAACGGCCCCAGGGCGACCTCGGCGCGGTACGGATCACCCACCGGCAGCTTCGCCGCCCTCGCCGCCAGCCGGTCGATGTACTCGTCCGCCACCGACTCCAGGACGATGTGGCGCCCCGCCGTCATGCACACCTGGCCCTGGTGGAGGAACGCTCCCCACGCTCCCGCCGAGCTCGCCGCCTCCAGGTCCGCGTCGTCCAGGATCACCAGTGCGTTGTTGCCGCCCAGCTCCAGGCTCACCCGCTTCAACGTCCGGCCCGCCGCTTCGCCCACGCGACGTCCCACCGCCGTCGAGCCCGTGAACGAAATCGCCGCCACCCCGGGGTGCTCCGTCAACGCCGCCCCGGCGGGCGCGTCACCCGGCAGCACGTGCAGGAGGCCGGCCGGCAGCCCCGCCGCTTCGAAGAGGCGCGCGATCAGCGTTCCGCCCGCGACCGCCGTGTTGACGTCCGGCTTCAGCACCACCGCGTTGCCCAGCGCCAGTGCCGGCGCCACCGCGCGCATCGACAGGATCTGCGGGAAGTTCCACGGGCTGATCACCCCCACCACACCGAGCGGGACGCGGCGCGCGATGCTCTCGCGGCCGGCCTCGCTCGTCGGGAGCAGGTGGCCCCACGGCTGCGTCGGCAGCGCCGCCGCCTCCCACAGCTCCGCCAGCACCAGGTCGACCTCGAACGCGGCCTTCGGCGGGATCGCCCCGCCCTCGCGGACCAGCCAGAGCTCGAACTCGGCCCGGTTGTCCTCCAGCAGCCGCGCGACGCGCCGGATCAGCGCCGCGCGCTCCGGGCCCGGCGTCCCGGCCCAGGCCGGCTGCGCGGCCGCCGCCCGCGTCACCGCGTGGTCGATGTCCTGCGCGTCGGCCAGGCCGACCTCCGCCAGCACCTCGCCGGTGGCCGGTTCGGTCACCGGGATCGTCCCGCCGTGCGCGGGCACCCAGCCGCCCGAATAAACCTTGCCGCGCCAGTCGACGTCGTCCAGCATGCTTCCTCCCGCATCGTCGAAAACGTTGCGTCCAGCCTGGTGGGAGCGCTGTCGGGCGCGTTGATTCCGCGGGTCACGGTGCTAGCCTGATCGGGTCAGCGACGACCGGAGGCGCCCGTGTACCACCGCGGCGAAGCGTGGCGCGCCCGGCTGGGCGGTGCCTTCCGGGACCTGGTCCCCGAGCGCCTCGACGCCTCCGAGCCCGCCGGCGAGGTCGTCGCGACGCCCCTCGGCGACGTCCACGTCTTCACCGTCTCGGGCACGCCGCAGGTCGTCCGCCGGTCCGCCGCGACCGTCCGGCGCGCGCCCTCGGACCTGCTCAAGGTGTGCGTGCAGGTGCGCGGCCGCGCGACCGTCGTGCAGGACGACCGCGAGATCGTCGTCGAACCCGGGCAGCTCGCGCTCTACGACACCGGCCGCCCGTACGCGCTGCGGCTCGAAGACGAGTGGACGTCCGCGGTGATGGCGTTCCCGCGCGCCGTCCTGCGCCTGCCGGTCGGCCGCGCCATGGAACACGCCTTCCCGGCCGCGACCGGACCCGGCGCGGTCTTCGCCGACTTCGTGACGGCGTCGGTCGCGCAGGGCTCCCACCTCCACGACCCGTCGGCGGCCCGCCTCGGCGACGCCGGCCTCAGCCTCCTCGCCGGCACGCTCGGCGACCGGATCGGCGTCGACGACGTCCCGGACGTCCTGCGCGAGCGCGTGCTCGCCTACGTCGAACGGCACCTGGCGGACCCGCGGCTGTCCCGGGCGACCGTCGCGGCCGCGCACGGGATGTCGCCCCGCACGCTGAGCCGGCTCTTCGAAGGCGAACCGGTGACGGTCGCCGACCACATCCGGCGGCTGCGCCTCGACGCCGTCCGCCGCGACCTGCGGGACCCGCTGCTGGCCACCCGGAGCGTCGCCGCGATCGCCGCGCGCTGGTGCTTCGTCGACGCCGCCCACTTCAGCCGCGCGTTCCGCGCCGAGTTCGGCACGAGCCCGTCGGAGTACCGGCTCAGCGCAGCGCGGCCAGCCCCACCGCGAACAACGCCGCCGGCACCACCGCCGCCGACCCGCTGATCAGCCACGTCCCGCCGCGCCAGCCCGCCGGGGACGCGTCGAGCACCAGCCGTCGCACGAGGGCCGCGCCGACCACCGCTGTCAGCAGAAATCCGATGCCCACGCTGAAGATCGCCGCCGCGCCGACGATGAACAAGCCCGATGTCGATGCCGCTCCCAACGGCGCCGCCACCTCCCAGCGCACCAGGCCCGCCGCCGCCGCGAGCAGGGCCAGCAGCAGCACGAACGCCACCAGGAAGCCGATTCGCGCGGTCGTCCGGTGCTGAGCGTGCGCGAACCACCAGAAGCCCGCGTCGAGCAGCAGGACGACCGCGGCGAGCACGAGGAACCCGGCACGGAACGTCAGCACCCGGTCACTCTAGCGATACCTGGCTCATGATCGCGGTGGCGTGGCCGTCGGGGTCGGTGAAGAACGCCATCCACTCCTCCACCCCGGACTCGTGGCGGAAGATCAGGTGCGGGGCGCCGAGGAACTCGACACCCTTCGCCCGCAGCGCGTCGTACGCCGCGTCGATGTCCGGGACGCGGAAGTAGAGCACCGACTCCGTGCCCTTCGGCTCGCCCGCGGTCAGGAACAAGCGGACGCCGTCGCAGTCGTAGAACGCCAAGTCCCCGAACGTGTAGAGGTGCGGGAGGCCGAGGACGTCGCCGTAGAACGCCTTCGCGCGGCCGAGGTCGCTCACCGTTCGCGAAACCTGCCCGATCGGTCCCAGCATCGGTTCCTCCTCGGAAGCCCGGCCGAGCGCGCTGTCCGCCGGGGCGCCGCGCCACTCGCGCAGCTGGGCGCGCCCGGTCAGGCCGAGCTTGCGGACCGCGTTGCCCACGTGGAACTTGACCGCGTCGCGGCTGGTGCCGCGCCGCCGCGCGATTTCGGCGTTGGTCAGGCCGTGGCGGACCGCGTCGACCACCCGCCACTCGGCGGGGGTCAGCCGGTCGGGGTGCCGTGGCCTGCCGCGCTCGCCCACGCGCCGACGATAGCCCGCCGACCGCCGAATTACCCTCCCCCGGCGAACCGCACCTCGACGCTGCCCAGCGCCCCGAAGTCCGCGACCACGTGGCCGCCGGCGTGGATCGGGCACGGCGGGGTCGCCGTCCCGGTCGTCACGACGTCGCCCGGGCGCAGGGACCGGCCGTGGCGGCTCAGGTCCATCGCCAGCCAGTGCAGCGCCAGCCGCGGGTCGCCGAGCACCAGGCTGCCGCTGCCGCGCGAGAACTCCTCGCCGTCGGCGTGCAGGACGACCGGCTGCCGCGGCAGGTCGAGGTCGCGCCAGCCCAGCACCGGCCGTCCTTCGACGAACCGGCCCGCGCAGGCGACGTCGGCCAGCAGCTGCGGGCCGCCCGCGTGCTGGTGGTCGGTGTAGCGGCTGTCCGGCATTTCGAGCGCGAGGAACATCGTGTCGACGGCGTCGAGCACCGCGGTCAGCGACGGCGACAACCCCGGGTCGGCCTTGAGCCGGAAGGCGAACTCGGGTTCGGCGACGCCCATGGTCATCGTGTCGGCGGGCACGAGCGAACCCTCGACGTGGTGGAACCGCTCGAACATCACGCCCGGCAGCGGGCCGGGGACGTCGAGGTACTGCCGCGCGTACGCGGTGGTCGCGGCGATCTTCCAGCCGGACACGGGCCCGGCCAGTTCGGCGAGCGCGGCCTGGGCGGCCATGCCCTCGGCCGCGTCGCGCGGGCGGGCGTCCTCGGGCAGTCCGTCGAGGCGCTTGCCGGTCTGCCACGCGTCCCAGATCAGCTCCGCCGCCCGCTCTCGGTTCACACTCGTGATCTTGCCAACCGGAAGACCGGGTGTCGATCGGCTTCCGCGGCGAAGGCATCGGCGGAGTCGCCGAGCTTCGCGTCGAAGAACGGCGCCGTGACCGGGATCTTGCGGACGTACGCGCGCAGCACCGGGCCGGCCGTCGCGGCGTCGGCCTCCTCGACCTCCCACGTCTCGCGCCGGCGGCCGCGCCACAGCCGGGCGGCCGGGTCGGCGCGCAGGTTGTGCACCCAGCCGACCTGTCCGTACGGCGAGACGAGCCAGCGGTCGCCGCCGACCTCGAGGACGTTGACCGGCGTGGTCCGGTCGGCGCCGCTGCGGCGCCCGCGCGTCGTCAGCAGGAACCCGGTGCTCCCCGTGACGGGGAGCCCGCGCGCCAGCAACGCCTTCACGACGACGTTCGCGGCTTTCCGCGTCACGCCCAGCCGGTACTTCCTGGCCATCACGGGTGCATAGCGTAGACCCCGGACAGCGCCCGGACCCGCGTCCAGACGTTTTCGAAGCGCTCGGCGTCCACGACCGGCTTGCGCAGCGCGGCCAGTGCGATCGCCTGCTGGGCGTCGGTCGAGCTCGCCTTGCCGTTCAGGTCCACCGCCGCCGCGCTGAAGTCCTGGACCAGCACCGCGAAGATCTGGTCGACGACCTCGTCGTCCAGGCCGGTGATCCGCGCCTGCTCCAGGACGAGCTGGCCGTACACGATGAGCGTGAACAGCTCGGTCAGCGCGAGCCCGAAGTCGAGGTCGGCCTGCTGGGCCTCGTCCGGCGCCGCTTCCGTGAGCAGCTTGACCAGGTAGCCCGCCTGCTCGGTGAACAGCGCGACGTTCGGGATGTGCTGTCCTTGCGCGTACGCGGTCTTCCAGTCGTGGAAGCGGACCTTCGACAGGCCGCGCGCCGGGCCCTGGCGGAAGAGGAACTCGTCGTCCGCGGCGTCGGTGCGCGTCGGCACCGGCGCGTACTCCTGCGGCGCGAACAGGTACGCGGGCATGAACTTCGCGATCAGCGCGAGGTTCACCGCCACCGTGCCTTCGAGCTTCGGCAGGCCGTCGATGTCGTTCTTGGACATCGCGAGGTAGGTGTCGGCCTCGAAGCCCTTGGCCGCGACGACGTCGGCGACCAGGCCGATAACTTTCTGCGCCTCGGTGGTCACCTTCATCTTGGTGATCGGGTTGAAGAGCAGGTAGCGGCGGTCTTCGGCGTTCGCGCTGCGGAAGTAGTCGACGGCGCGGTCGGAGAACAGCTTCATCGCGGTCAGCCGCGCGTAGGCCTCGACGAACTCGCGGCGCACGTGCGGGAAGTCCGTCACGGGCTTGCCGTAGAGGACGCGGTTGTGCGCGTGCGTGATGGCTTCGTACAGCGAGTGCGTCGCCATGCCGATGCCGCCGAAGCAGAGGTTGAACTTGCCGATGTTGACGGTGTTCAGCGCGGCGCTGAAGGCTTCGGCGCCGACGTGCAGGATGTCTTCGGCACGCACGGGGTAGTCCTCGAGCCGGAACTCGGCGACGTACATCTGCGACGGCACCACGTTCTTCACGACGTGGTAGTTCGGGTGCTCGGAATCCGCGTAGAAGAAGACGTACTGGTCGGGGCCGTCCACGCCGTCGATGCGGCCGAAGACGGACACCGTGCGCGCGCAGTTGCCGTTGCCGATGTAGTACTTCGAGCCGGTGGCGCGGTAGCCGTCGCCGTCCTTGGTGAGCACCAGGTCCGACGAGTAGATGTCGGCGCCGTGGTCCTTTTCGGACAGTCCGAACGCGCCGACGCCGCCGGCGTCGAGGGCGGCCGCCGCGCGCTCACGGGCTTCCGCGTTGCCGCTCTGCCACACCGGGCCGAGGCCGAGGATCGTGACCTGCCACGGGTACCAGTAGTTCAAGCCGTAGAACCCGAGGATTTCCGACAGCGCGGCGACGCGGGCGGTGTCCCAGCGCTTGTCCGGGTTGCCGCCCGCGTTCGCCGACGGCGTCAGGAACGTCGAGAACAGGCCTTCCTTGCCCGCGAACTCGAGGAAGTCCGCGTAGAAGACGCGGTTGTGGTAGTCCTCGGTCAGCTTCGCCTTGCCGCGCTGCTCGAACCAGTCGATGGTGGCGCGCAGCAGGCGCCGCGTCTCGGCGTCGAAGTGCGCCGGGTCGTAGTCGCGCGGGTTCAGCAGCATGGTCGTCCTCCTCGATTACCGACGGGTAACTTAGCAAGACCCCTAGGTGCGGGCAATCTCACTGGGGGTATGTCACCCTCGTTCGGTACACTGATCATGCGGGCCGCTCAGTTCTGCCTCGGCCCGCTGCTGTTGTCGACTACCACGCGCCGCGGCCGCAAGTAGGTCTGCGCCGGGCAGGACAACCCTTCTCAGGTTATGGAGACCAGGGCGTTTCGCGCGCCCGCACGCACTTATGAGCACTTTCGCTGAACTCGGCCTGCCGACCCCGCTCGTGGCCGCGCTGGCCACCCAGGGCGTCACCGAGCCGTTCCCCATCCAGGCGGCGACCCTGCCGCACACCCTCGCCGGGCGCGACGTGCTCGGCCGCGGCCGGACCGGCTCCGGCAAGACCTACGGCTTCGTCCTGCCCGTGCTGGCCCGCCTCGCCGCGGGCCCGACGCGCCGCAAGCCGGGGCGCCCCCGCGCGCTGATCCTCGCGCCGACCCGTGAACTCGCGACGCAGATCGAAGCGTCGATCCTGCCGCTGGCGAAGCCGCTGGGCCTCAAGACGACCACGATCTTCGGCGGGGTCAGCGCGAACCCGCAGATCACGCGGCTGCGTGACGGCGTCGACATCGTCGTCGCCTGCCCCGGCCGGCTCGCCGACCACATGCGCTCCGGGCACGTGAAGCTCGACGCCATCGAAATCACCGTGCTGGACGAGGCCGACCACATGGCCGACCTGGGCTTCCTGCCCGAGGTGCGGCGGATCATGGACGCGACGCCGTCGCGCGGGCAGCGGCTGCTGTTCTCGGCGACGCTGGACAACGGCGTCTACGTGCTGGTCAAGCGGTTCATGAGCGACCCGGTCACGCACAGCGTCGACTCGGCCCAGTCGCCGGTGTCGACGATGGAGCACCACGTCCTGCACCTCGAGGAGACCCACCGGCTGCCGGTGCTGGTCGACCTGACGGCGGCGCCGGGCCGCACGCTGGTGTTCACGCGGACGAAGAGCCGCGCGAAGGCGCTGACGCGCAAGCTGGTCGCGTCGGGCGTGCCGGCGGTGGAACTGCACGGCAACCTGGGTCAGAACGCGCGGACGCGCAACCTCGAAGCGTTCTCGTCGGGGACGGCTCGCACGCTGGTGGCGACGGACATCGCGGCGCGCGGCATCCACGTCGACGACGTCCGGCTGGTCATCCACGCGGACCCGCCGGTGGAGCACAAGGCGTACCTGCACCGTTCGGGCCGCACGGCGCGCGCGGGTGCGTCGGGCACGGTCGTGACGCTGATGACGGACGCGCAGGTCCGCGACGTGCGCGACCTGACGCGCAAGGCCGGCATCAAGCCGACGACCACGCAGCTCGCCCCGGGGCACCCGCTGCTGGCGGAGCTGGCACCGGGCGAGCGGACGTTCTCGAAGGCGCCGGCGGTGGACAACCGGCCGAAGAAGGTGACGGCTTCGGGTGCGGCGCCGGGCGCGGGTCGTGGCCGGCGCGGTGCGGCACCGAAGGAGAACCGCGGTGGCCAGCAGGCCCGGACGCGGCGCGAGGAGCAGCCGCGGTCCGGTGGGGCTTCGGGGGGTTCGCGCCGCTCGGGCGGCGCGGCTTCCGGTGGCACCCGCCGATCGGGCGCTCCGGCTTCGGGCGGCTCCCGCCGGTCGGAGGCCCCCGCTTCGGGCGGGTCTCGACGCTCGGGTGGTGCCGCCGGCGGCGGTGGCGCCCGGCGCTCGGGCGCCCCGGCGACGGGCAACCGTTCGGGCGGCGCCGCGGCGTTCTCGTCGGGCACCCGGGCCGGCTCGCGCCGCACCGGCCGCTGATCCTTCGACTCGGCACAAGGCCGCTCCGGAAATCGCTCCGGGGCGGCCTTCTCCGTCCACCACCCGGCTCAAAGGTCTTAAATGAGTCATTCAAGACCTCCGAAGTCCTGAATGAGTCATTCAAGACACGCGGGGCGAGCCGGGGCCGTCAGACCGCCGGGATCCCGCGAGCGGCGGCGCGGGCGGCCGCGGCGTCGCGCCGCTCCTCGAAGCGCGCGGCCTGGGTGTTCAGCCCCTTGAGGAACGCCGCCAGCTCCTCGCGGGCCGTCTCGCCGACCTCGCCGAAGCCCGTCCGGTCGAACACCTTCCAGTACCGCAGCAGGGGCTGCACCACGTCGTCGTGGTGGATGCGCAGGTCGTAGATGCCGGCCTTGGCGATCAGCGCGGCCTTGCGGGCGAAGCTAGGGATGACCGCGCCGGGCATCGCGAAGTCCAGGACCTCGTCGGTGATCGCGCGCATCGTCGCGTCCGGGGCGATCTCGAACGCCGCCTTCACCAGGTTGCGGTAGAAGACCATGTGCAGGTTCTCGTCCGTGGACACGCGGGTCAGCAGCTTCTCCGCCAGCGGGTCCTGCGTGTAGCGGCCGGTGTTGCGGTGCGACAGCCGCGTCGCGAGCTCCTGGAACGACACGTACGCGCAGACCCGCAGCAGCGGCTTGTCCTCCGTCTCGTACCCGGCCTGCATCGTCGCCATCCGCATGCGCTCGAGCTCGACGGGGTCGACCGCCCGCGTCACCAGCAGGTAGTCGCGGATGCAGATGCCGTGCCTGCCCTCCTCCGCCGTCCAGCGGTGCACCCAGGTGCCCCAGGCGCCGTCGCGGCCGAAGGCGCGCTCGATCTCGCGGTGGTAGCTCGGCAGGTTGTCCTCGGTCAGCAGGTTGACCTCGAGCGCGGTCCGCGCGATGGGCGTCACCCGCGACTGCTCCGGGTCCCACGCCTCACCGCCCAGGTCGGCGAAGTTCCGGCCTTCGCTCCAGGGCACGAATTCGTGCGGCATCCACTCCTGGGCGGCGGCGAGGTGGCGGTTGAGGTTCTCCTCGACCGTCCCCTCGAGCTCGTACATCAACGCGGTGCTCTCGGAGACGGTCATGCGCACGTCCTTCCGGGGACTCGGGGCTACGCGACCGTAAGTTACGGTGCCGTAGGTACCGTCAACGAACACCGGCCGGGCATCGTTCCGTGACCGGCGTCACCGGGCGCGCCCGGTTTCGACCGGATGCGCCAGGACCCGCCCGGTCCGCTCCCCGCCGACGCCGTCGAGGCCGCGCCACTCCTGCGTGACCAGGTACAACGTGTCGTCGCTCAACGCGCAGGCGAAGCAGCCGTGGTCGAATTCGAGCCGGTCGAGGACCTCTCCCCCGGCGCGGACCCGCGTGCACGACCGGTGGGGGACGTCCGACACCCAGACCGCGCCGGAGGCGTCGAGCGCGATGCCGTCGGGCACGCCGTCGCCGAGGTCGGCCCACACGCGGCGGTCCGCGAGACCGCCGTCCGGGAGCACGGTGAACGCCGTGAGCCGGTGCGCGTAGGACTCGGCGACGATCAGCGTCGAGCCGTCCGGGGTCAGGGCCATGCCGTTGCCGAAGGCGATGTCGCCGGCCACGCGGCGCGTCTCGCCGGACGGCGTGACGTGCAGGATCGCGCCGGGCCGGTACTCCTCGCCCGCCATCAGGTCGAAGCCGCCGCCGTTGACGTAGCAGCCGCCGTCGCGCGCGACGACGATCTCGTTGAACCCGCGCCCGCCCAGGTCGGCGTGGATTTTCACGCCGGACTCCGCGAGCCGCAGCAGCAAGCCGTCTTCCGAGGACACGACGAGCGGGTCGCCGTCGAGGAAGCCGAAGCACATCGGCATGGTGGGGAAGTCCGCGACGAAGACGATCTCGCGCTGCCCGCCGGGGGTGACGGCGACGATTTCGTGCGCGAGCCAGTCGGCGAACCAGAGCCGGCCGTCGTGCCAGCGCGGAGACTCGCCGAAGGCAATGCCTTCGAGCAGAACGGACGTCATCGCCACACCCCCAGGACCAGGGCCACCACGGAGATCTTGGCCAGCCAGTCACCGGCGTGCAAGGCGGCCAGCCGCACCGGGACGCGCTCGTGCAGCACCGAGCCGGCCAGGATCACCACGGGGAAGCCGGCCCAGACCAGCACCGCGAGGCCGAGCAGCGGCCACGAGGTCGCCGCAGCCAGGACCGCGAACACCACCACGAGCGCGAGCGTCCGGCCGAATTCCGCGCCCATCCGCCAGGGGGACGGCCGAGCCGCGGCGCCTGCCGCGCTGAGCTGGGCCCAGGTCTTTCCGAACAGCGTGTACCAGATCGAGCTCACGATGAACGCTGCCACGGACGCCACCAGTATTGCGAGAACCATCGTCGATCTCCCTTCGTCGGGTTTCGAAGGGGACGTCGAGGCTGAAGTTGCGGCTTCGACAGTCGGGGCGAAGATTTTTTGACCTAGTCAGCTTGGTAGGGCGGCCTGCATCGGCCGTTCGCGGAGTGGGCAGGCAAGGGACCCGGTTCACCGGGGCGCGGGTCGCCCCGCCGGCCCGGAAGCGCCTCGGCCGGGACCAGGACGGTCCCCAGCTGATCCCTCAAGGCTCCGGCAAAGTCGTTGCGGCCTGACCTGGATGTCGTGAAAGAGCCGGTCACCGCATCCGGTCGCAGGGGCTCGGCGAAGTCGGCGTTCCGGGTCGCCGAAGCGAAGTCAAAGCGTCTTGAATGAGTCATTCAGGACCTCCGACGACCTGAATGACTCATTCAAGACGTTCGGCGGGACCGCCGGCCTGGAAATCGCCCCCAGCCGGGACCAAGACAGCCCCCACCCGATCCCGGGGGACGGCCCTGCTCCAGTCTATCGGTTCTGACCTGCGAAAACGGCGCGTCGCGAAATCTGTGGACAACTGGACCCGATGTGGATAACTACAGCGACGACGTCAGCCCGCGTGCCCGCAGCACCGCGCGCTCCAACGGGCGGAACACCAGCAGCTCGATCCCGATCCCGACCAGCAGGATCAAGAAGATCGCCGCGATCACCGTCTCGATGCTGTTCAGCGACGACCCCTGGTTCAGGTACGCCCCGAGCCCGACACCCAGCTGCGGCGACAACGCGATCAGCTCCGCCGCCATCAGCGAGCGCCACGAGAACGCCCACCCTTGCTTCAACCCCGCCAAGAACCCCGGCAGCGCCGCCGGGAGCAGGATGTGGCGCGCCGACGACAGGCGGTTCGCGCCCATCACCTGGCCCACCCTCGGCAGGATCGGGGGGATCTGGTCGATGCCGGACACCAGGCCGTTCGCGATCGACGGCACCGACCCCAGCAGCACCACGAAGTAGATCGCCGCGTCGTTGATGCCGAACCACAGGATCGCCGCCGGCACCCACGCCACCGACGGCAGGCTCTGCAGCCCCGTCAGCAGCGGCCCGAGCGCCGCCCGGACCACGCGGACCTTGGCCACGATCAGGCCGAGCGGCGTCCCGATCAGCACCCCGGCGAAGAAGCCGAGCGCCGCGCGGTGGACCGACGTCCAGACGAAGCCGAACACCTCACCGCTGACGACGCGGCTCCAGAACTCGTCCCACACCGCGAGCGGCGCCGGGAGCTGCGCCTCCGACCAGAACGCCGCCGCCCAGAGGACCTGCCAGACGACCACCAGCAGGACCAGCGCGAGCACCGGGGGCAGGAAGCCCCAGGCGAAGCGCTTCCAGAAGCTCGGGCGGCGCTCGCCGACCGGGGCGTCGAGCGAGTCCAGTCCGGCGCCGACCGCGTCGAGCTCGGCCTCGGCGGGCCGGTCAAGCTGCGGCATGGGTGCTGATCACCTCTCGCAGGTGCCCGGTGATCTCTTCGGTCAGCTCTTCGGCGTCGGCCAGCGGCACGTCCGTCCACTCGCGCACGACCCGGCCCGGCCGCGACGACAGGAGCACCACGCGCTGCCCGAGCCGCACGGCCTCGCGCACGTCGTGGGTCACGAACAGCACCGACGTGCCGGTGCTGCGGTAGACGCGCAGCAGCTCGCCCTGCAGGACGTCGCGGGTGATGGCGTCGAGCGCGGCGAACGGCTCGTCCATCAGCAGCAGCGCCTGCTCCGGGTCGCCGCCGACGCGCAGGGTCGCGGCCAGCGCGCGGGCCAGCGCGACGCGCTGGCGCATCCCGCCGGACAGCTCGTGCGGCCGCTTGCCGCCCGCGCCGTTCAACCGGACCAGTTCCAGCAGCTCGGCGGCCTTTTCGCGACGCTCGGCGCGCCCGAAGCCGGCCAGCCGCAGCGGCAGCTCGACGTTGCGGGCCGCGGTCAGCCACGGCATCAGCGCGGCCTCCTGGAACATGACCGCGGGCCGCGACGTGTTCAGCGTGATCTCCCCCGCCGACGGCGCGTCGAGCCCCGCCACCAGGTTCAGCAGCGTGCTCTTGCCGCAGCCGGACGCGCCGAGGAGGCAGACGAACTCGCCGGGCGCGACGGTGAGGTCGACGCCGTCGAGCGCGACGACCGCCCGGCCGGCCGGGCCGAACGCCTTGCGGACGCCGTCGAGCCGGACCGCGGTCGCGCCGGTGAAGCTGCCCCGGCCGGTCGGGAGGGTCGTGGTCATCGCTGGCTGCCTCTCACTTGGCGAGTTCGGGCGCGTTCACGGCGGGCTGGTTCTTCTCCTTGAGAACGTCGTTGAGCGGGCCGAAGTCGGCGAAGCCCTTGAGCGCGACCGCCGACTTGACCACGCCCGCCGTCACCGAGTCCTGCGCGAGCTGCGGGAACTCGGCCGGGATCGGGTCGGTGGTCAGCTCGATGTTGGAGAACGCGCGGTCGATGACGCCCTGGCTCAGGCTGCTGCCGGCGAGCTCCTTGAGGGCGCCGTTGACGACGGTCTTCGCCTCCGCGGGGTTGGCCTTCGCCCAGTCGATCGCGGCGAGCTGGCCCTTGAGCACCGCCTTGACGGTGTCCGGGTGCTGCTGCAGGAACTCGCTGCGCACGATGACGACGGTCGTCGGGAAGCGCCCGCCCGGCCAGAGGTCCTTCTCGTCGACCAGGACCTTCGCGCCGGCGTCGAGCACCAGCCGCGACGACCACGGCTCGGGCAGCCAGCCGCCGTCGAGCTCGCCCTTCTTGAAGGCGTCGAGCGTCTTGGAGTTGTCCAGGTTGGTGATCTTGACCTGGTCGGTCAGCTGCTTGCCGGCCAGGAACTTCTTGAGCGCGACGTCCTGGGTGTTGGCCAGCTGCGGTGTGGCGATGGTCTTGCCCTTGAGCTGGTCGACGCTGGTGATGTCCGGCTTGACGACGAGCTGCGCGCCGCCCGAGACGGCGCCCGAGATCAGCTGGATGGTGCCCTTGGACTTGGTGAAGGCGTTGATCGCCGGGCCGGAGCCGATGTAGGCGATGTCGAGCGAGCCGCCGAGCAGCGCGTTGACCTCTTCGGGGCCGGCGTTGAAGGTCTGGGTGGTGAGCTTGGTCGAGCCCAGCTCGTTCTTGAAGAAGTCCTTCTTGACACCGATCAGCGCGGGCGCGTGGGTGACGTTCGGGAAGAAGCCGAGCCGCACCTCGGTGGCGGACCCCTGGTTCGCGGCCGGGGTGGCGGTGTTCTCCGCGGCGCGGGAACAGCCCGCGAGCACGCCCACGGTGGTCAGGGCGGCCAGCGCCGAGGCCAGGAAGCGGGTTCTGTGGTGGGTGCGCACGTCGGCGTCGCCTTTCGGGTCGGTGTCGGGGCGAGGTTCGCACGGTCACCCACTCAGGCGCATAGCCATCCGCATCCCGGGAAATCGGCTGAGATTCCTTGACATCGGTCTCGGGGTGCGCCTATAGCAACCATCCGGCCCGCTCGCGCGTGATGCTCGCGACGACTTGAAGAGGGGGAACGGATGAAGACGGTCGCCGAGATCCGGCTCGTGGTCCTGGTGTCGTTCGCGGTGTGGGCGGGCTGCGCGCTCGGGCCGATCGGGGCCGACTGGCTGAGCACGCTCGGGCTGGGCGAGTGGCCGGCTGTGGTGCTGGTCACCGGCCTGACCCTCCTCGGCCTGGCAGGCGGCTTCCTGTACTGGTGGCGGACGGGGAAGCGCCCGGCCCGCCTGGCGGTCCCGCTGCTCGGCCTGGCGGCCCCGTCCACCGTCCTCGGGCTGGGCGGCCTGGTCACCGGGTCGGCCTCCAGGGGTCACACTTTCGTGCTCGTCTTCACGGCAGTCCCGCTGGTGATCTTCCTGCTGGTCGCGGCGATGCGGTGGCGAACCGTCCGGCGCACGGAGGCAACCTCCCCTGTCACCCGAACGTGGTAGGAGTGACCGACCGAAACGGGAGGAAACATGACGAGCCGACGGGGCCAGGGAGCCACCGGCGTCCGCGTGGCGCTGGTCGTGCTGTTCATCGGGATGGGCCAGGCGACGTTCGAGTGGTTCAGGTCACTCGGCATGGACGCGGTGACGAGCCTGGTGGTGTGGGCGATCCCGGTGCTGACCGGGGCGGCGGTGACGCTGGTGCTCTGGGTGGCGTCGGACCGGGCTTTCGCGCTGCGGAACTGGTTGCCGGTGGCGGTGAGCATTCCGGTTTACCTGGGTGGGGCTTTCGGGTTGGCGACCGCTACCGCGAGTTTGGTGGCTTCGGTGGTCACCGGGGTCGGGGTGGGGATCGCCGTGGTGGCCGGGTTCGGGTTGTTCCGGTCGCGGCGGCGGTCGGAGGTCGGGAACTAGGTGTCGAGTTGTCCACAGCCCGGGCGTGATGTGGATGAGCCCGCCCGGGCTGTGGTTTCAGCCGGGGTTTTCGTCGGACCACCCCGATACGCTGGAAGCGGGGCAGGCCCCCAGGGAGGGCGGGGTCTCACGGGCGGGGTCTCACGGGCGGGGTCTCACGGGCGGGGTCTCACGGGCGGGGTCTCGTGGGCGGCGGCGGTCGCGGGACTGCTGCGGCTCCGCCGACGTCCTGAATGACTCATTCAGGACTTCCCAAGCCCTGAATGAGTCATTCACGACATCCAGCGAGCCGGTCACCGGCGGATGGTGGCCTGCCCCGCGACTTTGCCGGAGCCCTGCGGGAGCCCTGCCAGGGAGGGCACGGTCTCGAGTGGGCGGCGGCGGTCGCGAGACTGCTGCGCTCGCGGTGGCGCTCGGCGGCCCGGAGTCAGGCCGCTGAAACGCGGCGGCCAGCCAGCAGGCTTTGCGGAAACGCGGCGGCCCGCCAGCAGGCTCGGCGGAAACGCGTCGGCCCACCAGCGGGCTTTGGGGAAACGCGTCCGCCGACCAGCCGGTTCCGGGGCATGCGCCGGACTACCAACGGGTTTTCCGGATACGCGACGGCCCGCCAACAGGTTCGACGGAAACGCGTCGGCCCACCAGCAGGTTCCTCGGGAACGCGGCGACCTGCGATCGGGTTCCGCGGAAACGCGAGCCCACCGGCGGGCTCCGCGGAAACGCGTCGGCCCGCCAGCGGGTTGCGAGTTGTCCACAGCCCGGGCGTGATGTGGATGAGCCCGCCCAAGCTGCGGTTTCAGCCTGGGTTTTCGTCCGACCACCCCGATACGCTGGAAGCGGGCAGGCCCCCAGGGAGGGCGGGGTCTTGTGTGGGCGGCGGCGGGGTCAGCGGCACAACAGGCAACGGCGCAGCAGTCAGCGGCGCAACAGCAAAGACACGTCGCCGAACTCGTGCCACAGGTACCGGCGCTCCACCGCCGCGTCGTAAGCGTGCTGGACCAGCTCCCCGCCCACCACCGCCTCCAGCAACGACAAATGCGATGCCTCCGGCGCGTGCAGCCCCGTCACGATTCCGTCCACCACCCGCGCCGGTCTCTCCGGCCCCAGTACCAGGTCAGTCCATCCGGAAGCCGGGCCGTCAAAGGCCGACTCCAATGCCCGGGCCGCCGTTGTGCCCACCGCGATCACCCGGCCACCCCGGGACCGGACCCACGACACCAGCGCCGACGTCGGAGCCGGCACCCGGTACCTCTCCGCCTGCGGTGGCTCGCCCGCCCCCGGCGACGACACCCCCGTGTGCAGCACCAGCGGCGCGAACAGCACCCCGTCCGTGACCAGCCGCGTCACCGACGACGCCGTGAACGGCCGCGCCGCCGAGGGCATCTCCGCGCTTCCCGGCTCTCGGGCGAACACCGTCTGGTAATCCGACAACGGCCACTCTCGCGGCACGTACCCGTAGCGGATCGGGCGGCCCTCCGTCGCCAAGAAGCCCGGGACCGGCTCTGACACCTTCGCCCGCCACAGCCGCCGGGAGTCCGGTGAGAGCAACGTCAGTGACGCGCCGCCCGGCAGGGACACCAGTTCTCCGACGCGGCCGTCCAGCAGCGGGCCGTCGGGTGTGCGCAGCTCGACGATCCACGAACCGTCGTCGAGCGATGTCGAAAAGTGGACCGCGATCGGACGTCCGTCCCGGACGCCGTCCACCGCGGCCGGCAGCGTTGCCGACGTGTTCACCACCAGCAGGTCGCCCGGCCGCAAGAACGAGCCCAACGACGAGAACACCGAATGGTGGACTCCCGAAGGCGACGCCACCAGCAAGCGGACGCCGTCGCGCGCGATGCCCCGGGACTCCGGTGGGGCCGATGCCGACAACTCCGCCGGCAGGTCGAACCGGATGTTCATGCCGCCACCAGGAGGTCCGACGCGCGGTAGCGGCCGCTCGGGGGGCGTTCGTCCAGCAACCTCAAGAACGCCGGGACCGCCGATGACGGCAGCGGGCGGTCCGAGATGTCCTCGCCCGGGAACGCTCGCTGGTGCATCTCCGTGCGCAGGTCGCCCGGGTCGACCGCGTACACCGCCAGCTCCGGGTTCTCCGCGCCCAGCACCGCCGTCACCTGGTCGAGCGCCGCCTTCGACGAGCCGTAACCTCCCCAGCCCTCGTACGCTTCGACCGCCGCGTCCGAACTGACGTCGATGATCGTGCCCCGCGCGAACGTCAACGCGGGCAACAGGAGCTGCGTCAACGCCAGCGGCGCGAAAACGTTGACGCGGTAGACGTTTTCCAGTTCCGGCAAGGGATAGCCCGAAAGAGCCGGCAATGGGCTGGCACCCAGGGAACTCGCGTTGTTGACGAGCAGGTCGAGCGATGGACACGCGTCGGCGAGTGACGCGCGGTGGGCCGGGTCGGCGACGTCGCCGGGAACGGCCGCGAAGCCGATCTCCCGGGCGGCAGCCGAAAGAGCAGCAGCGTCACGGCCGTCGCCGACGACCGTCCACTTGCGACTCACCAACGCGGCGGCGAGGGCTCGGCCCAGGCCCGCGGATGCTCCGGTGACGAGTGCGGTTGGCATGGTTCCTCCTTCGAGGGGTACCACACCATCGTCAACCCTCTACATTACTTGAGGTCAACGCGCGGCCGGAGCAGGAAGTACGCTGCCAGCGAAACGACGAGCCCGACGTAGTACGCGAGGTCCGCGCCGTGCAGCGCCGCCGCGACCGGTCCCGTGTAGAGGGACGTGTTCATGAACGGCACCGCCGCGCCGAACCCCACCACGAATGCCACCAGCGCCGCCCACGGCCGCGCGGACGTCGACGCCAGCACGTCCACGCGTCGCCCGCCGCGGGTGCGCGCGAGCCAGTCCGGGACGACCACGCCGAGGAACGGCGGGATCCAGTAGCTCACGAACAGCAGGACGTTCTCGAACTTCGCCGACAGGTCGCCGCTGTGCATCCAGAGGATCAGCGCGAACGCCAGCACCGTGACGACCACCGCCGACACCGGGCGCCGCAGCCGGACGCCGACCGTCTGCAGGGCGAGCGAACCGCTGTAGTCGTTCATCGCGTTCGACGACACCGCCGCCAGCGCGATCACCGCCAGCGCCAGCGCGCCCAGGAAACCGCCGCCCAGCAGGTGCGCGACGCCCGCCGCCGTCTGGTCGCCCAGCGACGACCCCAGCGCGAGCCCGAGGCCTTCGCCGATCGCGTACGACGCCACCAGGCCGAGCAGCGTTGCCCAGAACACCGACCGCGACGACGTCGAAACGGGCAGGTAACGGCTGAAGTCCGACGCGTACGGCGCCCAGGAGATCGCCAGCGACAACGTGATCGTCGTGAACAGGACGACCCCGCCGGCCAGGTCGGCGCCCGACGCCGTGTTCGCCGCGGCGATCGGGTGTCCGGAAAGGACCTTCACGGCCAGCGCGGCGAACGCCAGCACCAGCAGCACGCTCATCACCGCCTGCACGCGGTGGATCAGCGCGTAGCCGAACACGCCGAGCGCGCACTGCAGCACCAGCACGATCAGCACCGCGGCCCAGAACGGCAGCCCGGTCAGCTCCGCGAGGGCCTCGCCGCCGAACAGGCCGACCAGCGCGTCCCAGGCGATCGAGCCGAGCCACTGGACAAGCCCCGGCAGCACCACCCCGCCGCCGAAGGGCAGCCGGGCCAGTGGCAGCTGGCCGGTGCCGGTGCGCGGCCCCCAGGTCGACAGGTACGCCACCGGCAGCGACCCCAGCACGGTGCCGGCGAGCATCGCGGCCAGGCCGGTCCAGAACCCGAGGCCGAGCGACGCGGCGAGCGTGCCGGTGAACACCGCGGTCATCGTCAGGTTCGGCGCGAACCACACGCTGAAGAGGCGCCACGGGCGCCCGAACCGGTTGCCCTCCGGCACCGGCTTGATGCCGTGGGTCTCGATCGCCAGGTCACGGCCGCCGGTGGGCATCCGCCCGCCGAAGACCTCCGCGCCCAGTCCGCTCATGTGCGCACCTCCCGTCCGCGGATCACCCTAAAGCGCGCCCGCGTGGTGTAACGCGACGGCCCGAACGGGCGAATCACGGTTAGCCGCTGCCGGACAGCCCCCACACCCGCCAGGATTGCCCGGCGAGGCACACCGGGAGGGTTGCGTGGTGCAGCATCCGCGGACACTGGCGATGACCGGCCTGCTGGCGGCTGGTTTCGCGCTCGGCGTCACGGCGTTGACCTTGAAAGCGGGCGAAGGCAGCCACTCCACGCTCGACACGGCGCTCAGCACCGCGACCGGGTTCCTGTTCCTGCTCGCCGGCGCGGTCGCGCACGTGCGGCGCCCGGCCAACCCGATCGGCGTGCTCATCGCGCTCGCCGGGATCGCGGTGTTCCTCGAAGACCTGCAGTTCACGCGCAGCCCGGTGCTGTACACGATCGCCGTGCCGCTGCGGACCGCGTCCAGCCCGGTGATCGCGCACCTCGTGCTCGCGTTCCCGCACGGCAGGCTCCGGTCGCGGTGGGAACGGCTGCTCGTCGCCTCGGCCTACCTGGTGGTGTTCGCGCTGGGCGTGCTCGGGCTGCTGGTCAGCGACGACCCGCGCGACCTGCTGGCGGTCTCGGCCGACCCGGCGAGCGGCCTGCTCGCCGACCGCGTGCTGGAGCTCGCGGCGACGGTGATCAGCGCCGGCGTGATCGTCGTGCTCCTCTACCGGTGGCTGACCGGGCAGCTGCCGCAGCGGCGGCTGCTGTCCCCGGTGATCGCGATCGCGCTGTTCGGCGCGCTCGCGTCCGGCACCGGCACCGCGCTCGGCGACGGCCACCCGCTGTCGGAGCCGCTGCTGCAGGTCTACCGGGTGCTGTTCTGCCTGTGGCCGCTGGCGTTCCTGGCCGGCGTGCTGCGTGCCCGCGTCGGCAACGCCGAGATGATCCGGCTGCTGCTGGAGCGCGACGGCACCGGGCTGGCGGCGCTGGTGCAGGACGACGAGGTGTGGAAGGACAGCCGTTCGATCGACGCGCTCAACGCGGCCGCCGGGCTGGTGCTCGACAACCAGCGGCTCACCGCGGAGCTGGAGCAGCGGCTGGCCGAGGTGCGGGCGTCGCGCGCCCGGCTCGTCGCGGCCGGCGACGAGGAGCGCCGCCGGTTGGAGCGCGACCTGCACGACGGCGCCCAGCAGCGGCTGGTCAGCGTCGTGCTGCTGCTGCGGATGGCCGGTCGCCGGTACGGCCCGGCTCTGCCCACCGAGGTCCGGGCGCTGCTGTCCGGCACGGTCGACGAGCTGCAGACGGCGATCACCGAGCTGCGCGAGCTGGCCCGCGGCATCCGCCCGGCGATCCTCACCGAGGCGGGGCTGGTCGCGGCGGTCCGGTCGCTGGCCGACCGGATCCCGATGGAGGTGGCCCTGACCGTCGGCACGGTGCCCCGGCTGGACTCGGCGGTCGAGGCGACGGCGTACTTCGTGACGTCGGAGGCGCTGACGAACGCGCTGAAGCACGCGCAGACCGACCACGTGAACGTGCGGATCGCCGTCGAGGGCGCCGAGCTGCGGGTGGCGGTCACCGACACCGGTGTCGGCGGCGCGGACATCGAGGGCGGCAGCGGCCTGACGGGGCTGCGCGACCGCGTCCAAGCGCTGGGCGGCGAACTCGCCGTGGTCAGCGGTGACGGCGGCACGGCGGTGAGCGCGGTCATCCCGCTGGGGCCCTGAACGCCGTGAAGGCCCCCTCACCGGGCAAACCGGCGAGGAGGCCTTCACGGATTTTGAACTAGACGAGCAGCAGGAACAGCAGCCCGTTGGGCGTGCCGAGACCCGTCACGTCGTCGTAGCCGGGGGTGGTGTGGATGGTCAGGCCCTGGTAGTCGAGCGTGCGCACCGAGGTGAGCAGACCGTCCGAAGCGTCGACCGAGTTGGCGTAGTCGACGCGCTCCACGGCGGCGTCCACGTGCTTCACGTCGCTGATCGCCGGAGTCCGGGAGGTCAGCTTGTAGATCACGGGGTTGATGAAGCCGTGGTGGAAGTGGTCGAAGCTGTCGGCCACCGCCATGATGCCGGCGAACACCGGCGACGCGAGGCTCGTGCCGCCGATCCGGTACTGGTCGTAGTAGGCGCCGTCCGGGAAGGTCTGCGTCTGGCCGACCAGGAAGCCGGTGTTCGGGTCACCGATCGCGGAGATGTCGGGGACGACCCGGCCCTTGTTGTTGCCGGTCTGGTTCTTCTTCGCCAGCGCGTCCGGGACGACACCCTTCTGGTAGAAGGGCTGCGCGAACAGCCGGCTCGTGCCGCCACCGGAACCGCTGGTGTAGGCCGCGGGGCCGTAGACGCCGCCTGCCAGCGAGGACTTGCTGGTCTCCCAGCCGGTCTCGAAGATCCGCTTGCCGTCCTTGCCGATCGCGATGGACGTGCCGCCGACCGCGGTGATCCACGGCGCCGAGGCGGAGAAGTCCGGCGACGGCGTGCCGAGGCGCAGGACCTCGTCACCGTTGTCGCCTGAGGAGAAGTAGACGCCGATGCCCTCGAGGACCGCCTGCAGCGAGATCTGGTTGAACACCTTGACCTCGTCGGCCGGGATGTCTTCGCCGGTGTCGCCGTAGGAGTTCGACACGATGTCGGCCTTGTGGCCGGCGATCACGTAGTTCAGCGCCACGTCGAGGGCGTTGTCCTCACAGGACTCCCCGCCGACGTACAGGATGTCGGCGCCCGGCGCGAGACCGTGGGCGGCCTCGACGTCGAGGGTTTCCTCGCCGTACCAGCCCGCCGCGTCGCACTGGTCCGGCGGCTCGAGGACCGGGTTCGCCGGGAAGACGTGCTGCTTGAACTGGCTCTGCTTCAGCGGGTGTGCCGGGTCGTTCTTCTTGGCGTACGTGCTCGCGTCGGCGTAGATGGTCGGCGAGGCGAAGGCGTCCACGATGGCGATCGTGGTGCCCTTGCCGTCCGCGCCGACCTTGTCGACGCCGTAGGCCGAGCGCAGCTGCGCCGGGGTGTAGCCGCAAGGCGCGTACGGCAGGTGCTTGCCGTTGTAGGCGGGATCGGTGGTGTCGATCTTCTCGCCGTAGTAGGCACTGCACGGCTTCGCGTTGCGGAAACCGGGGCCGGGCGGGACGTCGGCCGGCGTCGCGGAGCCGGTCGCGTGGTCGGGCTTGAACAGGTTGGTCGCCTGGTCGACGCCGACGACGCCGAGGACGTCGTTCGCCAGGTTCGCCGGCACCGACAGGTTCTTGTCGGCGGCCCGGAGGGTCTGGCCCTTGACCTTGTACTTGGCCAGCTTGACGGCGAACGCCTTCTGCGTCTGGTCGGCGGTGCCGGTGGCCTCGACGTAGGCGCGGTTCGACGGGACGTCGCCGATGCTGAAGCCGTTGCCGGTCAGCCACGACTTGACGGCGTTGACGGTGGCGTCGCTGGCGGCGAAGCGGTCACGCACCTGGTCGGGGCTGAGGTACTGGCGGTAGGTCTTGCTGTCCGGATCGGACACGGCCTGGGCCAGCGCCTCGGCACCGGCGTTGTCGCGCTGGTTCAGGTAGACCCGGAAGCTCAGCTTCGACGCGGGCGCCGTGTCGGCGACCTTCGCCTGCGCGTTCGCCCACAACGGGTGCGACTGCGGAATGTCCTGACGCCCCTGCGCGGACGCCGTGGCCGGCAGGGCGCCGGTCAGGCCGCCCACCACCGCGAGCGAAAGGAGCAGGGTGGAGCTTCTTCGCACAGAAATCTCCCTCTTCGAAAGCGGCCCCCAGAAAATGGGCCTGGAACACCGGACGAGACTAGATCGGTGTTCCGCTCGCGGGGAAGTGCTTGCGGAACCGTTATCTGGTCGCGAATTCACGTGCTCCGGCGCGTGGTACGGAAATCCGATTTGTCGCTCGTATTACGCGAGGAATGAGATTGTATGCGAGGTAAGTCCGATTCATGTCCGTATCGCGGAACACGCGGGTTCGCCTCCTGCCACCTACCAAAGTAGGGTGCTCCGTCCACACCGGACAGTCGAGGGGTGACGGCAGTTCGGCCGTCACGCTCCCAGTCGCCGATCCACCGCCGCCGCGGAGAACACCGATTCGACGACCATCGCCACCGCGCCGCCGAGCGCTTCGCCGCGTCCGCCGATTTCGACGCGGAGGTTCCGCGTCGACCGCGGCAGCGCCCGCCGGTAGAGCACTTCCCGCACGCCGGCGACGAAATGCGGTTCGGCCAGGTCGCCGGCCACCACGAGGACGCCCGGGTTGACCACACAGACGAGCGTCGCCAGCACTTCGCCGACCTGCCGCCCGGCTTCCTCGGCCAAGCGCACGGCCGCCGGTTCGCCGGCCAGGATCCGCTCGCGGACGCCCGAGCCGGACGTCGTCGGCAGGCCCAGGTCGGTCAGCCGCGCGGCGAGCGCACCCCCGCCGGCGACCGCGGCGAGGCAGCCCGTCGAGCCGCAGAGGCAACGCGCTTCGGGATGGTCCGGCAGGCGGACGTGCCCGATGTCGCCGGCGCCGCCGTCGATGCCGCGGTAGACCTCGCCGCCGATGACCAGGCCGGCACCGATCCCGGTGGAGGCTTTGACGACGACGAGCGCGGCGCAGTCCGGGTGGTGGGCGCGATGCTCGCCGAGGGCCATCAGGTTGGCGTCGTTGTCGACCAGGACCGGGGCGTCGATGTGCGCTCGGAGGTGGGTGTCGATGGGGTAGCCGTCCCAGCCGGGCATGATCGGGGGTTGGTTGACGTGGGTTCGGCCGGGTTCTACCGGGCCTGGTACGGAGATGCCGATGCCGCACACCGGCCGTCCGACCTCGGCGAGCATCGCTTCGAACCACTCCGCGGTCCGCCCGAGCACCACTTCCGGACCATCGGCGACCCGCAACTCGCCCGCGCGGTGGGCCAGCCGGCGGCCCGCCAGGTCGGTCACCGCCGCCTCCGCGTGCATCGTGTCGATGCTTGCCGCCAGGACCACCGCGTGCCCGTCGTCGAACCGGAGCTGCCTTGCCGGGCGGCCGCCCGTCGAATCCTCGTAGCCGCCTTCGGTCAGCAAGCCCGCGCCGAGGAGCTGGTCCAGCCGGGCCGTGAGCGTCGTGCGGGACAGGCCCGTGCTGGTCAGGAGCGCTTTCCGGGTGGTCGCCCGCTCGCTTCGGACCAGCTGCAGCAGCTCACCCGCACTCGCCGACATCCTGCCCTCCCGCACTTTTGTCCATTGACAATACACAAGTCGGAGATAGATTGGACATATGGACGTAACACGAGCCGCGGCGGTCCTGGACGGCAACTGGCTCGGCTCGTCGACCGTGCCTTCGCGCTCGCTCTACCCGCACCAGTGGAGCTGGGACTCGGCGTTCATCGCGATCGGCCTGCGCCACTCCGCACCTGCCCGGGCCCGGCGCGAGCTGCTCACCCTCTTCTCCGCGCAGTGGCGCGACGGCCGCGTCCCGCACATCCTCTTCAACCCCGACACCCCGGCCGACGCCTACTTCCCCGGCCCCGCGTTCTGGCGCGCCGGGCGGACGTCGGGGCTCATTCAGCCGCCGGTGCACGCGCGGGCCGTGCTCGCCGTGCACGCGGCCGAGCCCGATCGCACCTTTCTCGCCACGCTGTACCCGAAACTGCGGGCCTGGCACGAGTACCTGCGAACGCACCGGGACGCCGGCGGGCGCGGGCTCGCGGCGATCGTGCACCCGTGGGAGTCCGGAATGGACAACAGCCCGGCCTGGGACGGGCCGCTCTCGCGCGTCACGCCGTCGACCGGGTTCGTCCGCCGCGACCTCGAACACGGCGCCGCCGCGGACCGGCCGAGCGACGAGGACTACGGCCGGTACGTCCGGCTCGCGACGGACTACCGGGACCGCGGCTACACGGGCTTCGGCGAGTTCGCCGTCGAGGACCCGGGCTTCAACGCGCTGCTGGCCGACGCCGAGCTGGCGCTGGCCGAAATCGCCGACACGCTGGATCTGCCCGCAGCCGCCGCCACGCACCGCGAGTCCGCCGCGCGCGTGGCGAAGGCCATGCAGGAAACGTTGTGGGACAACGACTTCTTCTTCGCCCGCGACGTCCGCACCGGCGCGCGATTGCCGGAGTACACGTGCGCTGGCCTGCTGCCGCTGCTGCTGCCCGACCTGGCCGTCGCCCCGGCCCTGCTGGCGACGGCCACCGGGCCGCGCTTCCGGCTCGGGCGCGTGCACGGCGTCCCGAGCCACGACCTGACCGCGCCGACGTTCGACCCGGGCCGCTACTGGCGCGGCCCGTCGTGGGCGAACGTCGGCTGGCTCGTCCGGCAAGGGCTGCTGCACCACGGCGAACACGCCCTGGCATCGCGGCTGGGAGCCGACCTCGTCGAAACCGCGCTGCGGACGGACTTCGCCGAGTACGTGGACCCGCTGACCGGTGCCGGGCACGGTGCCCGGTCGTTCGGCTGGACCGCGGCGCTGACGCTGGACCTGCTGGCTCAGCCCGCCGCGGTGGCGTAGTCCGAACCCACCCACGTCTCGTCGATCCGCAGGCGCTTGTACCGCGTGCTGTCGCTCGATGCCGCGTACGTGCTCGTCACCTGCAAGCGGACGTAGCGAGCCGTCACCGTGGTCAGGTCGACGAACTGGACTCCTCGGTGGCTCGGGAGCGTCCCGGACTTCACCGCGCTTCCCCAGTTCTTGCCGTCGGCCGACACGTACACCTTGTACGCCTTGATCCGCGCTGACTGCTCGCCGTCCGACCGGGCGTAGCTGACCGAGTCCTCACGCTGGTTCAGGCCGAGGTACTGGACCTTCTTCGCCGACCCGAGGTCGTAGTCCAGGTTCACCGGCAAGGTCTTGTTGTTGTCGAAGTACGTCAGGTAGTCGCCGTCGCTTGCCGACTGTCCACTATGGCCACTTGCGGACGCGCTCGCCTTGAGCGTCACGGTCTTCGGGTCGTACACACCCGTGCGGCCGGCCGCCTCGACCTTGAAGACCGTGTCGTAGGTGTCCCATCCGGACAGTCCCGTCAAGGTCAGGTTGCCGCTGCCCTGACTGAACGAGATCGCCGCACCCGTGCGCAAGTTCGTCACCTTCGAGACGCGGTAACCGTTGTCGCGGATCTTCAGCGTGCTGCCTGACGGCTTGGTCAGGACGTGCACGTACTGCGTCGCACCCTTGATCGTGATGACGCCGTGGCCGCCGTCGTTCCAGAAACCCGGCTGCATGCCGCCGTACATGTAGCCGGCTCCTTCCGTGCCGCCGAGCGACTCCCAGATCCCACCGAGGAATCCCGCGGCGAAGTTGTTGAACGCCTCCTGGTTCGACGGGAACTTCCCGTTCACCATCGCCGTTTCGGCCATCAGGGACTTGATCGACGACCCCGAGTTCGTCACCAGACGTCCGATGTTGAGCGCCTTGTTCACCGCCGAGTTGGAGCCGCCGTACCACCACGAGCCGGTGTCGGGAAGCTTGAAGCACGCCTCGGTGAGCCGGGGCATCGCCGTGTACGTCGCCTGCGGGTAGTCGTACGCCGGGGTCATGCCGGTCTTCTGCTCGTTGCTGATCGTGTCCATGATCGGCGTGTCTTCGTTGTTGTTGCTCAGCAAGTAGTCCGGCCGCTGCTGGTAGATCTGCCGGTACAGGTCGTGGGACTCCCAGTACGCGTTGTCGTTGTCGATCCAGAACCCGCCGAGGTCCGGGTAGTTCTTCATGACCTCGAAGAAGTTGTCGTAGCTGAACTGGCCGAAGCCGTCCTGGCTGTCGAGGTCCACGGTCTTGCCCTTGTACTTCGAGTAGCCGGCCGAGTCCAGCCACTCGTGGCCGCCCTCGTCGTGCCACTGGGCGTCGTTGGTCATGTACAGGATGACCTTGAGCCCCTGGGCTTTCGCCGCCGCGACCAGCTCGCCGAGGAAGTCCCGCTTGGTGGTGCAGCTGCCCGGGATCTTCGACGGCCACGCCCGCGAGTAGCCGAGCCGGCTGTGGAACGACGCCAGCACGAGGTAGGACGCGTGCAGCTTCTTGGCCTCGGTGACCCAGTAGGCGGGACTCCACCCGCCGTCGGTGATCGCCTTTTCCCAGGCGCTGCAACTGGTGTAGCCGGGTGACGTGCGCATGCCCCAGTGCAGGAACAGGCCCGCCTGGCTGTCGCGCAACCACTGCTGGGAAGGTTTCCGCAGATCGGCCGCCGCCGGCGCCGCGAGGAGCCCGGCGACGACCAGCAGCGAAGCACAAGCGGCGAAGACGCGGCGCAGGGAACGGGCTGACATCAGCGACCTCCAAGTGGTCTGGTCCACCCGGTGGTGTACTCCTGGTTCGAAGGCCCGGTCAATACTGAGATCCGACCTTTTCCCGCAGTCCCAGCGGCCGGTACATCACCACTACGGCCGATCGGGTTAAATATCTGATATATGAAACGAGAGATCCGATCTCTCTTGACTCGACGTCCCGGGGGCGAGTAGATGTTTCCCCCTGAGAGCGCTTTCGCTCTCCCCCACCGCTCCGGCGACCAGGGCAGCACGCCGCGCCCCACCCCCAGAGCCGGTCGGGATGCCGACGGACGGCGGATCGGCATCCCGGCCACCTTCTCCGCGGGGGCACCTTCGACGGAGGTGCCCCCGTGGAACTGCCCGCTCACCGGGGCCCGTGCACGAAAGGACGTCGCATGTCCGAGCACCCCCCGCGCCCGACCCGGCGCGCGGTCCTGGCCGGCACCCTGGGCGCACTGGGCGCCCTCGCCGCGACGGGTCCCGTCGCGCGCGCGGCCGTCCCGATCGGCGAGGCGCCGCCGGACTGGTCCCGCGCCGTCATCGACTCGACGATGAAGCGCTACACGCCGGACAAGATCGGCGGCTGGGGCTACACCCTCGGGCTGTACCTCTACGGCCAGTACCTCTTCTACAAGCGCACCGGCGAGGAGAAGTACCTCGACTACATCGTCGCTTGGTACGACCGCTTCATCACCGACAGCGGGATCTCCAACAGCTTCACCAACCTCGACTCGATGCGCTCGTGCCAGATGCTGCCGCTGCTGTTCGCCGAGACGGGCCGCAAGAAGTACAAGACGGCGGCCGACCAGCTGCGCAAGCGCTTCCCCGCCTACCCCCGGACGTCCGACGGCGGCATGTTCCACGCCACGAGCAAGGTCGGCCAGCTGTGGGGCGACGGCGTCTACATGGCCCAGCCGTTCCTCGCGCTCTACGGCGCGGCGTTCGACGACGGCGGCTACTGCTTCGAGGAGTCGGCGAAGAACCTCGTCGTCTACTTCAGCCACCTGCGGGAACCGGCGAAAGGCCTGCTGTACCACGCCTACGACGAGGACGGCTCCGAGTCGTGGGCCTCCGGCGCCGGCCACCACTCGAAGTACCACTGGGCACGCGCGATCGGCTGGTTCGGGATGGCGGCGATCGACATCCTCGAGGTGCTCCCGGCGAACCACCCGCGACGGCCCGCGCTGATCGAGATCGTGCGGTTCCTGGCCGCGGGCTACCAGCGCTACCAGGACGCGTCGACCGGCCGCTGGTACCAGGTCGTCGACCGCGGCGGCGACTCGAAGAACTGGCTGGAGACGTCGGCGTCGTCGATGTACACGTTCACGATGGCCCGCGGCGTGCAACGCGGCTACCTGCCGTCGTCGTACCAAGCGGTGGCGGACAAGGGGTACGCCGGCGTGCTGAAGAAGGTGTCCGTCGGCTCGGACGGGCTGACGAACATCACCGACATCGGCGAGGGCACGAACGTCGGCGACCTGTCCTACTACTACGCCCGGGCCCGCAAGACGAACGACTTCCACGGCTTGGGCGCGTTCCTGATCATGAACGAGCAGTATTCGCACTGACCACGCAGGCGCGCCGCAGGAGGGGCCCCGGCTCGCGAGCCGGGGCCCCTTCGTGTCAGCAGTTCGAGCTGGACCCCGACGTGTTGACCCGCAGGGCCGAACCCGACGTCGTCGCCGAGTCCTTGACGCAGTAGCCCGCCACCGTCTGGAAGCCGACGTCGAACGGGCTCTTGCTGCCCTTCTCCGCCGTGAAGCGGTCGAACGTGATGTCCGAGCTGTTGTTCACGATGCTCGCCGGGCGGCCGTCGTCCTTTCCGAATTCGACCGAGCTGTCGACGAACTTGATGCCCGACGCGTAGTGCAGGTACCAGCCGTACGACGGCCGCGTGCCGATGCTCTTCGGGTTGTAGTCGGTCGCGTCGTTGCTCGGCACGCCCGTGCCCATCGTGCCGTTGCCGCCCGGGACGGTCAGGTGGACGCCGGTGAACGTCACGTCGGAGACGCGGTGACCGCTGTCCGCGCCCCAGATCGTCGGGCTGAAGTTCGTGCCCGTGTGCGTGCCGGTGACGTTGTCGAAGGTGATGCCGCTGATCGAGCCGACCCCCGGCTTGTTCCCGCACCGCTTGCGCGTGCCGATCTTCATCATGATCGGCGAGTACGTGCCGGACATCGTGATGTCGCGGTAGTGCACGTCGGAAATCTTCGCGCCGTCCATCGAAACGATGCCGAGACCCGATTTGTGCGCACCGGTGATCGTGATGTCCGAGAACTGGTAACCGGTGAAGTCACCGCAGGTCTCGGACCCGAACATCAGTGCGTTGCAGCACACCGCCGACAGTTTCGCTCCGGTCACCGTCACGTTCCCGTTCGGCAGTTTCGCCCCGAGCGCGTAATCGCTCTTGAACACGAGGGCGTCGTCGTTCGCCGCGATGGTCGCGTTGGTGATCGTGACGTTCGTCGTGCTGATGATGTTCCAGCCGTCGCGGTCGCTCGCCGTGTCGATCGTCAGGTGGTCGGAGACGACGTTGGTGCACCCGTTGATCAGCGCCGCGAAGTGCCCGCCGCGGCGCAGCTTGATCCCGGACAGCGTGAGCCCGTCACACCGGGTGAGCGACAGGATCTTGTCGGCCTCGCCGGACTTCGGGTTGCCGGTGATGAGGTTGCCGCCGCCGTCGATCGTGCCGGCGCCGGTGAACGCGATGTTCGTCAGCTTGTCGCCGAAGAACATCGCGTTGTGGAAATGGCTGTGGCCGTAGTCCTGGTAGTCGTCGTTCGGGTTGGACTCGGGCTTGTCGTAACTGTCCGCGCTCGACCCCGTGATCGTCGCGCCCGCGTCGAGCTGGATCGTCACGTTGCTCTTCAGGTGGACGGTGTTGGCCGACTTGTAGGTGCCCGCGGTGAACCGGACCGTGCCGCCGCCCGCCGCGTTCGCGGCCGTGATCGCCTTGTCGACGGCGCCGGAATCGTTCGCCGACCCGTTTCCCTTGGCACCGTAGTCCTTGACGTCGTAAACGCCGCCGGGTGCGGCCGTGGTGACGCCGGCGCCGGCCACCACCAGTCCCGCCACCGCGCACGAGATCAGCAGGAATCTTTTCACGGGGAACCGCCTTGTCATGGATTCGAGGAAAGCTCGGCATGACGGCGGAGCACTCAGCCTACGAGCGCCGCGAGCGGGGTGTCAAGATCGCCGGAAAACCGTTTCCGCGAGGCCCGGGGGACCCGCGCCACCCCCAGTCGGACGCGGGTCCCCCCGGTGTTCGTGTGGACGGAAAGCGGTGGGGACACCGGGGCCGGCGCCGGCGTCCTTTCGGGATTTTCGCAGTCTACCTTCGCCGGGCCCGGCGAAAACGTGCATTCGTCATGGTCCGGACCATGAATTCGGCATGATCCGGGCGGCTCAGGCGAACCCTAGGCCGGACGTCAGCAGGTGGAACGCCCGTTCGGCCGCCGCGACGGCCTCCGGGTGCCGCCGGGCGGCCGGGACGCCGGCGGCGACCGCGTCCATGTTCGCCGTCGCGAGGGTCCGGCGGACCGCCGCGATCTGCGCCGCGGCCAGCGCGGCGTCGAGCGGCGGGACGCCGGCGTCGGCGAGCGCGGCGGCCAGCGCCGCTTCCCCGGCGGAGGTGAACTCCGCCAGCCGCGCGACCAGCGCCGGCGTGCCGGTCACCAGCCGGAACACCTCGAGCACCGCGGGCTCGTCGCAGAGGCCCGTGATCGGCGACCGCTCTTCGAGTCCCCGCAGGAACGCCTCCCGCAGGGCCGACAGCGCACCCTGCCCCGCCCGGCGCGCGCGGACGACGTCCGCCGCGTCGGTCTCGTGGTCGGCGAACCGGTGCAGCACCAGGTCCTCCTTGGACGGGAAGTAGGCGAAGAGGGTCCGTTTGGACACTTCGGCCACCCGAGCCACCTCGGCGACCCCGACGGCGTCGAACCCGCGCTCCAGGAAGAGCGCGATCGCCGCCGTCGAGATCGCCGCCCGCGTGCGGAGCTTCTTGCGCTCCCGCAGGCCCAGTTCTTCGGTCACGTCACGCAGCGTAGCGGAACCGCTTCAGACCTGCTGGAGCCCGGGCTTCCCCGCTTGCACTACGTAGCTGCGATCGTTCTTGATCACCACCGACGCGGGGTCGTACACGCTGGTGTCGGACGTCGTCATGAAGTCCGCCCGCGTCTGCGACGGCGTGGTCGTGACGCGGACGTAGCCGCGCTCGCCCTTGCAGTACTTGACGTGCGGGTTGTTCGCGTACCAGGTCGAGCTCGGCGGGCTCGCGGTGTCGCTGTTGCTCGTGACCGACGTCGTGACCAGCTCGGAGCCGATGACCGGGTCGCTGTGGTCGAAGTAGTCCAGCCGCAGGTCGGCCGCCCAGTGCCGGTGGACGTCGCCGGTGAGCACGACCGGGTTGGCGACCTTGCGGTCGACCCAGCCCTGCTGGATCCGGTTTCGGGAGGCCTCGTAGCCCTGCCAGGAGTCGGGGCTTTCGCAGGTGGCCTTGTTGCCGTCGCCGTCGCGCGTGGCGAAGAAGACCTGCTGGCCGAGGAAGTCCCACGTGGTCGGGTGCGCTTCGAACTGCTTGAGCAGCCAGGCTTCCTCGGTGCTGCCGAGGATGCTGCGCGAGGTGCTGCGCATGTCCGTGCAGGCCGGCCCGGCGTCGCCGGAGGGGTCGGCGACCTGGGCGCTGCGGTACTGGCGCGTGTCGAGCATGTGGAAGCGGGCCAGGTTGCCCCAGACGAACTGGCGGTACAGCTGGATCGACGAGCCGTTCGGCTTCGCCGTCGAGCGGATCGGGGTGTTCTCGTAGAAGGCCTGGAACCCGGCGGCCTTGCGCGCGGCGGTGGCCGGCGAAGTGGTGCCGTTCCAGTTGTTCATCACTTCGTGGTCGTCGAACACCACGATCCACGGCGCGATCGCGTGCGCGGCCTGCAGGTCGGCGTCGGTCTTGTGCTGGGCGTGCCGGGCGCGGTACTGCGCCAGCGTCGTCACGTCCTCGGTGAAGGCCAGGCTGCGCGGGTTGCGCTCCTTCGCCGTGCGGCCCGACTTCTTCTCGTAGATGTAGTCGCCGAGGAACAGCACCAGGTCCGGGTCGTCGGCCACGATGCCCTTGTACGCGTGGTAGTAGCCCTCCTCCCAGTGCTGGCAGGAGCTGAAGCAGTACTTGAGCTGGTTGACCGCGGCCCCGGCGGCGGGCGCGGTGCGCGTCCGGCCGACCGGCGAGATGTAGCCGCCGGTCTTGAAGCGGTAGAAGTACTCCCGCGCGGGCTGCAGGCCCACCGGTTCGATGTGGACGCTGTGCGCGGCCGCGCGGACCGCGCTCGCCTGGCCGGTCTGGACGATCGAGGTGAACGCCTCGTCGTTCGCGATCTCCCAGTCGACCGCGTAGGTCGCGTCCGGCATGCCGCCGAAGCCGTCCGGGTTGAGCGGCGCCGGCGCGAGTCTCGTCCACAGCACCACGCTGTCGGGGAGCGGATCGCCGGAGGCGACGCCGAGCTGGAAGGGGTCGTGGATGGCAGGAGCGGCCGCGGTGGTGCGGGCGTTCGCCCAGGACGGTAGCGCGGCCGACGCCGCGGTGGCGGTGACCGCGGCGAGCCCGCCGAGCAGCACCTTGCGCCGGTTGAGGTCAACCATGTCGGAAAGCCTTTCGGGAAGGGAGACGCGGTCAGGCCGCGAAGTCGGTGATGCCGTCGCTGCAGGACTTCAGGTCCGGCTTGGCGGTCGTGTAGTTGGCGACGCAGACCTTGTAGAAGACCCAGCCGCCGTGCGGGACGCTCACGGCCTTGTCGACCTTCGTGCCCTCACCGGTGGAGTTCCAGACGTAGAACGGCCCGGCGCCGCCCTTGAGCCAGTACGCGACGACGGCGGAGTAGCCGTCGGCGTTGGTGTCGTAGACCAGGAAGTGCGAGTCGGACGAGCGGTACTGGCCCTCCCCCGCGCACGCGTCCGCGCACTGGCCGCTGCCCGAGCCGACCCCGCAGTCGGGCGCGATCCGCTGGTCGGAGCCGGTGTAGACGTAGGTGTCCGAGATGTACCCGCCGAGCGCGGGCACGTAGTCCCACAACGTGCTCGTGCCGTAGGTCCCGGTCACCGAAGCACCGTTGGTCTGGCAGTCGATGGTCACGGACGCGCCGTTCGCGACGGTCTTGACGGCCGTGGCGCTCGCGGTGGGCGCCCGGCGGACGTTGAGGGGGTCACCGGCGGTCTTGACGGTGCCGGTCGCGGCAGCCGACGCCTCGAGCGCGCCGCCCACCGCGAGCGCGCCGGCCGTCGCGAGCACGACCCCTAAGCCGGCCATACGCCGGAGGTTCGAACGCTTCATGGCGGGAGCGTGACCGGGGCTCGTACACGACTCGTACAAAGCGCCGACCAGCCCGGGCAGACACTCCGAATGGATCTAGCCCGTGGGGTCGAACGGGCCATAGCATCCGGTTATGGGGGAACTCATCGGGCAGGTTGAGGCCACCTCGCTTACCATCCGCGTCCTCGGACCGCTGGAGGTCACCGCTTCCGGGCGGGTGATCCCGCTCGGCGGGCCGAAGCCCCGGCTGCTGCTGGCCGCGCTGGCGCTGCAGCCGAACGTCGTCGTGTCCGCCGACGTGCTGGTCGAGGTGCTGTGGCCGGAGTCGGCACCGCGGTCGGCCGCGGCGAACATCCGCACGTACGTCCATTCGCTGCGAAGACGGTTCGCCGAGATCGACCCCGGCCTGGGCGACCGGATCAGCAGCCGCGCGTCCGGCTACCTGCTGACCGCGTCGCCGGAAGAACTGGACCACCTCGCCTTCACGGCCTTGGCGGGCGAAGCGCAGGAAGCGCTCGACCGCGCCGACGCCGAGAGCGCTCTCAAGCTGCTCGACCGGGCCGACGCGCTGTGGCGCGGCGAAGTCCTCGAAGGACTGCCGCACGACCACAGCTGGGGCGCGACCGTCGCCCGGCTCGCTGAGCTCCGCCTGTCCGTGCAGGAACAGCGCCTGCGGGCGCGGATCGACCTCGGCCGCTGCGGTGAGGCCGTCGCGGAGCTGCGCGGGCTGGTCACCGAGCACCCGCTGCGCGAAGAGCTGTGGGCGCAGCTGATCGTCGCGTTGCGCGCGGCCGGGCGGACCGCGGACGCCGTCGAGGCGTACGAATCCGCCGAGCGCGTCCTGCGCGAAGAGCTCGACGCCGAACCGGGCGCGCGGCTGCGCGAACTGCGGGCGACCCTGGTGTCCGAACCGGCTCCCGCCGCACGTCCGGCGGAGTTCGTCCCGGTCTGCCAGCTGCCGCTGGACCTGCCGGACTTCACCGGCCGCGACGACGTGCTGCGCGAAGTCGTCGGCCTGCTGCGCGAGCGCGCGGACTCGGGCACGCCCGCCGTCGTCGTGCTCTCCGGCGCGCCCGGCGTCGGGAAGTCGGCGGTCGCCGTGCGGGTCGCGCACGCGGTCCGCGACGACTTCCCCGACGGGCAGCTGCACGTCGACCTGGCCGGGACGTCGTCGTCGCCGCGCGCGCCGATGGGCGTGCTCGCCGAACTGCTGCGGGCGCTGGGCATCCCGGACGCCGGCCTGCCGCGCGAACCGGCGGAACGCTCGGCGCTGCTGCGGTCGCGGCTGGCCGGGCGGCGGATGTGCGTCGTGCTCGACGACGCCGGCAGCGCCGCCCAGGTGCGTCCGCTGCTGCCGGGCGCCGGGGCGTGCGCGGTGCTGGTGACCAGCCGGATCCGGCTGCCCGGGCTCGCCGGGGCGACGCCGGTCGACGTCGACCTGCTGCCGGAGGACGAAGGCGCGCGGCTGCTGGAGGGCATCGTCGGCGCCGGGCGGGTGGCGGCCGAACCCGAGAGCGCGGCGGCGATCCTGCGCCAGTGCGGGCACCTGCCGCTGGCGATCCGGGTGGCGGGCGCGAAGCTGACGCACCGGCCGGGCTGGACGCTGCGGCTGCTGGCCGACCGCCTGCGCGACGAGCACCGGCGGCTCGACGAACTGCGCGTCGGCGACCTCGCCGTCCGCGCGAGCGTGACGCTGTCGTACGACCTGCTGCCGATGTCGGCGGCGACGGCGTTCCGCGGGCTCGGCCTGCTGGGGCCGGTCCAGTTCCCGCCGTGGGCGGTCGCGGCGGTGCTGGGCCGCCGGGACGCCGAAGACGTCCTCGACGTGCTGGTCGACGGGCACCTCGTCGAGCTGGTCGGCTCGGATTCGGCCGGGCAGCCGCGGTACCGGCTGCACGATCTCTTGCGCGTGTACGCGGTGGAGCTGGCGGAGCAGAGTGACGCGGCGAAGACGCGCGCCGGGCTTCGGCGGGTTCTGGAGGGGTACCTGGCGCTGGCCCTGGAAGCCGCGCGCCGGATGCCGTTGCACTTCTTCGGGATGTACTGCGACGACGAGCTGCCGCGTCCGGAGGTACCGGCCGACGTGCTGCCGGACGACCCGGCGGCGTGGTTCGCGGCCGAGCGGAACACGAGTGTCGCGGCGGTTTCGCTGGCCGCTTCGCACGGCTTCGACGACCTCGCGTGGCAGCTGGCGTCGGCGTTGACGCCGTACTTCGACCTGCGTGGGCATCAGGACGACTGGCACAGCACGCACACGATCGCGTTGGAGGCAGCCCGCCGGACCGGATCGCTGCGCGCGGAGGCGATCGTCCAGCGCAACCTCGGCCAGTACCTGCTCTACCAGGACGAATACGCCGAATCGCGGGTGGCGTTCGAGGAGTCGAAGGCGCTGTTCGAGCGGGTCGGCGACGCCCAGGGCGTGGCGATCGCGTTGACCGGGCTGGCCACGATCCTGCGCATCGACGGCGAAGACGGCTTGGCGCTCGATCACTGCCACGAGGCGCTGAAGCTGTTCGCGGAGGAAGGCGACCCGAACGGCGAAGCGGTGGCGCGCCTGGGCGCGGGAGCGGTCTGGATGTCGCGAGGCTGCTACGCGGCGGCGAAGCGCTGGTTCACCGACGCACTGGAGCTGTCGGCGGCGATCGGCGACCGCCACCGCGAGGCCCACGCGTACAAGAGGCTGGGGTTGCTGTTCCAGCACCAGGGCAACCTGGCCGCGGCCCGCGAGCACGTCGACCAGGCGATCGCGATCTTCACCGAGCTGGGTGACGACCACTGCGTGGGGTACGCCAACCAGAACCTCGGGGAGCTGTGCCTGCACAGCGGGGACTTCGCGCACGCGCAGCTGCTGCTGGTGAACTCGTTGTCCGTGCACCGGCGCAACGGGGACCGGCGGTCGGAGGCCGAGGTCTCGCAGCTGCTCGGTGAGCTGCACCGGGCGCTTTCGCAACCGGAGCGGTCCCGGGACTACTCGGAGCGGGCTTTGGCCATCTGGCGGGAGCTTTCGGCCTGAGCTGAGCGCTCGCACAAGGGCACCGCGTCCTGCTTGTACGGATCATGTACGCCACCCAGTCAGTCTTTCGCCACGTTCGAGTGAACGAGTGCGAGAGGAGAACCGGGGATGATCCGGATCAAGAAGGCCGGCCGCGTGACCGCGGCGGTCCTGGCCGCCGGGGCGGTGACGGCGCTGGCCGGAGCACCCGCCCAGGCCGCGACCAGCTCCAGCTGGACCGCCAACCTGTCCACTGTGGACAGCGATGACGTCAACGTCGTCGGCGCGGGCGGGACGCTGACCCTGGCCGACGCCGCGTGGCACAGAACCGCGCGGGTCTTCGCGGGCAGCGAAGGCAGCCTCGTCACCGCCGAGCACGCGCTCGGCACGCCGGCGAACCGCGTCGACGCGCAGCTGACCGCCGATACGCCGAAGGGCACCTCGGTCGAGGTCGACGTCCGCGGCCGCACCGGCGCCGACGACTGGACCGAGTGGACGCCCGCCGGGACCGCGTTCAAGACCAGCGTCAGCTCCGTGCAGGTGCGCGTCGGCCTGCACAGCGACACCGATGGCGTCCGCCCGTCCGTCCGCGGCCTCTCGCTGAGCGCGGCCAGCACCGCGCAGGTGAACGCGCTCGCCGCCACGACCGCGTTGACGTACAAGGTCTACGGCACCCGCGAGGGCCTCGTCGGCGGCACCACCGCCAACGGCCACGTCATCACGAGCCACGACCACTTCGTCTCCTTCCCCTCCGGGAAGTCCGTGTCCCCCAAGGGCACCGGCAACTACACCGCGAAGGTGTGCCGCACCGACGGCAGCAAGTGCGAGTACGCGCCGGTGTGGGAGATCGGCCCGTGGAACGAGCGCGACGACTACTGGAACCCGGCGTCGGTCCGCTCGGAGTTCAAGGACCTGCCGCAGGGCACGCCCGAAGCGCAGGCCGCGTACCTGCAGGGCTACAACAACAAGAAGGACGACTCCGGCCGCACGGTGCAGAACCCGGCGGGCATCGACCTCGCCGACGGCGTGTTCTGGGACGGCCTCGGCATGTCGGACAACGGCTACGTGAACGTCACCTACCTGTGGACCGGCACCGGCCCGACCGGCACGGTGAAGACCGCCGGCGACCCGATGAACGTCCGGGCGAGCGCCAGCACCTCGGCCGCCATCAAGGGGCTCGCGGCGAACTACGCCAAGGTGACCATCGAGTGCTATGTGGACGGTGACAGCGTCACCGGCACGTTCGGCACCAGCACCATCTGGGACCGGATCGGCCCCGGCCACTACGTGTCCGACACCTACCTGCAGACCGGCTCCGACGCACCCGTCGCGCCGCACTGCTGAACCGCGGCTCGAGCGAGCCCCCAGCGTCGCGTGGTTGACTGCCCTCATCCCGCGACTCCGCGAAGGCCCGGCGTCCCCCGCCGGGCCTTCGCCCTTTCGCGCGTCCGGTGCCGCCCCGAAGGCCGCGCGGGCAGCCCCGCCGCCGGCCGCCACGCCCGGTGACACTGGGCCGATGACGACGATCAGCGATACGTTCGGCCAGCGCATCCGGGGCACCGTGCGGCACGACGGCGACGACGGCTACGAAGAGGCGCGCCGCGTCTGGAACGGCGAGATCGACCGGCGGCCCGCGCTGATCGTCCGCGTCGCCGGCCCCGACGACGTCGCGGCGGCACTGGCCCACGCCCGCGAAACCGGCCTGGACGTCACCGTCCGCGGTGGCGGGCACAACTTCGGCGGCGCGGCCGTGGCGGACGGCGCCCTGCTGATCGACCTCGGCGCGCTGCGCACCATCGAGGTCGACACCGGCGCCCGCACGGCCCGCGTCGGCGGCGGCGCGACCTGGGCCGAGCTCGACGCGGCGACCCAGGAGCACGGCCTGGCGACCCCGGGCGGCACGGTCAGCGACACCGGCGTCGGCGGGCTCACCCTCGGCGGCGGGTTCGGCTGGCTGACCTCCCGGCACGGGCTTTCGATCGACAACCTGCTCTCGGCCGAGGTCGTCACCGCGGATGGCCGGGTTCTGCGCGCGTCCGAAACCGAGCACCCGGACCTCTTCTGGGCGCTGCGGGGCGGCGGCGGCAACTTCGGCGTCGTCACCGAGTTCGAGTTCCGGCTGCACCCGGTCGGGCCGCTGGTCGAGCTGGGCATGTTCTTCTGGCCCCTCGACGACGCCCCGGCGGCGCTGCGGTTCGCGCGCGACGTCCTGGCCTCGCTGCCCGACGGCACCGGAGCGATGCTCGCCGGCCTGAACGCCCCGCCGGCGCCCTTCGTGCCGGCCGAGCACCACGGCGCGCCCGGGGTGGCGCTGATGGTCGCCGGGTTCGACGGCCCGGAGCGGCACGCCGAGCTCGTCGCGCGGATCCGGGACGGGCGGCCCGCGCTCTTCGAGCTGGTCACCCCGATCCCGTACACCGAGCTGCAGAAGATGCTCGACGACGGTGCGCCGCGCGGGCTCTACGCGTACGAGAAGTCGTTGTACCTCAACGAGCTTTCCGACGACGTGCTCGACGTCGTCGCCGCGCACCTGCCCGGGAAGTCGTCGCCGCTGTCGCTGGTGCCGGTGTTCCCGGTCCGGGGCGCGTTCTCCGCGGTGGCCGACGACGCGACGGCGTTCGGCGGCGCCCGCGAGGACGGTTTCGTGTTCGGGATCGCTGCGGTCGCGCCGACCGCGCAGCTGCACGCCGCGGACCGCGCGTGGACGCGGGCGTTCTGGTCGGCGCTGGTGCCGCACTCGGGCAACACCGGCGGGTACGTCAACTTCATGGCGGAGTACGAGCAGGACCGCGTCCGGACGTCGTACGGCGCGGAGAAGTACGCGCGGCTGCGGCGGATCAAGACGGCGTACGACCCCGGAAACGTGTTCCACCACAATGCGAATATCCCGCCCACCGGGACATGAATTCACAACCTTGAACGACTATCCGCCGGGTGTACAAGCGCCAGTCCGTTGTGGAAAACTTCCGGGAACCCGGAGCATTTCCCCACACGGAATGGCGGTCACCTGTGAGCGTTACCCGGAGAACCCTGCTGACCACCGCGGCCGGTGCCGCGGTGGCGGCGAGCGCCAGCACTTCCACGGTCGCCTCGGCGGCCCCCCTCGACGCCTCCGACCAGGCATCGGTCGCCCGGACGCTCCGCCAAGCGGCCGATTACGCGGTCGCCAAGCTCCGCGCGGTGGCGCCCGGCGTCACCGCGTTCCCGGTCGGTACGAAGTTCGAAAAATGGACCTATTCGCAGAATGGCGACTGGGTCGGCGGATTCTGGCCCGGCCAGTTGTGGCTGGCCTGGCTGCACAGCGGTGACGAGCAATTCAAGACGCTCGCGCTGGCGTCCGCGGAAAAGCTCGCGCCGCGCCAGAACGACACCAGCACGCACGACCTCGGTTTCCTCTTCTACCCGTCGTGGGTGACCGCGTACCGGCTCACCGGCGACGAGAAGTGGAAGGCGGGCGCGGTGCAGGCCGCGTCGTCGCTGATCAAGCGGTACAACCCGGCCGGGAAGTTCATCCGCGCCTGGGGTGCGCTGAGCGACCCGAACAACGCGGGCCGGGTCATCATGGACACGATGATGAACCTCGACCTGCTGGCGTTCGCGAGCAAGCAGACTCAGGATCCGCAGTACCTCGAGATCGCCGTGGCGCACGCGAAGACCGCACAGCGCGCGTTCCTCCGCCCGGACGGGTCGACCCCGCACGTCTTCGACTTCGACCCGGTCACCGGCGCGCCGATCGGGCCGAACACGGTGCAGGGCTACAGCCCGACGTCGTGCTGGTCGCGCGGGCAGGCGTGGGGTATCTACGGCTTCACGACCATCCACCGCCGCACCGGCGACAAGGAGTTCCTGACCACGGCCCGGCGCCTGGCGGACTTCGCGTTGTCGCACCTGACGTCGGACCACGTGCCGGTGTGGGATTACTTCGCGCCGCAGGCACCGAACGACATCAAGGACGCGTCCGCCGGGGTCATCATGGCGTGCGGCCTGCTCGACCTCGCGGAGATCACGCACCGCGCGCAGTACCGCGACGCCGCGCTGCGGATCCTCTCGGCGATCTCGCAGACGTGCCTGACGGCGAAGTCGGCGCGGGCCGAGGCGAGCGTCGCGCGCTGCACCCGCAACCGGCCGGCCGAGGACGGCATCGAGGTGTCGCTCCCCTACGCCGACTACTACCTGCTGGAAGGCATCCTGCGGGTGCTCGACCGGTCGAAGGTCGACCGGGCCGTCGACCTGTCGAGCGTCTGACCCACCGAGGGGAGGCCGCCACCTCCCCTAGTGGTGGTGCGCGTGCACCTTCGCGTGGCCGAGGCCGCGCCCGATCATCCACTTGTTCACCGGCACGGTGACGACGAACGCGATCGCCAGCGACAGGACCAGCGCCAGCCAGAAAAGGAAACTGGCCAGCCCGGCGTCCATCGCCCCGGGGATCGCCACGACGACCGTGTTGTCGATCAGTTCCATGACGGCGATCGACACGGTGTCCGCGGCCAGCGCGACCTTGAAGGCGGCCGCGAGGGCCAGCCCCGACGTCAGCACGCCCCGCATGGTCAGGCCGTAGCCGAAGACGAACGCGAGGACGATCGACAGGACGACGGTCGCCGCGTTGTGCAGGCCGAACGCCGTGCCGAGCACCATGCCGAGGACTTCCCCGATCGCACAGCCGGTCAGGCAGTGCAGGGTCGCCTGGATCGCCGTCGCCCACGAAGCTCCGTGCTGTTCGCTCATGCCGGCGACTATACCCCTGCGGGGTATCTGGCGCGTGTCTCGCGCGCCACAGACACGGAACGACGAACCGTGCGTCACCGTGGGTAGCCGCTACCGCCGGACCAGCTAACTTCCGCCAGGAATCCACAAGGTAGAACTCACTTCCGTAACCCTTTGCGCACATCCCGTTGACCAGCGTTACCCGGGGCCCTACCTTCCCCCTTGGTCTCCACCGTGCGCAGACCGATCGAAAGTCCTGAGGAATGGGTGGGGATGCGAGGGCCGACGAAGACGTTCCGGCTGGTCGCGACGCTGCTGCTGGGTGCGGCGCTCGCGCTCGGGGGCTGCTCGGAACAGCTGGGCAGCGCACCCGCGTCGGCGCCGACGCGGATCGCCTTCGTGCCGAAGGTCGACGGCATCCCCTACTTCCAGGCCATGAACACCGGTGGCCTCGAAGCGGCGAAGCAGCTGGGCGTGCAGTGGTCCTCGGTCGGCCCGAAGACCGTCGACCCCGATGCCCAGGTCGGCATCGTGCGCGATCTGATCGCCAAGAAGGTCGACGTCATCGTCGTCGCGCCGAACGACCCCGCCGCGCTCGCGCCGGTGATCGCCGAGGCGCGCGCGAAGGGCATCCACGTGCTCACCTCGGACACCGACGCGCCGGGCACGCAGCGTGAGGTGTTCGTCAACCAGGCCAGCGCCGAGGGCATCGGCGCCGCGCTCACCGACGCGCTGTTGAAGCGGACCGGCGGCACCGGCGAGTACGCGATCGTCTCGTGCGGGCCGGCCGCGGCGAACCTCAACGCCTGGATCGCGGTGCAGAAGGAGTACGCGGCCGAGCACTACCCGGACGCCCGGCTCGTCGAGACGCTGTACGCGGGCGAGGACGAGAACACCGCGACGGAGCTCGCCAAGGAGCTGATGGTCCGCCACCCGTCGCTCACCGGACTGGTCGGCGAGTGCACGACGTCCGCGCCCGGCGTCGCGAGGGCTGTGCGCGAGCAGCAGAAGATCGGGCAGGTGTTCACCGTCGGCGTCGGTACGCCGCAGGCGATCAAGCCGTACCTGCTCGACGGCTCGTGCTCGCAGTCGGTGCTGTGGAACGTCGAGTCGCTGGGCTACCTGACCGCGTGGACGGCCAAGCAGGTCGCCGACGGCAAGCCGCTCCAGCCGGTCAACAAGGTGAGCCTGGAGTTGCCGGCGGTGAAGTACGACGCCGCGTCGAAGACCGTCCTGCTGGGCGATCCGCTGCTCATCACCGCCGACAACGTCGACCAGTTCAAGTACTAGCGCACGTCGATCGTCACCGTCGCGGTGCTCGTCGCCGCCGGGAGCTTGGTCGTGTCGACCGCGAGGTACTCGCCGTCGTCCTGACGGCCGTCCGGCAGCGTCTTCGGGTGCAGCGCGTACGGCGGGGCCGCGTTCGTGACGCCGTCGATGCCGAAGTCGTTGTCGTTGCTGATCACGAGCGTGCGGCCGCCGTCGGTCGTCGCGACGCCTTCGACCTTGTCGTGCCCGAAGAAGCCGCCGGTCGGGTCGAGGCCGGTGACGAGGGCGCCGAGGTCCAGGTACAGCTTCTTGCCCACCGGCTTGATCCCGGCGGCGGCGAGGGCCGTCGTCGCCTCGGCCGTGGTGTCCTTGCCGACGTAGGCGTCGATGCTCTTGCCGCCGACCAGCACGCCGCCCTTGACGGCGTCGTAGCCCGCGGCGCGTGGGCCGACGTCGGTGGCGCCGGTCAGGTCGATCTCGTACAGCTTCTTGTACGCGCCCGGTTCCGCCTTGCCGTCGCGTTCGTCGACGAGGAAGCGCGTCGCCGAGAGCGCGGTGATCTCGCTGACCGCCGTGCCCGTGGTGTCCGGGTCGTCGAGCAGGTAGAGGTACTCGTGGGTGGCGCGCGTGCGCAGGTCGACGGTGACGATCCGCAGCGTGGTGACGTTGCCCGGCTTCTTCGTCAGGTCGGGCTGCTGCAGCGCGGACTGCATGACGCCGACGAGCGTCCGGCCGTCGGGGGTCAGCGCGAGGCCTTCCATGCCCTTGTTCGGCACGCGGTACTTGAGCTCGGCCGGCAGCGAGCCGTCGTAGGGCGAGAGACGCTCGATCGCGCGGCCGTCACGGCCGAAGTGGGTGATGAACGGGCCGTACTCGTCGGAGACCCAGAAGGTGCCGTCGCGCTGGGCGACGAGGCCTTCGGAGTCGTAGCCGTTCGCGGACTTCGGCAGGACGTTGCCGTTCAGGTCGACGATCTTCTCGCCGGTGTCGGCGAGCGGGCTGACCTGGCCGTTGTACGGGGTGCCGTCGGCGGCGCGCAGCGGGATGGTCTTCTCCAGCACGGCTTTCCCGTCGCGGAGCCGGAACTTCCCGATGGCCGGGGTGAAGGCGGGCAGCGGTTCGATCTTGCCGCCGTCGGGCGCGTCGACGTTGGGGCCGCGGTCGGTGAGGCCGTAGAACTCGTCGCGTTCGCCGGGGACCGGGGTGAGCGCGGAGCCGTACGCGCCGCCCTTGATCGCCACGCCGCCGATGGTGGCGAGCGGCTCGAGATTCGTCGGGTAGAGCTTCACGGCGTCGGAAACGGTGTAGGTGAACGAATCCCGGCCGGTGAAGCCCGGGGCCGGGGTGTAGCGGAGGTTGCCGGCGGCGTCGAGGTCGACGGTCCCGTGCGCGGCGGCGGTGTGCCGGACGACGGCGGTGCCGCGGTCGTTGCGGAGCACGTCCGCGGTCAGGGTTCGCCCGGCGTGGGCGCGAAGGTGGTCGTCCTTCGCCCGCGGCCCCCGGTCGTGAGCCGCCGCCGGCCCGGCGGCCAGTGGCAGCGCCAGCACCCCGGCGACCAGGGCGATCGTTACCCGCTTCATCCCGTTTCTCCTCCTCCGGCACGTGGACCGCGCCGGAGGAGGAGTCTCCGTGCCCGAAGTGGACGGTGGACGGCTTCGAGGAGTCCGGGACGTTAACGGTTGCGCGGGCAGGTCTGCCGCGGCTGGTCGTGAGTGAGAAACAGGGTTCTAACCCTGTTTCTCACTCACGACGAGTCTGGGTCAGCGGTGCCGGCGGCCGTGGGCCATTGCCGCGCCGCCACCCAGGACCAGGATCAGCGCCGTCAAGCCCCAGCGGCGTTTCTCCTGCGTCCGCACGCCCGTGTCCTGGACCACCGGCTCCGGTTCCTCCGTCGGCTGCACACGCTTCTTCGACGGCGGTGCGGACGGCGGTGGCGGCTCCACGACCTTCGGCGCCGGGACCGGAGCCGCCTCCGGCGTGGGTGTCGGGGTCGGGGCGACCACCGCGGGTTGCTCCACCGGCGGCGGCTGCGACGGCGGTGGCGGCTCCGGCGGCGGTGTGCTCGAGGTGGACGGCGGCGGCGTGGTGGTCGGAGTCGGCGTCTCCGAGCTGGTCGTGGGAGGCGGCGGTGGGGGCGGCTCGACGAAGCACCCCGCCGCGTCGCCGCTGACCAGCGCCGGTCCGGTCGACACCTCGACCGCCGGGCCCGAGCCGTCCCGGGGCAGCTCGTACGTCACGCTCCGGCGGCCCGCCCGGTTGGCCGTCGCGTAGATCACGTCCGGCGTCAGCACCACCGACCCGTACGCTCCCCCGCGCGGGAACCGCAGGTCCGGCACCACCACGACCTTCCCCGTCGCCGGGTTCACCGTCACCACCGAACTGTCGCCGAGCGAAGTCGTCGACACCCCGTACAGCAGACCGGAAGCCGGGTCGTACGCGAAGTCGTCCACGCCCACCGCGAGCGACACCGGCCGCAGCGGGGTCCGGTGAGTCACCCGCACGTAGTCCGCCGACGCCGGGTCGACGTCCACTGTGTACAGATCGCTGTCCTGCCGGACGTACCAGCGGTTCCCGGCGATCGCGCCCGCCGTCGCACCCGTCACCTGGCTCCACACCGGACGCTGCGCGCCCGCGCGGCCGACCACGCCGAGGTCCGTCACCTCGCCCGACGCGTCGATCCGCACCGCGTGCGCGCCGTGGTCGTAGCGGCCCCGGCGCGTTCCGTCGGCGACGCCGTAGACGACGTCCTGCGACGCCGAATACCCCATCGCGTTGATCCAGTACCCGGCCTGGGTCAAGCGTTTCGTGGTCCCGTCGGGCAGGGACAGCAGCCGCAACGTCGTCGGCGCGCCGTCGCGTTCGTTCTCGGCCTGCAGGATCGTGCAGCCGCGCGGCTCCTGGGCGGCCGGCTGCCGTGACGGTGCCAGCCAGCCCGTGGCCGCCAGCACCGCCGAGACCGCCGCCGCCGCGCCGAGCATCGCCGCCCAGCGGGCCCGCGTGCCGGTCAAGCCAGCCGGTCCAGCGCGCCGGTGAACGCCTCCGGCGGCACCTTCGCGCCGCCGCTGAACGGGTTCTGCAGCTGGTAGATCGCGAACAGCAGCAACGTGATCGTGCCGGCCAGCGTCGAAACGATGATGACGTGCGCCGCCAGCCGCGTGCCGCCGAACAGGTTGGGCAGCAGGATCGCGGTGATCAGGCTGCCGAGGATCAGCGCGAACCAGACGACCGCGCCGACCCCGCCGCCACCGGCGCTGTTCAGCCGCTGCGTGCGGGCTTGGTAGACCGACCAGAGCTGGTTGCTCGCCTCGGTCTTGCGGTCGATCGCCCAGTCGCCGTCGACTTCGGCGGCCGCGACGGCCTGGCGCATCTGGTCCAGCTGCGTCCAGCCCGTGGCGGCGATCTCGCCGCCGTCGGCCAGCCGCGGCCATTCCTGCTGTTCGACGGTCCGCGCGTAGGCGACGGCGAGCTGGTGCACGCGGTCCTTGGTCTCGGCGGGCAGGGCGTCGGCCGCCCACGTCGCCGCGACCAGGCTGTCCGCTTCGGTCTGCGCGTCCTGGGTCGCCGAACCGACCGAGTCGAACAGCGAGATGAGCACGAACGCGACCAGCACCGCGTGCAGCCCGCCGACGATGGTGAACACCTGGCCCGCCGCGTCGTTGTTGTCGGGCCGCCCCTCGTCCCAGCCGAACCGGCGGACCAGGTACGCGATCACGCCCCCGACGAGGGCCGCGCCGGCCACCCAGAGCCCGCCGGCCACGAAGATGTTCATCCACGTCCTTTCCACGCCGGGGCATTCACCGCCGGGAAGGTCAAGTTAGTGCACCCATTTCCGGCCGGACAACCGGGTATTGTTCGATTCATCCGAGTGGCCTCACCCGCGTCGCGGTTATCGCCGGTTCGGCCCAGTTCGACGGTGGTCCGACGGCCGGCACCGCTCCCCGGAGCGACCATCGATCCCCTTACGAGCAGGGCAACTTCTCTACCGGGTGACGTCTGCGAACCGCGGGTGACGGTCAGCGCGAACGCGGTGTCCGAAATGGCCGAAGGTCGAACAGGTGATTCTCCCGCGGGACCCGATCGTGTCATTGTGCGCGCGGACGCCGTTGCTATGTTGATTCTTCGTTGCCAAGTCCCGGGCAATCTCGGCTTCCGAATGATGGGGTGGTTTTCGCTGTGACCGTCACCGACCCGGTGGACACCGACCAGGCACCGCAGAGCCTCGGCCGGGCCGCGGCCCGGACCCTGGCCACCACGACCAAGTCGGTCCCCCAGATGCAGGGCATCTCCTCCCGCTGGCTGCTCAAAGTGCTGCCCTGGGTCGAAGTGTCCGGCGGCGCCTACCGCGTCAACCGCCGCCTCTCCTACTCCGTCGGCGACGGCCGCGTCACCTTCACCACCACCGGCGCCGAGGTCCGCGTCATCCCACCCGAACTCGGCGAACTCGCCCCCCTGCGCGGCTACGACGACGAAGACGTCCTCACCGAACTCGCCGCCCGCTTCACCCAGCACGAATACGACCCCGGCGACGCCCTCGTCGAATTCGGCTCCCAAGCCGACCAGGTCTTCCTCATCGCCCACGGCAAGATCACCAAAGTCGGCACCGGCGCCTACGGCGACCAGACCGTCCTGGGCACCCTCGCCGACGGCGACTACTTCGGCGAAACGACGTTGATCCGCTCCGACGGGATCTGGGAATTCACCGCCAAAGCCGTCACCACCTGCACCGTCCTGTCCCTGCCCCGCGACGCCTTCGACGACGTCCTCTCCCGCTCCGACACCCTGCAAGCCCACCTGGACGCCTTCGTCGCCGGCGGCTCGAACGCCCGCAACGACCACGGCGAAGCCGAAATCTCCCTCGCCTCCGGCCACGACGGCGAACCCACCCTGCCCGGCAC
>NZ_JBIWAI010000008.1:0-298067 GCF_044759945.1 Amycolatopsis sp. NPDC098790
AAACGCCCGGTCCCATTCCGAACCCGGAAGCTAAGCCTGACAGCGCCGATGGTACTGCAACCGAAGGGTTGTGGGAGAGTAGGACACCGCCGAACCTAATTTGGAGAAGGGCCTGGGCCCGGTTGAGACGCGAGTCTCCCGGCCCGGGCCCTTTTTTTCATGCCCGCGGACGCCGCATGCCTGCATCCACTCGAGCCGGCCCGAACGAACCGCGCGCCCACGCGAGCAAATGAGGCGAGGCCGCGGCCCGCGAAGGCGGCTACCGGCAGGTCCGGAACCGCACGCCGCCCGGAGCAACGCCCGCTCGCGAGAGCCGCCAGGCGACCTCAGACCGAACGCGGCCGAGGTGCCGGCCGGCTCCGCAGTGGCGACGACAACACCAGCGACGTCGTCGTCTCGCCGTACCGCTGCACCTTCTCCACCAACGCCTCCAGCTCCCCGGTGTCCCGGCACAGCACCCGCAGGATCCAGCACTCGTCACCGGTGATGTGATCCGCCGAGACCACCTGCGGCAGCGGCAGCACCGCCGTCCGGAACCGCGGCGTGTCCAGGCTCCGCACCCGGGCCCGCACCAGCGCCTCGATCGGCAGCCCCAGCTTCGCCGTGTCCACCCGGGCCGCGTAGCCCGTGATCACCCCGCGCTCCTCGAGCCGGCGCACCCGCTCCGTCACCGCCGATCCCGACAGCGACACCCGGCGGCCCAGCTCCGAGAAGCTCAGCCGGCCGTCCTCCTGGAGGAGCTCCAGCAGCTGCCAGTCGACGTCGTCGAGGTCCACCTTGAATCTCCAAGTCGAACAGGGCCACAGCCGGGAAATCCTCGGGCGGCCCCGGCTTCCACGCCGATTCTGCCCTGTGGCGGAAGCCCCGCCACCAGCAGGATTTACCCCATGACACGCATCCTCGCCGTCCCCGCCCCGGCCCCGGAAGCCGCCACGCAGTACTTCGGCGCCGAGCTCGCCTTCGAGGTCGACCCCGACGACCTCGTCCGGGACCTCGAAGCCGGCCACACCGACGGCTACGTGATCGTCGAGACCCGGGCGCCCGAAGCCTTCGCCCAGGCCCGCATCCCCGGCGCCGTCAACCTCCCCTACCGGGACATGACGGCCGAAAGCACGAAACACCTCGACCGGGACGTCGTCTACGTCTGCTACTGCGAGAGCGTCAACTGCAACGCCGCCACCAAGGGCGCCCTCGAGCTCGCCCAGCTCGGCTTCCGGGTCAAACGGCTCTCCGGCGGCATCACCGCGTGGATCGCGGCCGGCTACCCCGTGGAAGGAGCCGCCGCCCCGGGAATCCGCTGCGCCTGCTGACCTACCCTGAAAAGCGTGACACGACTGCTCATCATCCAGCCGGACGCGTCGGACCCGCTCGGCCCCCTCGGCGACTGGCTCACCGGCGCCGGCGCGGAGCTGGACCTCCGGCTGCCGCCGAAGGACGCCCTGCCGGACGACCTCGACGGCTACCGCGGCGTCGTCTGCCTCGGCGGCGGCATGGCCGCGGAAGACGACGCGAAACACCCCTGGCTCGCCGACGTCCGGCGGCTGCTGGCGAAAGCCGCGACGAAGCGGATCCCGACCCTGGGGATCTGCCTCGGCGCGCAGCTGCTGGCCGTCGCGACCGGGGGCCGCGTCGAGGTCGGGCCGGACGGGCCCGAGGTCGGTCCGCAGCTCGTCAGCAAGAAGGACGCGGCGTGGACCGACCCGCTCTTCGCCGACCTGCCGCTCGTGCAGGACGTCCTGCAGTTCCACAACGACGCCATCACCCGGCTCCCGCCCGGCGCCGAGCTGCTCGCTTCCGCGCCGCTGTACCAAAACCAGGCGTTCCGGTTCAACCGGTGTGTCTACGGTGTCCAGTTCCACATCGAGACGACGCCCCTCGTCGTCGAGAGCTGGGCCGCGGATGAGCCCGAGATGGCGGAATTCGCCCGTCCGGGCTCACTCGAGCACGACGCGTTGATCACCGTCCACTCAGACATCGAGGAAACCTGGCGGCCGTTCGCGCAGCGGTTCGTCCGGTTGGCCGCCGGAGAACTCGAGCCCGCCGCCGACAGTCAACGGTCGTTACCACTGGCTTAACGGCAGGCGTCACGATAAGCAACAGCCTGTTAACGCCAGGCGTCACCCGTCAGGTACCTTGCGGGAAGAGTCCCCACAAGGGCGTTCGGAGGTCGGGGTGGAGCCCTCGTTGCTGGTCGTGCTCGTAGTCGTCACGGCCCTGGTTTTCGATTTCACGAACGGGTTCCACGACACCGCGAACTCGATGGCGACGTCGATCGCGACCGGCGCTCTCAAGCCCCGCGTCGCCGTCGCGATCTCCGCGGTGCTGAACCTGGTCGGCGCGTTCCTGTCGGTGGAGGTCGCCAAGACGATCTCCAGCGGCCTGGTGGACGACACCAAGATCGGCCCGTCGATCGTGTTCGGCGGGCTGATCGGGGCGATCGTCTGGAACCTCGTGACGTGGTTCGTCGGCCTGCCGTCGAGCTCGTCGCACGCCCTGTTCGGCGGCCTGATCGGCGCCACCTGGATCTCCGCGGGCACCGACTCGGTCCACTTCGGAAAGATCGTCGAGAAGGTCCTCGTCCCGGCCGCGGCGAGCCCGGTGATCGCCGGGGTCGTCGCGATGGGCGCGACGTACTTCGTCTACCGCTTCCTCGTGCGCGGCCGCCCGGCCACGCGCGGGTTCAAGGTCGGCCAGGTCGTCTCGGCGTCGCTCGTCTCGCTCGCGCACGGCACCAACGACGCGCAGAAGACGATGGGCGTCATCACGCTCACGCTCGTCACCGCCGGCAGCCTGCCGGCGGGCGCGGCGCCACCCGTCTGGGTGATCATCAGCGCCGCCTGCGCGCTCGCGGCGGGCACCTACCTCGGTGGCTGGCGCATCACCCACACCCTCGGCAAGGGCCTGACCGACATCGAAGGCCCGCAGGGCTTCGCCGCCCAGACGAGCTCGGCGCTGGTCATCCTGGTCTCGTCGCGGCTGGGCTTCCCGCTGTCGACGACGCACGTGTGCTCCGGCGGGATCGTCGGCTCCGGCGTCGGCCGCCGGGAGGCGCCGGTGCGCTGGCGGATGGCGGGCCGGATGGTCGTCGCGTGGCTGTTCACGCTGCCCGCGGCCGCGATCGTCGGCGCGATCTCCGGCAAGATCGCCTCGCTCGGCGCCGCGGGCACCATCGCCGTCGGCGTCGTCGGGCTGGGCGTCGGCGTCGGGATCTGGCTGCTTTCGCGCCGCCACCCCGTCACCGCGCACAGCTTCCAGGTGCCCGAGCCGACGCCCGCCGGAACCGAACCGGGTCAGCTGGCCGCCTGAGCCGGGGCCCGCGGGATACGGTGGTCGGTGATGGCAGACCGCGCGCGAACGACCGCTTCGGCGGCGAGGTACGGCTTCACCGACTCCCGTGCCGAGGGTCAGTTGCGCGCGGCCGGCTGGTGGGACGACGGCGGCCCGGTCGAGACCGCCACCGACGTCATCGCGGCGTTGTCCCGCGCCGCGGACCCGGACCTCGCGCTGCGCGGGATCGACCGGATCCGCGAGGCCGACGACGCCGAGTGGACCCGGCTCGACGAGCAGCTGCGCGCGAACCGGACGTTCCGCGGCCGCCTCTTCGGCGTGCTCGGGACGTCGAGCGCCCTGGCCGACTTCCTCGCCGCGAACCCCGCGCAGTGGCAGTCGCTGCTGGGCGACAAGTGCACGGATTCCGCCTGCTACCGGGAAAACCTGCGGACGGCGCTCGTGCGCGACGACGGTTCGGTGCTCACCGGCACCGAGGCCGAGCAGGCGCTGAAGGTCGCCTACCGCGGCCAGCTGCTCGGCATCGCCGCCGCCGACCTGGGCCACCTCGTCGAGGACGGGCTCGAGCACCCGCACTACGCCGAGGTCGCCGCGCAGCTGACCGAGCTGGCCGAGGCCGCCCTCGCCGCCGGGCTCGCCGTCGCCGAGGCCGAAGTCGGCACGTCCGCCGAAGGCACCTTGGCGATCATCGCCATGGGCAAGTGCGGCGGCCGGGAACTCAACTACGTCAGCGACGTCGACGTCATCTTCGTCGGCGCGGACGACCTCGGCGTCTCGACGCGGCTGGCGAGCACGACGATGCGGATCGTCGGGAAGGCGTGCTTCGAGGTCGACGCCGCGCTGCGGCCCGAAGGCAAGGCCGGCGCGCTCGTCCGCACGCTGGAAAGCCACCACGGCTACTACCAGAAGTGGGCCAAGACCTGGGAGTTCCAGGCACTGCTCAAGGCGCGCCCGGTGGCCGGCGACGCCGAGCTCGGGCGCCAGTACGCCGAGATGGTCGCGCCGCTGGTGTGGGCGGCGGCCGACCGCGAGAACTTCGTCGGCGAGGTGCAGCAGATGCGCCGCCGCGTCGAGGGGCACGTGCCGTCCGAGCACGCCGAGCGCGAGCTGAAGCTGGGCCGCGGCGGGCTGCGGGACGTCGAGTTCGCCGTCCAGCTGCTGCAGCTCGTGCACGGCCGCATCGACGCCGATCTGCGCTCACCGTCCACGATGGACGCACTCGCCGCGCTCGGCGAAGGCGGCTACGTCGGCCGGCAGGACGCGGCCGAACTGGGTGCGTCGTACGAGTTCCTGCGGATGCTCGAACACCGGCTGCAACTGCGGCGGCTGCGTCGCACGCACCTGTTCCCGGCGACGTCCGACACCGACGAGCTGCGGATCCTCGCCCGCGCCAGCGGGATCAAGGCCGGCGGCGGCAAGACGCAGGGCGAGGCGCTGCTGGCGGAGTTCCGCAAGCACGGCAAGGGCATCCGGCGCCTGCACGAGAAGATCTTCTACCGGCCGCTGCTGCAGTCCGTCGCGAACGTGCCGACCGAGGCGCTGCGCCTGACGACCAAGCAGGCGGCCAGCCGGCTGGCGGCGCTCGGCTACACGGCACCCGACGGCGCGCTGCAACACATCAAGGCCCTCACGTCCGGCGTGTCGCGACGCGCGGCGATCCAGCAGGCGCTGCTGCCGGTGCTGCTCGACCTCCTGGCCGACACCCCGGACCCCGACGGCGGCCTGCTGTCGTACCGCAAGGTGTCCGAGGCCCTCGAAGACACGCCGTGGTACCTGCGGGTCCTGCGCGACGAGGGCACGGTGGTCGAAAACCTGGCGCTGCTGCTCGGCACGTCCCGGCTGGTGCCCGACCTGCTGGTCCGCGCGCCGGAGGTGCTCAGGCTCCTGGGCGACCCGGCCCGGCTGCTGGGCCGCACGCCCGCCGAGGTGGCGACGTCGCTGCGGGCCGCCGTCCGCCGTCAGCCGGGGTTGAACGCCGCGGTCGCGGCCGCGCGGTCGTTGCGGCGGCACGAGCTGCTGCGGGTCGCGTGCGCGGACCTGCTCGGCCTGCTCGACGTGCCGGCGGTGTGCGAAGCGCTGTCCAGCGTGTGGGTCGCGGTGCTGCAGGGCGCGCTCGCCGCGGCGTTCCGCCAGCGCCAGGCCGAGCTGGGCCGCACGCCCGCGCGCATCGCGGTGATCGGGATGGGCCGGCTCGGTGGCGCCGAACTCGGCTACGGCTCCGACGCCGACGTCCTGTTCGTGTGCGAGCCGTCCGAAGGGGTCTCGGATGCCGACGCGGTCAAGTTCGCGTCGTCGGTCGCGGAGACGGTCCGGAAGATGCTGGGCGCACCGAGCTCGGACCCGGCCCTGGAGGTCGACGCGGACCTGCGGCCGGAGGGCCGGAGCGGGCCATTGGTGCGCACGCTGGAGTCGTACCGCACGTACTACGCGCGCTGGGGCGAGGTGTGGGAGGCCCAGGCGCTGCTGCGCGCCCGGTTCGTCGCGGGCGACGACGACCTGGGCGAGCGCTTCATCGCGATGATCGACCCGATCCGCTACCCCGAGGGCGGCTTGGACGGGACGAAGGCGCGCGAGATCCGCCGCATCAAGGCGCGCGTGGAGACCGAGCGCATGCCCCGCGGAGCGGATCCGACGCGCCACACGAAACTGGGCCGAGGCGGCCTCGCCGACGTCGAGTGGACGGTCCAGTTGCTGCAGCTCCAGCACGCTCACTCGGTCCCGGCGCTGCGCACGACGTCGACGCTCGACGCGCTGGCGTGCTTGCCATCGGCGGGCTTGGCTTCGGAGTCCGAAGCGGACTCGCTGCGCGAAGCGTGGCTGCTGGCGACGAGGGTGCGCAACGCGGGGATGCTGGTGCGCGGCAAGGCGGTCGACGAGGTCCCGGGCTCGGGCCGCGACCTGGCGGCGGTGGCGAGGGTGCTGGGCCAGTCCGCGGAAGACGACCCTGGCGAGTTCCTGGACACGTACCGCCGCCTCACGCGCCGGGCGCACACCGTGGTGGAGCACCTGTTCTACGAGGCCTGACCTACAGTGGGGCGGTGACCGATCGCGAGCCGTTCCGGACCCGGATCAAGGTCCGGCACTACGAGCTGGACACCCTGGGCCACCTCAACCACGCCGTCTACCACTCGTACGGCGAGGTCTCCCGCCTCGAGCTACTGGAGGCGGCCGGCGCACTGGAGGGCCTCCCCGGCGTGGCGTCAGTGTTGCTGGAGACGCACGTGGTGTTCCGCCGCGAGCTGAGGGCGGGCGACGAGGTCGACGTGACGTGCGACGTCAAGTTCGGCAGCGGCAAGACGTTCAAGATGGACTCGAACATCTACAAGCTGGACGGCACGCTGGCCGCGGAGATCACCTGCACGCTGGGGTTGATGGACCTGGAGATCCGCAAGTTGGTCCCGGACCCGCGAGCCAAGTACGAAGCCGCGGGAGCGGACCTGAAGCTGATGTCGACGGCTGAATAGAAGAAACGCCGGTGGCGAGGGCTCTTCGCTCCTCACCACCGGCGTGTCCGGGGTGGTGCTACCGCATCACACGTCGTAGTACAGGCTGAACTCGTACGGGTGCGGGCGCAGGCGCAGCGGGTCGATCTCGTTCTCGCGCTTGTACGAGATCCACGTCTCGATCACGTCCGGCGTGAACACGCCGCCCTCGAGCAGGTACTCGTGGTCGGCCTCGAGGGTGTCGAGGACCGTGCCCAGGTCGCCCGGGACCAGCTTGACGTCCTTGGCCTCCTCGGGCGGGAGCTCGTAGAGGTCCTTGTCGATGGGGTCCGGCGGCTCGATCTTGTTCTTGATGCCGTCGAGGCCGGCCATCATCATCGCCGAGAACGCCAGGTACGGGTTGCCCGAGGAGTCCGGGCAGCGGAACTCGGCGCGCTTGGCCTTCGGGTTGTTGCCCGTGATCGGGATGCGGACGCAAGCCGAGCGGTTGCGCTGCGAGTAGACCAGCGAAACCGGGGCCTCGAAGCCCGGGACCAGGCGGTGGTAGGAGTTCACCGTCGGGTTCGTGAAGGCCAGCAGGCTCGGCGCGTGCTTGAGCAGGCCGCCGATGTAGTGGCGCGCGGTGTCCGACAGGCCGGCGTAGCCCGACTCGTCGTGGAACAGCGGCTGGCCGTCCTTCCACAGCGACTGGTGGCAGTGCATGCCCGAGCCGTTGTCGCCGGCGAGGGGCTTCGGCATGAACGTCGCCGTCTTGCCCGCCGCGAACACCGTGTTCTTCACGATGTACTTGAACAGCTGCAGGTCGTCGGCCGCGTGCAGCAGCGTGTTGAACTTGTAGTTGATCTCGGTCTGGCCGGCGGTGCCCACCTCGTGGTGCGCGCGCTCGATCTCGAAACCGATGTTCGTCAGGTTGCGGACGATGTCGTCGCGCAGGTCGGCGAAGTGGTCGACCGGCGGGACCGGGAAGTAACCGCCCTTGAACTTCGTCTTGTAGCCCTGGTTGCCGCCCACCTCGTCGGCGCCGGTGTTCCACCAGCCCTCGACCGAGTCGATCTCGTGGAAGGAGGCGTGCTCGGCGGAGTCGAAGCGGATCGAGTCGAAGATGTAGAACTCGGCTTCGGGACCGAAGTACACGTTGTCGGCGACGCCGTACTCGGCGATGTACTGCTCGGCCTTGCGCGCGATGTTGCGCGGGTCACGGCTGTACGCCTCACGCGTGAACGGGTCGTGCACGAAGAAGTTGAGGGCGAGGGTCTTCGCCTTGCGGAACGGGTCGATCCGCGCGGTCGCCGCGTCCGGCAGGAGAAGCATGTCGGACTCGTGGATGGACTGGAAGCCGCGCACCGAGCTGCCGTCGAACGCGAGACCCTCTTCGAAAGCCTCTTCCGTGAAGGCCTTGGCGGGGACCGTGAAGTGCTGCATCACGCCGGGCAGGTCGCAGAACTGGACGTCGACAACTTCGACGTCCTCGTCGGCGATGAGGCGCTGGATGTCGTCTGGAGTAGTGGGCACCCTCGGTGACTCCTTCTCGTTCGAGCTCGTACGGCAGTGCTCTCTTCGGCTCACGCTAAGAGGGCGGTGTTGCCCGACCGTCACCCGTATGTTTCGCGGGTGTTAACGGGTGGGTGGATACCGGCTATCCGACCAGGGCGGATGTGGTCCGCGCCACCGGCATACCCTGGATGGGTGGCGAGATGGACCGGAGAATGGCTGCCCGGCACCGGCGAGGGCCGGCAGGACGCTGATCAGCGCTGGCCGGGTGAGAAGTTCGGTTTGCCCGAATCCGGCGTCGGCTCGGCGGCGAGCGGGGGCGCGCGGCTGCTCGGGCTGATCGTCGACCTCGTCGTCGCGGCCCTGGTCACTGCCATCTTCCTGCACCCCAGCCTGCAGGACCCGGCCGCGATGCAGGAGTTCAACCTCTGGTCGGGCGGCGTGTGGGCGGTGATCTCGGTGCTCTCCGCCGGCTTCTTCGGCTTCACCCCCGGAATGGGTGTGATGGGCATCCGCGTCGCCCGGCTCGACGGCGCCGCGCTGGTCGGGCCGCTGCGCGCGCTGGTCCGGGCGGTGCTGACGTTCGTGATCATCCCGGCGGCGGTCCGCAACGCCGACGGCCGCAGCTGGCTCGACCGGCTGACCGGCACCGTCGTCATCAAGATGCGCTGAACGACGAAGGCCCCGTCCGAGCTCGGACGGGGCCTTCGTCGTTCGCGGGGTCAGCGACGGCGGATCGTGCGCTGGACGTTGCGCATCTTCGCGCCGGCCGGCATCGGGCCCTTCGGCATCGCCGCGCCGCGGTTGCCGAGCGCGGCCAGCTTCGCCTCGAGGGCGTCGACCTGGGCCGGCTTGAGGTTGCGCGGCAGCTTCATCAGGAAGCCCTGCAGCTTCTTCAGCGGGATCTGGCCCTCTTCGTGGCCGATCGTGACGTCGTAGATCGGGGTGTCGCCCACCAGGCGCGAGACACGCTTCTTCTCCTGGGCGAGCAGCGTCTTGACGCGGTGCGGCGCGCCCTCGGCGACGAGCACGACGCCCGGGCCGCCGAGCACGCGGTGCACGGCGTCGAGCTGCGTCGTCGCCGCGACGGTCGGCGTCACCTTCCAGCGGCCGCGCAGGTTCTCCAGCGCCCACGCCGCGGCGCCGGGCTGGCCGTCGGCCTTCCCGTAGACCGTCTTCTGGACGCGCCTGCCGAAGATGATCATGGCGAGCAGGGCGCCGAGCACCAGGCCCAGCGGCAGCAGCACCCACTGCGCGTCGAAGAAGAACCCGATCCCGAACAAGACGCCCGCGACGACGACGATCGACCCGACCATCCACGGGATGAGCCACGGGTCTTCCTTGCGCTGCATCTTGAAGGCCTCGAAGAGCTGGCCACGGCGTGCCTTGCTCGCCGCGCGCTTCTCCTTCTTGGCCTGCTTGGCCGCTTCCTTGTCCTGCTGTCCCGCCATATGACCAGGATACGGCCGCGTGCCCCTGACCCGATTCCCCGTCCCCCTCTGCGAGGATGCGGGACGTGACCGGCGTACTTCCCCCCAAGAGTGTGACCCGTCTGCTGGATGGCCTCGACCCCGAGCAGCGCGCCGCCGCCGGCGCCCCTCGCGGGCCGGTCTGCGTGCTCGCCGGCGCCGGCACGGGCAAGACCAGGACGATCACCCACCGGATCGCCCACCTCGTCCGATCGGGGCACGTTTCCGCCGGTCAGGTGCTCGCCGTCACGTTCACGACGCGCGCCGCGGGCGAGATGCGGACCCGGCTGCGCGGCCTCGGCGTCGAGGCGGCGCAGGCGCTGACGTTCCACGCCGCCGCCCGCCGTCAGCTGCGGTACTTCTGGCCGCGCGTGGTCGGCGACCGGCCGTGGGACCTGCTGGAAAACAAGTTCCGCTTCGTCGGCCAGGCCGCCACCCGGCACCGGCTCGGCACCGAGACCGAGGTCCTGCGCGACCTGGCGAGCGAGATCGAGTGGGCGAAGGCGTCACTGGTCGGCCCGGACGACTACCCGGCGGTCACCGCGCGCGCCCAGCGCGACATCCCGGCGCCGGCGGCGCAGGTCGCCGAGGTCTACCGCACGTACGAAGAGCTGAAGAACGCGGCGCAGGTGCTCGACTTCGACGACCTCCTGCTGCACACGACGGCGGTGCTCGAGGAGCACGGCGTCGTCGCGGAGGAGTTCCGCGACCGCTACCGCTGCTTCGTCGTCGACGAGTACCAGGACGTGACGCCGCTGCAGCAGCGCCTGCTCGACGCGTGGCTCGGCGGCCGCGACGACCTGACCGTGGTCGGCGACGCCAACCAGACCATCTACTCGTTCGGCGGCGCGTCCCCGCGGTCGCTGCTGGAGTTCACCCGCCGCTACCCGGACGCGACGGTCGTCCGGCTCGAGCGCGACTACCGGTCGACGCCCGAGGTCGTCGCGCTGGCGAACCGGGTCATCGGCGCCGCACGCGGGCGGCCGGCGGGGTCGCGCCTGAAGCTGATCGGCCAGCGGCCGTCCGGCCCGGAGCCGCGCTTCGCCGAGTTCGACGACGAGGCGGTCGAGGCCGAAGCCGTCGCCCGCCGGGTGCGCGAGTTGCTGGACGGCGGCGTCGCGGCGAGCGAGATCGCGGTCCTGTACCGGGTGAACGCGCAGTCCGAGGCGTACGAGTCGGCGCTGGCCGAGGCGGGCATCCCGTACCTGGTCCGCGGCGGCGAGCGGTTCTTCAACCGCACGGAGGTCCGCCAGGCGATGTCGGCACTGCGCGCCGCGAGCGGCGACGTCAGCTCCGACCTGGTGACGACGGTCCGCTCGGTGCTCGCCCGCGTCGGCCTCACGGAGTCCCCGCCGGCGGGCGGCGCCGCGAAGGAGCGGTGGGACGCTCTGCTCGCGATCGTCGAGCTGGCGGAGGAACTGGCATCGACGGTTTCCGACGCCGACCTGCCGCGCTTCTGCGCGGAGCTGGACCAGCGAGCGGCGGCCCAGCACCCGCCGACGGTGGAGGGCGTGACGCTGGCGTCGCTGCACGCGGCGAAGGGCCTGGAGTGGGACGCGGTGTTCCTGGTCGGCCTGGCCGAGGGCACGATGCCGATCCTCCACGCGGGCGACGACGAAGCGGCGATCGAGGAGGAGCGCCGGCTGTTTTATGTCGGCGTGACGAGGGCCCGCGAGCACTTGTGGCTGTCGTGGGCGTTGGCCCGGACGCCGGGAGGACGCCGCAACCGGCGGCGAAGCCGGTTCTTGTACGGCCTGATCCCGGAGGACCACCCGGCGGCGAGGGCGGCCCGAACCCAGCAGAAGCCGTCGACGCCGATCAAGACGCGCTGCCGGGTGTGCGGCGGCCCGCTGCTGGAGACGATCGACGTCAAGCTGGGCCGGTGCGGACGCTGCCCGTCCACAGTGGACGAGGGGTTGCTGGAGCGCCTGAAGTCGTGGCGCGGGGATCGGGCCCGCGAGCTGAAGGTGCCGGCGTTCGTGGTGTTCACGGACGCGACGCTGATGGCGATCGCGGAGCAGCGCCCGACGGATGAAGCGGCGCTGGTGTCGATCTCGGGGATCGGGGCGACGAAGCTGGAGCGGTTCGGAACGGAGATCCTCGGGGTCGTCCGGGCCTCGGCGAGTTCCTGAGGCCGGCCGCGCTGGGGTTGGTGGGCGGTTCGGCTGGGCCCGGTGGTTGGGCTGGGGTTGGCAGGTGGCTCGGCCGGGGCCGAGTGATCGCGCCAGGTTGGAACGGTCTGCCTCGGTTCGGCTGGTCGCGCCCTGGGCCGCTTGATCCTCGCGGTCGCGGCGATGCCGGCGGGTCGCCGTGCCGAGGTCGGCTGGCGGGTTCGGGTCGGCTCGGGTGGTCGTGCCGGGGCTGCGGGCGGTTCGCTCGGTTCGGCGGAGGCGGCTTGATCGGGGCGGTCGTGCCGGGAGCGACGCGCGGTTCGGGTCGGTTCGGGTGGGTCGTCCGCGCGGCGGGGGAGGCGGGTGCGGTTTGGCCGCGTCGGCGTTCCGCGCGGTCGGGGGCCTCGGCGGTGGGCTCCCCGTGCGGGGCCGCTCGTGCGGTGTTGACCGCGTCCGGGCCATGATCCACGCGGCGAACCCGCTGCTCAGGGGCGATCTTCGTAACTTCGAGGATTTTCCCGTTAATTGAGTTGCCCCGGTGTGGTGGGGGGCAATAACCTGCCAGTACCGAGCCCGAAGGGCTCGGCTGGGGATCCACGTGCAGAGCCTAGACACAGCGCCGCTCGGCGGCCGTGTGTGCAGAGTACAGAAGGAGGTGCCGGTGAAATGATCAGCAACATGACGCTCACGAATCCAGGCACCCGTCTGTCCTGCGCCGGGGAAGTCTCGGCTGCTCAGCGCCCGGGCACCGGTGTGTCCGTGAGCGCGCACGAGATCCGTGGCATGCGTCGCGTCGAGCGGCGTTGGGCCACCGGTGTCGTCGTCTTCGGGACGCAGGGCGTTGTCGCCGCGTACCCGCAGGCCGATCTGCCGACCATCAAGCAGTTCCGTGTTCCGTTGTCGATACGGGAGCGAAGTTCCTGACCTAGTCAGGACAGAGGCTCACGAAGGCCGCGGAACCGGAAAACCCGGATCCGCGGCCTTCGTGTTTTTGGCTGCACAACCCAAGAGGAACAGCATTGCCCAGCTCCATCTCCCAACCGAAAACCCGTGCGACACAAGGAGGAACTGCCATGTCTTCGGCCATCGCCTACACCTCGGGTGAGGCAATATTCGCCGACCTGCTCGACCCGATCGCCGTGCCGGACGCGGCTCTGCCCTGCCGTTCGGGCGACGCGGACCTGTGGTTCGCCGAGTCCCCGGCCGAGCTCGAGCGCGCGAAGGCGCAGTGCGCCGACTGCCCGGTCCGCGAGGCCTGCCTCGCGGGTGCACTGGCCCGGCGCGAGCCCTGGGGCGTCTGGGGCGGCGAGATCTTCGAGCGCGGCGTCGTGATCGCGCGCAAGCGGCCCCGTGGCCGCCCGCGCAAGAACGCCGCTGTCGAGCCCGCCGCGGCCAAGGCCGGCGGCGATCACCGGAGTGCCGCCGCATGAGCGTCGAACCGGTCACCACGAAAGACCACGAAGCGCGGATGAGCCGTCCGCAGCTGCAACTGACGAAGACCGAGATCGAGGAGATCAGCGAGATGTTGCTTTACGAAGAACTGTCCAGGGCCCGAATACGGGATCTGGAGGAAGGGGTCCGCGCCCAGCGGGCCCGAGGTAGCGCGCGTGCCGTACGCCGCTGGACGCGGGTAGCCCGATGGGCGAGCCGCCGAGCGGAGCGGTACCAGCTGGACCAGAACTGAGCGCAGGCCCCCGCCGCCTTCGGGCGGTGGGGGCCGTTGTGCTGTTCAGCGGACGACCGGTGCCGGTGGATTTTCGCTGGCCGGGGCAGGGGGTGGCACTCGCGGCTGGCGATGTGGTGGCGCTGCCGTGCTCGCCGCCCGCTGGGGAATGGGCATCCTGTGCTGGGCCGCAGGATGTGCGGGCGCCGCCGGCGGAGGTTTCGGTGGCCGAGGAGCGGGCGGTGCTCGCGGCCGGCGGCAGCGCGGTGGGCAGCCGGGAATCTCCCGTGTTCGCAGCTGGGCAGCCGGCACCTCTCCGCTGAGTCGGAGTCTCCTTCGGGTGCCGTTCGTGGCGGGGTTGCTGGTGTTCAATGGGGTGATGTCCGCACACACCCATCACGACATCGACTGGGCCGACCGGCTCGCTCAGCTGCGCATGGCCGATGCCCTTGATGCCGGTGCGCTTGCGCCCGTTGCGGGGCGGTTGGTTGAGCTCCTTCGGGCTCGGCCGACCGTGTTCGATGTCGGGTGCGGGGCTGGGGGCATGAGCGTGCTCTTTGCTCGTGAGCTTGCTCGGCGGGGTGGGGGCACCGTTGTGCTACTCGATGCCACCGCCGTTCTGCTGGCCGAGGCTCAGCGCGCCGTCGGTGAGGCCGGCGGTGCGGACGTTGAGGTCGTCGGCGTGCACGGGGACCTTGCCGATCCGCGGCTCGCCGAACGGGTTCCTGCTCCTGATCTTGTGTGGGCGTCGGGCGTTGTGCACCACGTCGGTGATCAGCAGGCCGCCTTGCGTGCCTTGGCCGGGCTGGTGCGGCCGGGTGGGGTGCTTGCCGTCGGTGAGGGTGGGCTCGAGATGCGGTGCCTTCCTTGGGACGTCGGGGTTGGGCGGCCCGGGCTCGAGCAGCGGTTGCTCGCCGCTCGGGGTGAGTGGTTCGCCGGGATGCGGGCTGGGCTGCCCGGCAGCGTCGCCATGCCATATGGCTGGCCGCGCGCCCTTCGGGAGGCCGGGCTCGAGGATGTCGAGTCGTTCGGTGCGCTCATTGATCACCCCATGCCCGGCTCGGACCTGTTGCGTGAGTACGTCGTGCACCGGATCGGGTGGCTTGCCGAGTCGGCCGGGGAGCGGCTCGATGCCGATGATCGCTTGGCCGTCGCGGCCTTGACCGATCCGGATGGGCCGGACTTCCTCGGCCGGCGTGACGATCTCTTCCTGTTCGGTGCCAAGGCGATCCACTGTGGACGGTTGCCGTGAGCGCGCCCGAGCAGGTTGGGTGTACGCGCTGTGGCCGGATCCGCAGCTCTGACGACGACCCGGCTACCGCGCTCGCCTGGGTGGCCAGCCGCGAGCGGGGGACGCTGACGTGGCTGTGCCCGGACTGCGCGCGGCAGCACGTGCGTGACATCGAGGGCAAGCTGCCCGACGAGTACTGGTGATCTGTCTGCCTCATGCCGCGTCTCCGATGGGGGTCATCGGGATGGCTCGGACCTTGGGACGCGGGGTGCGGGATGCGTCGCCGAAGGCGTGGGCCAGCTCTTGGGCCACCTCGCGGGGGACCTGTTTCAGCTGGCGGACCGTGCAGCGGACCAGCACGATCCCCGTTGCCGCCAGGGCCAGGTGGGAGAACCCGCCCGTTCCCGGGCCGCAGCGGTACTGCCAGGCCAGGCCCAGCTCGTCCCACCACGCGTCCGCCTCGCCGATGCGGCGGCCTCGGCGGTCGCAGACCGTCACGTCCCACGTCGGCTGCGGGAGGCGGGCCATGTCCATCACCTGCGCCGCCAGGCCGTGCGCCTGGATCGGTCCCTCGTCGAGCTCGCGGAGCACCTTCCGGACCAACGCCGTGCCGCGCTGGGGGCCCTCCGCCAGCTCCGTCATCAGCTCATGGCGGTCGCACAGCCCCCAGTAGAGCGGGAGCGTCAGCAGGTGCCGGATCCGCGCCGGGTCGGGGTCGGCCCTTGCCAGGTCGAGCGCTGCTCGCGACGGCGGGGCGAACGGCAGCCCGTCGACCACCGCCGGCTCCGGCATCCTCGCCGTGCGCGCCGCGCTGACACCATCACACGGCGCCACCCGGCAGTGGTCGGGGACCAGCAGGCGGATCTCGCCGTCCGCCGGGCACTGCACGCCGTGGGCCCGCAACGCGTCGGCGCCCGTGATCACCACCCGCGGGCCGTAGCGCACCAGCGCCGCGTGCAGCCGCTGCTGCCGCGTCGGGGTGCTGTTGCGGAGCAGGACGACACCGGGGTGCAGGCGGCGCCACGGCCCGCCGGGGCCGCAGAGCCGCCGGGTTCTTCGGTCCGATATCCCGGCTTTCCTCAGTTGTTCGAGGTTCATCACCTCGCACGTGCCGGGGTTACTGAGGGCCAGTGGGTCGGTGCAGTGAGTAGCGGTCATGGATCGAGCATGACGGCTCGGCCAACCGGGTGGAACCCCGTTCCCCGCAGCTGTGGACAACTCGCCGGAATCCGCGCGTTCGCGGCCCGGCCTGTGGACAACTCAGGCGGCGAACCCGGGCTGCCAGCGCTCCACGATGCCGCGCGCCGGAATCTCCGCGTCGAGCTGGCAGAGGATGCCCGTCGACCCGGCCGTCACGCGGTGGATCATCAGGTACTCGGGCGGCAGGTTGAGCGACCGCCCGACGCGGAAGTCGTTGCCGCGGCTGTCGCCGACGCGCCACGCCTGCTTCTGCATCCACTTGCGCGTGAAGTGGAAGGTCGGCTCGGCCAGCGGCTCGGTGAACGGCGCCAGGTAGGTGAGCACCTCGTCCGCGGTCAGGTCGCTGTCGGGCCGGATGAACCGGTTCTCCCGCAGCACGCGCATGAGCTCGGCGGACTCGCCGTCGAGGGCCAGCCGGGTCATCTCGCCCAGGTGGCGGGGGATGCCGTCGGGCAGCCGGGCGACGCCGCCGAAGTCGATGACGCACAGCCGGCCGTCGCCGGTGATCATGAAGTTGCCCGGGTGCGGGTCGGAGTGCAGCAGGTGGACGCGCTCGGGGGACGAGTAGTGGAACTCGGCCAGCAGCCGGCCCGCCAGGTTCCGCGTCTCGCGGTCGCCGTCCGCGATGACCTTGGACAACGGGGTGCCGGTCACCCATTCGGTCACGACGACCTTCGGCGCGCTGGCCACCACGCGCGGCACCAGGATGCCCGGATCGCCGTCGAACGCCTTCGCGAAGGCGCGCTGGTGCTGGGCCTCGGCCTGGTAGTCGAGCTCCTCGTTCATCCGCTCGGAGAGCTCGGCCAGCAGCGGCTTGACCTCGGTGCCGGGCACGAACGCCTGGAACAGCCTGCTGAACCGCTGCAGCTGGCGCAGGTCGCTGCGCAACGCCTCGTCGGCGCCCGGGTACTGGACCTTGACGGCGACCTCGCGGCCGTCGTGCCAGACCGCGCGGTGCACCTGGCCGATGCTCGCGGCCGCCGCCGGCTCGTCGTCGAAGGAGGCGAACCGGCTGGTCCAGGTGCGGCCCAGCTGCTCGGCGAGCACGCGGTGGGTCTGCCGGGCCGCCATCGGCGGCGCCGCGGCCTGCAGCTTCGTCAGGGCCTCGCGGTAGGGCTTCGCCATGTCGTCCGGCACCGCCGCCTCGAACACGCTCAGGGCCTGGCCGAACTTCATCGCGCCGCCCTTGAGCGTGCCGAGCACCTCGAACAGCTGCTCGGCGGCCTTCGCGGACAGCGTCGCGTTGACCTGCTCGGCGCTCTGACCGGCCAGCCGCTTGCCCCACCCGCCGACCGCCCGCCCGGCGATCCCGAGCGGAAGACTGGCGAGCTTGGCCGTGCGGGCGGCACCCTTGCGCGGCATCGCGGTGTCACGATCGCCTGGGTCGCGGAAGTCGGTCACCTCCGCGATTCTGCCTTGCGTCCTCGGCGGCGCGCAGCCTGCTCGCGGCGACTTAGTGGCCTACGTCTCCTGTTGCACCGCCGGGGCGCCGCACCCGCACCGGGCGTGCGGGGGCCAGCCGCGGTGGCGGATGCGGCCGTCGAAGGCGTCGATCTCGAGGGTCGCGTTCCACGCCGGCGGCGGCGGTTCCGCGGGCGAGAGCAGCCGCATGGCCTGGGCGACGGCCAGCGACGCGCAGGCGTGGACGGCCCCGAGGTCGGGCCGCTGGTGCCGGCCGGTCAGCTGACCGGCGACGCGGGGCCAGCACGGGTCGAGGTCGGTCCGGTGCAGGTCGGCGCACCGCAGGCAGGAGCTGCGGCCCGGGACCACGAGCGGGCCGACGATGGCCGTTCCGTCGCGGACGCGGGCGAGCAGGTGCGGGACGCCGTCCGCCATCAGCTCGGCGACGACCTCCGGCGCCGGGACGACGGCGTCGGTGAGCAGCGCCAGCTCCGGGTACCGGTCGTGCAGGCGGGTGACGCGGACGGCCGGGTCGACACGGCGGAGCAGGTCGCCGAGGGCCTGCCGCCGGGGCCGGCCCAGGTCGGCCTGGGTGAAGCCGGTGCCCAGGTCGTGTTCGGTCACCGTGCCGGGTAGTTCGAGCTCGACGTGGCCGATCCCCGCGTTGGCCAGCAGCACGGCGACCGCGACCGCCACCCGGCCGTCGCCCTGCACCGTGACCGCGGTGGCGCGGCGCCGGTCCGCCAGCGCCGGCTGGTGGTGGCGGGCGCGCAGTGACCAGAGGCCGGTTTCGCCGCGGAAGCCCGGTCCGCCCGGATCACCCGCGTCGGTGACCAGGCCGAGCGCGGTCAGCTGCCGGAGGAGGGTCCGCAGCTGATCGCGGTGTTCGCTCTCCGCGAGCAAAAGCCGCTCGACGTGCTCGCTGCCGTCCAGTGCGCGCAGCCGTTCGACGAGTCCGGGTGGCAGCCCTTCGACGATCACGCCGTGGCGCGGGTCGAGCCCGAGCTGGATCTCCCGCGACCCGCGTTCGAGCACGGTGATGCCCGGGAGCAGGGCGGGATGGGCCGGCAGGAGCACCGGTGGCATGTCCGCGGTCGAGAGGATCATGTCCGCAGGATGGCACCCGGCGGCGACCGCCGAGCCCCGGAAGGCGCTCGTGAGGCCGAGTTGTCCACAACTGAAGAGGGCTGTGGACAACTCGGGTCTGTGACCTCAACGCGCTCGGAGTTGTCGGTGCCTGGCCTTACCGTTGTCGGGTGGTCGAAGCACGGACGCCCTCGCTGAGAGGCAGGGGGGAGACGAACCCCCCGTCGGACACACCTGGACACAAGGTCGAAGTGCGGCGCAGCCAGCGCCGGCACCGGACGGTCACCGCGTACTGGAAGGACGACACGCTCGTCGTGCTCATCCCCGCGCGGATGACCAGGGCGGAGGAGAAACACTGGGTCGCCGAGATGGAGCGCAAGCTGCAGCGCGCGGAACCACGCCGGCCGGCGCCCCCGAAGACGTCGGACGAAGCCCTGCTGGCGCGCTGCGCACTGCTGGCGGGCAAGTACCTGGATGGCACCGCGATGCCGGCGAGCGTCCGCTGGGTGCCGCCGATGCGCACGCGGTGGGCGTCGTGCACGCCGGTCGACGCGACGATCCGGGTCAGCGACCGGCTGCGGAAGGTGCCTCCCTGGGTACTGGACTACGTGCTGGTGCACGAGCTGGCGCACCTGCGTGAGCCCGGGCACGACGCTGCGTTCTGGGCGCTGGTCCGGCGGTACCCGAAGACGGAACGGGCGATGGGATACCTCGAGGGGCTGGCCGCGGCCGCCGGGTGGGGGATCGACATCGAGGAGTGAGCTGGTCGGTGGCCGGGGTGACCCGCGGGTTGCTCCGGCCGCTGATTCGGGCCGGTCCCGGAAAGCAGAAAGCCGGTGGTCTGCGGACCACCGGCTTCCCGGAAACGACCCAGCACTACGCCGGGGTCTCGCCCTCCTCGGGCGGGGTGTTCTTGCTCTTCTCCTCGCGCTCCGAACGCTCCGTGCGCTCCAGCTCGGCGATCGGGTCCAGGTCGTCCAACGACCCCGTCTCGCCCACCCGGTCCGCGAAGTCGATCGGCTCGTCCAGGTCCTCCGCCGTCGGCATCAGGTCCGGGTGGGACCACAGGCCGTCGCGCTTGTCGGAACCGTGGCGGTCGCCCACCAGCTTCCACAGGTTCGAAGCGTCCCTCATGCGGCGGGGACGCAGCTCCAGACCCACCAGCGTGGCGAACGTCTGCTCGGCCGGGCCGCCCGTGGCCCGGCGGCGGCGCAGCGTCTCGCGCAGCGCGTCCGCTCCCGGCAACCGGTCGCCGACCGCCTCCGCCACCACCACGTCCACCCAGCCCTCCACCAGGGCGAGCAACGTCTCCAGGCGGCGAAGCGCGCCCTTCTGCTCCTCCGTCGTCTGGGGCTCCAGCAGGCCCGACGACATCGCTTCCTCGATGCTCGCCGGGTTGGCCGGGTCGATGCGGCCGGCCAGGGACTCCAGGGCCGACGTGTCCACCGAAATCCCGTGGGCGAACTCCTCGACCGTCGCGAGCAGGCGCTGGCGCAGCCACGGCACGTGCGTGAACAGCCGCTGGTGCGCCGCCTCGCGGGCGGCCAGGAACACCAGGATCTCGCTGTTCGGCAGCTCCAGGCCCTCGGCGAACTTCTCGATGTTCGCCGGCAGCAGCGCCGACGTGCCGGCCGGAGCCAGGGGGAGGCCGATCTCGGACGCCGTCAGCATCTCCGACGCCAGCTGGGCCAGCGCCTGCCCGAGCTGGGAGCCGAACGCCATCCCGCCCATCTGGCCCATCATCTGCAACAGGGGTCCGGCGGCCTGCTTGGCCTCTTCCGGCAGCGCCTGCATCCACGCGCCCGAGATCTGCTGCGCCACCGGGTCGCAGAGGCGCTGCCACGTCGGCAGCGTCTTCTCGACCCACGTGCGCGGCGACCAGGCGACCGTCGACGTCGCGCCGGCCGGGAACACCGTGGCCGCGTCGAGCCACAGCTCGGCCAGGTGGGCGGCGTCGCGCACGGCGGCGTTCGCGTCGTCACCGCCGCGGAAGCCGAGGCGGCTCTCGCCGGTGTTGCCGGCGCTGCCGAGGTTCTGCAGGGCGATCTGCTTGGCGAGGTCGTAGTTCACCGGCCCGCTGGAGCTGCCGGCCTGGCTGAGCATCTGGCCCAGCTGGCTCAGCATCTGCCCGAGCTGGTTGAAGGCCTCGGCACCGGAGGGCTCCGAAGGCTCGTTCTCACCTCGTTTGTCGGGATCGGACGGTCCGAAGCCGAACGGGGGTTTGCTCATGTGTCCACCGTACGCGGGTCGGACGCCGCTGAGCGCGTCAACCGGACCCATGTGCGTGGCCTTCACCGACAAGCGAACACGGTCACCGTACGCTGTCACGCGTGACCAAGTCCTCCGAGCAGACCGCGCCCGCGAAGAGCAGCCCGGACCCCGGCGCCGAGCCCGCCGGCGAGGCCGGGCGGATGACCCGCCGCGGCTGGACGCTCGTGGTCAGCGGCTCGCTGTTCCTCGTCTTCGTGGTGCTCGGCCTGGTCGTGCCGGTGCCGTTCGTGGCGATCAGCCCCGGCCCGACCTACGACACGCTCGGTCGCGACGCCGCGGGCAACTCCGTCATCCAGGTCACCGGCCACGAAACCTTCCAGACCACCGGCGAGCTCCGGATGACGACCGTCTCGCTGCACGACGGCGTCACGCTCTTCCAGGGCCTCGGCTTCTGGGCCAGCGGCCGCTACGCGCTCGCGCCGCGCGAGGAGTACTTCAAGCCCGGCGAGACGAACGAGCAGGTCAAGCAGGAGAACATCCAGCAGCTGCAGGACTCGCAGACGAACGCGCAGGTCGCCGCCCTGCGCAAGCTCGGCTACCCGATCAAGGTGCTGGCGAAGCAGATCGTCTCCGGCAGCCCCGCCGACCACGTGCTCTCGCCCGGCGACAAGCTGATCACCGTCAACGGCAAGAAGATCGTCGAAGCCGCCGACGTGCGCAACGCGCTGGCCGGCACGCTGCCCGGCCAGACCGTCCAGATCACCTTCCAGTCCGACGGCCAGCCGGAGCGGACCGTGCCGCTGACGCTCGCCTCGCGGCCCGACCGCAAGGAGGGCTTCATCGGCCTCACCGCGGTCGACCGCGCCGACGCCCCCTTCACCGTCAACATCTCGCTGCAGGACGTCGGCGGCCCGTCGGCCGGCCTGATGTTCACCCTCGCGATCATCGACCGGCTGCAGCCCGGCGACCTCGCGGGCGGGCGGCACATCGCCGGCACCGGCGAGATCACCGAGACCGGCGAGGTCGACCCGATCGGCGGGATCTCGTTCAAGGTCGTCGGCGCCCGCGAGGCCGGCGCGACCGACTTCCTGGTGCCCGAGCACAACTGCGCCGAGGCCAAGACGAACGCGCCCGCCGGGCTCAACCTCATCAAGGTGTCCACACTGGACGACGCGCTCGCCCAGCTGGCCAACCTCAAGGCGGGCCGCCCGACGGCGTCCTGCTAGGGGAGGAGCGTCGCCTTGAGGGCCTCGAGGAGGTTCGGCGCCAGGTCCGGGCTCTCGACGATCTCGTCGACCGACTCGTCGCCGCCCATCCCGCGCAGCCGCATGGCGCACGCGCCTTCGCCGTCGCGCAGGACCGCGGCGACCAGGCGGGCCTCCGTCCGCTGCGGGTGGTCGGCGGCCGCGCGGCGCAGGCTGTCGGCGTCGGCCTCGGCGACGTCCGGCAGCTCCGACTCCGAGCCCGGCGGCAGCACGATGATCTCCTGCGCGAGCGCGCACCCGATGACGATGTCGGGCCACGCGATCCGGGCCAGCGCGTCGGCGAGGTCGCCTTCGGGCAGCGCTTCCTGCGCGACCGGCGTCAGCGGGTTCGCCCGGTCGAGCTGCCCGGCCAGCTCCGGCTGCTCGTCCAGCAGCGCCGCCGTCGGGACCAGCGCGAACAGCTGCGGGGGCTGGTCCCAGCCGCCCGCGGCCATGAACTCCTCGATCTCGCGGGCGAGAGCGGCCACTCCGGCCTGCTGCGATTCCATGCGCACATCGTGGCAGGCCGGTCCTCGCCACGACGCCGCGAGTCCGGTTTGGGCGGGTCCCGGGAACTTCCCCGGGCATCCGTAGAGTTAGGGAATCAGGGGGCGCGTGCGCCCCTGTTCAAGTGCTGACGAAGACAGGAGCGTGCACCGTGGCGACTCGGCCCCCGGTGAGCCTGCCGAAGCTGTCCCGGCGGAGCCGGATCCTCCTCATCATCGCCGCGGTGATCGTGCTGGCGCTCCTGCTCGGGGCCCGCTTGCTCGACACGTACGTCGACTGGTTGTGGTTCGGTGAAGTCGGTGCCCGCTCGGTGTTCACCACCCAGGTGGTCACGAGGATCATCCTGTTCTTCGCCGTCGGGTTGCTGGTCGGCGGCGTGCTCGCGATCAGCCTGATGATCGCCTACCGGACGCGCCCGGTGTTCGTGCCGATCTCCGGCGCCGACGACCCGCTGGCCCGCTACCGGTCCGCGATCGTCGCCCGGATCCGGCTCTTCGGCATCGGCATCCCGGTGCTCACCGGCCTCATCGCCGGCCTGTCCGCCCAGGGCGACTGGCAGGTCGTGCAGCTGTTCCTCAACGGCACCTCGTTCGGCCAGACCGACCCCGAGTTCGGCAACGACGTCGGCTTCTACGCCTTCGACCTGCCGTTCTACAACTGGCTGCTCGGCTGGCTGTTCATCACCGTCGTCATCTCCTTCTTCGGCGCGCTGATCTCGCACTACGTCTTCGGCGGCATCCGGCTGGCCGGCAAGGGCGGGCAGCTCGCCGGCCCGACGCGCGCGCAGCTCGCCATCACCGTCGGCGTCTTCGTGCTGCTGAAGGCGGCCGAGTACTTCTTCGACCGGTACAACCTGCTGCTGTCCGACCGCGGCGCGCCGCTGTTCATCGGCGCCACCTACACGGACCTGAACGCGGTCCTGCCCGCCAAGCTGATCCTGCTGTGCATTTCGGTGATCTGCGCGATCGCGTTCTTCGCCGGTGCCTTCCTGCGGAACCTGCAGCTGCCGGCGATCGCGCTCGTGCTGCTGATCCTGTCGAGCATCCTGGTCGGCGTCGCGTGGCCCGCGATCCTCGACCAGTTCTCGGTCAAGCCGAACGCGAACGAGAAGGAAGCGACGTCCATCCAGCGCAACATGGACGCCACCCGCCGCGCCTTCGGCCTCACCGACGTCCAGTACCAGCCCTACACCGGCAACGCCACCGCCACGCCGGACCAGCTCAAGGCCGACTCCGGGACGATGTCGAACATCCGGCTGCTCGACCCGAACATCCTTTCCGACACCTTCACCCAGCGCGTCGGGCGTGAGAACTTCTACGGCTTCCCGGCGAAGCTCGACATCGACCGCTACACCGTCGGCGGCGTGACGCAGGACTACATCGTCGCCGCGAAGGAGATCAAGACCGAGGGCCTGACCGGCAACCAGACGAGCTGGATCAACAAGCACCTCGTCTACACCCACGGCAACGGCTTCGTCGCCGCGCCGGCCAACACGATCGACCGCGCGGTCAAGGACGCCAACTCCGACGGCGGCTACCCGATCGCCACGACCAGCGACACGCAGAACCCGTCGGGTGCCGGCTCGCCCGCCGCGGGCCAGCAGGGCATCGAGGTCAAGGAACCGCGGATCTACTACGGCGAGCTGTCCGCCGCGGACTCCGACTACGCCATCGTCGGCGGCAACGGCGCGCCGGGCGAGTACGACACCGCCACCGACCGCTACAACTACAAGGGCACCGGCGGCGTCTCGGTCGACAACTGGTTCAACCGCCTGGCCTTCGCGGCCGAGTACGGCGAACGCAACATCCTGTTCTCCGACGCCATCGGTGAGAACTCGAAGATCATGTACAACCGCGACCCGCGCGAGCGCGTCAGCAAGGTCGCGCCGTGGCTGACCCTCGACGGCGACCCGTACCCGGCGGTCGTCGACGGCAAGATCCAGTGGATCATCGACGGCTACACGACGATCAACAACTTCCCGTACTCGCAGCAGACGCAGCTCGGCGCGGCGACCAACGACTCGCTCAACGGCGTCGCCCGGCAGGCGAACAGCTCGATCAACTACATCCGGAACTCGGTCAAGGCCACCGTCGACGCCTTCAACGGCACTGTGACGCTGTACTCGATCGACGACAAGGAACCGGTCCTCGACGCCTGGGAGAAGGTCTTCCCCGGGCTGGTGAAGCCGAGCTCCGAGATCTCGCCGGACCTGCGGGCGCACTTCCGCTACCCGGAGGACCTGTTCAAGATCCAGCGCGAGCTGCTGTCGCGCTACCACGTCAGCAACCCGCAGGAGTTCTACTCGCAGCAGGCGTTCTGGAGCGTCCCGCAGGACCCGACGGCCGAAGGCGGCTCGAACCCGGCCGCGGCCGGGGCCGCCAACCAGCCCGGCTACTACGTCCTCGCCGACAGCCCGGGGCAGAGCAAGCCGACGTTCCAGCTGACCAGCTCGCTCACCGGTCTGCAGCGGCAGTACCTCGCGTCCTGGATGTCGGTGTCGTCGGATCCGAACGACTACGGGAAGATCCGCGTCCTCCAGCTACCCAGCGCGGCGACCGGGGCCACCCAGGTCGACGGCCCGGTCCAGGTGCAGAACCGGTTCCAGAGCGATCCACGGGTCGCGCAGGACCGGACGCTGTTCAACAACCCCAACGTCATCCCGATCTACGGCAACCTGATCACGCTGCCGGTGGCGCAGGGCTTCCTCTACGTCGAGCCGGTGTACATCCGGCAGCGCAACCAGAACAGCTATCCACAGCTGGCCCGCGTCCTCGTTTCCTACGGACCGAAGGTCGGCTACGGCGCGACGCTGCAGGAAGCCCTCGACCAGATCTTCGGCGCGGGCACGGGCGAGGCGACGACGACGCCACCGCAGGCAGGCCAGCCCACGACCACGCCACCGACGACGACCCCGCCGGCCACGACGACGCCACCCAACTCGGGCGGCGGCAACGCGGCGCTGGACAAGGCCGTCGCGGACATCCAGTCCGCGCTCGCCAAGCTGCGAGCGGCTCAGCAGTCGGGGAACTTCACGGACCAGGGTGCGGCTCTCGCGGCGCTCGACGCGGCGGCCAAGGAGTACGAGTCGGCCAAGACCGCGGCGCCCGGGACCAGCACTCCGCCGCCTAGCAGCCAGCCGGGCGGGTGACGTCGGTTACCTAACGGGCACCTGCTTTGCACCCCCGGGAAACGGTGGCGTAAGGTAGGTGTCACGACGCGGGGTGGAGCAGCTCGGTAGCTCGCTGGGCTCATAACCCAGAGGTCGCAGGTTCAAATCCTGTCCCCGCTACTGGAAGAAGAGGCGCGGCCAACTGGCCGCGCCTCTTCTTTTTTCGTCAGACGAGCCAGCCGGCCACGGAACCCGTCGTCGAGGCGATGTAACCGTCCGGGCGGATCAGCGCCTGCGTCAGGTCGGGCCATGGCAGCTCCGGTACCTCCGCTACGACTACCTCCGGATGCGGTGCCGGTGCCGGGGTTTTCGTCAGCAGGACGAACTTTCCACTGTGGAACAAGTCGCTCGCGAAGCCGTTGCCCAGTGGGAAATCCGGGAGGCGGGCTCCCGCCGCCGGGTGGGATTCCGGCGATGCGTAAGCGATGTCCAGGCCCGAGACCATCCCCGACAGCTTGTGCTGCACCTCGGGAAGCGCTGTCAGGTCGCGGAACAACGCCCGCAGGGCCAGCTGGTCCGGGGTCAAGGGAATCAGCGCGTTCTGGGCCGCCACGTTCTGCAGGACCCCGGAAGCCACCGTGCGACGCTCCTGCTCGTACGAATCCAGGAGACCCTCCGGGGCTCGGCCGCGCACGTCCGCCGCCAGCTTCCAGCCCAGGTTCAGCGCGTCCTGGACACCGAGGTTCAGCCCCTGCCCGCCCGCGGGGAAGTGGACGTGCGCCGCGTCGCCCGCCAGGAACACCCGGCCCACCCGGTACTTCGCCGCCAGACGGCTGTCGTCCGAGAAACGGGACACCCAGCGGATTTCCTTGATCTCCACCTCCTCGCCGAAGCGTTCGCGCACCGCCGCGCGGACCTCCTCCGCCGGCACCTCCGCCCGGAGGTCTTCGGGCCGGTTCAGCCGGTCGCCGTAGCTCAGGCGGTACAGGTTCGGCTCGCCCAGCGGGATCAGGCCGACGAACTTGCCCGGGCTGTGCGACGTCACCATGTTGCCCATCGATCGCCACTCCGTCGGCGCGCCCGGCGGCGTCGTCCGGAACAGGATGTCCGCCGAGACGCCGTGGCCGCGGCCCTCGATCCCTTCGAACGGCAGACCCAGGGCCTTGCGCACCGCGCTGCGGCCACCGTCGCAGCCCGCCAGGTACCGCGCTCGGATCCGGACGTCGCCCGCCGTGACCGTCACGCCGGCGGCGTCCTGCTCGAACGCGGTCAGTTCGTGGCCGCGCAGCACCTTCACGCCCTGCTCGGCCAGCCGCTCCTCCAGCGCCGCCTCGACCTGGGCCTGCGGGATGCCGACCTGGTACGGGTGCCGCGTGTCCCAGCCGGTGTAGCTCACCGGGATCACCGCGAAGTGTCCGTCCGAGACGGTCGCGAACGACCGCTGCTCCGCCCGGCCCAGCAGGCCGCGCAGATCGAGGACCTCCGCCGTGCGCGGCTGCAGGTTCAGCGCCTTCGACAAGCCCGTCCGCTCGTGCATCCGCTCGAGCACCTGTACGTCCACTCCGGCCAGTGCCAGCTCGTTCGCCAGCATCAGCCCGGTCGGCCCCGCCCCGGCGACGACCACGTCCGCGGTCAGCTCGTTCATCCCCAGCTCCTTAACAACGTTAAATTGACCTGACCCGAGGATGCCCTTAACATCGTTAAACTGTCAAGCCGGGTATCCGAGGAGAATCGAAAACATGGCCCTGACCAGGCAGGACATCGCGCGTTCGGGCCTGAAGCTGCTCAACGAGGTCGGCCTCAACGGGCTGACGCTGCGGCTGATCGCCGCCGACCTCGGCGTCAAGGCGCCGGCGCTCTACTGGCACCTGAAGAGCAAGCAGGAACTGCTCGACGAAATGGCGACGCAGATGTACGCCGATTCGGCAGGCGACCGGCGGCCGCCGGAGGGGCTGGGGGAGTGGGACGCCGTCGCGCACGGGGCGCGGGCGCTGCGGCGGATGATGCTGTCCTACCGCGACGGCGGCAAGGTTTTCGCGGGCACCTACCTCGGCGACACCGGATTGGTCGGGCCGAGCCCGCTGCGGCGCAGCATCGAGGCCGGCTTGGACGAACGGCGAGCGGGCCAGGCGCTGTTCACCGTCTACAGCTACGTCGTCGGCTTCACCATCGAAGAGCAGGCCGTCTACCCGGTACCGGGGCAGCTGGACGAGCGCTACCGCGACGCGGACGCGGGCGATCTCCTCGCCGACGTCGGCTCCCGCTTCGAGGACGGCCTGGAGATGGTCCTCAGTGGAGCACGTCTGTGGCTCGGAGTGGCGTAACGCCTGGTCAGCCGGTTAGCGGACCCCGGTGAAAACCCGGTGGCCACCCCGTGTAATCTATTCAAGTACCACAACGGCGCGGGGTGGAGCAGCTCGGTAGCTCGCTGGGCTCATAACCCAGAGGTCGCAGGTTCAAATCCTGTCCCCGCTACCAACGAAGAGGCACGTTCTCGGAAATCCGGGAACGTGCCTCTTTTGTCATGTTCGCACGAGTTTTCCTGCCGACTTTTCCGCGAAACCGTCGAATGACTGCGGATCCCACGATGTGAACCCCGTTTCCGGGTGGTTGCGGTGTGTGTCCGGAGTGCGCCAAGCCGGGGAAAGCGCCTTGCCGAAGTCACCTGCCTGGCCGCCTCGGGGTGGCTCGCGTGCGGCTGGTTGGACCAAAGTACGGGCCCTGGTGGTTGCACAGCGTGTCCGCGGTCCACAGTGGACCTGGTCGCATTGGGCCGAACGAGGGGATCTCACTAGCCACAATGGACAGATCTGCTGACCACTGTGGACACAGCGGCCGATAAGTGGGAATCTAGGGGACGTGTCCGAATTGAATGCAACAGCCGCCGCCCTGCTCGGTCTGCTCCACGACGGTCCCGCCACCGGCGGGCAGCTCGTCGCGGGAGCGGGTGAGCGATTCGGCGCCTTCTTCAGCGTCACCCGCAGCCAGGTGTACCGGGAGCTCCCGGCGCTGTCCAAAGAAGGTCTCGTCCGGCTCGGCAAGCAGGGCCCGCGCTCCAGCCAGCAGTACCTGATCACCGCCGCCGGCAAAAAGGCCTTCAAGGCCTGGCTGACGTCCGAGGCCGGTCCCGACCACCTGCGCAGCCCGCTCATCCTGCGGCTCGTGCACGCGGCGTCGCTGACCGCGAAGCAGCGCCAGGTGCTGCTCGACTCGGCCCGGACGAGCTACAGCCAGCAGCTCGACGATGCGAAGGCGGCCACCAAGGCGGCCGACGGGCCGTACGAGAAGGCCGTCGGCGAGTTCGCCCAGGCTCAGGCCAAGGCCGCGCTCAAGCTGCTCGACGCCATCCCCGCGGCCTGAGGTTCGCGCGCCCACGACCGGTCCTCGCAACCGGTCGTGGGTTTTGCCGTAACCTTGACAAACGTGAGTGATGAGTTCGACGCGGCACTGAGGGACCTGACCGGCAAGCTGACGCAGATCGAGTCGGTGATGGACCTGGACGCGCTGCGTGCCCAGGTGGCCGACCTGGAGGCACAGGCTTCGAGCCCGACCCTCTGGGACGACCCGGAGGCGGCGCAGAAGGTCACCAGCCAGCTCTCCCACCGGCAGGGCGAGCTGCGCCGGGTCTCCGACCTGCGCCAGCGGCTCGACGACCTCGGCGTGCTGTACGAGCTCGCCGAGGCCGAAGGCGACGCCGGCAGCATGGGCGAGGCCGAGACCGAGCTCACCGACCTGGGCAAGTCCATCGACGGCCTCGAGGTCCGCACGCTGCTCTCGGGCGAGTACGACGACCGCAACGCCGTCGTCACCATCCGCTCCGAGGCCGGCGGCGTCGACGCGGCCGACTTCGCCGAGATGCTGCTGCGCATGTACCTGCGCTGGGCCGAGCGCCACGGCTATCCGACCGACGTCTACGACATCTCCTACGCCGAAGAGGCGGGCATCAAGTCGGCGACGTTCAAGGTGAGCGCCCCCTACGTCTACGGCACGCTCTCGGTCGAGCAGGGCACCCACCGGCTCGTCCGGATCTCGCCGTTCGACAACCAGAGCCGCCGCCAGACGTCGTTCGCGCACGTCGAGGTGCTGCCCGAGGTCGAAGAGGTCGACCACGTCGACATCCCGGAGAAGGACATCCGGGTCGACGTCTACCGCTCCTCGGGCCCCGGCGGCCAGAGCGTGAACACGACCGACTCCGCGGTCCGCATCACGCACATCCCGACGAACATCGTCGTCTCGTGCCAGAACGAGAAGTCGCAGCTGCAGAACAAGGCGGCCGCGATGAAGGTGCTCCAGTCCCGGCTGCTGCAGCGCAAGAAGGAAGAAGAGCGCAAGGAGATGGACGCGCTCAAGGACGGCGGCTCCAGCTGGGGCAACCAGATGCGCTCCTACGTCCTGCACCCGTACCAGATGGTCAAGGACCTCCGGACCGAGTTCGAGGTCGGCAACCCGACCGCGGTGCTCGACGGCGACATCGACGGCTTCCTCGACGCCGGCATCCGTTGGCGGAAGCAGACCGCCGCCGCGTGATCGGTGCAGGGGGTGTTTGCGTGACCGCTCACCGTGCGCAAACACCCGCTGCTCCACCCGGGTGGACCGGGCAACCGGGGCTTCACGAGACCGGTGGGTAGTATGCCGAATCGTGATCCGGCTCGAAGAGGTTTCCAAGGTCTACAAGACCTCGACGCGGCCCGCGCTCGAGCGGGTGTCCGTCAACATCGACAAGGGTGAGTTCGTCTTCCTCATCGGTCCCTCGGGATCGGGGAAGTCGACCTTCCTCCGGCTGCTGCTGCGCGAAGAGACGCCCAGCAAGGGCCGCGTGATGGTGTCCAACTTCGACGTCGCCAAGCTGGCCCGCCGCCGGGTCCCCCGCCTGCGGCAGACCATCGGCTGCGTCTTCCAGGACTTCCGCCTGCTGGCCAACAAGACCGTCGCGGAGAACGTCGCGTTCGCCCTCGAGGTCATCGGCAAGCCCGCCCCGACCATCAAGAAGGTCGTCCCCGAGGTCCTCGAGCTCGTCGGCCTCGACGGCAAGGCCGACCGGCTGCCCAACGAGCTCTCCGGTGGTGAGCAGCAGCGCGTCGCGATCGCGCGCGCGTTCGTGAACCGGCCGCTGGTGCTGCTCGCCGACGAACCGACCGGGAACCTGGACCCCGACACCAGCCAGGACATCATGCTGCTGCTGGAGCGGATCAACCGCACCGGCACGACCGTCCTGATGGCCACCCACGATCACTCCATCGTGGACTCCATGCGGCGCCGCGTCGTCGAGCTCCAGCTCGGCCGGGTGATCCGCGACGACGCCCGCGGCGTCTACGGCATCGGTCGCTGACCTTCCCGCCCCAGCCCCCGACTTCAAGGACCTGACCCCGACATGCGCGCCAGTTTCGTCTTCAGTGAGGTAATCACCGGCCTGCGCCGGAACGTCACGATGACCATCGCGATGATCCTGACCACGGCCGTGTCGCTCGCCATGCTCGGCGGCGGCCTCCTGGCCGTGCGCACGATCGACAAGATGAAGTCCAATTTCCTCGCCGACGTCGAGGTTTCGGTCTACCTCACCGACGACATCAGCGCGACGGACAAGAACTGCACGCAGTCGCTGTGCCAGTCGCTGCGTTCGTCGCTGCAGAGCAACGACGGCGTCGAGTCGGTCGTGTTCGAGAACCGCGACCAGGCCTTCGACCGCTTCAAGAAGATCTTCGAGAGCCAGCCGGAGCTCATCCAGCTGACCGGGCCGGAGTCGCTTCCCGCGTCCCTGCACGTGAAGCTGAAGGACCCGGACCGCAGTGAGTCGATCGTGCAGGAGTACGGCAGCAAGCCGGGCGTGCGGAAGGTCGACGACCAGAAGAAGTTCCTCGACCGCGTGTTCAACGCCTTCAACGGCGTCCGGAACATGGCGTTCGGCGCCGCGCTCATCATGGCCATCGCCGCCCTGCTGCTGATCGCCAACACGATCCAGGTGTCGGCGTTCACCCGGCGCACCGAGGTCGGCATCATGCGGCTGGTCGGCGCGACGCGGTGGTACACGCAGCTGCCGTTCCTCCTGGAGGCGGTGGTCGCCGGCGTCTTCGGTGCGGTCATCGGGATCATCATGCTGATCATCACGAAGGCCGGCTTCCTCGATTCGGTGTTCACCGGGGACGTGTTCCCGAAGATCACCACGCTGGAGCTGCTGTTCCCGGTCGCGCCGATCCTGCTGGCGGTGTCCGTCGTGATCTCGGCCATCACCGGGTACGTGACGCTGCGCCTGTACGTCCGGCACTAGCGTTTGCTCGTGTCTATTCAAAACCGGCTGCTCGTCGTTTCCGGAATCACGTAGAGTGGTCGTATGCCCAAGGAACGTGGCCAGAAGGTGATCGTGTCGAACCGCAAGGCGCGGCACGATTACTCCATCCTCGACACCTACGAGTGCGGTCTCGTGCTCGTCGGCACCGAGGTCAAGAGCCTGCGCGAGGGCAAGGCGTCGCTGGCGGACGCGTTCGCGACGGTCGACGACGGCGAAGTGTGGCTGCGCAACGTGCACATCCCGGAGTACACGCAGGGCACGTGGACCAACCACATGCCCCGGCGGACCCGGAAGCTGCTGCTGCACCGGCGTGAGATCGAGAAGCTCATCGGCAAGACCAAGGAGAGCGGGCTCTCCCTGGTCCCGCTGTCGATGTACTTCAAGGACGGCAAGGTCAAGGTCGAGATCGCGCTGGCCCAGGGCAAGAAGGCCTACGACAAGCGGCAGACGCTGGCCAAGCGCGACGCCGAACGCGACATCCGGAAGGCCATGGGCCGCGCGCTGAAGGGCCGGTTCACGGAGTGACGCCGGGCCCGGCCTCCGACGGTGACGTCGCGCGCTGGACGGCGTCGCTGGGCCTGCCCGGCCTGGTCGACCTGCACGTCCACTTCCTGCCGAAACCGGTGATGGACAAGGTCTGGGCGTACTTCGACGCGGCCTCGACGCACTACGGCACCGACTGGCCGGTGCACTACCGGACGTCCGAAGAGGACAGGCTGGCGACGCTGCGCTCGCTCGGCGTGACGCGGTTCGCGCCGCTGGTCTACCCGCACAAGCCGGGCATGGCCGAGTGGCTGACGGACTGGGCCCTCGAGTTCGCCGCGCGGGTGCCGGACGCGGTGCCGACCGGGACGTTCTACCCCGAACCCGGCGCCGGGTCCGCTGTGGACGGTGCGCTGCGCGCCGGCGCCCGCGTGTTCAAGGCGCACGTGCAGGTGGGCGCGTACGACCCGCGTGACGCACAGTTGACGCCGGTGTGGGGAGCGCTCGCCGACGCGGGTGTCCCGGTGGTCGTCCACTGTGGACACGGTCCGTTGCGCGGCGACTTCACCGGGTTGTCGGTCTTCGAAGAGGTCTTGGCGCGGCACCCGAAGCTGACGGCGGTGCTGGCGCACGCGGCGATGCCGGAGTTCGGGACGGCGTTCGAGCTGCTGGCGAAGTACCCGCGGGTGCACCTGGACACCACGATGGTCGGCGTCCCGTTCGCCGAAAGGATGTCGCCGCTGCCGCCGGACTGGACGGCGCGGCTGGCGGAGTTCGCCGACCGGGTGGTGCTCGGCACGGACTTCCCGAACATCCCGTACTCCTACGCGACGCAGCTGCAGGCGATCGCCGGCTGGGCGGCCGACGATCGCCTGGGGGAGCCGTTCCTGCGGGCCGTCCTGCACGACACCCCGCTGCGCCTGCTCAACGCTTGACGACTGCTCGCTCGCTCACGACGACCGCGCGGCCCAGCAGCTCGGTCGCCGGGATCGGCTTGCCCGCCAGGAGGAAACCGGCCGTCGCGAGGACGATCCACGGCACCGGTCCGTGCGCGAAGCCGTCCGACAGCGGCGCGAAACCGTGCGCGGCCAGGCCGAGCAGGCCACCGGAAATCATCAGGCCGGCGACGACCAGCTGCGGCACCTTCGCCGTCGCGACGGCGGTGTCGCGCTGCATCTCGAAGTGCGCGAACAGCCGCAGCAGGCCCAGCAGCACCAGGCCGCACACCGCGAACCACGCGGGCGCCATGACGAGCCACAGTAGCGTGCCCGGCTCGGGCGTCTCGTAGCCGAGGCCGTAGACGGTCACGCCAGCCACCACGATCAGCGCCGGCATGTGCCAGAGGTAGACGCTCATGAACCGCGCGCCGAGCCAGCCGAGCGCGGTGCCGACGCCGGGGCGTTCGGCGAGCGCGTTGAGCTGCGGGCGGAAGGCGAGCAGCAGGCCGATCTGGCCGACGGCGAGGAAGGCGAGCAGCACGGTGGGCGGGCTCATGTTCGACACCGGCGCGCCCGGCATGCCGATCATGCTGGCCGGGTACGGGCCGAAGGCGACCATCAGCGCGGTGACGCCGAAACCGGCGGCCGAGAGCGTCAGGGCGGCGCGGCGGGTGAGCGTGCCGAGGCGGCCTTCGACGTAGTGGAAGCCGAGCTGGTGCACCGCGACCCAGACGAAGATCGCGTTGGCGTAACCGATGTAGCCGAGGTCGTTGAAGCGGGCGACGTCGACGAGGACGCCCGCGACCCCCATGACGAGCGGGACCTTGAGGCCCCAGCGCCGGTGCGCGGCGACCATCAGCGGCGTGAGGAGCACGACCAGGACGTACACGGCGAGGAACCACAGCAGCTGCGCGGCGATGGAGCTGCCGACCTGGAGTGGCTGCGGTGGGACGCCGAGGCCGCGCAGGAAGTCCGGCATGACGAGCCAGACGGCCATCAGCGGCAGCACGGGCAGCATCAGCCGCTTGAGCCGCGCGCCGAGCCAGGTCCGCGTGGATTCCGCGCGGCGGAAGGAAATCAGGTTGGCCGCGCCGCCGGCGAAGAAGACGAGCGGCATGACCTGCGACAGCCAGGTGACGACCCACCAGCCGGGCGTCGCGAGCGCGTTGCCGGTGCTGAGGGTGCCGTCGGAGTAGGAGAGCACCGGCATGGTCCAGTGCTGCGCGATGACGGCGAGGATGGCCCCCGCCCGCACGACGTCGAGAAACCTGTCCCGGCCGCCTCGTGCGACCCCCTGGCTTGTCTGCATGCGCCAAGCCTGGCCGGTCGCGACGTCCGGAACAGCGGTGCTGACCGGCGTCTTGGGGGTCGTGTTACCCCCAGGGGGATACGGGGGTTCTCCCTACCTCAGGCCGTCGGGCTCCGGTTCGTGCTGCGTCGCGGCGACGCGGTACTCCCAGCCGTGTTCGGTGAGGCCGAGTTCGTACCGGGTCTCGATCTTCGGGCCGCCGTGCAGGTGGATGTGCCGGATGACGGTGCCGGGCACGGGTTCGGCGTCCCCGAGCTCCTGGACGCGGCCGTCGAGCGGGCCGCCGAAGAAACGGACTTCGCCGGTCATCTGCTCGCTCCTCTCGACGGCGGGTCCGCTCATGGTAGGTGAGCGGTGCGGAGGGTGCCGCCCGCGGAACGGGTGACCCGATATCCACCCTACGGGACTTGTCGTCACCTTCCGTCGCTAAAGTTCCGGCCCGTGACCGAACCCGCGTACCTGACCAGCACCCGGACCGCGTACGACACCGTCGCCGATGCATACGCGGAGGAAGCGCGGGACGCACTGGCCACGAGTCCGTGGGACCGGGCGATGCTCAACACGTTCGCGGAACTGGTCGGTGCGACCGGCCCGGTCGGCGACCTGGGCTGCGGCCCGGGCCGGCTGACGGGCCACCTGGCCTCCCTGGGCCTGGACGTGTTCGGCGTGGACCTGTCCCCGGGCATGGTTGCGGTGGCTCGCCGGGCGCACCCGGAGCTGCGGTTCGAGGTCGGTTCGCTGACCGCGTTGGCGCTGGAAGACGGTTCCCTGACGGGCGCGCTGGCGTGGTACTCGCTGATCCACACGCCGCCGGAGCAGCTGCCTGTGGTGGTGGCGGAATTGGCCCGGGTCCTGGCTCCGGGAGGCCGCCTGCTGACCGCGTTCCAGGTCGGCGACGAGCGCCTCCACATCCCCCGGGGCTACGGCCACGAGGTTTCCTTCGACGCGTACCGCTTGCAGCCGGACTTCGTGGCGGGTCTGTTCGAGGCCGCCGGTTTGGCGATGGAAGCGCGGTTGGTCAGGGCGCCGCGGGAACGGGAGAAGACGCAGCAGGCGTACCTGCTGGCCCGGAAACCGGCTTAACGGCCCAAGTAGGTCAGCACCGCGCGGACGCGGCGGTGTTCCTCCGCGCTCGCTTCGAGGCCGAGCTTCGAGAAGATGTTGCCGATGTGCTTCTCCACCGCGCCGTGCGAAACCACCAGGGAGTTCGCGATCGCGGTGTTCGACAGCCCCTGCGCCATCAGCCCCAGCACCTCGGACTCGCGCGCGGTCAACGCGTCGAGGGGGTTGCGACGGCCGCGGGCCATCAGCTGGGCGATCACGTCCGGGTCGATCGCCGTGCCGCCGTTGGCCACGCGGCGGACCGCGTCGAGGAACTCGTCGACGTCCGCCACGCGCTCCTTCAGCAGGTAGCCGACCCCGCCGGCGCCGCCCGAGAGCAGCTCCACCGCGTACGACTCCTCGACGTACTGCGACAGCACCAGGACCGGCAGCCCCGGGACCTCCTTGCGGGCCGCCAGCGCCGCTCGCAAGCCCTCGTCGGTGAACGTCGGCGGCATCCGGACGTCGACGATCGCCAGGTCGGGACGGTGTTCCTTGACCGCTCCGAGCAGGTCGTCGCCGTTGTCGACGGCCGCGGCCGTCTCGATGCCCTCGTCGGCGAGCAGGCGGGTCACCCCGGCCCGCAGCAGCACGGCGTCTTCGGCGATGACTACCCGCATCCGGCCCCCAAGCTCGTGGATGAACGGGGTCCAGCCTATTCACCATTGGCAGGGGAGGTCAGCCCGGATCACCGTCGGCCCGCCGACCGGGCTGACGACCGTGATGACGCCGTCGATCGTCGCGGCGCGGTCGGCCAGGCCGGCCAGCCCGCCGCCGGGGCGCACCTCGGCGCCGCCGTGGCCGTTGTCGGTGATCTCGACGACGACGTGGTCGTCGGTCCGCCACACCTTCACACCCGCTTCGGACGCTCCGGAGTGCTTCGCGATGTTCGTCAGGGTCTCGCCGACGATGAAGTACGCCGTCGTCTCCACGGCCGCCGGCGGCCGCGGCTCGACGTCCACGTGCACGTCCACCGGAATGGGTGACTTCGCCGCTTGCGCCGACAACGCGGCGTCGAGACCGCGGTCGCCGAGCACCGCCGGGTAGATGCCGCGCGCGAGGTCCCGCAGCTCCGACACGGCGAGCTTCGCGTCCGAGTGCGCCTCGTCGATCAGCTCCCGCACCATGTCCGGGTCCTGGTCGAACTTCGACTTCGCCCGCCCGAGGCTCATCGCGACGGCGACCAGCCGCTGCTGAGCGCCGTCGTGCAGGTCACGCTCGATGCGGCGCCGTTCCGCCTCGGCCGCGTCCACGCCCCGCGCCCGCGAAGCCTGCAATCGCTCGGCCTTCTGCTCGAGCCGTTTCGTGCGGTCCGGGCCCAGCAGTGCGAGCCCCAGCTCGCCGTGCAGCCAGCCCAGCCACGGCGTCACCCAGACCGCCATCGGCAGCAGCACGATCGACGCCAGCGCGATCCCGACCTCCACGCACGCCAGCGGGAACGCGGCCATCAGGTAGGCGAGGTCCCGCCACGTCGTCGCGTCGCTGAGCCGCACCATCCACCGGCGCAGCAGCGGCTGGCCTTCTTCGTAGGGCCGCCGCTGCACGGGCGGCAGCGGCACCCGCAGCATCTTCCCCAGCCAGCTGCGCTCGCGGTCGCCCGACCAGCGGATGAAGCTCGTCGTCGCCAGCAGGATCGGGAACCCGATCCACACCACCGCCGTCCCGACGCCCACCGCGATGCCCGTCACGATCAGCACGAACTGCAGGATCCGGAAGAAGAAGCTGACGATCATGTACACGATCGTGCGAGCCGGGTGCGGCCGCGGGTGTTCCAGGGGTAGTGCCTCGGTCATCCCGCCACCAGGTTCTTCCGCTCCGCGTCTTCCCACCAGCGCTCCATCCGACGACGCTGGGCCACGGTCGTCCCCAGCAGCGCGTTCGCCAGCCGGGCGTGCACCCCGGCGAGCGCCTTGGTCAGCGCGACCGACAACGCGACGAACAGCACCCCCAGCGCTGCCCACGGTAGCGCTTCCACGGTCGAATCCACGGTCAGCCACCGCAGGTCGTCCGACGGGAAGTAGTACGCGCCCTCGGGCAGCCACCGGAAGTAGATCGGCAGGCCGGCCAGCGCCAGGCTCGTCGACCAGAAGGTCGTCACCAGCACGAACTCGACGACGCCCAGCGGGAAGAGCAGGAAGAAGTAGGCGAGGTCCCGCCACGTCGACGGGTCCTTCAGTCGAGCCTTCCACCGCTCCTTCTGCCCACCGGCGGGCAGCGGCAGGTAGGGCAGGTCGACGTAGGTGTCCAGCAGCGCGTAGACCCGAGCCCGTTCCAACCGCCCGGCCCCCCGAACGGCCAGCACGAGCAGCGCCAGCAGGCCAACACCCACCCACACGACGGCGGTCCCCAGCCCGGCCGCGGTGAACGCGGTCAAGAAGACGAACGCCAGCACCCCCACCGGCAGGTTCATCAGCAAGAACACCACCGAACCACCGAACGGCGGATCCCGCCTGTCGCTACCCATCACCGGACTCCTCTCTGCTGGAGTCCAGAGTCGTCTTTCCCGGCCGCAGGTGACATGGTGCGCGCGGGCATCCTCGCGGTAGGGCTGGCCCTACCCACCTGGAGTAAAGAGGTGGCCCCCCGCGTTATGATGTACAGGTTGTGTTCCCACCAAGGGGGTGAACGGTTTCGACTTTGGACGTTGATTCAGGAGAAGCGTGCCGGTGCAGGCGAGAGACCACCGTAAGCGTCATCGCAACCAAATAAGCGCCGACTCCAGTCAGCGCGAGTACGCCCTCGCCGCCTGAGCGAGTGCGTCTCTGTCGGCCCGGGTTCGCCTCCGGCCCGGGTACCGGCATCAGCTAGGAGGCTCAGCGATCATCCCGGCCACGGGGACTGATCGTGAAGCAAACAGTGGCTGGGCTCGTCACCTCGGCTTGTTCGCGTGACTGAGGGAGTCAAGTAGAGACGTAGCGGACTGCGCACGGAGAAGTCCTGTTGATACGCCAGAGGACCCGGGTTCAATTCCCGGCACCTCCACCTTCGAGAAGGCCCTCGCTCCTTCGGAGCTTGGGCCTTCTCTTCGGTTTCGTCCGTGTTCTCTGGGGGTCGAACCCCCAGACCCCCGCCAGGCGGGCTTCGCCCCCTGGACCCCCTTCTCGGGGCTTCGCCCCGGGCCCTTCTCTGGCTCGGGCTTCGCCCTGCGCCCTTCTTGGGGCTTCGCCCCTTGCCCCCTGCGGGGCTTCGCCCCTTTCCCCCTGCGGGGCTTCGCCCCCTGCGGGGCTTCGCCCTTCCCCGCCTTTCGGGCTTCGCCCCGTGCGCCTGGGCTTCGCCCCTTGCCCCGGGCTTCACCCTTGCCCCCGGACCCCAAAGCTTCGCCCTTCACCCCTTGCCCCCGGGCTTCGTTCTTCCCCGCCTTGCGGGCTTCGCGTCTTCTCTGGCTCGGACTTCGCCCCGCGCCTCCTTTCGCGTCTCTCTCGGGGCTTGCCCCAGGCCCTTCTGCGCAGGTCTGGTTGGTGCCCCGTCCTGGTGCGTTGCCCTTTCTTGGCTCAACTTCGCCCCGCGCCTCTCTCCCGGGGCTGCCCTCCGAGTCCCTTCTTGCTTCGGGCTGCGCTCCGAATCCCTTCTTGGCTCGGGCTGCGCCCGAGCCTCCCTCTCGGGCTGCGCCCGACCCTTCGTCTTGAGGCTGCGCTCCGCGCACCTTCGTGGCTCGGCCTGCGCTTCCTGCGCGGGCCCGTGCCTCGTGCCTCTTCGGCGGGCCCGTGCCCGGTGCCTCTTCGCGGGGCTACGCCCCGTGGCCCCCTGCGCGGGACTTCGCCCGTGCCCGCTGCTGCGCAGGTCCGGCTGGCGTCCTCCGTCTTGGGGCTTCGCTTCTTCTTGGCTCGGTCTGCGCGCCCTTGCCTCTTCTCGGGACTGCGCCCAACGACCCTTCTGCGCGGGTCCGACTGCCGCCATGCCACAGCTTCGGCATGTCACGGCCCGCGCGGCGCCACCCAGGAGCGAGCCAGCGCGAGAACAGGCACCGACGAGAACCCAGACTCCCCCGCACCCCGATCCGAAGCCAGAACACGGCCGGCAGCGCCGGGTCAAGGCATCTTTCCCGCCTTGACGCGGTGTTGCCGGCCGTAGTCACAATGACAGCTTCGGGGTGCCGGAAGGGCTTACGGAACCGCCGCTGGGAGCCGGGTGCCGGGTGCCGGAAGGAGTACGGAACTGCCACTGGGAGCTGGGGCTACGGAACCGCCGCTGGGAGCCGAACGCTCGAAGACCTACGGAACCGCCACCCTTAGCCGGGGAGCCGGGTGCCGGATGGGCTACGGAACCGCCGCTGGAAGCTGGGAGCCGGGTACCGGAAGACCTACGGAACCGCCACCCTGAGCCGGGGAGCCGGGAGCCGGATGGGCTACGGAACCGCCGCCGGAAGCTGGGAGCCGGGTGCCCGAAGACCTACGGAACCGCCACCCTGAGCCGGGTGCCGGTTGCCAGGTGCCGGGTGCCGGATGCCGGATGGGCAACGGAACGCCACCCGGAGCGGGGAACCGCCAGCCGGGAGCCGGAGCCGGGAACCGTCACCCTGAGCCGGGAGCCGGGAGCCGGGAGCCGGGAGCCGGGAGCCGGGTGCCGGGAACTGGGCGCCGCCAGCCGGAAGCCATGGCCCACCCGCCGCCTCCGCCATCCCACCGCGGGTCCGTCCCCAACCCCTCAAACCCACACCAACCCACTACTCTCCGCAGCTTTCAGCCTGTGATGGGGCCCACTTGTGAGTGAAGTTTTTGTGAGTGTCATGCTGAAGCCCCGACCATGGCTCCGCACCCGCGGGGTCGGAAGTAGGTGGCCAGATGACCTGGGCCCGTTCCAATGGCAGCTCCACCGCCAACGACGAAGACAGCCGGATGGGTGTTATCCGGGCTGAGGAAGCCGTTCGGCTTGCCGAACAGAACGATCGAGCCGTCATCACCGTTGCCGGGCACTCCTCCGATGTGCGGGAGTGCGCCGAACTGCTCGCCATGCTCGGGCTGGATGCCGGGCGGCGACACAAGATCGCCTGATCACGCCAGGTCCGCTACGTGGACCACCTTGTTCCGGCCCGTCGCTTTCGCGTGGTACAGCGCCGTATCCGCCGCGTCGAGCAGGCGCTGCAACGAGGTTCCCGCCGTCGGGTAGATCGCCATGCCGATCGAGGTCGAGAGGCCTGAGATCGAGAGCGTGCCCGCTGGGACCTTGAGCGCCGCCACCGCTCGGCGGATGCGCTCCGCCACCGCGCCGATGTCCGGGTGGGCTATTCCCGGCAGCAGCACCACGAACTCTTCGCCGCCGAACCGCCCTACCGCATCCCCGCGCCCTCGGACCGCGGCGATGATCGCTTCCGCTACCGCCCGTAACACCGCGTCGCCCGCCAGGTGCCCGTACGTGTCGTTCACCTGCTTGAAGTGGTCCAGATCCAGCATCAGCAAGCCGAACGTCGAGCGCTGGCGGGCGGCGGCCGCGAGGGTTCTCTCCGCCAGCGCGTGCCAGCCGCTCGTGTTGTACAGCCCCGTCTTCGCGTCGCGGTGGGCCGCCACCTCCAGCTGCTTCACCAACACCGTCCGGTGCAACAGCAGCACCGGTGGGAGCACCAGCACCGTCAGGCCCGGCAGCACCGCCAGCGCCAGCGCGTTCAGCGCGCCCAGGCAGAGCGTTGCCACCTCCAGGCCGTTGTCGGCCCACGTGCCGAACAGCGCCTCCGGGGTTCGGCCGATCTCGCGGCGGGCCGGGAGGACCAGCAGGGCGTTCACCACGAAGAACGTCACTCCCGCGGCCGCGATCGCGAACGTGCCCGCCCAGCCGCGCGGGAACGCCGCGCGCACGTCCGGGGCACCCGAAACGCGCATGACCGCCTGGGCCGCGTAGCACGACAGCAGGATGATGGCCGCGTTGCTGATCGTCCGGGACGCCGGCACCCGCTGCAGGCGGTACCAGCTGCGGATCGCCAGGTGCCCGTACAGACCGCCGACCAGCACCGCCAGCAGCGGCGGCGGGAGCACCAGCACGCCGGCGAACGTCCAGACCGACGTCATGTTGATGTGCGGCGTCCCCGACACGCGGCGGCGGATGCGCTCGACGCGGCGGCCCGTCTCCGACTGGGCGACGCCGAGGAGCAGCAGCACCAGCAGGATCAGCAGCGTGCGGCGGTCGACCGCGACCGGGAACGGGCGCAGCGTCAGGGTCACCGCCGCCGCTTCCGTCAGCAGGCAGTAGACGATCACGCGCGGGCCCTGGTGCCACAGCGCCCAGCGCCGTGGCACGAGCGCGTCACGAAAACGGGGTCCGCCGCGCGGGGTTCCGGCGCCGGTCCGCATACTCATGGTGTCCGGCCGGTGACGGATCCGGGTCGGCCCGAGGTGGCGAAGGGAGGCGCGCCATGTGCGGACGCGACAACTGAGGTCATCGATCCTCCAGCCCGACCCGGCGCCACGCCCTCGCGATCGGCACGGCCACCGCGGCACCCGCCGCCCCGGCCACGGCGATGGTGTGCGCCGGGCTCAGCACGTCGGCCAGCGCGCCCGCCGCGGCCGCGCCGACGCCCTGCACGGTGATCAGGCCCGCCGAGTTCACGCCGGCGCACTGCGCGCGGTGCTCGTCGGGCACCCGCCGCATGAACGACACCGTGCCGGTGATGTTGTAGCCCGTCGCCAGCAGGCCGGACGCCGCCAGCAGCACCACCGACAGGACCAAGCCGGGCCGGAAGACGAACACGATCAGCGGCAGCCCCGCCGCGATCCCCAGCCAGCCGAGCACGCGGACCTGCACCCGCTCGGGGATCCACTTGCCGAACACGACGCCGCCGAGCACGCTGCCCGCCGGGTCCGCCGCCATCAGCAGCCCCACCAGCGTCGCACCCGCGCCGATCCCCGCCGCGTACGGCGCGGCCAGCGCCTCCGGCACGACGTAGAACCCCGCCAGCCAGTTCAGCGCCACCAGCGTGCGCAACGCCGGGTCGCGCCAGATGAGCCGGATGCCGGCGCCGGTCGTCGACAGCCAGGCCGGGCGCACCGCCTGCGCGATCGCCGCCCGTCGCCGGACGCCCGTGACCAGGAACAACGCCGAGAGCACGAACGTCACCGCGTCGAGAGCCAAAGCCGCAGACGGCGCCAGCGCGGCGATCAGCAGACCGCCGCCGGCGAACCCGGCCAGCTGCGCGGCCTGGATCGTCACGTTCCGCAGGGCCATCCCGACCAGGTACCGCTCGCCTTCGAGCACCGTCGGCAGCAACGCCTGCTGCGCCGCCTTGAACGGGCCGCCCAGCGCCGTCATCACGGCGACGAGCACGCACAACACCCACAGCGGGACGCCGGGGATCGCGATGACGCCGACGAGCGCGGCCCGGGCCACGTCGGTCGCGACCATCACGTCGCGACGCGGCCACCGGTCGCCCGCGCCGGCCAGGAGGATTCCGCCGAGCAGCGACGGCACGTACGTCAGGGCGTAGGTCAGGCCGGTCAGGGCCGCCGACGACGTGCGCTGGTAGACGAGGACCGCGAGCGCGACGCGCGCGAGCTGGTCGCCGCAGATGGAGAGCAGCTCGGCGAGCCACATCGCCCGGAACTCGGCGACGGCGAGGACCGCGCCGAACCCGGCTTTCGTCACGCGTGCGTCGTCCATCGCCGGCGTCCCCTCGAAACCGCTGTTGAGCAACGGTAATCACCGAGCGGAGTGGAATCGAGCCGTTCGGTGACAGTTGCCCCGATCGCAGCAGCGCGTCAGCCCGGGTGGCCGCCGATGCGGCTGGTCAGCTCGGCCGCCGTCGCCGCTACTTCGGCCGCCAGCTCCGGCCAGCTCTCTTCGCACGGCTCGGCCGCGCAGTGGTGGCGCAGGGTCACGCTGATCGCGGCCAGCGGGCGGGCGCCGTGGTCGAACACCGGGGTGGCGACCGATGCGAAGCCGGCCGTGACGTGGCCGTCCTCGATCGACCAGCCGAGCCGGCGCTCCGTGGTCAACGTGCGGCGCAGCTCGGCCAGCGTCTTCGGGCCGCGGCCGGTGCGGAGCACGAACGCCGACGCCGAAGGGAACAGCGCGCGGACGTGCGGGGCGGGCAGGTGCCGCAGGATCGCGCGGCCGGAGGCGGTCAGCTGGGCGGGCAGCCGGACGCCGACCTCGGTGACCAGGGTTTCCGGGCGCGCCGGGCGTTCCTTGATCAGGTACAGCGACTCGTTGCCGTGCAGGACGCCCAGGTGCGCGGTGTGGCCGACGCGGTCGACGAGCTTGCGCAGCAACGGCCCGGCCAGCCGTTCGAGGGGGTCGTGGCGCAGGTAGGCCGAGCCCAGCTCAAAGGCCGCGATGCCGAGGCCGTAACGGCGTTCCGCGGGCAGGTGGACGACGAAACCGGCGGCCTCCAGCTCGCTGAGCAGGTGGTACGTCGTCGAGCGGGGAAGGCCGGCTTCGCGCGCGATCGCCGCCGCGGTCACCGGGCCCGGGCGCGTGGCCAGGAGGCGCAGGACGGCGAGCCCGCGGCGCAACGCCGGCACCTCGCTGCTGTCACCCATGGTCCGAGCCTACGTCTGGGATCCCAGACGGAACCACTCCGTGGGGCATCCCACCAGCGGGAAGGACGATGTCCAATGGGCCCATGCCGGAAAAAGTGCTCCTGGGCCTCGAACCACTGACCGCCGCCCAGGTCGTCGACGTCGTCCGCGGCCACGCGCCGGTCGCGCTCGGGGACGCGGCCGAGAAGACCCTCGCCGCGACCCGCCAGCACATCGAGAACCTCGCCCACGCCGTCACGCCCACCTACGGCGTCTCGACCGGCTTCGGCGCCCTCGCGACCCGTCACATCCCCGTCGAGAGCCGGACCGCGCTGCAGCGCAGCCTGATCCGCTCGCACGCCGCCGGCGCCGGGCCCGCCGTCGAGCCTGAGGTCGTCCGCGCGCTCATGCTGCTGCGGCTGCGGACCCTCGCCAGCGGCTACACCGGCGTCCGGCCGGGGACCGCGCAAACGCTTGCGGCCCTGCTCAACGCCGACATCACCCCGATCGTCCACGAGTACGGCTCGCTCGGCTGCTCCGGCGACCTCGCGCCGCTGGCGGCCGTCGCGCTCGCGCTCATGGGCGAAGGCGAAGTGATCCACGCCGGTCAACTCAAGCCCGCCGCGGAGGCGTTGAAGCACGCCGGTATCGAGCCGGTCGTCCTTGCCGAGAAGGAGGGGCTCGCCCTCACCAACGGCACCGACGGCATGCTCGGCATGCTCTTGCTCGCGGCGGCCGACCTGCACCGGCTGTTCGACATCGCGGATCTCACCGCGGCGATGAGTGTCGAGGCCCTGCTGGGCACCGATCGCGCGTTCGCCGCCGACCTCCAGGCCCTCCGGCCGCACCCCGGGCAAGCCACCTCCGCGGCCCGGATGTGGGAGGCGCTGCAGGGCTCGAAGATCGTCGAAAGCCACCGCGGCCCGGACTGCAACCGCGTCCAGGACGCCTACTCGCTCCGCTGCGCCCCGCAGGTGCACGGCGCCGCGCGCGACAGCCTCGCCCACGCCGAACTCGTCGGCGAGCGCGAGCTCATGTCCGCTGTGGACAATCCGGTCGTGCTCGCCGACGGCCGGGTCGAGTCCAACGGCAACTTCCACGGCGCGCCCGTCGCGTACGTGCTGGACTTCCTGGCCATCCCGATCGCCGACGTCGCCAGCATCGCCGAGCGCCGCACCGACCGGATGCTCGACAAGGCGCGGTCGCACGGCCTGCCGCCGTTCCTGGCGCACGACCCCGGTGTCGACTCCGGCCACATGATCGCCCAGTACACGCAGGCCGCCGTGGTCAGCGAGCTGAAGCGGCTCGCCGTGCCCGCGTCCGTCGACTCGATCCCGAGCAGCGCGATGCAGGAGGACCACGTCTCGATGGGCTGGTCGGCCGCGCGGAAGCTGCGCAAGGCCGTCGACGGCCTGACCACCGTGCTCGCCGTCGAACTGCTGACGGCGACCCGGGCGCTGGACTTCCGGGCGCCGCTGGAGCCGTCGCCGGTCACCGGCCGCGTCCGGGATCTGCTACGTACCAAAGTGGACGGTCCCGGTCCGGACCGCCACCTGGCGCCCGAGATCGCGGCCGCCGAAGAACTCGTCCGCTCCGGCGCCGTCCTCGACGCCGCCCGTCTGGAGGTCCGATGAACAGCGAGTCCCGTGTCGTCCGTGCCGCCCGCGGCACCCAGCTCACCGCCAAGTCGTGGCAGACCGAAGCCGCGCTGCGGATGTTCCACAACAACCTCGACCCCGACGTCGCCGAGCGGCCGGAGGACCTGGTCGTCTACGGCGGCACCGGCAAGGCCGCCCGCAACTGGGCCAGCTTCGACGCGATCAGCCGTGAACTGACCACTTTGGACATCGACGAGACGCTGCTCGTCCAGTCCGGCAAGCCGGTCGGCGTCTTCCGCACGCACGAGTGGGCGCCGCGCGTGCTGATCGCGAACTCGAACCTGGTGGGGGACTGGGCCACCTGGCCCGAGTTCCGCCGGCTCGAGCAGCAGGGCTTGACGATGTACGGGCAGATGACCGCGGGTTCGTGGATCTACATCGGCACCCAGGGCATCCTGCAGGGCACGTACGAGACTTTCGCGGCCGTCGCCAAGAAGAAGTTCGGTGGGAGTCTCAAAGGGACACTCACCGTGACCGCCGGTCTCGGCGGCATGGGTGGCGCGCAGCCCCTCGCCGTGACCATGAACGACGGCGTCGCGCTCGTCATCGAGTGCGACCCGCAGCGCGCGCACCGCCGCGTCGAAACCCGTTACCTGGACGAAGTCGCCGACGACCTGGACGACGCCATCGCCCGCGTCACCAAAGCGAAGCGGGAGAAGCGGGCGCTGTCCGTGGGCGTCGTCGGGAACGCGGCCGAGGTGCTGCCGGAACTGCTGCGACGGAACGTCGAGGTCGACATCGTGACCGACCAGACGTCCGCGCACGACCCGCTTTCCTACCTGCCCAAGGGAATCGAGGTCGACGACTGGCACGACTACGCGGCCAAGAAGCCCGACGAGTTCACCGACCGCTCGCGCGAGTCGATGGCCGACCACGTCGACGCGATGCTCGGCTTCCTCGACCGCGGCGCCGAGGTCTTCGACTACGGCAACTCCCTGCGCGGCGAGGCCAAGCTCGGCGGCTGCGAGCGCGCGTTCGACTTCCCCGGGTTCGTGCCCGCCTACATCCGGCCGTTGTTCTGCGAGGGCAACGGCCCGTTCCGCTGGGCCGCGCTGTCCGGCGACCCCGAAGACATCGCCGCGACCGACCGCGCGATGCTGGAACTGTTCCCGGAAAACGAATCCCTCGCGCGCTGGATCCGGCTCGCCGGCGAACGCGTGGCGTTCCAAGGGCTTCCGGCTCGCATCTGCTGGCTCGGCTACGGCGAGCGGCACCTCGCGGGTCTGCGGTTCAACGAGATGGTGGCCAGCGGCGAGCTGAAGGCGCCGGTCGTCATCGGCCGCGACCACCTCGACTCCGGCAGCGTCGCCTCGCCGTACCGCGAGACCGAGGGCATGGCCGACGGCTCCGACGCGATCGCCGACTGGCCGCTGCTCAACGCGCTGGTCAACACGTCGTCCGGGGCGAGCTGGGTGTCGATCCACCACGGCGGCGGCGTCGGCATGGGCCGGTCGATCCACGCCGGGCAGGTCAGCGTCGCCGACGGGACCGAGCTGGCCGCGCAGAAGCTCGAGCGCGTGCTCACCAACGACCCCGGCATGGGCGTCATCCGGCACGTCGACGCCGGGTACGACCGCGCTGCCGAGGTCGCCGACGAGCGGGGCGTGCGGGTGCCGATGCGGGAGCAGGCGTGACCGCTTCGGGGTTGCTCGGAGAGATTGGTGACGTCGGGCGCGACCCGAAGCGCGGCGGCTATTCGCGGCACGCGTTCGACTCGCCCGAGCAGGACCTGCGGGTGTGGTTCGTCGAGCGGGCGCTCGGCCTCGGGCTGGACGTCGACACCGACTACAACGGCAACATCTGGGCCTGGTGGGGTTCGCCGGGGCCGGACGCCGTCGTCACCGGCAGCCACCTCGACTCGGTGCCCGGCGGTGGCGCTTTCGACGGCCCGCTCGGTGTCGTCAGCGCGCTGGCCGCCGTGGAGGCGTTGCGGGAAAAGGGTTTCCAGCCGGGTAAGCCGTTCGCGGTCGTCGTCTTCGCCGAAGAGGAAGGCGGCCGGTTCGGGGTGCCCTGCCTCGGTTCGCGGCTGCTCACGGGCACCATCGACGCCGACAAGGCGCGCGGCCTGCGGGACGCCGACGGCGTGACGTTCGCCGAGGCCGCCGCGAAGTCGGGCTTCGACCCGGAGCGGGCCGGGCCAGACCCCGGCCGGCTCGGGCTGATCGGGAAGTTCCTCGAACTGCACGTCGAGCAGGGCCGTGGGCTGATCGACCTCGGCTCGCCGGTGGCCGTCGGCAGCACGGTGATCGCGCACGGGCGGTGGCGGTTCTCCTTCGCGGGACAAGGGAATCACGCCGGAGCGACACTGCTGGACGATCGAGCCGATCCGATGCTGCCCGCCGCCGCGACGGTCACCGCCGTCCGGCGGCTGGCCCGCGCGGTGCCGGACGCGCGGGCGACCGTCGGACGGCTGGTCCCGACGCCGGGCGGCACCAACGTCATCGCGTCCACTGTGGACCTTTGGCTCGATGCCCGGGTGCCCGGTGCCGCGACTCCGGAGCTGGTCGCGGAAATCACGCGAGCGGCCGAGGCGGCGGCGGAGGAGGAAGGTTGCCGGGTCGAGGTGACGCGCGAGTCCTATTCGGACGACGTCGTGTTCGACGACGCGCTCCGGCGTGACCTCGGCGGCTGGCTCGGCGCGCCGCCGGAGCTGCCCACCGGAGCCGGCCACGACGCGGCGATCCTCGCCGGGTTCGTCCCGGCCGGGATGCTGTACGTGCGCAACCCGACCGGGATCAGCCACTCGCCGGAGGAGTTCGCCGAAGCCGAGGACGTCGAAGCCGGCGCCGCCGCGCTGGCCACGGTCCTGGAGCGGCTGACGCGATGACCTCCGGCCCGCGGGGGCGCCCCCCGTTTCCAGCCTATCGCGAGGCACCGACAGTTTTCTGGTGCGCGCAGGCCTGGCTGCCGGACGGGATCGCGTCCGACGTGCGGATCGACGTCGCCGGCGGCCGGATCACCGGCGTGGCACCCGGCTCGCCGCGGTCCGGCACCGTGCTCGACGGGCTGACCCTGCCGGGCTTCGCGAACGGGCACTCGCACGCCTTCCACCGCGCGCTGCGGGGCCGGACGCACCACGAGCGCGGCACGTTCTGGACGTGGCGCGAGCGGATGTACGCCCTGGCGTCCCGGCTCGACCCGGACACCTACTACCGGCTGGCCCGCGGGGTCTACGCGGAGATGGTGCTCGGCGGCTACACGAGCGTCGGGGAGTTTCACTACCTGCACCACGCGCCCGGCGGCAAGCCGTACGCCGACCCGAACGCGATGGGGCACGCCCTGCGGCAGGCCGCCGCCGACGCCGGGATCCGGCTGACGCTCCTGGACACGTGCTACCTCGCGGGCGGCATCGGCGTCGAACCGGACGAGGTCCAGCGGCGGTTCTCCGACGGCTCGGCTTCGGCGTGGGCGTCCCGGGTCGCCGCTTTGAAGGAAGACGACCTGTTCCGCGTCGGCGCGGCGATCCACTCGGTGCGGGCGGTCCCGGCGGCCGAACTGTCGCTTGTGGACAGCCAACGCGTAGTGCACATCCACTTGTCGGAGCAGCGGGCCGAGAACGAGCAGTGCCAGGCCGCCTACGGCCGCACGCCCACCGAGCTGCTGGACGAGCACGGGGTGCTGACCGACCGGCTGGTCGCCGTGCACGCCACGCACCTGACCGCGTCTGACATCGACCGCCTGAGCGGCGCGCGGGCGTGCTTCTGCCCGACCACCGAACGCGACCTCGGCGACGGCATCGGCCCGGCCCGCGCGCTGCGGGACGCCGGGGTGCGGCTGAGCATCGGCAGTGACAGCAACGCCGTCGTCGACGCCTTCGAGGAGACCCGCGCGCTGGAGCTGGACGACCGGCTCGCCAGCGAGGAACGCGGCCGGTTCAGCGCCGGAGAGCTCCTGGAAGCGGGCACGGACCACGCGGCGATCGGGTGGGACGAGGTCGGCGCGCTCGCCGAGGGGGCGGGCGCGGACTTCGTCACCGTCGGCCTGGGTTCGGTCCGGACGGCCGGGATCGAGCCGTCCGGGGTGCTGTTCGCGGCCTCGGGCGCCGACGTCCGGCACGTCGTCGTCGCCGGCCGCGAGGTCGTGCGGGACGGTGCGCATCAGCTCATCGACCGTCCGGAAACCCTGCTGGCGAAGGAGATCGAGGCACTGTGGCAGTCCTGATCACGGGCATCGGCGAACTCACGACCAACGACCCCGCGCTGGGGCGGCTCACCGACGCGGCGCTCGTCCTGGACGACGGGAAAGTCGCGTGGGTGGGCTCCGCAGCCCAGGCACCGGACGCCGACGAACGCGTCGACGTCGAGGGCCGCTCGGTGCTGCCCGGCTGGGTCGACAGTCACACGCACCTCGTCTTCGCCGGCGACCGCACCGCCGAGTTCGAGGCGCGACTGGCCGGAAAGCCCTACACGGCGGGTGGAATCGCGATCACGGTCGGCGCGACGCGGGAAGCGTCCGACGAGCAGCTGGCCGCGAACTTGCGCCGGCACGTCGATGAAGCAGGGAGCCAGGGCACGACGTGCCTGGAGACGAAGACGGGCTACGGGCTGACCGTCGCGAACGAGGCGCGGTCCGCCCGGATCGCCGGCGAGGTCGCCGACGAGGTGACGTTCCTCGGCGCGCACCTCGTGCCGCCGGGCGTCGACGCGGAGTCCTATGTGGACTTGGTGTGCGGCGAGATGCTCGACGCCGTCGCGGAAAGCGTGCGCTGGGCAGACGTCTTCTGTGAGACCGGCGCGTTCGACGAGGCCCAGTCGGCGCGAGTGCTGAAGGCCGCGGCCGAGCGAGGGCTCGGTTTGCGGGTGCACGGCAACCAGCTCGGTGAAGGTCCGGGCGTCCGGCTCGCGGTGGAGCTGGACGCGGCGAGCGTCGACCACTGCACCTACCTGAGCGACGCCGATGTCGAGGCTTTGGCGGCGTCCGACACGGTCGCGACTTTGCTGCCCGCGTGCGACTTGTCGACCCGGCAAGCGCTGGCACCGGCCCGGCGATTGCTCGACGCGGGCGCGACGGTCGCGTTGGCCAGCAACGCCAACCCGGGCAGCTCGTACACGACGTCGATGGCGTTCTGCGTGGCGACAGCGGTGCTGCAGATGCGCATGACGATCGAGGAAGCGGTCTGGGCGGCGACGGCCGGCGGGGCGAAGGCGTTGCGCCGCGACGACGTCGGGGTGCTGCGGCCCGGCGCGCGGGCGGACGTCCACGTCCTCGACGCGCCATCGGTGACGCACCTGGCGTACCGGCCGGGCGTGCCGCTGACGAAGTCGGTGTGGCGCGCCGGAGAACGGGTGCGCTAACGTCGCGCGAAGACACAGTCCGGTATGGGTTAGTCCGGGCAGCGCACGCAGGCTCACCTGTGCGTCCCTTCCACGGAAGGGACAGCTGTGTCTGTGATCATCATCGGTGCCGGTCTGGGCGGCCTGAGCCTCGCGCAGGGACTGCGCCGCGCCGGAATCCCGTGCGAGGTCTACGAACGCGACGAGTCGGCCGGCGCGCGCAAGCAGGGCTACCGGCTGCACCTCAGCGACGTCGGCGATGCGGCGTTGCGCGAGGTGCTGCGACCGGAGCTGCACGAACTCGTCCACGCGACCGCGGGTCGCGCGCTGCCGCACACGAACGTCTACGACGACCGGTTGCGCCTGCGCACCCGGCTGGCCGTCGAAGGAACCCACCTCAACACCAACCGCTTCACCCTGCGGCAGATCCTGCTGCACGGCCAGGAAGTCCGCTACGGCAAGCGGTTCACGCACTACGAGACCGACGGCGACGGCGTGACCGCGCACTTCGCCGACGGGGCTTCCGCGCGCGGCAGCCTGCTGGTCGGGGCCGACGGGATCAACTCGCCGGTGCGGCGGCAGTACCTGCCGCACGCCGAGGTCGTCGACGCCGGGCTCGTGCACCTCTACGGCCGGATCCCGCTCACCCCGGAAACGCGGGCGCTGTTCGAGCCGGAGATGTTCGCGATCTTCTCGATGATGGTCGGCCCGGACCGGACGATGGCGGGCTTCGCGCCGGTCGACTACCCCGAGCCGGTCGCGGACGCGTGCGCGCGGCTCGTGCCGGACCTGCGGTTGCGCGACGACGAGCCGTACATGACCTGCTCGGTCGGCGCCCGCTGGGAAGCCGTCGGCCACACCGAGGCCGAACTCGCCGAGCTGACCCCGGGTGACCTGCAGAAGGTGGCGCTGGGCCTGGTCGACGGCTGGCACCCGCTGGCCCGCGCGATGGTCGGGCACTGGGACGTCCCGGCGACGTTCCCGCAGCCGATCCGCACGAGCGTGCCGATCGGGCCGTGGGAACCGTCGCGGGTGACGCTGGTGGGCGACGCCGTCCACGCGATGAGCCCGGCCGCCGGCGCGGGCGCCAACACCGCGTTGCGCGACGGTGCGGCGTTGGCGTCCGCGCTGGCCGGGGCTCCGCTGCTCGAGGCCGTGGCGGCCTACGAAACCGCGATGCGGGACTACGGATTCGCCGCGGTCCGGGAGTCCGCCGAGAACGGACGGCGGTACTTCGGCCAGAACCCGCTCACAGCGGCAGGGTGAACGGCGTGCACTTCGGCGAGTAGGACGAGTCGAGCGCGTGCAGGATCAGCCCGGTGACGTTCGGGTCGATCGCCTGGCCCAGGTGGCCCGACGCGTCCGAGCCGCAGAAGTCCTGCAGGACGACGTCCGTCGCGCCCGGCTCGTTCATGATTCCGCTGGTGTACGGCGTCACGACCTCGTCGTACTTGCTGACGATGTTCGTGTACGTCGGACCGGGGACGTGGAAGCCGCCGCGGGCGAGGTCGTCCAGGAACGCCGAGGGCGCCAGGTACTCCTTGCAGGAGCCGCAGGCCGTCCTGATGACCGCGTCGAGCCCGGGGACGGTGGTGAGCAGCGCTTTCGCGAGCTTGTCGAGGCCGCCGAGCGTGGTGCCGCGGTAGTTCGCGCCGAAGCCGACGAAGTGCGCGACCTTCGCCGCGCCGCCGCCGAACTTCAGGTAGTAGGCGGGCATCGTGCTGCCCTCGGAGTGGCCGACGATGTCGACCTTCGCTGCGCCGGTGGTGGACCGGACCTTGTCGACGAACCGGCCGAGCTGCGCGGCGCTGTCCCGCATGGACGCGAGCCCGCCGACGCCGGGGCCGAGGATGCCGGTGCCGTAGGTCAGCGAGAAGACGCAGTAGCCCTGGGCGGCGATCTTCGGCGCGTGGAAGAACCAGTTGACGGAGTCGTTCGCGCCGAGGCCGTGCACGAGCACGACGGGCTCCGGGTGCGCGGCCGCCGGACGGCAGCCCCAGTCGTTCCACCCGCTGCTCGGCGCCGCGTTCGCGACCGCCGGCGCGACCACGCCGAAGGTGAGCGCCGCGGCGAGCGCGGCCAGGGTTCGCTTGGCACCGCCGTTGGTGACCCGCATTCCGTTGCCTCCAGTTACCCGTCAGTACGTGACGCAGATCATGATCGGTCACATGACGGGGGAGACGACCTGGGAAGACGCTCAGAGATCACGGCAGGTCTTTGTGACGGCTCACAGTCAGGCAACGCCCAGACGCTCGAAGTCCGACGCCTTCCGGGCCCCGACCGCGATCCCCGCGACGGCGACCAGCCCGCAGAGCCACGCGAACCAGTCGCCGAACCGGGCGTACGGCGTCTTCCCCGAACCGACCGGGACGTCGGCCACGACCACCGTGAACGGGCCGTCGCCGGTGTGCGCGTCGGCCAGCACGTGCCCTTGGGCGTCCGCCAGCATCGGCGTTCCGCGGGCCGCGCTCCACGCCACCGAGAAACCGTTTTCGACGCCGCGGATCAGCGCCGTGCGGCTGTGCGCCCAGCCGTCGACGTCCTCGTCGGAGGCCGGGATGAGCACCAGGCCCGTGCCCGCTTCGCCGTATTCGCCGCTGGGGTCGGAGAAGTTGACGTCCATGCACACCATCAGCCCGATCCCGGCGAGGTGCGCGAGCTGCGTGCCGGACGCCATGTTCGGCGAATCCCCGTTGTGCCACTTGCGGTATTCGACCGGCGCGCCGGACGGGGGCACGGCGAGCGCCGCGTTGAACCGGCCCTCCGGCGTGGTGTCGACGACGCCGGCGACGACGTCGAGGTTGCGCGTGCGGGCCACTTCGGCGAAGGCCTCGACGAGCCGTGGCCGGCTGGTCTGGTCCACCGCGAAGGTGGCCTCGGGCAGCACGACGGCCTGGACGCCGTCCGGCAGCCGGCCGATGCGGTCCACATAGGACCGGATCAGCGCCTGGCCGTCCGGCGTGGCGGCGTCGACCGCCCAGCGGCTCTGCCCGGGGGCGATCAGCGCGATCCGCGTCGACGGTCCGGAGGGGCTCGGCAGGTTCCAGAACACCAGCGCGCCGAGCGCGGCGGCGACGGCGACCAGCCCGGTCACGCGGGACCGGGCGCGCACTCCGGGGGCGAGCGCGGCGGCGACCGCGGCCGGGACGAACAGCACGAGGAACTCCACGCCCCAGCCGCCGGTGACCGCGGCGAGCCGCAGCACGGACGGCCGGTCGGCCTGGGTCGTCATCAGGGTGCCCATCAGGCCCGTCGGGTTGAGCAGCGAGACGCCGTAGAGCGCGACGGTCCACAACGCGGGCGCGGCGACGGCCGCGAGAAAGCGGTTCCCGCGGCGGACCAGGAGCCGGAAGAGCCCCGCGGACAGCGCGAACAGCAGGGCGCTGCCGCCGAGGATCGCGATCGCCGCGGGCCGGGGGATCGCCAGGGAGTGCCAGAAGTAGCTCCAGCTCTCGGCGCTGCCCGCCAAGTAGGCCAGGAACGCGCAGAGCAGCGCGATGCCGCCGTGGACGCGGGGTGCCAGAAGCAAAACCGGCAGCGGCGCGAGCCAGGCCAGCTCGGGGACGGGGTCCAGACCAGTCCCGAAGAAGAACAACACCGCCGACGCGGTCGTCGCGACGACCGCCCACCCCAGCTTGCCCATCGTGGCCCCTTCCGCCGGTGTCGACGGTCGCAGCCGGCGGGGCCCAGGGCACTGGGCCAAACCCCCGGTTCGGCGGTCGGGCCAGCCCTACCTCCGCCGGAAATGCCGGGTATGCCGGGAAAGCACGCACGGGTTCATTGAGAGTTCAGTCAGCCGTCACGCCTTCGGGATCGGGCGCCGGGCACCCCGCAAGTAGCGTTTTCGCAGCGACTTCGGGACGGGAGAGCCACCCATGGACTTCTCACTGATCGTGCTGGTGGTGATCGTCGCGGCCTTGGCCTTCGACTTCACCAACGGCTTCCACGACACGGCCAACGCGATGGCCACCTCCATCGCGACCGGCGCCCTCAAGCCGAGGATCGCGGTCGCCGTGTCGGCGGTGCTCAACCTCGTCGGCGCGTTCCTCTCGGTCGAGGTCGCCAAGACGATCTCCGGCGGGATCGTCGACGACACGAAGGTGACCCCGGTGATCATCTTCGCCGGCCTGGTCGGGGCGATCGTGTGGAACCTGGTGACCTGGCTCATCGGGCTGCCGTCGAGTTCGTCGCACGCCCTCTTCGGCGGGCTGATCGGCGCCACCTGGATCGCCTCGGGCTCCGACGCCGTCCACTTCGGCAAGGTCGTCGAGAAGGTCCTGATCCCCGCGCTGGCCTCGCCGATCGTCGCCGGGATCGTCGCGACGCTGGGCACCTTCCTCGTCTACCGGATCACCGCCCGCGCCAAGGAAGGCACCGTCGGCAAGACGTTCAAGGCCGGCCAGATCGCGTCGGCGTCGCTGGTCTCGCTCGCGCACGGCACGAACGACGCGCAGAAGACCATGGGCGTCATCACGCTGACGCTGATCGCCTCGGGCTCGCTCGCGCCGGGCTCGAACCCGCCGATCTGGGTCATCCTCACCGCCGGCGCCGCGATCGCGCTCGGCACCTACCTCGGCGGCTGGCGGATCATCCAGACGATGGGCAAGAAGCTCACCGAAATCCAGACGCCGCAAGGGTTCGCGGCCGAGACGAGCGCCGCGGCCGTCATCCTGACGTCGGCGCACCTCGGGTTCGCGCTCTCGACCACGCACGTCTGCTCGGGCGGCATCATCGGCTCCGGCCTGGGCCGCCGCCTCGCCGAGGTCCGCTGGGGCGTCGCCGGGAAGATGGTCGTGGCCTGGGCGCTCACGCTGCCCGCCGCCGCGATCGTCGGGGCGATCGCCGCCGAGGTCTCGACGCTCGGCAGCTGGGGCACCGTCCTGATCGGCATCGCGGGCGTCGTCGTCGCGGTGGGCATCTACCTCGCGTCGAAGCGGAACCCGATCAGCGCCAAGACCATCAACGAGCCCGAGCCGGCCACGCAGCCGGCCAACGCCTGAGGAGCGCCGTGAACATCGATTGGGGTTCGCTGGGACTCGTCTTCGTCGTCGCGCTCGCCTCGGTGGTCGTGCTGACGAGCCTGTTCTCGTTCGGGGTGGTCGGGCTTTCGCAGCGCGAGTCGGCCCGCGAGTCGGGTGCGTCCGGCACCGGCCCGCTGGCCGGCGCGGTCATCTGCTTCGTGCTCTGCGCGGCGATCGTCGGCTACGGGATCTACTTGATCGTCGCCTGAGCGCGTTCCCGGAACCCGTCCGGGAGCGCGCCGAGCAACGGCCCGAGCGTCGCACGGCGCTCGGGCCGCAGGTGGTTCAGCAGGTCCAGCGCCGGGGTCCACAGGTCTTCGTCGGCCCCGGCGGCGGTGATCAGCCTGCCGAGCCGGTGGGCCGGGAGCAGGCCGACGACGTGGTCGACGCGGCTCTTGTCGTCGAGCACGAACGCGATCCGCAGCAGGCCGGGGTCGTCGATCTCGTCGAGGGCCCGCCGCACGGTCGGGTCGGGCAGGTGCCCGACGAACCGGCCGAGGGTGATCCAGTCCTGCTTGCGCGCCAGCTCGTTCGCGACGGCGAGCACGGTGTCGAGCGGGATGCGCGAGATGATCGCGCTCGCCCGCCGCGGGTCGAGCTCGGCGGCGACCTCGGCGAGGAACCGCGGGTGCAGCCGCTTGGCGACGTCGACGCCGCGCGCGACGTCGACCACCCCGGCGATCCGGGCGCACAGCAGCGGGCCGAACACCTTCTCGGCGATCTTGGCGAGCAGGCCCCCGGGCAGCAGCCGCGCGGCCAAGGCCATCCGCTGCAGCACGGCGAGGTTCGCGTCGAACAGCGTGTCGGTGACCTGCGCGCGGAAGGCCTGAAGGTCAGCGGGGGCAACGCGGGCGAGGTACTCGAGCCGCGCGGGCTCGACGTCGAGGACGCGGGCGAGCTTGAGGACCTCGGCCTCGGCTTCGTAGTTCGTCACAGCCCGACTGCCTTCCGGACCGCACCGCGCAGGAGTGCGGGGACGTACTTGAGGCCCTCTTCACCGGCTTCGGCGAGCGCTTTCGCTTGGCGTCTGCGCGCGTCACGCAGCGCGTTGGCGAGGTCTTGGCGCTCGTGTTCTTCGAGGGCCCGGATGCCGTCGGGGAGGGTGCCGCCCAGCTGTTCGGCGAGTGTGCGCTCGGCCATGGTGGATCATCATGCAACACCGCGGCGGCTTTTTCACTCGGACGGTGCTCGGCTGGTGACGATGCGGTCACGTGCGGCCGAACGGAGTAACGAGACGAGCCGGGTGGCCGACGTCCGGGGAAGTTGTTCCCCAGCCGCCCGGAAGGCCCGCCATGTCCGTTCCGCATGCTCCCATGCCACCCGCTCCGCAGCAGGTCGCGCCCGCGCCGTCGAAGTTCGGCGGCCTGGCCTGGACCGCCCTCATCCTCGGGATCGTCGGGGTGCTCGGCTCGTGGGTCCCGTTGCTGAACAACGTCACGGCCGTCGCCGCCGCCATCGGGTTCGTCCTCGGGGTCATCGCCCTGTTCGGCACGAAGAAGGTCCTCGCGGCGATCGGCGTCGTCCTGTGCGTGCTGGCGATCGTGTTCACAGTGATCGCGCAGAACGCGTTCGTGAAGGCGATCGACGACGCCGTCAACGGTCCCTCCGCGAGCGATGCCGCGGCGGCGCCGAAGGTCTACGCGGTGGGTGAGACGGCGACGGGCGCGAAGACCGACATCACGCTGTCGAAGCCGCGGACTTTCACCACGAGCGAGACCGCGTCGCCAGGCGGCGTGAAGGCGATCGGGTACGACGTGACGGTCGTGAACCACGGGGCCCGGGCGGTGCCGGCGATGTTGTTGTCGATCACGGCGTCGGTGGGAGACAAGCCGTCGGACCAGGTGTTCGACTCCGGCGGCGGGTACCCGGGCGAACCGACCACCGACCTGCTGCCGGGGAAGTCGGTCACGTTCCCGGTCGCGTTCGCGGACAACGGCGGCGAGGTGCTCGTGCAGTTCTCGGCGTTCCTCGACGGCGACAAGGTCTACTTCAAGCAGCCGCGCTGACCGCACCCGGTCGAACCGGGCCGCTACGGTGCGATCATGACCATCGAGACGTCCACCGTCGGTGTCGGCGACCTCTCCGCGTACCTGGCCCGCCCCGAAGGCGGCTCCGAACGCGGGATGCTGCTCCTGCCGATGATCACCGGCATCGGCGAACAGGTCCGCGCCTGGGCCGACGAGCTGGCCGGCCGCGGGATCACCGCGCTGGCCTGGGACGTCTTCCACGGCGCGAGCACCGACAACACCTCGCGTCCGGCGCTGGGCGAGAAGCTCGGCGAGCTGCGCGACGAACCCGCACTGGCGGAGCAGACGGCGCTGCTCGACCACCTGCTCGGCGACCTCGGCTGCACGTCGGCCGGGGTCATGGGGTGGTGCCTCGGCGGCCGGTTCGCGCTCCTGCTCGCCGCCCGTGACCAGCGGGTTTCCGGGGTCGTCGCCTACCACCCGACGGTGCGGGACCCGGCGCCGCCGAACCACGAGCTCGACACGGTCGATTTGTCGACCCGGATCACGGCGCCGGTTCTCGTCGCCTACCCGGAGGCCGACTCCGTCGTCTCGCACGAGACGTTCGCCCTGCTCCAATCCGCGCTGCAGTCGCGGGCGCGGGGCGCGACGTTCACCCAGCACTTCCCGGGCGCCGAGCACGGCTTCAGCGACTCCGCGCGGCACGGCGCCGACGTCAACGCCGAGGCGTTCGCGCTGTCCTGGCCGCAGACGCTCGCCTTCGTGGACACCTTGACTTTCGGCAGTGGTCCGGCCCGCTGACGCCCTTGTAGCTTCGAACCCGTGCGAGAGGTGACGAAGCGCAGGTGGCGCGTGGTGCTCGACGTGCTGCTCGGGCTGTTCCTGGCCTTCATCGTCGTCGCCGGCACCCTGGGCGAACGGACCTGGGAGCTGGTCGCCGGCCTCGCCGTCGTCGCGGGATCGGTCGCGACGGCCCGGCGGTACCCCGCCGTTTCGCTCGGCGTCGCCCTGGTCGGGACGCTCGCCGTCCCGTTCCCCTACGGCGACCGCGTGCCGGTGTGGACGGTGTTCGTGCTGGTGGCGATGAGCTACCAGGCCGCGCTGCGGATGACGCGGGCCCGCCCCGCCGTCCTGACCGGCGCGGCCGTCTCGCTGCTGGGCATCCCGCTGTCGCTGCTCGTCGCGCCCGACGGTCTCGGCGACTGGGGCTCGATGATGGCGATCCTGGTGTTCGCGGGGCTGTCGCCGTGGCTGCTCGGCCGGTACGTCCGGGTGCGCGGCGAGCTCGCCCGCACCGGCTGGCGCCGGGCCGAGGAGATGGAGAGCAGGCAGCGCCTGGTCGCCGACCAGGCGCGCCTGCGTGAACGCGCCCGGATCGCCAGCGACATGCACGACTCGCTGGGCCACGAACTCAGCCTGATCGCGGTCCGCGCGGCGGCCCTGGAGGTGGCAGGCGGCCTCGACGACGTCCAGCGCGACGCGGCCACGCAGTTGCGGGCCGGCGCCGCGGCGGCGACCGAACGGCTGCGCGAAATCATCGGTGTGCTGCGCGAAGACGCGGCGCCGGTCGAGCCGGTGCAGGGCGACCTCGGCGAGCTGATCTCGCGGGCCCGCGCGTCCGGCTTGCTCATCGAATCCACAGTGGACAGCTCGCTGGCGCCGCCGATGGTCGCCCGCGCCGCCTACCGCGTGGTGCAGGAGGGCCTGACGAACGTGGCCAAGCACGCGCCGGGCGCGGCGGTGACGGTGCGCGTGACGAGCACCGACGCGCGGACATCGGTCTGCGTCGTCAACGTGGCGCCGCCCGCCGGGCCGCTGCCGGGGGCGGCGTCCGGGCGGCTGGGGCTGATCGGCCTGCGGGAGCGCGTCCGGCTCGTCGGCGGGACGCTGCGGGCCGAGCCGCGCGCGGGCGGGTTCGCCGTCACCGCGACGCTGCCGCACGACGCCGCGCCGGTCGAAGAGACGCCGGAGCTGCGGGAGGCGGCCGACGACGCCGTCGGGCAGTCGGCGTCGGCCCAGGCGCTGGAGTCGGCCCGGCGGGACGTGCGGCGCAACCTGATCTACGCCGTCACCATCCCGCTCGCGCTCTTCGGGGTGCTGCTCGCGGTCAGCGGGATCGCGTTCCTCTACCAGTGGAACACCTCGGAGCTGCCCGGCCCGGTCTACGACGGCATGCGGCCCGGGCAGGCGCGGGGTGGCCTGGCACTGCCGGAACGTCAGCGCGCCGCGCGTCCGACGCGCGGGGAGCCGGCGTCGCCGCCGGGTGCGGTGTGCGAGTACTACGGCGCCGGGCGGTCGTTCCTGAACGACGACTACGCCGCCTACCGGCTGTGTTTCGCCGATGGGAAGCTCGTTTCGAAGGACTGGTTCGCCGAGGGGGAAGAGTGATCAGGGTCGTACTGGCCGACGACGAGGCGATGATGCGCGCGGGGGTGGCGGCGATCCTCGGCGCGGACCTGGGGATCGAGGTCGTCGCCGAAGCCGCCGACGGACGGGCGGCGGTGGCCCAGGCCCTCGCCACGCACCCGGACGTCGTGCTGCTCGACATCCGGATGCCCGGGCTGGACGGCCTGGGCGCGGCGGCCGAGATCCGGCGGCTGCTGCCGTCGACGGGCGTCATCATGCTGACGACGTTCGGCGAAGACGAGTACATCGAGCGTGCGCTGGGGCTCGGCGCGGGCGGGTTCCTGCTGAAGTCGGGCGATCCGCGCGAGCTGCTGGCCGGCATCCACGCCGTCGCCGAAGGAGCGGCGTTCTTGTCGCCGAAGGTGGCGCAGCGCGTGATCGCGCGGTTGTCGGGCGGGCGGCTGTCCCGGGCCGCGGCGGCGCGGTCGAAGGTGTCGTCGTTGACGCCGCGCGAGCGGGAAGTGCTGACGTTGCTGGGTTCCGGACTGTCCAATGCGGACATCGCGGCGAAGATGTTCGTCGTCGAGGGCACGGTGAAGGCGCACGTGAGCACGATCCTGACCCGGCTCGGCGCGAAGAACCGGGTGCAGGCGGCGATCACGGCGTACGAGGCGGGTCTGGTCGGGGGAGACGCGGAGGCTGCCACCCCGTGATCTCTCGTCCTATGTAGACGGTTGCTTTCGCTGGAAGGGCTTTCAATAGGGCGGTGCGGACTTTGACGGCGACCGGGTTGGCCAGCTGGGAGGTGAGCTTGCCCATCCGGACCGACTCGCGGACGACTTTCTGGCTGCGCGGCCGTCGTTGTCGGTCGTAGGCCTCGAGTGCTTGTTGTGGGTCCTTTGTGGATAGTTCGTGCGCCAGGACGATCGCGTCTTCGATGGCCTGGCAGCCGCCCTGGCCGAGGAACGGCGGCATGGCGTGGGCGGCGTCGCCGAGCAGGGCCACCCGGCCTTTGACGTAGGTCTTGAGTGGTGTGGCGAGGTAGTAGAGGTCGTGATGGAGCACCGCTTCTTCCGGTGTGGCCTCGATCAGGGCGGGGATGGGGTCGTGCCAGTCCCGGGTTGTCTGGTGGAGGTCGGGCAGTTCGCTGCCGGGCCGCGTGACGTAGGAGACGAACCAGTAGACGTCGTCGCCGGTCAGCGGGAGGACGCCGATTTCGGTGCCGCGGTCGAAGCTCGTGCTGAGCCGGGCACCGGGGAACTTGGTGACGCCGCGGAAAGCGGTGCTGCCGGAGTGGACCGGCGCGGGGTGGTCCGGGAAGAGCGCGCGGCGGGCCGGGCTGTTGATGCCGTCCGCGGCGACGACGACGTCGGCCTGGAGTTCTCCGCCGGCGAAGCGGACTCGTCCGTCTTCGCGGACTTCGGTGACGGTCGTGTTCGTGCGGAGACTTTCGGCGGGGACGGCGTTCTTCAGCGCGGCGATCAAGTCTTTGCGGTGGATGGCGCCGAGCGGACGGCCGTGGAGGCGTTCGAAGGCGGCGGCGTCGAAGCGGGTGACCCGCCGGCCGTGCTTGTCCCGGAAGCCGCCGTCGCGCTGCGGGGCGAGGTGTTGCGTGAGATCGATGCCGAGTTCGTCGAGACAGCGCAGGGCGTTCGGCCAGAGCGAGATGCCGGCGCCGACGTCGCCGAATTCCGGGGCTTGTTCGAGAACGGTGACGGTCCACCCGACCCGGTGCAGCCCGACGGCCGCGCTCAGGCCCCCGATACCCCCGCCGACGACAACTGCGTGCATGGCGTCGACTCTACACCTGTAGAGTGCCTTTCGTGGACCGTATTTCGGTAATCGGCGACGCGGCGATCGAGGTGATCGCGGCCGCGGGCATGCGCGGGTTGACCCACCGGGCGGTCGACCAGGCGGCGGGGTTGCCGGCGGGCTCGACGTCGTACTACGCGCGCACGCGGGCAGCGTTGTTGTCGTTGACGTTCGCGCGGATCCTGGAGCTGGACCAGGAGTCTTCGCCGTCGGGCGGGCTGGCGGAGTCGATCGCGGGTTACGTGTCCGAGGCTTTGGGCGCGGGCCGAGCACGGATGTTGGCGAGGTACGAGTTCGCGCTGGAGGCAACGCGGCGCCCGGAGCTGCGGGAGCAGTACGACTCGGGCGGAGCGGTGATCCGGCGTGCGGCGGTGGAGATGTTTGCGGCGGCGGAATCATCGGATCCGGTTCGGCACGCGGGGTTGGTGGTGGATTGGATGGAGGGGACGATCTTCGGCGCCTTGGCGGGGGCTTCGGCTGCGCCTTCGCCGGAGTCGCTGGTGATCGGTGCGCGGGAGATTTTGCGCGGTATCGGGGTGGAGTGAGGCAGACGTCAGTGACCTAGATTGTCACGATCCGCTATCGGCTCTAACACTGTGCTCCAGCATGACGACTTGGGGTGCATGCGTTGTCGAAACCGGCATGCCAGAAGTAAATACCTCGGCAAGCGTACTCGCGTCAGGCTAAAACGCTGGTTGGTCGTGCTGGCCGTTGCGGTGGTGGGCGTGGTGGCCGTTGGTGCGGTCGAGTGCCTTTATCAGCACGAAGCCGCCGAGTCCGCAGGGTCGATGGCTGACTGTGTCCTCGAGGAGTACCCGAGTACTTCCGTGACCGTTCGGGCCGCGGTCGAAGTCGACGACGTCGACTACCCGCGAGTGAGCAGCGATGTCGTGATACGGGTTCCGCGGACCTGGGGCCGTGCTCAAGACCTGTTGGGCGATCCGGACCACGGCGCGTATCGAGCAGCCATTCGCTGCCTGCTCGGTGTCTACTCGACGGACTTCCCGGTGTATCGCGACGGTCCGCCATCGGTCACGGTGTCCGGTGGAGAGGTCGTAGTCCACGATCACGTGTGGACCGAATTGGTGAAGGCTGGTCGTGGAGCGGTCGGGGTCCTCGACCTGACCATCGAGCCGGACCAACCGTGGCGGATGGCTGTGGTGTCACGTGGCGGTCTCAGCCACTCCACTTCGTGGACGGTCACTATCGCTGCACCTCAGAACTGGCTGGACTCCGCAGTCCCGCAGCCCTGGCCGCCCTATGCCGCTGGGCCTGGGGAGCTGACCTGGTTTTACGGGGTGACTTCGCCAACCGACGAAGGGGTGGAGCTGGCCGCAGCGGACCTGACTCCTGACGCACGCGCAGTGGCTTTTGTTTGGCAAGGTTCGATAGCTGGCGACTTGTTCCTGCGTTGCACTGCTGCGTCGAGTGCGGCGGCTTTCCTGGTGATCGTCCTGATCTTCATCCGGCGCATCCGCAAACAGCTGCCGCACAGAGACACCCCTCTCGTCCGTCGTGCGTGGTCGGTGACCGTTCCCCTGCTCGTTCTTCAAGCCGTCGGTCTCGGTATTGACATCACGCGAGTTGTGCTCGGTGCACAGGGTGACCGGGTGCCGGACTGGTCGACTGCGGCCTGGGGGGTCGATATCGCGGTGGGTGTGACGATATTGGTGGTCGCTCACTGCTTCGGTGTCGGTCGGAAGCCTCGGGTTGCTGCCTTGCAGGCGTTCGCAGCGTCATTGGCGATCGGCTGGCTGCTCGCGGATACCGTTGCGTTCACGACCACCCAGCGGGCGGACTATGCACTGATCCTCCGGCTGAGTGAGAACGTCATGGTGTTCGCGATCACGCTCATCGCCGGAGCGGCGACTATCCAAGCAGTTCGATCGATCGCGCGATCGGCGGGAAAGCGACCGAAACGTGTTTGGTGGACTTGGCCCATCGCGTCGGTCGCGGCCGGGGGCTTGCTCGTCGAGCGGGCCTGGACGGCCTTGCGGAACGACTTCCTGCAACAGTGGATGTACGACCCCCAACCACTGGCTGATGCCGTGAGGAACGCTCCTCGATACACACTTTGGTGGATGCCGGCCAACTGGCTGTGGATCTTCGACCTGGTACCGGCGATCGCCGTGTTCGTGCTCAGTCGTTCGTACCTTCGTGACTCTTCGACTCCTGATCATCGGATGTTGACGATCATCTCCCTGACGCTGCTCGTGTTGGGACCCGCGCAATGGAGTGTTGCGGTCTACGGGTTCGATCTGCCAACCTGGCTGCTTGTTGCGGCGGCATTCTTGCTGTTCCACCGGATCGGAAGGCCGGTGTTGGACCGTGAATTGCGTTCTGGTGAGAAGATTCGTGACTTCGTCGCGAGTCGAGGTGATGCTGCTGTCCGGCTCGCCGCGATACGGTGGTTGAAGCGCTCGACTCAACCCTCGGGTGTGCCTTGTCATCCGGATCTGCCGAAGCGCGTTACGCCGGTGGATGTGGTGCTCGCGATGGGGCCGGGGGGCTCTCCGGGCGAAAACATGACCATCGTGGTCAAGATCGCGCTGTGGCTGGGGGTTCCCGTCGGTCTCGCGGTTTACTTATCGCGGCAAGTCGCGCGGTTGGATTTCACAGCGGGACTTCCTGATTCGGTTTTTTTGGGCTATTTCATCAATTTTTCTTGGGAGGTGGCGAAGTGGGTTTTCGCTGCGGCTGTCCTCGGTGTCTTGTGGCAGTACTTGCCCGGCAAACGTGGACCGGTCAAAGTACTTCCCCTGGTGCTCGCATACTCCGTCGGTGCGGTATGCGAGTTTATGGTGCCGATGGTTGTCGGTGGAACGGTCGAGATCGACGGCTTGATCGATGCTGGCGTGTTCGCCATCGATCTGATGTTCCTGGGTCTGGCGATGGATATCCGAACTCTGCGAAATCTTGACGTAGCCAGATACTTTACCTTCAAAGAGGGCCTTTCGGTTTACGGGGTGAGCAACTTGCCATCCCGGATCACCGCTGCGCTGGCTCCGGTGTCGGCGGTCATCGCAGTCGTGTTCACTATCATCGCCGGGCCGCAAAGCGATTCCAAGCCGGAACTACCTCAATCGCCGGATACCGTGCAAAACAAGCCGAACGCGGCCATCAGATGACCGCGGTCAGCCGCCTACTTCACGCTCACCGTGCATTGGCGGTAAGGGCGACCGGGTGAAGTTACGTACTTCACCCGGCAGTTCGATAGCTGTCGCGGTCGGATCTCACGCGTCCCGGCGGCGCAACACCGCTGCGCCCACCACCAGCGCCGCCGCTGCCCAGGCCGCGCAGATCAGCAATCCCACCCAAGGCGCGTACGGCGCCGGGGCCATCGTGATCGGGTTGGGCTTCCCCGCCTCCACCATCGCGTTCACCCCCGCGATCCCCGGGAAGTACGGCACCAAATCCGCCAACCCCAGCGAGCCCACGATCAGCGGCAACGGCAGCAGCAGCACGATCACCGACACCAGCGTCCCCGCCGCGCTTCGCAGCGACCAGCCGATTCCCGTGCACAACACTCCCAGCAGCGCGAAATACCCGCCCATGCCGACCGCCGTTGTGAAACCCGCCGCGAAGCTCGTCGGCAGTCCGTGGCCGTTCATCACCACGCTTGCCACACCCATTGCGGCACACGACAAAACCACTCCCGAGACGAACAGCACCGGCAACAGCACCGCCGCCTTCGCGAGAGTCACCCGGGCCCGCACCGGGGTCCACAACAATGTCGACCGGATGCCGCCGCCCGCGTACTCGCTGGTCACGAACAGCGTTGCCAATGCGATCATCGCGAACTGCGCCAAGTAGAAGCCGCCGCCTAGGGCTATTGTGTTTGCTGCCTCCGGGTCGTTGTCGTAGCGCTGGGCGATGCCCGACAGCGTGCTGTAGCCCAGCATCAGCGCCGTTGCTCCGCCCAGGGACCACCACGTTGCCCGGACCGACCAGAACTTCGTCCACTCCGATGCCACCGTTCGGCCGTGCGGAACCGTCAGAACCGTCATGCCGACACCCCGTACTCCACCGAAGAAGCCGTCAACTCCATGTACGCCTGCTCGAGCGACGCCGTTCGTTCGGCGAGACCGTGCAAGCGGATCCCCAGTTCGTGCGCCACGTCGCCGATGCGCGTCACGTCGATGCCGTCCACCACCAGCTCGTCCGGTGTGCCCGGGTGCGTCGCGGCGCCTTCGGCGCACAATCGGGCGTCGAGCTTCGCGCGTTCCGTGTCGGCTGGGACGCGGACCGAGACCGTTGTGCGGGAATTGCCCGCGATGAACTCCGCGACCGGTGCGTCGGCCAGTAGTTTCCCTTTGCCGATCACGATCAGGTGGTCGGCCGTCAGCTGCATCTCGCTCATCAGGTGGCTCGACACGAACACCGTCCGCCCCTCGGCGGCCAGCGAGCGCATCAGCTGACGGACCCAGCGGACGCCGTCCGGGTCCAGGCCGTTGACCGGCTCGTCGAACAGCAGCACGCCCGGGTCGCCGAGCAGCGCGCCGGCGATGCCGAGGCGCTGGCCCATGCCGAGCGAGAACTGCCCGGCCCGCTTGCCCGCGACGTCCGAAAGTCCCACCGTGGCCAGTACTTCCTCGACGCGGCTCGTCGGGATGCCGTTGCTCTGCGCCATGGCCTTCAGGTGCTTGCCGGCGCTGCGGCCGGGGTGCAGCGCCTTCGCGTCGAGCAGTGCGCCGACCTCGCGCAGTGGGTGCCGCAGCTCGGCGTAGCGCCGGCCGCCGACCCGGACTTCGCCTTCCTGCGGGTGGTCGAGCCCGACCGTCATCCGCATGGTCGTCGACTTGCCCGCGCCGTTGGGGCCGAGGAAGCCGGTCACCTGGCCCGCGGCGACGTCGCAGGTCAGCGCGTCGACGACCGTCTTCTCCCCGTAGCGTTTCGTCAGGCTTCTGAGTGTGATCATGCAGTGGAGTCTGCGGCTCGCGGCGGTGCGCGGGCATCGGCCGACGGTCGCGAGCCGCCCCCGACTTTCGTCAGGTGCGGCGGCGGGCGTGCCGGGTCGGGACGGCGGTGGCCGGGTCCTCGGGCCAGGGGTGCTTCGGGTAGCGGCCGCGCAGGTCGGCGCGCACCGACGGGTAGCCGGTGGTCCAGAACGACCCGAGGTCGGCGGTGATCGCCGCGGGCCGGCCGGCGGGGGAGAGCAGGTGCAGGACGACCGGGACGCCGGCGACGGTAGGGGTTTCGGTCCAGCCGAAGGTTTCCTGCAGCTTGACGGCGAGGACCGGCTGGTCGCCGTGGTAGTCGACGCGGATGTGAGAGCCGGACGGGACTTCGAGCCGGTCCGGGGCGAGTTCGTCCAGTTTGGACGCTTCCGGCCAGGGCAGGAGGGCCTTGAGTGCGGTGCCGGCGTTGATGTTCGCGAGGTCGGCCTTGCGGCGGGCGCTCGACAGGTCGAGCCACGAGTCCACATTGGATAGCAAGGTGGTTTCGTCCACCGCGGGCCACGGTTCGCCGATGACGCGGTGGAGGAACGCCATGCGCTCGCGGAGCCGGGTCGCGTCCTGGCTCCACTTCAGGAGGCCGAGGCCGTTTTCGCGGAGGCCGGTGACGAGGGCGTCGTGCACGTTCGCGTCGCGCAAGGGGCGTTCGGACAGGGTGATGGCGCCGAGCTTGCGGACCCGGCGGGCGACGACGTCGCCGTCCCAGGTGACTTCGTCCATTTCGGACACTTCGCCGACGCGGGTGGCGAGGCGTTCGTCGGCGGCCGCGGCGAGGCGGATGGTGCCGTGGACGCGGCCGGGATCGCGGGTCGCTTCGGCGATGGCCAGCCACTCGGAGTCGAGGCCGCTGCCGGGCGGGAGTTCGGCCGCGGTGCCGCCGGCCATGAGGTAGACGGGAGCGGTGCCGGGTCGCCGCCGCGCGAGCCGCTCGGGATGCGCGAGGGCCACGACGAGAGCGGGGTCGGGCCGGGCTTCGGCGCTTGCGGCGCCAGCGCCGGGCTGTGCCCGCCCGGCGCTGGTGCTGCCGGTTCGGTGCGCGGGGCCGGCTCCGGGATTGCCGCTTTGGTGTGGGTTGGCTCGGACTTCGGCGCTTGCGGCAGGGCTGCCGGGCTGCGCCCGCCCGGCGCCGGTGCCGCTGGTGCGGTGCGCGGGATCGGCTTCGGCGTTCCTGCCGCGCTGCAGCTGCCCGGCTCCGGCGCCGGTCGAGCGCCCCGCCTTGCCGCCGGATACCAAGCCTTCGAGCCGCCGGGCCTCGCGTTTCCAGCGGCGCGCACCCTCGTCGTTCGCCGAGCGCAGCCTCCGCAACTCCGCGTCCACGTCCGTCAACGTCGCCCCCGCGTCCAGCAGCGCCACCACTTCCGCCGCCGCTCGGGCGCCTACCTCCGCAGCCCCGTCCAGCAACGCCCGGGCCAACCGCGGGTGCAGCCCCAGCTCCGCCATCTGCCGGCCGCGGGAGGTCACGGCGCCGGATGCGTCCGTCGCGCCCAATGTCTCCAGCAATGCCCGGCCCGCCGCCAGCGCCCCTTCGCCCGGTGGGTCCCACCACGCCAACCCGCTCCCGTCCGGCGTTGACCAGCACGCCAGCTCCAACGCCAGCCGCGCCAGCTCGGCCGTGCGGATCTCCGGCTCCGGGTACGCCGGCAGCAACGCCTGCTCGTGCGCCGCCCAGCAGCGGTACGCCCGGCCCGGCCCCTCGCGGCCCGCTCGGCCCGAGCGCTGCGTTGCCACCGCCGCCGATACCCGCACCGTCGCCAGACCCGGCAACCCGCGCCGGTGGTCCACTCGCGGCACCCGTGCCAACCCCGAGTCCACCACCGCGCGCACGCCCGGGACCGTCAAGCTCGACTCCGCCACCGCCGTCGCCAGCACCACCCGCCGTCGCGAACGCGGGCGCAGTGCGTCGTCCTGGTGGGCCGCCGACAGCCGGCCGTGCAGGGGCAGCACGTCCACATCGGACAACGACAACAGCCGGGACGTTCGCGCGATCTCGCCCGCGCCTGGCAGGAACGCCAGCACGTCACCGTCCCCTGAGGACAGTGCAGTGCGCACCGCACGTGCGACGCACGCCTCGATGCGCTCACCTCGCGCGGGCGGAACATAGAAGAAGTCCACCGGGTACGTCGGCGCCGTCGCCGTGACCACCGGAGCTTCACCCAAAAGTGTGGCAAGGCGGCCCGAGGCCACCGTTGCCGACGTCGCCAGCAGGCGCAGGTCGTCGCGCAACCCCGCTCGCACGTCGAGGAGCAGCGCCAGCAGGAGGTCCGCGTCCAGGTGCCGCTCGTGGCACTCGTCCAGCAGGACCGTCGACACCCCGGGCAGCTCCGGGTCGCCCTGCACGCGCCGCACGAGCAACCCCGATGTCACGACCTCGACGCGCGTGCGCGCCGACACCTTCCGGTCGCCGCGCACCGCGTAACCCACCGTCTCGCCGACCGGTTCGCCCAGCAGCGCGGCCATCCGGGAAGCCGCCGCCCGCGCCGCCAGGCGCCGCGGCTCGGCGACCACGACCCGGCCCGCTCCCGCCGAAGCCAGCGCCAGCGGCACCAGCGTCGTCTTCCCCGTTCCGGGCGGCGCGACCAGCACCGCGGTGCCGTGGGCGTCCAGCGCCGAAAGGACCTCGGGCAGCACCGCGCGGACGGGCAGGTCGGGCAGCTTCACTTCTCGGTGACCTCGGGGGGAGCGGGCAACTGGTAACCGGACGGCCCGATGTTCGCGTTCAGCGACCGGAGCCATTCGCCGGAGGAGATCATCTTGCGGATCGCGTCGTCGACCGCGTTCACGCCCTGGGTGTCGCCCTTGCGCAGGCCGACTCCGTAGCTCTCCTTCGAGAACGGCTTCCCGACGACCTTCAGCAGCTCCGGATCACGCGTGACGTACCCGGCGAGGATCACCCCATCGGTGGTCACCGCGTCGATCTGGCCGGCGAGCAGCGCCGTCACACAATCGGGGTAACGCGGGTACTCGACCAGCTGCACGGCCTGCGCGAACCGGTCGCGCACCTGCTCCGCGGGCGTCGAGCCGGTGACCGAGCACAGCCGCCGCCCGTTGAGCGTCTCCGGGCCGGTGATGTCCGGGGACGTGCGCCGCACCAGCAGGTCCTGCCCGGTCGTGAAGTACGGCCCGGCGAACGACACCTGCTGCTTGCGCTTGTCGGTGATCGAATAGGTCGCGACGACCAGGTCGACCGCGCCGGACGTGAGGTCCGTTTCGCGCGTCGCCGACGTCGTCTCGCGCCACGTGATGTCCTTCGCCGCGACACCCAGTTCCGATGCGACGAAAGTCGCGACGTCGACGTCGAACCCGACGAACCTCCCGTCGACCGTGCGCTCGGAAAGCCCCGGCGCGTCGAACCGGATGCCGATGGTCAGGTGATCCGTGGCACTGGCGCGGGCCACCAGCGAGTCGGTCGGCGAGACCTTCCCCGGCCCGCACGCCGCCACCGTGACCAGCAGCAACGCCGAAGCGACGAGCGTGCGCCACCGCATTCCGCCGCTCCCTCCACCACCGCCGTGCCCTTACGGAGTTCTCAGGTCCTCCCGTTAGCCTAAGTGCGTGGTGCGACCGTCCCAACCCGTGCTGGACGCCGTCGGCACGCTCGCCCGGCTCGGGCTGGCGGCCGTCTGGCTCGTTTCCGGTGCGCTGAAACTGGCGGATCCGGGCCAGACGCTGATCGCCGTCAAGGCGTACGACGTGCTGCCGGACGCACTCGCCAACGTGGTGGCCATCGCGCTGCCGCTCGTCGAACTCGTGCTCGGGCTGTTCCTGCTCGCCGGCCTCGCGACCCGCTGGGTCGCCGGCGCCGCGCTGGTGCTGCTCGTCGTGCTCATCGCCGGGATCGCCCAGTCGTGGGCGCGCGGGCTGAGCATCGACTGCGGGTGCTTCGGCGGCGGCGGCCAGGTGGCGGCGGGGCAGACCGAGTACCCGCAGGAGATCCTCCGCGACTCCGGCTTCGCGCTGCTGGCCGTCTGGCTGCTGGCGCGCCCGCGCACCTGGCTGTCGCTCGACGGCTGGCTCGCGCGAGGTCGCGGGAACTCTGTCGACCCGGAGCCCGACTACTCGGGTATCGCGGAAGGGAACTGATACACAGTGGGTGGAGCTGAGCGGACCGCTCGGAAGCGTCGTCAGGCCGCACAGGCCGGGGGAGCGAAGGCGGTGGCCCAGGCCAGGGGCGCGTCGGCCGACAAGCGGAAGTGGATCATCGGGATCGCCGCCGTGGTCGTCGTGGCCGCGCTCGTGATCGGCGGCGTGATCTGGACGATCTCGGACAAGAACAAGACCGAGGGCCAGACGATCGCCGCCGGGGGCACGTCGCTGGCCGGCGACGTCACGCAGAAGCGCGACGGCGTGGTCGTCACCGTCGGCAAGGCGGGCGCGAAGGCTTCGATCGACGTCTACGCCGACTTCCTCTGCCCGATCTGCGGCCAGTTCGAGAAGACCTACAAGACCGACGTCGAGCAGGCGATCAACGACGGCAAGCTGCAGGTGCGCTACCACATGGTGCCGCTGCTCAACGACCGCTCGGACCCGCCCGGCTACTCGCTCGACTCGGCGAACGCGGCGCTCGCCGCGGCCGATGCCGGCAAGTTCCTCCAGTTCCACGACTCGCTGTTCGCGAACCAGCCCGAAGAGGGCAAGCGCGGCTACGACAAGGCGCAGCTGATCAAGCTCGGCGCCGACGTCGGGATCACCGACCCCGCGTTCGCGCAGACGGTCAACGCGGGCACGTACGACCAGCAGCTCAACACCGCGTTCCAGCAGATCGAGACCGACCCGAAGCTGGCGCAGGACTTCGGCAACGGGCAGAGCGGCTTCGGCACGCCGACGGTCACCGCGAACGGCGCGATCGTCAACTGGCAGGACCCGGGCTGGCTCTCGAAGGTCACCGGCTGAGTCCGGGCAATTCGCCCACCCGGGTACGGACCGTGGACTAGGCTGATTCCCGCATCAGGGGAACCGGGGGTGGCGCGCGCACGTCGCACCTCCGGTGACAGGGAGGGCCAGTGGACGGTTCGCATCAGGGGTTTCACGTCGATGAAGGCGCGTACGCGCGGTACGCGCGCGAAGTCGACCCGCTCGGCGACGACGTCAAGGGCGCGGCCGACCAGCACGTCGGCCCGCACGTGACGCTCGGCGGCCACGGCTTCTCCGAAATGGGCGGCGAGTCCGGCTTCTCCGGCGCCTACAGCGGCCGGATGCGCGCGCTGCAGGAGCGGATGCACCGCGTCGGCGGCGGCTGGCGCCAGGTCGGCGAGGCCGCCCGGCAGACCGACCGCAACTACGCGGCGGTCGAGGCCGACCACGGCGACGTCGTGCGCAGGCTCGGCACCGACCTCGGGGACCGCGCGTGACCGAGCACCACACCGACCAGCTCGTCCGGCACAGCCTCGAACCCACCAACCAGTTCGCGCTGAAGCTGCGGCACGACCCCGCCGCGATCAGCGGCGCGCGGGACGCGCACGTCGCGCTCCAGACGTCGGTGGGGCAGACCCGCGACCGCGCGTCCGACCAGCGCGTCAACCTCACTTCGGCCAGCTCCGGTTCGACGACCGACCGCGCCACGGCGACGTCGAAGAGCCTGGAGCAGGAGGTCCAGGACCTCCTCGACGAGAGCGCCGAGATCGAGAAGGCCGTCGCCGAGGCGGCCGAGACGCTGAACCTGGGCGAGATCAAGAACGACCAGGTCCGCGACCAGATCATCAAGGAGATCTCGGCGTCGATGAAGGCGCTGGCGGCGGTGAAGTCGATCCAGCCGCCGGAGAGCCGCGCCGCCGCGTCGCGCGACATCCTGATGAAGCTGCAGACGAAGATCAGCCAGCTCACCGGGCAGGCCGCGACCTTCAGCGAGCAGACCATCAACCAGCTCACCGACATCGGCACCAAGCTGGGCGGCGGCGAGCAGTCGACGTCGACGTCCAGCGCGTCTTCGACGAAGGTGGGCTCGTCCTTCAACAGCAACAGCGGCTACTCCGGGGGCGGCGACTCCGGCGGCGGGGGTGGCGGAGGCGGCGGCGGTGGCGGGGGCGGCGGCGCCGTCCACAAGCCGCGGCTGCCGGTCGCGATCCCGCCGCAGCCCGGCTCCGGCGTCGCGATCAACCTGCCCGGCGGCAAGCAGGTCATGGCGCCGAACGAGACCGCGGCCAAGGCCGTGCGCGCGGCGCTTTCGCAGCTCGGCGTGCCCTACGTCTGGGGCGGCACCGCGCGGGGTGTCGGCCTCGACTGCAGCGGCCTGGTCATGACGTCCTACCAGGACGCGGGGATGCAGCTGCCGCGGACGGCGGCGCAGCAGACGGTCGGGGCCGAGGTGCCCTCGATCGACCAGCTGCTGCCCGGCGACCTGGTCGTCTGGTCCGGGCACGTGGCGATGGTGATCGGCGACGGCCAGATGGTCGAGGCCGGCGACCCGGTGCAGATCAGCAAGATCCGCACCACCAACGCGGGGCAGTCGTTCATCGGTTTCTACCGGCCGACGGGGTGAGTCGTGGCTGAATTCGACGTGGACCTGGCGGCTTCGCGGATCACCGAGCAGGCCGAGCGCGCGGAGGCCGACGTCTCGGCCCGGCTCGCGCGCTCGGGTCCGGTGGTGGGCAAGGCGGCGTCGGCCGATTCCGCCATCGAAGTCCAGGTGGCACCCGGCGGGTTGCTGACCGGCGTGACGATCCACCGGTCCGCGCTGCGGCACGGGTCGACGGTGCTCGCCGACCAGATCCTCGAGCTGGCCCAGCGCGCGACCCGCCGCGCGGGCGACAAGATGTACCACGCGCTGGCGCCGGTGGTGGACGCGTCGCAGCTGGAAGTCCTGGGCTACGAACCGATTCCGGACGACGACCCGGACGCCGACACCTACTCGTACGGAAGGTGAGCGCCGGTGGTTTCGACGCGTGACCTGATTTCCCAGGCCCGGGCGCGTGAAGAGGCGATGTCCAAAGTGGACGAGCTGCTGGCGTCGGCGTCCGGCACGGCCCACGACCTCGACGGCCAGGTGGAGGCCACGGTCGACGGCCGCGGCAAGCTGCTGCGGCTGTGGCTGGCACCGTCGGCGGTGAACCTGGGCGAGCGGCTCGGCCCGCTGGTGGTGGAGATCGCCCAGGCCGCCATGCGTGAGGCGACCCAGGACGGCTACAACAAAGTGGCGCTGCTGCTGGGCGAAGACATGACGTACATGATCGAGCAGATGACGGGGATGCCGGCCCCGGCCCGCGCCGAGGACGACGACCCGGGGATGACGGTCGAGGAGTTCCAGCGGCTGCGGGCCGAGCGGCTCGGTGCGACGCCTTCGGAATCGCCCGAACCGGTGACGAGCGCTGAGGACGAAGACGCGTACTGGGAGTCCTTCGACCCGGCTTCGCTGCGCTCGGACCGCTAGCTCACCCCGGCCATGAACTCGCCGAAGAGCCGGCTCGCGGCGGGCGAGGTGAACTGGCGTTCCAGCTCCGCGCGGGCGACCTGCTTGCGGAACTCCCCGGCGTGGGACGGATCTCCGGCGTCGTGCATGAGGTCGGTGATCCACGACGCGAAGGCCTGGTAGTTCCAGACGTGGCGCAGGCACGTTTCCGAATAGCCGTCGAGCAGGCTCGGGTCGTCCTCTTCGACGTGCCGGAGGACGCCGCGCGCGAAGACCTCGGTGTCGAAGAGGGCGAGGTGGATCCCCTTGGCGCTCATCGGCGGGACGATGTGCGCCGCGTCCCCGAGCAGGTACAGCCGGCCGTGGTGCATCGGGCTGTGGACGACGTTCCGCAGCGGCACCAGCCGCTTGTCGGCGATCCGGCCGGGCGTGACCGGCCGGCCGAACCGGGCGCTCAGTTCGCTCCAGACGCGCTCGTCCGGCCACTGCTCGAGGCCGTCGTCGAGCGCGCACTGGAGGTAGCCGCGGCTGGCGTGCGGGCCGCGGGGGATCATCCCCGCGAGGCCGCGGGAATGGATCGCCATGCCGGACGGGTTCGCCGGTACCTCGGCCAGGACGCTCAGCCACGCGTAGCCGTACTCGCGCGAGTACCGCGTGAGGACGCCGGCGGGGACGGCCGTCCGGCTGACGCCGCGGTCGCCGTCGCAGCCGGCGATGAAGTCGGCGGTGAGGACCCGGTCCGCGTACCGCACGACGGGACGTTCCAGGTTTTCCACGGTGACGTCGTCGGCTTCGAAGCGCAGGTCGCCGCCGACGCGGAGGAAGACGTCCGTGAGGTTCCGGACGAGGACCTGCTGGGGCAGGAAGACGCTGTCGCTCTCGTCGTCGCCGAGTTCGATGGGCAGCTCCTCGCCGTCGAGGAAGAAGCCGCCCTCGACGTCGGTCGGGGCGTCGCTCGCCAGCACCTCTTCGAGTCCCCACTCGCGGAACATGCGGACGCCGCGGCTGTCGATGGTCCCGGCCCGTTGCCGTTGTTCGACGTACGCGCGGCTGTGCTTTTCGAGGATGACGCAGTCGATTCCGTTGCGCAGCAGGATGTTCCCGAGGGTGAGCCCGGCGACCCCGGCCCCGATGACGACGACGGTGGTGTGTTCGGTCATGACTCCACTGTGGACCCGGCGACGGCCGCCACCAACCGGTGACGCGACAGCGGATGCCGGAAACCCGCCAAGTCAGCGCCGGTCCAGCCCGGCCTGGTAGCGGCCCGGCGTCTGGCCGACGACGTCGGTGAAGGCGTCGATGAAGCTCGACGGGTTGGACCACCCGCACGCCATCGCCGTGTCGAGCACCGAACGGCCTTCGGTCAGGTGGACCAGGGCGTGGTGGATGCGCAGGATGGTGCGCCAGCGCAGGAAACCCATGCCCAGCTCGGCCTGGAACAGGCGGCTGAGGGTGCGTTCGCTCGCCCCGGCCGTCCGGCCCAGTTCGCTCAGCGTCTCGGCCCGCGCGGGGTCGGCGTGCAGGAGGGCGGTGACGGCGCGCAGCCGGTCGTCGCGCGGTTCGGGCAGGTGCAGGGACTGCTCGGGCGGCCCGGCGAGTTCGTCGACCACGACCGCGCGCAGCCGCCGGTAAGCGCCGGGGCGGCTCTCGCGCGGGTCGGTCAGCGCCAGGAGGGCCTCGCGCAGGAGCGGGCTGACTGCGAACACGCCGGGGTGCGCCAGGAGCTCACCGCACGACTCGGCCGGGATGACGACGAGCCGGAAGTCGGTCCGGCCGTAGCAGCGGTGCGAGTGGTCGAACCCGGGCGGTGTCCAGGTGACGCGGTTGGCCGGCGCGACCCAGGTCCCGAGGGCTGTGGTCGTGGCGAACCCGCCGGCGGCCGCGTACACCAGCTGGCCGTCGGCGTGGCGGTGGCTGCCGAGGTGGAAGCCGTGCGGCAGCCAGCCCTTCCCCTCCGGTGTCGCTCCGGGAGGTGACTTGGGGTGGCGGGTTTCCGGCATCACCCGCCAGCCTACCGGGCAGCCGTCACGCCAGCTGGGCGGTGGAGTTCGCGCCGTCCAGGGACTCGCGGATTATGTCGGCGTGGCCCGCGTGCTGGGCTGTCTCGTGGATCAGGTGCAGCACGATCCGCCGGGCCGACCAGAACTGCGGTTCCGGCGGGGACCACGGCGTCGTCGGCAGTTGGACTTCGACGTCGAGCGACGGCAGCGATCGCACGTACTCGTCGGTCTCGGCGGCGGCCTTCTCGTAAGCCGACAGCCAGTGGGCCAGCGTCTCGCTCATCGCGTACTGCGCCGTGTCCAGCATGCCCTCCGGGAGCGAGCCGTCGCCGGTGCGGAGGATCTGCAGCCACAGGCGTTCGCCGGTCGCGAGGTGGCGGATCAAGCCGCCCAGGGTCAGTTCGCTGGACGTCGTGCGGCGGGCCGCGTCGGCGTCCGAAAGGTCGCGCGCCGGGATCAGCAAGCGCTTGCGGACTTCGGCCAGCAGGTCCAGCAGGTCGTCGTGTTCGCGAGTCATGGGAGAACCGTAGAAGCGAATTAGGTCAGTACGTGGCCTGAACTCGCAATCCCGCTGAGCGGAAACCGAGTTCGGTCAGAGGTCTGGACCAACGCCGAAAGCCTGTGTCTTAATTCAAGGCGTGAATTTCGGTCTCTCGACGAGGAGGACCCGGATGGGTCTCGGACGCAGACTGGGTGTCGGCGCGCTGGCCGTGGGGTTGCTGCTCGCCTCCGGAACCCCCGCTCTCGCCGGGAACCGCCCGGCGTACAAGGATTCCTGGCGACCGGTCAAGGTCCGGGTGGCCGACCTGATGTCGCGGATGACCCTCGACGACAAGCTCGGCCAGATGATGCAGGCCGAACGCCTCGGGGTGAAGAGCCCGGCCGACGTCACCACCGGCAGGCTCGGCTCACTGCTGTCTGGCGGCAGCTCGCAGCCCACCCCGAACACGCCCGTCACCTGGGCCGACATGTACGACGGCTTCCAGAAGGCCGCCCTCGCCACGCCGCTCGGCATCCCGCTCATCTACGGCGTCGACGCCGTGCACGGGCACAACGGTCTCTACGGCGCCACCGTCTTCCCGCACAACATCGGCCTCGGCGCGACGCGCGATCCGCGGCTGGTCGAGAAGATCGGCCGCGCCACCGCGGAAGAGGTCTCCGGCACCGGGATCGACTGGGACTTCGCGCCCTGCCTGTGCGTCGCCCGCAACGACCGCTGGGGCCGCACCTACGAGTCCTTCGGCGAGGTTCCGCAGCTCGCGACGCAGATGTCGTCGATCATCACCGGCCTGCAGGGGCGCAGGCTGGACCAGCCCGGCTCGGTCCTGGCCACCGCCAAGCACTACGTCGGTGACGGCGGCACCACCGGCGGCGTCAACGAGGGCAACACCGAGATCAGCGAGCAGGAGCTGCGCCAGATCCACCTGCCGCCGTTCAAGGCCGCCGTCCAGCGCGGGGTCGGCTCGGTGATGATCAGCTACAGCAGCTGGAACAGCGTGAAGCTGCACGCGAACTCGTACCTGGTCAACGACGTCCTGAAGAAGGAACTCGGCTTCCAGGGCATCGTCGTCTCGGACTACAACGGCGTCGACAAGATCGACGGCAAGACCGGGTTCACGCCCGAAGAGGTCGAAGCGTCGATCAACGCGGGCATCGACATGGTCATGGTGCCCTTCGAGTGGCAGAAGTTCATCGACACGCTGCGCACGCTCGTCCAGGACGGCCGCGTGCCGATGTCCCGGATCGACGACGCCAACCGGCGCATCCTCACCAAGAAGTTCGAGCTCGGCCTGTTCGAGCACCCGCTGACCGACCGCCGGTTCCTGACCACCATCGGCAGCAAGCAGCACCGCGACCTCGCGCGCCAAGCCGTCCGCGAATCCCAGGTGCTGCTGAAGAACGACAACCACGTGCTACCACTGTCCAAACGGGACAAGGTCTTCGTGGCCGGCAAGAGCGCGGACGACATCGGCAACCAGTCCGGCGGCTGGACGGTCGGCTGGCAGGGCACCAGCGGCCCGGTCATCCCCGGCACGACCATCCTGCAAGGCCTCCAACACAGTTCCTCGAAGGTCACCTACGCCAAGGACGGCACCGGGATCGACTCGAGCTACGACGTCGCCGTCGCGGTCGTGGGGGAGACGCCTTACGCGGAAGGCAAGGGCGACCGTCCACAAGGGATGGGTCTCGACGCAACCGACCTCGCCACGCTGCAGAAGCTGAAGGACTCCGGCGTGCCGACGGTGGTCGTGCTCGTGTCCGGACGGCCACTGGACATCGCCGCGCAGCTGCCGGACTGGGCCGGCCTGGTCGAGTCCTGGCTGCCGGGCAGTGAAGGCCAAGGCGTCGCCGACGTCCTCTTCGGCGACTACAACCCGACCGGAAAGCTGCCGGTCACCTGGATGCGCAGCGCCGACCAGCAGCCCATCAACGCCGGCGACGGCAAACCCGCGCTGTTCCCCTTCGGCTACGGCCTGCACTACTCGCGCCACTGGTGATCCCCGTCCCCCACCGGAAGGAACATCGCATGCCCCGCCGTCCCCTGGTCAGAATCCTGGCCTTTTTCGCCGCCTGTCTGGGCTTGAGCCTGGGCGCACCGGCCGTGCAGGCCGCGACGCCGTTCAAGGTGCTCGCGTTCTACAGCGGCTCTTACGACGCCGCGCACATCAGCTTTGAGAAGGAGGCGAACGTCTGGTTCCCGCAGCAGGCGGCGGCCAACGGCTTCACGTATTCCTCGACGACCGACTGGAACCGGCTCACCAGCCTCACCAAGTCCACCGCCGACGTCGTGCTGTTCCTCGACGACCAGCCGCAGTCGGCCGCGCAGTTCCAGGGCTTCCAGAACTACATGCAGAACGGCGGCGGGTTCTTCGGCTTCCACGTCACGGCGTACAACGACAGCTCGACGCCGTCGTACGCCAACTGGTTCCACAACGACTTCCTCGGCACCGGCCGGTTCACCTCGAACACGTGGGGCCCGACGCCGGAGACGCTGAAGATCGAGAACCGCACGCACCCCTCGACGGTCAACCTGCCGGCGACGATCAAGTCGTCGACGTCGGAGTGGTACGCCTGGCAGAACGACCTGCGCCAGAACCCGAACATCTCGATCCTGGCGTCGATGGACTCCTCCACCTTCCCGATCGGCACGGACCCGAACCAGACCTGGTACAGCGGCTACTACCCGATCGCGTGGACGAACAAGAACTTCAAGATGCTCTACGCCAACTTCGGCCACAACGCGATGAACTACGAGACGAACACCGCGCTGTCGTCGACGTTCGAGAGCGCCGACCAGAACCGGTTCGTGCTCGACGGCCTGAAGTGGCTCGGCGGCGGTGGCACCACCACCCCGCCGCCGGACGGCACGATCGACCCGTCGGCCTGGTACGCCGTCACGAACAAGGCGTCCGGCAAGTGCGTCGACGCCCGCAGCGCGGCCAGCGCCAACGGCACCGTGATCCAGCAGTACGCCTGCAACGGCACGACCGCGCAGCAGTACCAGTTCGCCGCGACCAGCGGCGGCTACGACCGGATCAACAACCGGACGAACCCCGCCCAGGTCATCGACGTGACCGGGGTTTCCACGGCCGACAACGCCGGCGTGCAGCTGTGGGCGTACGGCGGCGGCAACAACCAGCAGTGGCAGCCGGTGTCGGAAGGCGGGGGCTACTACCACTTCGTCGCCCGGCACAGCGGCAAGTGCCTGACCGTGCCGGGAGCTTCCACCGCGGACAGCGTCCAGCTGGTCCAGGCGACCTGCAGCGGCAGCGCCGCTCAGTCGTTCAAGGTCGCCTAGCGGGGGATGCGCCGCGGCACCCTCTCGGCTAACATGAACGACCTTCACGTTGGCTGAGGAGGGTGCCGTGGTGCGCCGGAACCGAGCGATCGTCGTCGTCCTGGCCCTGCTGGCGGGCATGCTCGCCGGGGTGGCTCCCGCTGTCGCCTCCCCGGCGTTCTTCTGGGGCGTCGCGACATCGGGGTACCAGTCGGAGGGCTCGGCGCCCGACAGCAACTGGCGCCGCTACGAGCAGGCCAAGACGTCGTCGATCAAAGAGCCCTACCGCGAGGCCGTCGACTTCCGGCACCGCTACGCCGAAGACATCGAACGCGCGAAGCAGCTCGGCGTGAACGTCTTCCGGTTCAGCGTCGAATGGGCGCGCATCGAACCCCGGCCCGGCCAGGTGGACCAGGCCGAATTGGCGTACTACGACGACGTCGTCCGGCGCGTCGTCGCCGCGGGCATGCGGCCGATGATCACCCTCGACCACTGGGTCTACCCCGGCTGGGTCGCCGACCAGGGCGGCTGGGACTCCGACCGCACGGTCGACGCGTGGCTGGCCAACGCCCGCCGCGTCGTCGAGCGGTACCGCGGGCTCGGGGCCATCTGGATCACGATCAACGAGCCGACCGTCTACCTGCAGAACGAGACCACCAACGGCGGGCTCGCCGGCTGGAAGCTGCCGTGGGCGCAGTCGCGGCTGGTGACGGTGCACCGGGCGGCCTACGACCTGATCCACTCCTTGGACCCCGGGGCGCTGGTGTCCAGCAACACGGCCTACATCCCGGCGGCGCAAGGCATCCTCGACGCGTCGTTCCTCGACCGGGTGCGCGACAAGCTCGACTTCGCCGGCCTCGACTACTACTACGGCGCGAGCCTCGACAACCTCAGCGCCGTCCACGCGGCGAACGGCGAGTTCTGGAAGGTGACGCCGCAGCCGGACGGGATCTACTACGCGCTGCGGTACTACGCGCGGAAGTTCCCGAACCTGCCGCTGTACGTCGTCGAGAACGGGATGCCGACCGACAACGGCAACGCGCGCCCCGACGGCTACACGCGGTCGGACCACCTGCGCGACCACATCTACTGGGTGCAGCGCGCGAAGGCCGACGGCATGAACGTCATCGGCTACAACTACTGGAGCCTCACCGACAACTACGAGTGGGGCAGCTACCAGCCGCGGTTCGGACTGTACACAGTGGACGCTTCGAGTGATCCGGCGCTGACCCGGCGGCCGACCGACGCCGTCGCGGCGTACCGGGACCTGATCGCCGGCCACGGCGTCCCGGCCGGGTACGCGCCGGTGCGGCCGCCGGGCTTCTGCTCGGTCGTCGACGGGCTCGGCAGCTGCCTCGACCCGGCCCGCTACCCGGGTCCGGTCGCCCCGCTGGGCTGATTTTCCGCCGCTGACCTGCGGGTCAGTGGTCCGGTCTTGATAAATACATGCCGGTCTGTATGTTTGTTGCATGGCGAACAGGGTGTACGTCGTCGGCGTCGGGATGACGAAGTTCGAGAAGCCCGGGCGGCGTGAAGGCTGGGACTACCCGCAGATGGCCCGCGAGGCCGGGACGCGGGCGCTCGAGGACGCGGGCGTCGGGTACGACGTCGTCCAGCAGGCGTACGTCGGGTACGACGTCGTCCAGCAGGCGTACGTCGGGTACGTCTACGGCGAGTCGACGTCCGGGCAGCGCGCCGTCTACGAGCTGGGGATGACCGGGATCCCCGTGGTCAACGTCAACAACAACTGCTCCACCGGCTCGACCGCGCTGTACCTCGCGGCGGAGGCGATCCGCGGCGGCCGCGCGGACTGCGTGCTGGCGCTGGGCTTCGAGAAGATGAAGCCGGGCTCGCTCGCGTCGACCTACGACGACCGCGAACAGCCGCTGGGCAACCACCTCCAGGCGCTCGCCGAGATCTCCGAGGTGCTGTTCCCGCCCGCGCCGTGGATGTTCGGCGCCGCCGGACGCGAGCACATGGCGAAGTACGGGACCACGGCCGAGCACTTCGCGAAGATCGGGGAGAAGAACCACCGGCACTCGGCGAACAACCCGTACGCGCAGTTCCAGGACGTCTACTCGCTCGACGACGTCCTGGCGTCGCGGATGATCTACGACCCGCTGACCAAGCTGCAGTGCTCGCCGACGTCGGACGGTTCGGGCGCGGTCGTGCTCGCGAGCGAGTCCTTTGTGGACCCGCAGGGGTTCGCGGGGCGGGCGGTCGAGATCGTCGGGCAGGCCCTGACCACGGACTTCCGCAGCACTTTCGACGGCAGCGCCAAGAACATCGTCGGCTACGACATGACCCGGCAGGCCGCGCTGCGCGTGTACGACGAGGCCGGGCTCGGGCCGGTCGACTTCCAGGTCGTCGAGCTGCACGATTGCTTCTCCGCCAACGAACTGCTGACGTACGAAGCGCTCGGCCTCTGCTCGGAAGGTGAAGGAGGGTCGCTCGTCGACGCCGGGGACACGACGTACGGCGGCCGGTGGGTCGTGAACCCGTCCGGCAAGCTCATCTCCAAGGGACACCCGCTCGGCGCGACTGGGCTGGCCCAGTGCGCCGAACTCACCTGGCAGCTGCGCGGCGACGCCGACGCGCGCCAGGTCCCGGACGTGCGGGCCGCGTTGCAGCACAACATCGGACTCGGTGGCGCCGCCGTCGTCACCGCCTACCAGCGAGCTTAGGAGACACCGTGGGCCAGATCAGCGCGTCCGTCGAACTGCCCGCCGCGCCGGACAAGGTGTGGGCGGAGTTCTCGAACCCCAACAACTTCGAGAAGTGGCTGACCATCCACACGAAGTGGAAGGGCGACGTCCCGGCGGAGTTCTCGCAGGGCTCGCAGGTGTCCGAGGTCGTCACGATGCTCGGGATGGCGAACACGATCACCTGGACGGTCGACACCTATGAAGTGCCTACGCAGCTGGTCATTTCGGGCACCGGGATGGCCGGGGTGAAGATCCGGTTCTCGCTGTCGGTGGCGGCGGCCGGGTCCGGCTCGGCGGCGACCATCGAAGCCGAGTTCACCGGCCAGATGATCGTCGGCGCGCTGGGCAAGGCCGTCGAGAAGGACGGGAAGAAGAACCTCGACGAGTCCCTGGAGAAGTTCAAGGCGCTGGTCGCGTGAAGTTCGACCCGGCCGGGCTGGACAAGTGGACTGAGCCGGTCTCGTTCGACGTCACGCGCTCGCGGCTCGTCGACTACGCTCTCGCGACCAACGACCCGATCCCGGCCCACGTTTCCGGCGACGTCGCGAGCCCGGTGTTCGCGATCGTGCCGGTGTTCCAGTCGCTGCTGGAACCGGCGCTCGAAGTCGTGCCGCCGTCGCTGTTCGGGCGAGTGCTGCACGGCGAGCAGGACTTCCGGTTCCACCGCCCGATCCGGCCCGGCGATTCTCTCGTGTCGCGCGCCAAGATGACCGGCTGGGAGGGGTTGCCGAAGGGCACGCGGGCGACGGTGTACCTGGAGTGCCGTTCTTCGGACGGTGCCTTGGTCAACGAGCAGTACGTGACGTTTTTCGTGCGTGGCTTCGACACCGGCTCGAAGGTGGGTGAGCTGGGCCCTTCCCATCGCGGTTCGCATTCCGGTTCGCCGATCGCGCAGGTTGCGCAGCACGTCGACGACGACCAGACGTTCCGCTACGGCCCGGCGGCCGGCGATCCGATGCCGATCCACCTCGACGAGGAGGTCGCTCGGGCGGCGGGCTTGCCGGGGATCATCGCGCACGGGCTGTGCACGATGGCGTTCACGTCGTGGGCGGTGCTGACCTCGGTGGCGCCGGCGGGCCGGCTGCGTCGTCTCGCCGTCCGGTTCGCCGCGCCGGTACTGCCGGGGCAGGACCTGTCGACGTCGATCTGGGCGGCGGGTTCTCGTTCTTTTGCTTTCGAGACCAAAGTGGGAGACACAGTCGTGATCAAAGACGGACTTGCGGAGCTGTGATGGGTGTACTCGACGGGCGCGTCGCGCTGATCACCGGCGCGGGCCGGGGCATCGGACGTTCGCACGCGCTGTTGTTCGCCCGCGAGGGCGCTTCGGTGGTCGTCAACGACGTCGAGCCGGATCCGGCGGTGATCTCGGAGATCCGCGCGTTCGGTGGTTCGGCCGTGGCGAACACGTCGGACGTGTCGTCGTGGGCGGGAGCGGCGGAGCTGGTGGACCAGGCGGTGTCCGAGTTCGGCCGGCTGGACGTGGTGGTGAACAACGCGGGCATCTTGCGTGACAGCTTCGTCGCGGGGTTGACCGAGCAGCAGTGGGACGAGGTGATCGCGGTCCACTTGAAGGGCCACGCGGCGGTCCTGCACCACGCGGCGGCGTACTGGAAGTCTTTGTCGAAGTCGGGTTCGGTGCCGGCTGCCTCGGTGATCAACACGGCATCGGCGTCGGGGACGACGTTGCCGAACCCGGGCCAGCTGAACTACGGCGCGGCAAAGGCAGGGATCGCGGCGATGACATTGGTGGCGGCGGCGGAACTGGAGCGCTACGGGGTGCGGGTGAACGCGATCGCCCCGATCGCCCGCACCCGGCTGACGTTGGCGACCCCGGGAATGGGGGCGATCTTCGCCCAGCCGGTGGCGCCCGGCGAGTTCGACGCGTTCTCGCCGGCGAACATCTCGCCGTTGGTGGCGTATCTGGCGTCCGCGAAGTGCCCGTTGACGGGCAAGGTGTTCGCGGTCCAGGGCGGAGCGATCTCGGAACTGGCGGGCTGGCACGACGTGAAGGTCATCGAGACCGAGGGCCCGTGGGAGATCGACGACATCGCGGCGCGACTGCCGTGACGGCGGTGGGAACCTCCTAGCCCGGCGCATGGTGACGAAGGCCGCGCGGCTGTGTCATCGTGGTAGCGACGGTGAGGAGGGGCCGGCCGTGGACTTCTCGACGGGATCCAGGACGACGAGGCGGCAGCACGTGGTGCGGATCTCGTTCAGCACCCTGTTGCGAGTGACCGACGACGATCGATATGTGCTTTTCGACTCGCCGAAGCGGCCAGGCGCCTACGGACCGCCGGGCGGGGTCGTCAAATTCCATCCGCCTGCGGTGCGATTGCTCGAGTCTTGGGGGTTCCGTCCGGACAGGGCGACAGCCGGGGCGGAGAAAATGCGGAGCGACCTCCGCGGGATGCTCCCGGTTCGTTCGCTCCGGCGCTTCCAGGCGTGGTTCGCGACCGGAGCGTACCGGGAAACCGCGGAAGAGTGCCTCCGCCGCGAACTCTGGGAAGAGCTTGCTGAAGTCGGCCTCAGTGCGTTGCGGCCGCATACGCGCCGGCTGAGCTTCATCTCCGTAAGAACAGTTCTCGAGGGACCATCCTCGGTGCCGGGAAAGGACTTCCTTCAGCTGCGTAGATTCGACATCCACGATGTCGCGATGGTGACTTCGGATGCCGTCCGGCTGCGCCGCGAACTCGTCGAGTCCGGTTACGACGCTGAACGGAGCGGCGTGATCTGCGCGAACTACGACGACATCGCTCACGGCCGCCTGAACCGGGCGCTGATAGCCCCGCACAGTGCTCTCCTCGCAGGTGAGGCCAGGCTCGCGGCTGACCTCCCACCAGTCCGATGAAGGACGATGAACCCACGGTGAGCGATCTGACCGACCGAGGTCGTCGCCGGCGAGTGGGCGGAGTCCGGTTCGGGCCGCCCCGTCTCGCCGCGGTCGCGGCCAACCTCAACCGGAGGGCGCCTCGAGGACAGGCGCTGCTCGAGCTGTGCCAACAGTTCGTTCTCGAACCATCGGGACCGAGCTGTTCCTTCGTAGCCGCGCACCTGGTCATGAACTTTGCCGATGCCCACGTCAGAGCGTTCGAGATCTCCGGCGGGTTCGGTAGTTCTTCCGTGTCGCTGGCGATTAGTGAGCTGCCGGACGGCTGTGGCTGGCTGCTCGGTGATCCGCTGGGGCACAAGCCCGTTCCGTTGACCACCGAAACGAGGGTGGTGCTGTGCGCTCCGGCGGAGCTGGCGACACTCCAAGGCTTCGTTCGGCTGGACGCGTCCGTGTTGACGGGACGCGCCCGGTCCCGCCGGGTACACGCCGGCTGCCTGCCGCAACTGTTCGAGGTACCGACACCGGATGGCTGGTCGGTCCCGGCCGCGCCGGCGGTGGACGCGGCTCGGTCGGTGAGCTCCCGGCAGCCTGCCGTGCGGTTGTGCCTCGCAGTCGACACCGAGGCCTACAGCAGGTTCAGTTCGATCGAAGCGGCTCGATCTCAGCAGAGGCTCGTAGCGGTGCTTGAACAAGCCCGGAAGCAGGCTGGACTGAACGAAGCCGACGTGGACGTGCAGCAATCCGGCGACGGACAGTTCTCCATCCTGCCGGCGGGTGTCGACGAATCCGTCGTGATACCGCGTCTCGTTTCGGGTCTTCGGGCAGCGTTGGCTTCGACCAACGCGGACCTCAACGCGCACGCTCGCTTGCGGCTGCGAGTGGCACTGCACCGTGGGCACGTTGCCGCCGGGGTGAACGGCTGGATCGGCGGAGCCACCATCGCGGTGCACCGGCTCCTGGACAGCTCGCCGGTCCGCGCCGCACTCAAAAGCCGCAGCGACGCGGACTTCGCGTTGATAGTGTCCGACGTCGTCTTCACCGATGTCATCGCAGACGGTTACGGCACGCTGGAGCCCGCACACTTCTCGGTGGTCGAGGCCAGCCTGCCCGAGAAGAACTTCGCTGAACGAGCCTGGGTCTACGTGCCGCAAGGATAGACGTCAGACCTTTCGCAACAGAACCGGCACGTCGCCGCCGCGGCCATTGCTCTCGCCCGCCAGCATTCCCGCCCGGGCGAACTCGAATGCCTCTTCGATCTCCCATCCGGCAGCCAGCGCCTGGTAAAAGACCACGCTGAAGTCGATCGCCGACTGGTCGCCGATCCAGCTGCGCATCCCGATCACGTAGTTAATGTGCTGAGACAGTGCCCGCGCCAGTGCTTCGCTGTGGCAGGCGTTCACGATGACGCATTCGACGGTGCCGGACACTTGAGCGAAGAGAGCGGCCACGCCGGCCTTGGAGAGCACTCGCTGCCCGCCGCTGTCGGTTTCGGCGATGAACCGGCCGTCGTCGGCGCCATGCCCGGAGAAGTGCACGATGCGCGGCGAGAAGTCGAGCAGAGCCTGAGTCAGGTCTCTCGCGCGCAAAGCCCCTTCACTCTCCAACTTGAAACGATCGCGTTCCTTGCCTTTGCGCAGGGCATCCTTGATGTCCCGGAGCTCTCGTTCGAGACCGAGCCGCTGCTCGGTGTCCGGGTTCGCCGACAGGTAGAGGATCTGCACCCGGTCCGGCTTGGCCGCCCGCCCGACCTGCACCGTGTACGTCCGCTTGGTCTCGGCCCGCCGTCCAGCCCCGTTCGCGAATACCGCGGTGACGTGGACGGGAACCTCGCGGCCTGATTCGCCTGTACGCACGTGGAACGCGAACTCCTCCTTCTCACCGGGCCTCAGGTCAACGAGATCGGCGACGAGACGATCGGGATCGACGGTGAACGGCCCCCGTATGCTCAGACGGCCCGACCTGATGGCCGTGGCCCCGGTGTTCGTCACGTAGCCGCGCAAGGTCTGCCACTCATCGTGGGCCAGCACCGGGGTCGATAGTGCGATGTCGATCCTCGGCAACGGGGCTTCCGCCTCCTCCACTGCCGCGTCGACCCGCAAAGTCGTGCTGAAGTCCGAGACGCGGAACGACGCTCCGCGGTAGTCGCGGAACGAAAAGTTCGAGCTGGTGGCCTTCCAGTCGCCGGCTTGCAACGGCCGGACCCGGATGACCGAACTGCTGCTCTGGCCCGCTGCCAGCCGGTCCACTTCCAGCACCTTGCCGCCCCGTATCGACGGGATCTGAGGCGGCAGCCGCAAAGTGAAGACGATGTTCGTGCAGGGCGTACTGCCGTCGTTGGTCAGGCAGAGGGTGAGGTCGCCGGGCTTGCCGACGCTCAGTTCACTGGTGATGAGTTCCGCCCTGATCACGAGCGTAGCCCTTCGAGCCGGGTCGCTCGCGCGTGGTGCGCACGCCGGCAGCTCTCGCAGTGCACTGCGGACCGGTCGTGCGTCATCAGTTCACCGGGCTCGCCCAACGCGAACGCCTCGTCCTGGGTGACGACCATCTGGTGGTCCGCGCACAGCGGCTTGCCACAGTGGTGACAGACAGCGGTTACGATCACATCGCCCTCTTCTTCTTCACGAGCGGTGCAGTCGCTGCAACCCCAGGCCATTTCAGTCCTCCTCATTCCACTGGTCGTCCAGCCGGTCGAGCTCCGCGGCCTCCCGGTCGAGCTCGGCTTCGAACTCGCGGTACAACTGCTCGGAGATCGCTCCCGACCTGACCGCGGCCCGGTTTTCGTTCCGGCGACGCTGCAGGCCCTCGCGGGCATCCGTCCCGCGGTCCGGCCCGGGACGAGCGGTGCGCCGTCGGTGTGTTCCCGTGTGGCCGTTCGAGCCCGGCTTCCCCCGCTGCTTCAGCGTGTCGCCGACGATCTCGTTCAGCCCGTACCAGACCGCCTTGATGCGCTCTTCCATCACCGTGCTCGTGAAGGCCCCCTTGACCGACAGCCGGACCCTGCTGTTGCCGGCCATGGCGTGGTGGTCCACACCGTGCATCTCTTCGCCGGTCAGGCCGACGTAGAAGTCGACTGGGAAGACACCTTCGTAGATTCGTCCACCGATGTCCCACGCACGGTTGAACGAACCGTCGTGGTGGCCGCTGGGCGGGTGCCCGATGACCCATTTGACGTAGTACCCGCTCTTGCTCATCGCGTTCGTCAAGGCGATCAGCGTGTCGTGGTCCGGGACCACGTCGAGGAACTCACGACTCTCCGGGTACTCCTCGGGGCTGTCCTTCTTCAGGTCCGGGACCACTCGGACGTCCTGGTACCGCAGTCCGCTCAAACTCAACGAGAGGTCCGCGGTCACTTCGGTCTTCACCACGACGTTCTTCTGCTGTTCCTTCTCACGTGGATCGCCGAGAGGGTGGTAGAAGCGGACGTTGTCAAGGCCGGAAAGCGCGCCGTCGAACGACACGGTCAGCGATCCGGTGATCGTGTCGGTCAACTGGATCTTTTCTTCGAACCGCACCGCGAGAACCAGCCTGTGGTTTTCGGCTTTGCTGAGTGACAGCTGCTTCCACTCGATCAGGCGGCCGCCGGTGACGGGATCGGCCTGACCTCCGATCGTCGGGCTCTTGGAAACGGACTCGACGCTGCCCCAGGAGGCCGGGACGTACAGACGCAGCCGCTCGACCATGCGGGCCTTGAGGTTCGTCTCCTCGGATGGCCAGTTGCCTCGCCACTGGAGATCCAGCTGGAGGGCCCGCTGATCGGACTCGGGTACGAGGGACGGGGTCAACCACAGGGGGATCGCATCCACCTCTTCACGAGCGGTGAGCCGGTGCTCCAGGTGGTGCTGCCACTTCGCTCCCGCCCTGCTTTCCGGCGTGGCCAGGAAGGGATGATCACTGACTGCCCCTTGCAGCGGCAGGACCGGGGGCGTACTGGCCCCGTCGGTGAACTCGACGCCGGCACGCCCGAGCAGCACCGCGTAGCCGGCCGAGAACTGCACATCGTGCTCGGGTCCGAGCTTGAACTTCCCGCGGTAGTCGCGAACCCGGTCCTGGTCCGACCGGCTGAACGTCATGGCCACGTCTATGCTGCCGGCGACCGGTGACACCGAACTCGAATAGGTCCCGTGGTCATCGAGTGTGAGCCGTCCTTGCACCACCTCGCGGACTTCGACGGAGTCGATGCTCGGAACGACGGGAACCTTGGGCCGGTTCTCAAACGCCACCCTCGTCCTGCGCTGCTCCTCGAACCAGCCGGCGGCTCCCGCGGCACCGCCGAGCAGAATCAGGATCAGCCCGGGAATCACGGAGGCGAACGCCACGAGCACACCGAGGACGGCGATGGCGGCTGCCGCGATGACGTACTTGAGGATCGAAGGCTTCACCACGTGGTCGTGGGTCTTGCAGTGCTTCGGCGTTGCGCTCTGGAGCTCCATGCCGTCGAACTCGCTGGTGACCTTGGCGGCCGTGAGATGCTTCTGGCACAGCGGACGGCCGCAGTGGTGGCAGAGTGCGACGATCTCCGCTGATCCACACTGGTGGCACCGGGCCCGCGGCGCGCGAGTCCGGATCTTGATCGACATCTGGGGCATCCTCTCGTGGTGGGTCAGTGGGAGGCGCGGGTCTGCGCGAAGCGATGCCGGATAGCGGCATGCAGGGCGTTCATCTCGCGGGTGACCGGCTCACTCGTCCGCGGGAGCGTGCCGTACATGAAAAGTCTGAGCTCACCGCTGCGGAACGTGGTCTTGTTCGTCTGACCACCCCGTCGGACCTGTCGTTCGGTCTCGTGCCGGGTGCCTTCGACGTACAAGGTCAAAACCATCTTGTCCGGCCCCTCCGCGTGGGTCGCTTTCAGCACCCACTGGCTCTTCTCTTCGGTGTCCGAGATCTTCACGTTGTCGACGACCTCGAAACCCTTGGCCCGCAGAGCGTTGAAGATGTCGCCGATCCGGGCGTCCTCCGGGATCACCTCGTCGAAGTACAGGTGCTGGTGCGGCGTCAGCTGCCGCCTCGCGAAAGCGTCGTCGAGGATGAGCTGGAACCCGGACTTCACCCAGCTGACCTCTTCGTGCTTGACCTGGTCGGTCTTGCGTCCGCTCCCGTCGAACAGCCTTGTGCGGGCGCCGGAGAGCAGGTGCGCGGGGATCTTCACTTCGACTTGGCCGTTCAGCTTGTCCTCCTGGTACAGCTCACCGGGTTGCTGGATGAGGAGGGCCATCCGCGCGCTCTCGAAGACGAGGTTCTCCTTGTCCTGCTGCGCCAGCTTCAGCGGGACGGTTCGCCATTCGATGCTCCGTTCCACCGGGTTGTAGGTGATGGGAACGTCGTTCTTCCGCGGCAGGGCCAGGGTCAGCGCGTGCAGCGAGGTGATCGTGGGCCAGTCGATCGAAATGCGGTCGATCACGGGCTGTGGTCGCGGACGGTTCTCCTTGTGCTTCCACGGCAGAACCACACGCACCTTGATGGTCAGCAGGAGATACGACTGGAAGTTCGGCTGCAGGCTCAGCTTCGAGAGGTCCATCCCGGTCACGGAGGTCTCGGGCATCGGCCCGAGCTCTTCCACCGTGTCGGGGTCCAAGAGCTCCGCGTGGACGTCGATGGGCATCAGTTCGAGGGTGTCCGGGCTAGGCGCGTATTCGTGGTGGATCACGCATGCGTGGCGATCACCGCTGAGTTCGGCGGGCCCGCCGGCGCTGCCTTCACCGGAGACCGGCACCCGGATGGGGAGCGCACCGTACGTGTCGTCCAAGCTGAGCCGGCGGCCCAGGTCGGTCTTCTGGTGTTCGTCGAACAGCACGTGCCCGATCAACGCGTCCGAGGACTCGACCGAATCACGGCTCCGCAGCGCCGTCGTGACGTCGTCGCAGGCTTGACGAGTGAAGTGGTCTGCGCCGTCGAAGGGGACAACGATCTCGATCTCGCCGTCGGGCTCTTTGCTCGGAAGGATGGATGCGTTGCGGGAGATCTCCTGCTTGTAGTGGTAGCGCTCGGTCACCTTCACCGTTTCCGGGAGAGCGCGGGCGAAGATGTCGTCGCCCGGGGCCGAGCTCGTGCGACGCTGACCGAGCCCACTGACCGCATCGCGCACCAACTGGAACCTGTCACGGGAGGTCGGCATTGGGGTCCCTTCCGCGCGATTTGCGCGTAACGGCTTCGCCAGGACGGAGGGCACCCGAATGCGCGGAAGTCCTTCGAACGGCGGTGGTGGCAGGATGACGGCACCCACTCTGTGACAGAACGCGATCTCCGACCCCGTACTAGTACGGGATCTCGCTAGGAAATTCGCCGAACTGACGAAGTATGTTCCGGTCCGTGATGGAAACTCGTCGGTAGCTGCGGTCGAGCGCGCCCGCCTCCTCGAGGAGCTTGAACGCTTTCTCCACTGAGCTCAGCCCCGTTCCGGCGAGCGAGGCGATGTCTTTCTGCGACAAGGGGACGTCGACCCGGCTGGTTGTATCGGCGCCCGCCCAACGCTCGGTGACCTCGAAGAGCGTGCGAGCGACCCGGATCGGCGCCGGGCACACCATGAAGTCGATACCTCGGCGGTCGGAGCCGCGTAGCCGCTCGCTCAGAACCCTGGCCACGGCCAGCGCGGCCTCGGGGCTGCGTTCCAGGAAGTCGTTCAGGTCCGGACCATGGATGACCCGGCTTTGCACCGGGACGCAGGCGATGACGTGCGCCGACCGCGGACGTCGCTCGAGAGTGGCCATTTCTCCGAGTAGGTCGCCTGGCCCACGGATCGCGATGACGACGTCACGGCCTCGCTCGGTGTCGACGACTATCTTCACCAGGCCCTTCAATACGAGCACGGTGTGCCATGCCGAGTCACCTTGCCGGATGATGCGCTGGTGAGCGTCGAAGGACGCGGGTGCGCCGAGTTGTAGCAGCGCCTGCCGAGACCGGCTGGTCAGCCGGGCGAGTAGGGAGTGCTGTGGCCACTCTTCGACCGTCACGGCCCGAACTGTGCCCGTCTTCGCCGGACGGAACCCCGTGCTGGCACGGTATTCCTCGTGCCGGAGACACTCAGGAGTGGAAGCCCGCAGCGACACGCAGCGCGGACAAGTTGATGATCGTCATTCGTCGATAGCCGGTGTCGAGCACTCGTTTGCGGCGCAGTTCGGTCAGCGACTTGTGCACCGTCGGCTCGGCAGCGCCGATCAGTTCGGCGAGTTCGGGCTGGGTGAGCGGGAAGCCGATCTCCCACCCACGCGAAGTGAAGGTTCCGAAGGAAGAAACGAGGGCGACGAGGATCCGAGCCAGGCGCGCGGGCACGTCGTACCCACTGAAGTCGATGCGTCGTTCAGTGGACCAACGCAGCTTGGCCGCGACCATCTGATTGACCACCATCGCCGCTTCCGGGTGGTCGAGGAGGAACCGTCGGAACTGCGTGCGACCGATCACACGCGTGTGCAGCTCGCCGACCGCCGTCACAGTGGCCGAACGCGGGCGGCCGTCCAACCCGGCAAGCTCGCCAACGAACTCGCCGGCGCCCCGGACAGCGAGGAGCGCACGTCCGCCGTCGGCCGTGGTGGCGGTCACTTTGGCGCAGCCGGCCAGCAGCAGGACGACAAAGGTCGTTGACTCACCTTCGCGCACGAGCACGTCGCCTCGCTGGAAGACGCGCGCAGCGCCGAGCTGTACCAAGGTGGACAGGCTGGAAGGCTGCAACTCGGCGAAGATCCCCCTGGCTCGCGGCGGCTGGATCGGGACGGCGGTCACCGGTACTCTCACCTCTTCCGCATCCGAGTGCTGGTTCCCCCTCAAGCTCGTTCTAAAATGCGCTCGCGTTACAACCCGATCGGCCCAATTGTCGTTACCGAGGCAATACCTGGCCGTTCGCGATCTCTGCTTTGGTGATCAATTCTTGTAGCAGTGAGCGGCGACCGGGCATGACCCCGGGTTCGTTGAGCAGCGCGAGTAGCCGGAGCGCGACGCTCGCCGGCCCCCGCAAGCCGGCAGGCGTACAAGGCGCCGGGATCCAAGACGTGACCGCTTCACGGGAGGCAGTGTCGAGCGGTCCGCCATCGCCCGGCGCTGCGAGCAGCAAAGGTTCCCAGTCCCCGAGGCGCGCAAGGCCCACCAGTCGCCCGCCCTCGACGCTCGGGTGCAGGCCGGTGGTGTCCAGGCTGTTCAGAAAGTGGTGAGTGGTACCGGGTTCGCCGCTTTTAGCGGCGAGGCCGCCCAGCGCGGCGAGCACGCGAGCCAAGGGAGCGACTTCAACGATCCCGTAACGGCCAGTCGAAACTGTCTCGATCACTGTCACGAATTCGTGGTTCTGCGCGATCTGAAGGACTTGGGGGAGTTCTTCGGTGAGTCCGGCGGCCGCGATGGCCAGAGCTCGGTCACCGATGTCGCTCCCGTTTTCCGTGCGCACAAAATCGTGCGCGGTCGCGGAGAGCCGAAGCTCCTCGGGACCGCGACCGTCCAACGGGAGCGCGTACTTCGTCAACTCGTCGACTGCGACCTCGATGCGATCGGACAGGAGAATGTCCAGTTCTGCGGGACCGGGACTGGTGTGAGCGAGCATCGTCACCCACGACCAGTGGTGGCGTGCGCTGGTCTTCCGGTCCCGAAGCACCCGGGCAGCGCGCCGGGTGACGATGAAGCCGCGTCGGCGATCCTGGCGTACGACTGCGTGCCCCAGCGCCGCGAGGCCTTCGACTCGGTCGGTCGTCACCACCGCCGCGAGGTCGGCGACCAGGTCAGCCACGTGGTCCACCGCTGCCGGTGACGAGGTCGCCGCCGCGGCGATGAGCAGCACTTGCAGCGATGACTCCGGTCGCGCCGAAAAGACCAGGGTGTCTCGGTCTTCGGTAGGTGCCTGGGGTTGGCCGAGGATCCGCTGGGCGTTGGCTGTGACGTCTGACTCGTCCGATTCCGCTGAGAGTTGGTAGTCGGTGAGGAGATCGCGGACGGAGTCGGCGATGCCGTAGTCGAACCGCCGACGCAAGAGCTCCTCGCCGGAGTCGAGCTGCCGAAGCAGTCGTACCCGTAGGTCGTTGGTCGCGCGGATCTCCGCAGAGACGGTGAGCCCCGCCAGCCGGTCTTCGAGTTGTTCGAGTCGCTGCGAGGCCAGGGTTACTCTGAGCTCAGCCAGTTGGGGCGGCACCAGAACCTGGAGCTGGTGCAGTGCGTCGCCGGCGACGACTGCCACCTCGGGTTCGCCATCACGGAGGAGTTCGGCCAAGACCACCTCGAGTCCGCGGATGCCGTGGTCTCGGATCAGCGTCACGGCCGCGATCCGGACGTCGTCCGGCGGGATCGCCAGCAGGACCGCGCCGAGGATCTCGCGGACCCACGGTTCGGCTCGGTGTGGTGTGTGCTCTGAAAGGTGATCACCGAGGGAGTTCAGGGCTTGTACCTGTGTGGATGTCGGCACCGCCCGGTCGGTCAGCACTCGCCCGAGGGCGTCCCTGCCAGCTTGGGTACCGGTGGCGAGTAAGGCTGCTGCTGCTGTCCGGTGCGCGTTGTGCCCGGCTCCGGGATCGAGCAGCCGGGTGGCCCAAGTCTTCAGGTGATCGACCGCCAACGCCGATCGGAACGACAGGAGGCGGGCCGCGAACAGCGGGTCTGCCGCGCCGACCGCCCCGGCCATCAGCGCGACCACCTGGTCGGACGTGCTTGGCAGACGGGCGGCCAGCAGGCAGATGTCGCGCCACGCGAACTGCCGGGCGCACTCCTGGACGAACTCGGCGGGGGCGTTCAAAGCTCTGGCTGCGAAGAAGTCGCGCGCTGCCAGAACGGCGAACCGCACACCATCGCCGTCGACGGCCAAGGTACCGCGCTCGAGAAGCGCATCGACGTTGAAAGCGGGCCTCACCGGTCCCCTCGTGCCGACGTCCGCCACCGCGATCGAGGTGAGTGCCGCGACGGTATCCGCGGAGCAACCCCTGGTGAAGTACGCCTCGTACGCGTCGCCGGGGGGCAGAGAGGCCTCCGCGTTCAGGGAAGCTTGGGCTATCGCGGCGACGAACCCAGGCACCACCCCGTCATCCGCGTGATGTATCTCGACAACCTCTTTCGCCAACCGCGCCTTCACCGACTGCCGCAGCGGGAAGGTGTTCAAGAACCGGTGGACCTCACGATCGCTCCACAAGCGGAGCGGGTGCACCGGAAGGGTAAGGGCTTCGGCAATGCGGCTGTCGTCACGCACTGCGATGGTGAACCGAATGCGGGGGAACCGGTCAAGCAGTGCCCTTCCCCACGCGGTGATCCTTGCTCGGCTGCCCGCAGGCTGGTCGTCGATGCCGTCGACCAAGATGTGGGCGGCGCCGAGGAGGAGCGTCTCATGAGAAGCCGGCAGTGGAATCTCCTCCGAGGCAGCCAAAAGCTCATTGGCCTTCAAGAGAAACGGCATTCGCAGGGGTCCGCCGGGCGTGCCGGGCTCGGCGATGTCGATCGCACGCCGGTAGGCCAGCTCCCGCAGCAAGCGCGACTTTCCCGCTCCTGGCCCGCCGGTTACGACTCTCGACGAATCGTGCTCGAGCGGCTGCGAGTCGAGGTACGACCCGTGCTCGCGGGACAGGGCCACCACCAGTTCGCGCGCTTGTTCGACGTAACGGGTGCGTACGAATCGATCCCGTAGTTCGTCGACGTCGATTGCCGGGTGGACCGGCTGCCGGTCCAGAGAGGCCAGCAAACTCGTGACCACTGCGACCGCGTCGGGCCGCGTCAGGTCGAGGAGTGGTGAGATCCGGTGCAGCAGATCTTGCAGTCCGGTCCAGTGCGCGAACGGGAATTTTGTGACCAGCCATTCGGTCGCCACCGCGGCGGCTGCGTGCACCGCACGCAGGGCGTGGTCGGGATGCGCCGTCCACTTGACCGTGCGATAGGCGGAGAAGTGCAGCTGGGCCAGGTAGTCGAGCCAGGCGTCGTTGCCGGGGTAGCCGAGCTGGGACTGGACGCGTAATTCGCGGAGGAGTTCGAACGCGGTGAGGGCGTCGCCGGTGAGAAACCCGGAGAAGGCTTCGTCGAGCTTGCCGGGATCCCCGGCCAGGGGCCTCATCCTGGTGGCTACGGCTAGCAGCCGCTGCACTCGGACCAGGTCCCCGTAGGGGAGTACTGCGAAGACGTCTCGGAGCAGGCTGATCTCGAGCCATGCGGCGTCCGACAGCAGTGGCTGGTCTTCGGCAGTGTTGGCGAAGTCGATCACGATCGGCTGTTGCTCGACGCACATGACGTTGCGCGCGTTCAGGTCCCCGTGCACGACGCTCCGCACTCGGCCGAAGCGCGGATCGGTCAGTACGGTGCGAAGGCCGCCGGCCGGGTCGGCTGTTTTCACACCGTCGGCCACGACTTCGCCATCCGACCGTTCGACGTTGGAAAAGTCACCGTCGAGCTTCGCGCGTTGGTATGTGAATCGGCTTCGCAGTACATGCCCGGTGAGCACCGAGCCGGACGAATCGCCGGCGACTTCGACCCGGATCTCCGCGTTTCCGGTACTCGCGACGCGGAGCTCCTGTCCGACTTCGAACGCATTGGGCCCGAAAGACGCGTCGAGGACGCCTTCCGGGTACGTCGTCTCCGCCTGAACTGGTGCCGCGCCGAGGACGACGTCTGGTCCGAGCAGAGGATTCAAATCCCGCAGGCTTCGGGCAGTTCGGACGTCTCGCCGGTCGTGGAACGGACCCGCGAGCTTGGTGAACAGGCGCGCGATGGTCAGCCGTACCTCTTCGAGGGTTACCTCACCATTCAGGGCGGCGTGGACGAGGTCTTCCAACGTGGGGGAAGGCGTGCGCGGGACGCCTGCGTAGTCGGCGACGTGCGTGTACACGACCGCTTCGACTTCGCCCGTGCGCTCCGCGGGGTCGAGCACGCCCGGGGTCGTTTCCAGGATCGGCGCGCAGACGGCGGCTGGGTATTCCGTCAGCAGCTGATGGAAATTCGCGTACTCGGTCGCGATTTCCGAAGCGGGGCCGACTTTGACGACTCGTTTTCGGTATTCAGCGCCCGCCCTCAGCGCGACCTCGACGACGACCGAGTCGCTCCGGCCCCCTTCGAGAACGCGGAGGACCTCGATGCTCTCGACCCGGCCGTGCCAGCCGTTCGCGGAGTCGCCGATGCGCTGCAGCGCGTACCGGACCAGGGCGTTTCGCTCGGGCGGCAAATCATCGCCGGCAGTGATGATTTCGACGTGGGCCACCTGAACCTCCCCGGCGAGGTGTCCATGCGTACGCTGCCACCTTATCGACGTCGGTCTTCGGCGGAAAGGGTGGTGGTTGCCGTGCCCGACAAAGTCAGCGGGGAATGGGCAGACCTGTGCAAGCGGTTGCGGCGGATCGCCGGCGACGTGAACTGGTTCTCGTTGCGTTCTGAGTTCGACCGACTGATCGCGGAGACTCGCGCAGGGAAGGATGTGCTTGCCGACTGGCGGGGGCTCGAGGCGGAAATCGCCAGGCTTTGGACCTCGGAGCAGAACCAGACGATCCGGGACGGAGAACCGCGAGAAGCGGCCTTCACGGCGTTCGGCAACGAGACCCTGCACCGATGTCCTCGGGGACGCTGCGACCGTGAGGTGTTCGCGCCCATGGACGAGCCGCCGACCTGCCTCCTGTTCGACACACCCATGCGGGAGGCCACCACCCGCTGAATCAGCGCAGTGGTGGCCTACCACTCACGACGTCAGTCGCGCTCGATGAGGTGGCCTACTACGTCTGGGCCTGGGTGCGCGTGGCCTGAGCCGTCTCGACGTACGTCGATCTCCGGCAGCTCCACCGGGTCGCCGTTCTTTGCCGCTCCCGCGGGCCGGGGGCCGATCCACGCCACTCGCAAAGCCGTTTCGCCCTTCAGGAACCGCTGGGCGCGAACTCCGCCCGTGGCTCGGCCCTTCGCCGGGTACTCGCTGAACGGCGTCACCTTCACGCTCTGGCCCGTCGACGTGATCACCAGCGGTTCGCCGTGCTCGTCGTCGTCCGTGCGGACCGCTCCGAAGAACACCACCGAGCCCGCGCCGACGTTCATGCCCGCCATGCCGCCGCCCTTCAGGCCCTGGGGGCGGACCAGCGAGGCCGCGTACTTCAGCAGTGCTGCCTCCGACGACACGAACGCCAGCGTCTCGGTGCCGTCCGTCAGCCACGTTGCTCCGACGACCTCGTCGCCGTCCTTCAGGGAGATCACTTCGAACTCGTCGGACCGGACCGGCCACTCCGGGGAGCACACCTTCACGACGCCCGCCCGGGTGCCCAGCGCCAGGCCCGGGGAGCCCGCCGCCTGCTCGCCCAGAGGGGCGATGCCGACGACCGTTTCGCCCTTCTCCAGCGGCACCAGCTCACGCGCCGCCATGCCGCCGCGCAACGAGACCGTGCCCGCCTGCTCCGGGAGCACCGGCAACGGGAGCACGTCCGTCTTGAACGCGCGGCCGCGGCTCGTCACCAGCAGGATCTGGCCGCGCGCTGTGGTGTGGACCACCGCCGAGACCGCGTCGTGCTTCACGCGGCCGTTGCGGCGGCGGGTCTCCGTCGACTCCTCGGACTCCGCCGCCGTGCGGGCCACCAGGCCGGTCGCCGACAGGATCACCTGGCACGGGTCGTCCGCGACCTCCAAGGGGCCCGACGGCTTCGACGCGGCCAGGACCTCCTTCAGGTCGCCGTCGATCAGGGACGTGCGGCGCTCGGTCGGGAAGTCCTTCGCGATCTTCGCCAGCTCCGCCGACACGAGCTTCTTCAGCACCGACTCGTCGTCGAGGATCTTCGACAGCTCCGCGATCTCCTCGCGCAGCCGCTCCTGCTCCGACTCCAGCTCCAGCCGGTCGTACTTGGTCAGCCGGCGCAGCGGGGTGTCGAGGATGTACGTCGCCTGGATCTCCGACAGCTTGAAGCGCGTCATCAAGCCGTCTTTCGCGGCCTGCGCGTTCTCGCTCTCGCGGATGAGCTTGATCACCTTGTCGATGTTCAGCAGGGCGATCAGCAGGCCGTCGACCAGGTGCAGCCGCTCTTCGCGCTTGCGGCGCCGGTACTTCGTGCGCCGCGTGACGACCTCGTAGCGGTGCCGCAGGAAGACTTCCAGCAGCTCCTTCAGGCCCAGCGTCTGCGGCTGGCCGTCGACGAGGACCAGGTTGTTGATGCCGAACGACTGCTCGAGCGGCGTCAGCCGGTAGAGGTCGGCCAGCAGGGCCTGCGGGTTGACGCCGACCTTGCACTCGATGACCAGCCGCGTGCCGTTCTCGCGGTCGGTGAGGTCCTTGACGTCGGCGATGCCGGTGAGCCGCTTGGACTTGTTGACCTCGTCGGTGATCTTCTCGATCACCTTCTCCGGCCCGACGCCGTAGGGCAGTTCGGTGACGGTGATCGCCTGCCGACCGCGGCTGCCTTCGAGGGGCCCGGTCTCGCAGTTCGCGCGCATCCGGACCACGCCACGGCCGGTCTCGTACGCGCGGCGGACCTCGTCCAGGCCCAGCAGGCTGCCGCCGGTCGGCAGGTCGGGGCCGGGCACGAACTCCATCAGCTTGTCGAGCGTCGCGGACGGGTGCGTGATCAGCCACCGCGCCGCCGCGACGACCTCGCCGAGGTTGTGCGGGATCATGTTGGTCGCCATCCCGACCGCGATCCCGGACGTGCCGTTGACCAGCAGGTTCGGGAAGGCGGCGGGGAGAACCGACGGCTCCTCGAGCGAACCGTCGTAGTTCGGGCGGAAGTCGACGGTGTCTTCGCCGAGCTCGCCGACCAGCTGCATCGCCTCGGGCGACATGCGCGCTTCGGTGTACCGCGAGGCGGCCGGGCCGTCGTCGGGCGAGCCGAAGTTGCCGTGGCCGTCGATCAGCGGGACGTTCAGCGAGAAGTCCTGCGCCAGCCGCACCATCGCGTCGTAGATCGCGACGTCACCGTGCGGGTGGTACTTGCCCATCACGTCGCCGACCACGCGCGACGACTTCACGTACGCGTGCGTCGGGCGGTAGCCGTTCTCGTTCATCGAGTACAGGATCCGGCGGTGCACCGGCTTCAGCCCGTCCCGCGCGTCCGGCAGGGCGCGCGAGTGGATGACCGAGTACGCGTACTCCAGGTAGCTGTCTTCGATCTCGGTCTTCAGCGAGTTGTCGAAGACGTTCGCACCGGGGGAGTCGAACGCGCTGGGATCGACCTTGGTGGTGGTGCCCTTGCGGCGTGCCACGGCAGAACTCCTTGGTAGCTGCGAAATTTATGCGTCGATGGCTTCGCGGTCGATCCGGTCCGAAGAGGCGACCAGCCAGTTCCGCCGGGGTTCGACCTTCTCGCCCATCAGTAGTTCCAGCGCGCCCTCGGCGGCTTCGACGTCGTCCATGGTGATCCGGCGGACCGAGCGGGTGGCCGGGTTCATCGTGGTCTCCCACAGCTCGTCGGCGTCCATTTCGCCGAGACCCTTGAACCGCGGCACCGGGGTGACGATGTTCTTGCCCGCCTTCTCCAGCGCGGCGAACTTCGTCTCCATCTCCTGCTGCGTGTACGTGAAGTGCGTTTCCGGGTTGCGGCCCTTGGTGACGAGCTTGTGCAACGGCGGCATCGCCGCGTACAGCCGGCCGTCTTCGATCACCGGGCGCATGTACTTCGCGAACAGCGTGATCAGCAGGGTCCGGATGTGCGAACCGTCGACGTCCGCGTCCGCCATCAGGATCACGCGGCCGTAGCGCATGGTCGTGAGGTCGAACGTGCGGCCCGTGCCCGCGCCGAGGACCTGCACGATCGACGCGATCTCGGCGTTCTTCAGCGTGTCGCCCAAGGACGCCTTCTGCACGTTCAGGATCTTGCCCCGCAGCGGCAGCAGCGCCTGGTACTCCGAGACGCGCGCCATCCGGGCCGACCCCAGCGCGCTGTCACCCTCGACGAGGAACAGTTCGCTGCGCGAGACGCCGGTGGTGCGGCAGTCGACCAGCTTCGGCGGCATCGCCGCGCCTTCGAGGGCGGTCTTGCGCCGCGCCGCGTCCTTCTGCTGCTTCTGCGTGAGCCGGACGCGCGCGGCGTCGACCACCTTCTGCAGCACGACCTTGGCCTCGGACTTCGTCTTCCGGTCTTCGGTCCAGGCCTTGACGTGCTTGTCGACGATGCCCTGCAGCACCCGGGTGATGCCGGCGGTGGACAGCTCGTCCTTCGTCTGCGACGTGAACTGCGGCTCCGGCAGCCGGACGTGGATCACCGCGGTCATGCCCTCGAGGACGTCCTCGATCGTCGGCATGTCCTCCTTGGGCTTGAGCAGCCCGCGGGTCTTGGAGATGGCCTCCTGCAACGCCTTCGTGACCGCGCGGTCGAAGCCGCGGCGGTGCGTGCCGCCGTGGACGTTGCGGATCGTGTTGGTGAAGCACTCGACCGTGCGCTCGTAGCCGGTGCCCCAGCGCAGCGCCACCTCGACCTCGGCGTGGCGCTCCACATTGGACTGCATGACGCCGGCGGCGTCGGCCGCGTTCTCCTTGTACGTGCCCTCGCCGGTGATCAGCAGCGTGCCGCAGACCGGCTTCTCGCCCGACGGCGTCAGGAAGTCGACCATGTCGGCCAGGCCGTGCGGGAAGTTGAACGTCTCTTCGTTGATCGTGTCTTCGATGGCCGTGCGCAGCACGTACGTGACGCCCGGGACGAGGAACGCGGTGTTGCGCAGCTTCGCCCGCACGCCTTCGACGTCCAGCGCCGCGCCGGACTCGAAGTAGCGCGCGTCGTACCAGTAGCGGATCGACGTGCCGCTGCGCTCGCCGCGCTTCATCTTGCCGACGAGGTTCAGCCCGGACCGGCGGGTGAACTTCGCCTTCGGGCCGGGCGCGTCGAAGGTGCCCGGGATGCCGTGCTTGAACGACATCTGGTGGACCTTGCCGTCCTGCTTCACCGTGACGTCGAAGCGGTGCGACAGCGCGTTGACCGCCGAAGCGCCGACGCCGTGCAGGCCGCCGGAGGTCTTGTAGCCGGAGCCGCCGAACTTGCCGCCGGCGTGCAGGCGCGTCAACACCAGTTCGACGCCGGACAAACCGGACTTGGCGTGCGTGCCGGTGGGGATGCCGCGGCCGTCGTCGTCGACCTGGACGCTGCCGTCGGCGTGCAGCGTGACGACGATCTTCGTCGCGTGGCCGGCGACACCCTCGTCCGTCGAGTTGTCCACCACCTCGGAGAAGAGGTGGTTGATGCCCCGGCTGTCGGTGGAACCGATGTACATCCCGGGGCGTTTGCGGACGGCTTCGAGACCCTCGAGGTGGGTCAGGTCATCGGCCCCGTACAAGGTCTCGGCAGTCACAGGGTCGTTCTCCCGGATCGTGGCTCGCGAAAGTGCTGGTGGCGGTGCGGACTGGCCTGCACCGTACTGCAGGATATCCGCCCGCCCCGACAGTTTCCGCGCCCTGTCGCCCCGGGAGTGGCGCGCGCCGCCCCCTAACGGGGGTCGTACCCCAGGTCGGGCCACAGGCCCAGCAGAGCTTCGATCTTCCGCGGGACCTGGAAGCTGTTCCGGAAGTTCGGCTTTTCGCCGATCGCGGCGAGCGCCTTCCGGAGGTCGCCGAACGCCGGCCGCGCGGCCGGGTCCCGGGTCAGGATGTAGCAGTAGGTGCGGCGCGGGTAGGCGAACTCGTCGGCGTGGGCGTGCAGCACGAGACCGGGGGCCTCGATCCGCGACCCGACCAGGGCACGGCCTTGCTTCTGGCTGTAGACGCGGATCACGTGCACGCCCGCGCGCAGCGTGCGCGGCGGGTCCTGGCCCTGGCCGTCGTCGGCCCAGAACAGCTCGACGCGGAACGGCTGTTCGCCGTTCTCGCCGGGGTGGGTGTACTCGCGCTGCAGCTCTTCGAGGCGGTACTCGGCTTCGGCGGACGGTTCGCCGCCTTCGACGAGGCTGACGAGGTACAGCTCGGCCGGGCGCGGCCACGCGGGCCGGGGGACGTCGGTGGCTTCGGGGGCCGCTTCGGTTTCGGCGGGTTCGGTTTCGGCCGGTGTCGCAACCGGTTCCGCGGCGGCGGGCACCGGGGGCGCCGCCGCGGGGGGCTCGGTGGCGACGTCGAGCCGCTCGGCCGGCTCCGGGGCGACTGAGTTGCCGGGTGCCGCCGCGGGCCGCTCGGGGGCGGCGGGCGTCGGAGGGGTGACGGGCGCCGGGCGCACCGGCGACGGCGGCGGGGTGGGGGCCGCGGGGCGCACGGGCGTGACCGGGCGGCTGGTCACCACCGGGCGCGCGGGCGGCGTGCGGGTGGCCGCTGGGCGCGGCGCGGTGACCGGCTTGCCGGCGCCGTACTGCTCCAGGAGCGGCTCCAGGTCGGCGGCCGTCAGCGCGGGCCCGGCGAGGTCGCACCACTCGAGCCAGGCCTCCTGGGCCTCCTCGACGGTGTGCTTCTCGTGCGAGACCGTGACGGCTTCGAACAGCTGCCGCGGGCCGGCGGCGGTGACGTCGGCCGAGCCGACGACCACGAACGACGGGTCGTCCTCGGCGATCACCAGCTTCGCGTTCAGCCCGCGCAGCGAGTGCACGATCACGCCCGCCTTCACCCAGTGCAGCAGCGCGTGCGGGCTCGTCGCGCCGGACAGCACCATGTCCAGGCTGGCGTCCGTGATCACCGTGTCACCGGGTTCCAGCGGCAGCAGCGCGGCCGCGCCGGGACCGACGTGGCCGAAAGCCGCCACCAGGTTCCGGCGGGGCGCGAGCAGCGGGGTGATCGAACCCCAGATGTCGCGGCCCGTGAGTAGTCGTACCGAACGTTCTGCCAGACCCAGCCGACCGAGCTCCGCGTCCATGGCCTTGACCTTACTTGGTGCCCTCCGACGCGCTGACGGCCGGAATATCTCTTGCTTGGAAGTAGTTGAACGCGCATGTAAGATGGGGGTCGCGAAGGGAGTCAGGTCATGCAGTTCGGAATCTTTTCGGTGGGCGACGTCACGACCGATCCCACGAACGGCACCACGCCGACGGAGCACGAGCGGATCAAGGCGATGGTCCGCATCGCGCTGAAGGCGGAGGAGGTCGGCCTCGACGTCTTCGCGACGGGCGAGCACCACAACCCGCCGTTCGTCCCGTCGTCCCCGACGACGATGCTGGGGTACATCGCGGCGCGGACGTCCAAGATCATCCTGTCGACGTCGACGACGCTGATCACCACGAACGACCCGGTGAAGATCGCCGAGGACTTCGCGATGCTCCAGCACCTGGCCGACGGCCGCGTGGACCTCATGATGGGCCGCGGCAACACCGGGCCGGTGTACCCGTGGTTCGGCGAGGACATCCGCCAGGGCATCCCGCTGGCGATCGAGAAGTACGCGCTGCTGCGCCGGCTGTGGCGCGAGGACGTGGTCGACTGGTCCGGCAAGTTCCGCACACCGCTGCAGGGGTTCACGTCGACGCCTCGGCCGCTCGACGGGGTGCCGCCGTTCGTGTGGCACGGGTCGATCCGCAGCCCGGAGATCGCGGAGCAGGCAGCGTTCTACGGAGACGGCTTCTTCGCCAACCACATCTTCTGGCCGACATCGCACTTCCAGCAGCTGATCGCGTTCTATCGCCAGCGTTTCGAGCACTACGGCCACGGCGCGGCGGACCAGGCGATCGTGGGTCTGGGCGGGCAGGCGTTCATCCGCCCGCGCTCCCAGGACGCGTGGAAGGAGTTCCGGCCGTACTTCGACAACGCCCCGGTGTACGGGCACGGTCCGACGCTGGAGGAGTTCACCGACCAGACGCCGTTGACCGTGGGGAGTCCGCAGGAGGTCATCGACAAGACGCTGACGTTCCGGGAGCACTTCGGGGATTACCAGCGGCAGTTGTTCTTGATGGACCACGCGGGGTTGCCGCTGAAGACGGTGCTGGAGCAGCTGGACCTGTTGGGTTCGGAGGTGGTGCCGGTGCTGCGCAAGGAACTGGACTCCATGCGGCCGGCTCACGTTCCCGAGGCGCCAACGCACGCTTCTCTGTCTTCGTCTTCGGAGGTGTCGGAATGAAGCTCGCGGTGGTGACGGCGGGGTTGTCGGTGCCGTCGTCTTCGCGGTTGCTGGCGGATCGGCTGGCTGCGGCTGTTGTCGCTGCTTCGCCCGGTGCTTCGGTTTCGGTGGTGGAGCTGCGGGATGTCGCTCTGGACGTGACGAAGAACCTGCTGACGGGGTTCCCGAGTCCGGCTCTGCAGTCGGCTATCTCGTCGGTGGTGTCTTCGGATGCGCTGATCGTGGTGACGCCGGTGTTCACGGCCGGGTACAGCGGGTTGTTCAAGTCGTTCTTCGACGTGCTGGACGCGGATTCGCTGGTGGGCAAGCCGGTTTTGCTGGGTGCCACGGGCGGGACGGAGCGGCATTCGCTGGTGCTGGACTACCAGCTGCGGCCGTTGTTCGGGTACTTGAAGGCGGATCCGGTGGCTACGGGGGTTTATGCCGCTTCTTCGGATTGGGGGAGCGGGGAGGGGGCTTTGCAGCGGCGGATCGAGAAGGCCGGGGCTGAGTTGGTTTCGGCTGTTGAGGGCCGGGTTGGTGGTGATGGGGGGACGGGGTTTGTTCCCTTTGAGCAGTTGTTGGCTGAGGTGGGGGAGTAGGGGGTGGTGTGGTGGTGGCCGGCCGGTTGGTTTGGCCGGCCGCTGGCGGAGGGGTAGATGGGGCGCGGGGTTTGGTGGGTGCGGTGATTGCTGTTGGGGGCCGGAGTAGCTGACTGGCGGGATTGGGTGGCGGCGCTTTGCTTGCAGGGAGGGCGGTCTTTCTGCTGGAGGGGTGGGGTTGGGCGGCGGTACTGCACTCGCCAGGGTGGTGATTCTGCTGGCGGGCCGGGTGGGGTTGAACGGCGGCGGTGCGCTTGCCGAGGTGGGATTCCGCTGCTGGCTGGGTGGCGGTGCTGCGTTTGTCGGGCGGCGATCTTGCCCGTCGGCCGGCTGGGGTTGGTGGCGGTGCTGCGCTTGGCGGGGCAGCGATCTTGCTGTCGGCCGGGCGGGGTTGGCTTGCCGTTGGTGCTCGGGGCGATTGCTGGTGGGTGCGAGCTATTGGTCAGCTGGAGCCGGGGCCGGGGCTGAGGCCGGATCCGGGGCGAGGGCCGCGGCCGGAGGTGGCGGCGGGCCGTCGGACCGGGGCCAGGGCCTTAGCCGAGGCTGAGGCTGAGGCCGAACCCAGGGCCGCGGCCGAACCCAGGGCCGCGGCCGGAGGTGGAGTTGGGCCGGTGGCGGGACTGGGGCCGAGGCCGAGCGCTGGGACTGGGGTTAGGAGTCGAAGGCTGAGGCTGGGGCAAGGGTCGAGGCCGGGGCTGAGGCTTGGCCGAGTGCAGGGCCAAAGCCAGCGCCAGGGTCGGAATTAGAGCTGGGGTCGGTGCCTGGACTGAGGCCCTTCGACCGGGCTGGGGCCGGGTTGGTGTGGGCGCCGGTGGTTGGAGTTGGTGGGTTTGGCGTGGGCGACCGCGGCTGGAGTTGTTGGGTTTGGCGGAGCGTGTGTGGATCGGGGTTGGTCTGCTGCCCGTTAATGAGCCGCTGATGTAGTTGTGAGCCCTGGGTTCGGGCGGGCTGCGTGATTTGGACATGGGGGTAGGCCCGTAGCCTTCTGGCTGCGGGCCTTTCCCTTGTCCGGTTGTCTTACGCTGCGAATGGCAGCGGTTGGTGCAGGTTGTTGCGCCTGGGTTTTCGTTCCCTGTCCAGAAACGCTGGGGGTAGGAACTCCGGTAGGCCGTCGGCGGCGATGCGGACTTCCCAGCCTGAACGGTGCAGTAACCGGTGGTGGTGGGCGCACATCAGGACCAGGTTGTGCAGGTCTGTGGGGCCGCCCTCGGCCCAGTGGTGGATGTGGTGGCCTTGGCAGTGGCGGGGTGGGCGGTGGCAGCCGGGGAACGCGCAGCCTCGGTCGCGCAGGTACAGCGCTCGGCGCAGGCCCGCGGAGATTAGGCGGCGGAGGCGGCCTAAGTTGAGTGGTTCGCTTTTCTCGCCTAAGACCGCTGGGATGATCATGCTGTCGCAGGCGTGGACCCGGGCTTCGGCTGCTGACATCGTGCCGGTGTCGCCGAGGGTGGCTTGGCCGAGGCCGGACTGGAGGTCCTTCAGGTGGACAGCGACCATCACGTGGGCTCGTTCCCCGGCCTGCATGGGCAGGGTTGGGGAGTTGAGGGCCAGGTCGATCGCGTCGGAGAAGGCGTCGCCGTAGCGTTCCTGCGGGGAGCGGTGGTCACCGCCTTCGTCGGTGGTGGTGCGGCGTTCGGCCAGGGAGTCCAGCAGGGCGCTGGCTCGGGTTCCCGTCTCGTCGTCGAAGCGGCCGTGGAGTTCCCAGATACCGGTTCTTTTGCGGCGTAGGGAGAGTTCGCGGCTGGGGACCGGTGGTTCGGTGGTGTCGGGTTCGGGGCCGTCGGGGTCCAGGTGCGCGATGATGCGGGCGCCGAGGGCGGCGACTTGTTTGTGGCCCGCATTCTCGGCGAACGTCAGCAGGTGCTGTTCGGCATCCTCGCGGTGCTCGAGGGGTATCTGGGTAAGCGCTCCGACGATGGTGTCAATCATCGGGTTGCTCAAAAGTCCCGAGGAAGCGGCGGCAGCGGTCGCGGGAGCCACGGTCGGTGGGCTGTCGAGGTGGTGGCCGGGATGCAGGGACTGGGCTCGTTTGACCACCGTCTCTGCTGCGGACTTCGGGATGTCGGCCAGGTGCTCGAGAAGGCGGGCAGTAGAGCGGTAGCCGAAGAGTTCCATCACCCCACGCGACTCGATTTCCACCAGCAGCGCACCGATCTCAGCCTCAGCCGACCGCACAACAGTAAGCAGCGCGGTGATGCGATCGGCCAAGGCCATCGCATCCGTCTTCCACGCCGTTTCCGTTGCCATACAACAAGGTTAGCCGAACCCGAACACACGATCATCACTCGTTCGGGTAGACCACCAGAAGTCCGGCAGGGGCACCGTCACGTGGGGAATCGGCGCTCTGGCACCGAGTAACAAGAGACCATAAGAAGCGCCGATTTCCCACGCCCCGGCGAAGCCGTCATCTTTAAGAGTCCGGGTACTGGACCCGATAAACCAAGTGTGTCACCCCAGACCCGACCACAACCTCAACCTGCTCAAGCGAAGCGCAAGAAGCAGAGAGCCCGGCAAAGTACGGAACCCCGGAACCCAAGAACACTGGAACCAAATCGATCCGAACCTCATCAAGAAGCCCAAGCTCCAAGCACTGCCGAGCAATGGAAGGCCCCGAGACCCCAACAGTCCCATCCCCGGCAGCCACCGCCAACTCGACAGCCTGAGCAACGTCCGGAACGAACGTGAAAGGAGCGAGAACCGACGACGACCAAGCAGGCGGAGGCCGATGAGTGACGACGAAGGCGGCGCCCCCACCGGGAGGACGTCCACCCCAACCCTGCGTGTAGTCGAAAACCCGCCGCCCGCAGACGAAAGCGCTGCCGCGGACCGCGTCCAAATGAGCTCGCAGGTATGCGGCGCTCAACGGCGATACCCGGAACGTCATCGGATACCCCACCATCGGGATCTCGACGTCGCCGGCGGTGTACCAGTCGAACAGCGGTCCGACCGAATCGTCGGGCCGCGCCACGAACCCGTCCAGCGACATGCAGAAACTCGCGACGACTTTTCGCATCTCAGTTCACCAGCACCTTGTCGAGCGGCTTGGACGACTCCGCGTTCCCGCGTGTGATCTCGAAGAACTGCGTTCCGGGCTGGGCGCTGCGTTCGGTGGCCAAGCGGTACGTGTCGATCCAGCCGGTCAGGGCTTCGAGGGCGGACGGCACCAGGTGACACGGCCGGCGCTGGCCGTCGCGGCTGCGCGTGATCAAGCCGGCCTGCTCCAGCACCTGGATGTGCCGGGACACCGCCTGCTTCGTGATCGCGAACGGCTCGGCCAGCTCGTTGACCGTCGCTTCGCCGCGTGACAGCCGGGCGATCAGGGCCCGGCGGACCGGGTCTCCGAGCGCGGTGAACGCCCGGTCCAGTGCCTCCTCGTCAACCGCCATCTTTATCAACCAATCTGTTTATCAACCGATGTGTTGAATATAGCGAGGCTGTCAAGACCTGTCGAAAGTCGGGGGTGGTCGACGTCGTCCGGTAGCGGCGGGCAGCCTGGCAAAAGATCTACCTTCAGCCGCATGACCAGGCTTTTCCTGCTGCTTGCGGCGCTCCTGCTCGTCACCGCGACGCCGGCCGCCGCCGACCAGCGGTCCGACATCGACGGCTACGTCCGCGCCTACCTCGACCACACCGGCTTGCCCGGCGCCGCGGTCGCCGTCACCCATGGCGGGGACGTCGTCCGGACAGCCGGCTACGGCCACGACTCCGCCGGCGCGCCGATCAGCGCGTCGACGCCGCTGCCGATCGCGTCGCTGAGCAAATCCATGACCGCCTTCGCCGTGCTCCAGCTCGTCGAAACCAACCAGCTCAGGCTGGACGAGCCCGTCACGCGCTACCTGCCGGGCTTCCGGCTCGCCGACGACCGCGGCGCGCGGATCACCGTCCGGATGCTGCTGGACCAGACGTCCGGGATGGCCGACTCCGCCTTCCCCGATCTCAAGCTGGCCCAGCCGCACACACTCGCCGAGGCCGTCACGCGGCTGCGGGACGCGCCGCTCGCGAGCGAGCCCGGGACGGAGTTCCACTACCACAACCCGAACTACGAAGTGGCGGCCCGGATCGTCGAGGTCGTGGCCGGGCAGCCGTTCGCGGAGTACCTCCGGACGAGGCTGTTCGCCCCGCTCGGGATGACGTCGAGCACCACCGTGGACGAACCGCCCGGGACCGCCGGGTACGTCCGGGCCTTCGGGTTCGAGGTGCCGGTGTCCGAACCGGACTGGTTCACCGGCGGCAGCCACGGCGTCCTGAGCACCGCCGACGACCTGGCGAAGTGGCTGCGCGCGCAGCAGGACGGCGGTGGGGTGCTGACCCCGGCGTCGGTCCGGAGCGCGCACACGCCCGCGCCCGGGCGGGACTACGCGCTGGGCTGGCGCGTCCGGGACGGGAGGACGTCGCACACCGGCGACTGGTTCTCCCACACCGCCGCGCAGGTGCTGCTGCCCGGTGGGTACGGCGTCGCCGTCGTGGCGAACACCGGGATGGCGCTGGACAACGAGGCCGAACTGCTGGCCCAGGGCATCGCCAGCCTGCTGGAGGGCGGTGCGCCGGAGCCCGCGCTGCCCGCCGGTGTGCTCGCCGACTACGTCCTCGCGGCACTGGCCGTGATCGCCGTCGGGCTGGCCGTCCTGGGGGTGCGGCGAGCCCGGCGGAAGCCCCGGTGGTGGCGGGTCGCGCCGCCGTTGCTGCCGCTGCTCCCGCTCGCCCTTCTGCCGCAGCTGCTCGGGTGGGTATTCGCCGGACGGCGGGGTACCTACGCCCAGGTGCTCTACGTCTGGCCCGGGCTCGTGGTCGCGCTCGGCGTGGTCGCGCTGGCGGGCCTGACCGTGGCCGCGGCCAGGGCGCGCGTCCTCGTGAGTGGCACGCGGGGCCGCGACCGGGAACAATCGGACGAAACGAGGGGAGACCCCCAGTGGGCATCGGCAAACAGGCGAAGCGGATCCTGATCACGGTGGCGGGCGCCGTCTTGCTGCTGGTCGGGGTGCTGCTGCTCGTCCTGCCCGGCCCCGGGCTGCTGCTCGTGCTCGCCGGGCTCCTGCTGCTGGCGTCGGAGTTCCCGGCGCTCGAGCGGTACGTCGACCCGGTGCGCGACCGCGCGATGAAGGCGGCCGAGGAGAGCGTGTCGTCGCCGCTGCGGATCGCCGGGTCGGTGCTGGCCGGGCTGGCGCTGCTGGCGGCGGGGATCGTCTGGGGCACGGTGAAGTCGCTGCCGTTCGCCGGCTGGAGCACCGGGTCGAGCCTGATCCTGTCGTCGGTGATCCTGTTCGCGCTGCTGATCTGGAGCTACCGGCGGGTCAAGACCCGGCGCGAGGCCACCAGCCGCAGCTGAGGGGGATACTGTCGGCGCCATGAGCGCCGCATTCCAGCGTGCCCGGCGGCCGGAGCAGATCGAGGCGCGCCGCACCGCGATCCTCGCCGCCGCGCGGGAGCTGCTGGCCGAGCGCCCGGTCGCCGACATCAGCCTGCGGGAGCTGGCCTGCCGCGTCGGGCTCGCGAAGTCCAATGTGCTCCGCTACTTCGACAGCCGCGAGGCGGTCTTCCTCGAGGTCCTCGACGCCGAATGGTCGGCGTGGCTGGACGCGCTGGCGCTCGGCCCGGCCGGCCCGGCGGAACCGGGCTACGCGCGCGAAGAGCGCGTCGCGGGGACGATCGCCGCGACGCTGGCCGCGCGGCCGTCGCTGTGCGAGCTGGTCAGCGCGATGGCGCCGGTGCTGGAACGCAACATCTCGCCCGAGTTCGCCCGCGACTTCAAGAAGCGGTCGTTCGCCAACACCGAACGGCTCGGCGAGCTGGTCCGGGCGCGGCTGCCGGAGCTGTCGGCGGACGGCGCGCGCCAGTTCGCACTGGGCGTGGTGATCGTGGTGTCGGGGGCGTGGCCGTACGCCAACCCGACCGACGCCGTCGCGGCGGCCGCCGCCGAGGTGGGCGGGGTGCCGACGTTCGCCGACGGGCTGGCCGAGGGGCTCACGAACCTGCTGGCCGGCCTCGTCGCGCGGCGGCGGTGACGATGTCGGGGTTTTCGAGGACGGGCTTTTCGTGGCCGTTCTCGGCGATTTCCAGCATTGCCCGGCCGAGCTCCTCGTTGGTCGTCACGGAGCCGGGGAACAGCCGGCGCAGCAGCGGGTACAGCGGCATCGCGACGCGGTAGAGCGTCCGGTACAGCGTGGTTTTCGACGTGATCCCGTGCCGCGGCTGGATGTAGCCAGGGCGGACGGCGAACGTCCGCAGCGGCAGCTTCGCGAGCGCGTTCTCGGTGGCGCCCTTGACGCGCGCCCAGCGCACGCGGCCGCGTTCGGTGCTGTCGGTGCCATGGCCCGAGACGTACACGAACGTGGTGCCCTCGGGCAGTTTCCGCGCGACCGAAAGGGTCAGTTCGTAGGTGATCCGCTCGTACTCCGCCGGCGCCATGCCGACCGAGGACACGCCGAGGCAGAAGAGGCACACGTCGTAGCCGGTGATCGGCTCGAGGGCGAACAGGTCCGGCTCGACGCGTTCGGTCAGCTTCGGGTGCGTCTCGCCGAGGGGCGACCGGCCGACCGCCAGCACCGCGTCGACGCGCTCGTCGAGCAGGCACTCGCGCAGCGCGCCCTGGCCGACCATCCCGGTCGCACCGAAGAGGACGACCCTCATGCGTCCGCCACCGGCAGCAGCCCGCGTTCGGCGAACACCTTCTTCGCGACGGCGGTCGCGTTGAGCGCCCGCGGGAAACCGCAGTAGGCCGCCGACTGCAGCAGTGCTTCGACGATCTCCTCGGGCTTCAAGCCGGCGTTGAGCGACGCCTTCACGTGCACCTCCAGCTGCGGCTCGCACCCGCCGAGCGCGGTGAGCATGCCGAGCGTGACGAGCTGGCGGTCGCGGGGCACGAGCGCCGGCCGCGTGTAGATCTCGCCGAAGCCCCACGACACGAGACTGTCGGCGAGCTTCGGCGAGACGTCCGCGAGGCTGTCCAGCACGCGCTGGGCGGTCTCTTCCCCGTTGAGGTCGACCAGGGCCCGCTTGCCGCGTTCGAAACGATCGTCGGTCATGACCGCGACGGTAGCGGCTGGAGCGGGCTCCAGGTCAAACCGCGCGCGTGGCCGCGGATTCCGGGACGGTCCACACGTAGAACAGGGTGGTGGTCTCGTCCGACCGGACGCCCGCCGTGTTCACGCTCCACGTCCGCAGCGTCAGGTACGCGGCGTTCGGCTGGTCGGCCGGCACGTCGAAGCCGAACGACGCCGTGCCGTCCGCGGACGCGGGCACCGCCGTCTCGGCGCCGGACCCGACCGCGTAGCCGTAGCTCGCCGGGTTCGCCTGCAGCGGCTGCACCGAGCACTGGACGTGCTGCCCGGGGCGGACCGAGTCGGCGCCGGTGTCGCACGTCACGGCAGGCGCCGCGGACTTGGCGGTGAACGTGTACACGGTCGCGTCCGACACCACGCCGTCGGCGAACGTCGTGGTCACCCGGACCGAGTTCGGGTACCGCCGGGTCGGGGTGAACACCACGGAAGCGGTGCCGGACGGGTCGGCCGCGACCGTGCCGGACGGACCGCCGTCGAACTCGTAGCCGTAGCTCACCGCGCCCGCCACGGGCGAGGAGAACACGAACGTCCCCGGGGTGCCCACCGCGCCGCCCGCGTCGTTCGCGGGGTACTCGGCGCTCGTGACGGCGGGCTGGTTCGAGGCCACGTCGAGGTTCACCCAGCCGTCGCCGGAGCGGATCCCCGCCGCGGTGGTGTTGTGCGCGATGAACGCGCCCCAGGACGCGGTCGCCGGCGTGACGGTCACGGTCGCGTCGCCGTTCTCGTCGACCGGCGCGGTGGCCCACTCCTGGTCCTGCCAGCGGTAGGTGACCGACGCCGCACCCGGCAGCGTGGCGTGCACCCGGAACTGCGCGGGCCGCCCCTGCACGGGGTTCGCGGTGAGCGGGGTGATCTCGGGTTCGCCGGCCTCGACCGAGAACGACGTGCTCGAGGGGCCCGTCAGGTAGCCGTTCGCCAGTTTCGCCCGCACCGTGAGCTCCGGGTACGGCTGCTCGTAGTCGGTCGGCACGACGGTGACCGTCGCGGTGCCGTCCGGCCCGGCGGGCACGGTCCGGTCGTCGTCCTGGCCGAGGTGGTAGACGTACGCGGTCGCCGGGGACGGCCCGTTCGGGGTGAACGTGCATTGGCGTGCTTCGCCGACGTACCCGTCCCACGGCGTGCAGGCGACGCCGGGCTCGTTCGACGCCACCCAGAAGCGGTAGTCGGTGCGGTCGGAGCGGGCACCCGCGGCGTCGACGCTCCACACCGACAGGTACTGCGGGCCGCTCTGCTGGGGCACCACGGTCACCGTGGCCGGGCCGCCCTTGCGCGTGGCCGGGACGTAGGAACCCGGGGTGTCGAAGAGGCCGTAGTAGTAGCCGACGACGTCCGCGACGCCGTTGGCGGTGAAGGTGAACGAGCCGGGGATGCCCGTCCCGCCCGTGCCGAGCCCGACTTCGTAGTAGTCCGCGGAGGTGACCACCGGCGCCTTGTCCGGCCGGACGAAGTCGGTGGTCAGCTTGCAGACGGCGCTCCACGGTCCCGCATCGGTGTGGTCGAGCGCGCGGACCTGCCACGCGTACGTCGTGGAGTCGGCCAGCCGGCCCTGCACGTCGAGCGAAACGCCGTTCCCGGTGAAGGAGTTCTGGATCGTGACGCGCTGGTCGGGGTGGTCGACCGGCCACAGTGCCCACTCGGCCGTGCCGAAGTCGCCGTCGGGGTCGGTGACCGCGGCGCCGAGGGGGAGCGAGCCGGCGCCGGCCACGACGGGCTTGGCCGCGCACGCCTGCGTGCCGACGGTGAGCTGCGCCGGCTTCAGCGGCGCGCGGTTGTAGCTGATGCTCAGCTTCGCGTGCGGGTCGTAGGCCCGGCCGGACTCCGGGTCGTTCTGCCGGTCGTCCGGCAGCCGGATGGCCAGGGTCGCGGTCTTCTGCCCGGCGTCGAGCGCGCTCTGCAGGGCCGCCGTGGCGTTCCAGAACACCCCGCGGGCCGGGCAGGACGTGTCGATGATCGGCCCGCCCGCCTGGACCAGCTCGGCCGGCTGGTTGTTCCACGTCGGCTTCTTCGCCGGCTCGGTCAGCCACAGCTGGGTGGTCCGAGGGGTCGAGCAGTCGGCGACGGCGGTCTCGTCGATGGACACCCCCGCCTGCTCGAGCCGGTTGCCGCGCAGGACCGAGAGGTCGAACGTCACGTAGGCCTTCGAGACGTGGCTGACGCCGTTCGCGTAGGTGTGCGCGCCCACGGGGAGGTCACCCGCGGGGTTCGTGAAGCTGGTGCGTGGCGCGGCCGAGTCGACGTACGCCCACGAGCTCGCGGTGAGCTCGGTGATCGTCGAAGCGGCGGCGGGTGTCGCGGTGAGCACGGCCGCGCCTGTGGCGACCAATGCGGTGACGGCGGCGAAAGCGCTTGCCGCCCGGACCTTCGAGCCCATCGGGCCTCCCCCGGAAGTGTCGGTTCAGTCCCGTATCGATCGTCCTTTCGTTGCCGTTACGCGGTTTTCGCACCGAAAACGCGGAAAGGCCGCACCGGGAGCGTCCCGATGCGGCCTTTCCGGACAAACCGCTACTTACCGCTGCTGTACAACGCGCTCACGTCCGCGTCGGACAGTGCCCGGTCGTAGACGTGGACCTGGTCGACCGCTCCGTTGAGGTAGTCGACCGGGCCGCCGCCGTACTTGCCGCGGCCGATCACCGTGTTGCCCGTCGACGCGTCGCCGAGGCAGACGCTCTTCGTGGCCGCCGGCTGGCCGTCCACGTACAGCTTCAGCGTGCCCGAAGCCGCGTCGCGGACGCCGACCACGTGGTACCAGCGGTTCGCTTCCGGGGCCACCGGCGCCAGGGCGCGCGTGCCGACGAAGCTCATCGCCAGCCGGTGGTCCTGGCCGGAGTACTGCAGGAAGAACGCGCTGTTGCTCGGGCCGTCCTGGCTGACGATCGTCTGGAAACCGTCGCCGACCGCGTTGAACTTGACCCACGCCGCCGCGCTGTAGCTGCCTTCGGTGTTCACCAGCGCGGCACCCGTGTCGGCGTACTGGCCCGATCCGTTCACCGCCAGCGCCGAGCCGCTCTTGCCCTCGGTCCAGGACGCGCCGCCGACGAGCGTGGCGTCGTGGTCGCCGACGCTGTCCGCCGCCGTCGTGCCGGTGTTCTCGTCGAAGCCGTACGCCGCGATGCCGTCGATGCCCGGCGTGCCCGCGGGCACCGGAGGACCGGACGTCACGGGAGCACCCGTCGCGCCCTTGATGACCGCCAGGTTCGCCGCGCGGACCGCCGCGAAGTCCATCTTCTTCACCTGCCGGTCGTAGGTGAAGAAGCCGTTGACCTCCTTCTCGACGTCGGTGGTCTGCGTGTAGACGCCGGCCGAGACGCCGCAGCGCTGGGCGACCAGCAGCAGGCGCTGCTGCAGCTCGCCGTAGCGCCGGGTCAGCGTCGCGCTGTCGGGCTCCATCTCGTAGGCGAAGCTGCCCGCCGGGTCGAACTCGTGGCCCGCGACCTTGAGACCGAGGCCGCCGTACTCGCCGTCGACCGCCGCGCGCGTCCCGGTCTGGATCGGCGTTCCCGGCCCGGTGTAGGTGTGGTCGTCGTAGATGTCGCCCTTGCCGCTGTCCGGTTCGGACCGGCAGCAGTTGACGCCGGACTCCGCGTTCACGAGCCGCGTGGGATCCCACGACTTGACCTCGTCGGCGATCCGGCCGACTTCGTAGTCGCCCCAGCCCTCGTTGAACGGCACCCACGTGACGATCGACGGGAAGCTGCGGTGCTGGTCGATCATCCGCTTCATCTCGGACTCGTAGTTGACGCGCGACGCGGGCGTCGGCTCGACGTCGTCCTTCATCGCCGGCATGTCCTGCCACACCAGCAAACCGAGCTTGTCGGCGTAGTAGTACCAGCGGTCCGGCTCGACCTTGATGTGCTTGCGCACCATGTTGAAGCCGAGCGCCTTCTCCTGCTGCAGGTCGAACTTCAGGGCCGCGTCGGTCGGCGCGGTGTAGATGCCGTCCGGCCAGAAGCCCTGGTCGAGCGGGCCGACCTGCATGACGAACTTGCCGTTGAGCAGCATCCGCTGCTTGCCGTCGGCGGTCTTGCCGACGCTGATCGACCGGATGCCGAAGTACGAGCCCACTTCGTCCCCGCCCGACAGCTTCACGCGCAGGTCGTAGAGGAACGGGTCGTCCGGCGACCACAGGTGCGGCCGGTCCACCTTGAGCTTCAACGGCTTGTTCGCGTCCCCGGACACGCGTCCGACCGGGCGGCCGTGGTCGTAGGCGACGGCTTCGATGCGCTGCTTGACCGGCCCGCCGACCACGGCGTTGACCGTGACCGACCCACTCGCCACATCGGGCGTGACGTCGAGCCGGTCGATGTGCGCGGTCGCGACCGGTTCCATCCACACGGTCTGCCAGATGCCGGAGGACGGCGTGTAGAAGATGCCGTCGCCGGGCTGGCGCTGCTTGCCGATCGGCTGCCCGCCCTGGTCGTTCGGGTCGGCGACGCCGATGACGATCTCCTGGGCCTTCTTCGTGGTCAGCGCGTCGGTGACGTCGACGGACCAGGCGTCGTAGCCGCCGGTGTGGCGGGCGACGGTCTTGCCGTTGACGATGACCGTGGCGTCGTAGTCGACGGCCTGGAAGTGCAGCTGCAGCCGCTGTCCCTTGCCGATCTGCCAGTTCTTGGGGACCTCGAACGTGCGGCGGTACCACATGTTCGTCTCGTGGCGCATGATCCCGGACAGCGCGGACTCGACCGGGTACGGCACGAGGATCCGCTCGCCGAGCGTCTTCCCGATCGGCGCGGCCTCACCCGGGGTCGCCTTGGCGAATTCCCAGACGCCGTTGAGGTTTTGCCACTGGGAGCGGGTCAGCTGGGGCCGAGGGTAGTCGGGGAGGGCGTTGGTGGGCGAGACGTCCTTGGTCCACGGCGTCGACAGCGGCGGGGTGAGCCGCTGCCACTGCGGGGCGTCGGCGGCGCTCGCCGCCGGCACGGTGCCGAGGCCGGCCACCGCGACCGCGAACGCGGCGGCCGCGGTCAGCCATCTCCGGGTTTTTCGGGCAGGGTGGAACATCGTTGAGACCTCCTGTTGGGGGACGGGGCTCAGCGGGTACTGCGGGAACGCGCGAGGGCGCGCTGGATCACCACCACGACGAGCAGGAAGGCCCCGCTCACGACGGTCTGGTAGTTGGAGTCGAGGGTGCCGATCTGGTTGATGACGTTCTGGATCAGCGTGCGCAGCAGCACGCCGACGAGCGTGCCGATGATCGTGCCGGCGCCGCCGGTGAGCAGCGTGCCGCCGATGACGACGACCGAGATCGCGTCCAGTTCGGTGCCGACGCCGATGACCGTGACGCCGGACTGCAGGTACGCGGCGGTGAGGACGCCGGCGAACCCGGCCAGGCCGCCGCTCAGCGTGTAGAGGCTGATCTTGGTGCGGGCCACCGGCAGGCCCATCAGCAGCGCGGAGTTCTCGGCGCCGCCGATGGCGAACACCGACTGGCCGAACCTGGTGCGCTTGAGGAGCAGCCCGCCGAGCGCGAACAGGACCAGCGTCAGGTAGACCGGCACGCCGACGCCGAAGATCGTGCCCTGGCCGAGCCAGAGGAACGCCGAGCCCGGGTCCACTTTGTACGTCGTCGCACCTTCGGACGTCAGTGCCAGCAAGAGTCCTCGGGCGAACAACAGCGACGCCAGCGTCACGATGAACGGCGCCATCCCGGTGCGCGCGATGAGCACGCCGTTGACGAACCCGATCAGCGAACACACGGCCAGCGGCAACAGGATCGCGACGACCAGGCCGTACTGCGCGCCCCACGCGGCGAGGATGCCGCCGAGCGCGTAGTTCGAGCCGACCGACAGGTCGATGCCGCCGGAGATGATCACGAACGTCATGCCCAGCGCGATCACCGCGAGGAACGAGCCCTGCAGCACGAGGCTGCGCAGGTTGTCCGCGGTGCCGAAGTGCGGGAACGCGAACCACGACGCGGCGAGGCCGAGCACGAGCACGACGGCCGCGCCCTGGCGTTGCAGCACGCCGGCGAACGCGGCGTTGCGGGCGGTGGTCTGGACGGCGGTCATCGGCTGCTCCGCTCGCGCGCGACGTAGACCGCGACGACGATGATGGCCGCCTGGACCATCTGCGCGGTGGAGTCCGGCAGGTTGTGCTTGATCAGGGTCGCCTGGACGAGCTGCATGAGCAGGGCGCCGAACACGGTGCCGAGCACGCGGACCCGGCCGCCGGTCAGCGGCGTGCCGCCGACGACGACCGCGGTGATCGCGGACAGCTCCATGAGCAGGCCGACGTCGCTCGGGTCGCTGGCGGCCAGCCGTGACGTCGCGAGCACGCCCGCGATGGCCGCCAGTGCCCCGGAAATCACGTAGACGCTGATGAGCACGCGCTTCACCGGCAGTCCGGCGAGGGTGCTCGCGGCGCGGTTGCCGCCGACCGCGACCAGGTGCCGCCCGAACGTCGTGCGCTGGACGACCAGCCCGGTCAGCACCGCCAGCACGCCGGCGACGATCACCATGATCGGGACGCCGAGCAGGTCGCCGGTGCCCAGCGCCAGGAAGTCCTGGTTGCGCAGCTGGACGAGCTGGCCGTGGGCGATCACCAGCGCGAGTCCCCGGCCGCCGACCAGCAAGGCGAGGGTCGCGATGATCGGCTGGATCCCCAGGTACGCCACCAGGTAGCCGCTGAACAGACCGGAGAGCACGCCCGCGATGACGGCGACGATGATCGCCATCAGCGGGCCGGCGCCCAGGTAGAGCGGGATGAGCGCGGCGGCGATCGACATCACCGAGCCGACCGACAGGTCGATGCCCTCGGTGCCGATCACCAGCGCCATGCCGAGCGCGACGATGCAGACCGGCGCCGCCTGCACCAGCTGAGTGCGGAAGTTGGCCGCGGACAGGAAGTTCTCGGTGAACACGACGTTGAACAGCAGCAGCACCACGACGGCCAGGTAGACGCCGTAGTTCTGCAGCCACGCCGTGACTTTCGCGCGGTCGGGGGTTCTGGTCAGGGTGGCGCTAGACATCGTTGTCACCCTCGGCTGCGATCGCGGTCAGTACGTTCTCCTCGGTGATGCGGTCGCCGGTCAGCTCGCCGACGACCGAGCCGTCGCGCAGCACGACCACGCGGTCGGAGCCGTCGATCAGCTCTTCCAGTTCGGACGAGATGAGCAGCACGCCGAGCCCTTCCTGCGCGAGTTCGTCGATCAGCGCCTGCACCTCGGCCTTCGCGCCGACGTCGATGCCGCGCGTCGGCTCGTCCAGGAGCAGGATCTTCGGGCCGGTGGCGAGCCAGCGGGCGAGCAGCACCTTCTGCTGGTTGCCGCCGGACAGCTCCGACACCCTCTGCTCGGGACTGGCCGCCTTGATCCGCAGGCGCTCCATGAAGATCTTGACGATCTTGTCCTGTTTGGACTTGCTGACCAGGCCGAACGGCGAGAGCGTCGGCAGCGCGGCGAGCACGATGTTCTCGCGGACCGACAGGTTCGGGATGATCCCGTCGGTCTTGCGGTCCTCGGCCAGCAGCGCGATCCCGGCCCGCATGGCGGCCTTGATCTTGCCCTTCTTGAGTGGCTTTCCAGCCAGCAGAACACTGCCCCCATCCAGGGGGAACGCGCCGACGATGGCGCGCGCCGTCTCGCTGCGGCCGGAGCCGAGCAGGCCGGCGAGGCCGACGACCTCGCCGGGCCGGATGCTCACCGAGACGTCGTGCAGCCGCCGCATGCCGGACAGGTTCTCGGCCTTGAGCAGCGGCTCGCGCTCGACGTCGTGTTCCTCGCCGAACGCCGTGACGCCTTCCTCGCGGATCTGCTTGATCTCCCGGCCGAGCATCTTGGACACCAGCTCGATGCGGGGCAGGTCCTTCAGCGGTCCATTGTGGACGACCCGGCCGTCGCGCAGCACGGTGACGCTTTCGCAGACCCGGTACAGCTCGTCCATCCGGTGGCTGACGTAGACGATCGCGATGCCTTCGGCGTGCAGCCGGTTCAACACCTCGAAGAGCGTCTCGACCTCGCGCGGCTCGAGCGACGACGTCGGTTCGTCCATGATGACGACCTTCGCGTCGGTCGAGACCGCGCGGGCGAGCGCGACCATCTGCTGCGCGCCGACACCCAGGGTGTGCAGCGGGCGCTTGACGTCGTCTTCGATGCCGTAGCCCTTGAGCAGCTCGCGGGCGTCGGCGTACATCTTCGACCAGTCGACGAGACCGGCCTTCGTGCGCGGCTCGCGGCCGAGGAAGACGTTGCCGGCGATGCTCATCAGCGGGACGAGGTTGACCTCTTGGTAGATCGTGGAGATCCCGGCCCGCTGCGCGTCGATCGGGCGCTTGAACACCACGGGCTCGCCGAGGTGGCGCACCTCGCCCTCGTCGGGCTGGTAGACGCCGGTGAGCACCTTGATCAGCGTGGACTTGCCCGCGCCGTTCTCGCCGACGAGCGCGTGCACCTCGCCGGGTCGCAGCGCGAAGCTGACGTCGTCGAGCGCGAGGGTGCCGGGGAACCGCTTGGTCACCCCGGCCACCTCGAGCACCGGTGCGGTCGTCATGGCGACGTCCTCTTCGGTGGCTGCCGTCATCAGTACGCGTTCCCGACCTTCTGGGCCGCGTTGGTCTCGTCGTACTGGTCGTCGGTGATCACGATGCTGGCGGGGATGGCCTCGCCGTTCTCGAACTTCTGCAGCGTCTGGAAGGCCAGCGGGCCGAAGCGCGGGTTGGACTCGATCACGGCGTTGTAGCTGCCGTCGGCGATCAGCTGCACCGCGTTGCGGGTGCCGTCGATCGAGATGACCTTGACGTCCTTGCCCGGCGTCTTGCCTGCGGTCTTCAGCGCGTTGACCGCGCCGACGCCCATTTCGTCGTTTTCGGCGTAGACGGCGGTGATGTCCGGGTGGCTCTGGATGAGCTGCTCCATCACGGCCTGGCCCTTGGAGCGGTCGAATTCACCCGTCTGCTCGGCGACCACGGACAGGCCGGCCGTCTTCGCGAGCTCGTCCTTGAAGCCCTTGGTGCGGTCGGTCGTCACGTTGTTGCCGGACGAGCCGAGCAGGATGGCGACCTTGCCGGTGCCGCCGGTGACCCGGGCGGTCTCCTGCGCGGCGCGCTTGCCCTGCTCGACGAAGTTCGAGCCGATGAAGGTCAGGTAGTCGGTGCACGGCTGCGACGTCACCTTGCGGTCGATCGTCACGACCGGGACCTTCTTGGCCTTCGCCGCGTCGAGGGCGGGCTGGAGGCCGTCGGAGTTCAGCGGCGCGACGACGAGCAGCTGCGCACCCCGGTCGAGCAGCGACTTGATGTCGCTGATCTGCCGGTTGAGGTCGCTCTGGGCGTTGGTGACGAGCAGCTTGTCGTTCGCGATGCCGAGCTTCGCGGCTTCGTCCCGGATGGACTGCGTCTCGGCGATCCGGAAGGGGTTGGCTTCCTTTTCGGACTGTGAGAAACCGACCACCGCGGTCTTGAGGTCGACCTTGGGGTAACCGGTCTTGTCGATGGTGCAGCCGTCGGCGGACGGCGCGACCGACTGGGCGCTGGCGGCGGGTCCGCCACCGCTGGACGGGGCGGCCGGGGTCTCTTCCCTGCTGGTGCAGGAGGAGAGGGTCAGCGCGGTGGCGGCCGCGGTGGCCAGGACCAGGAAGGGGCGGGGGGACAGAGGCACGGTGACTCCTCGGGCAGCGACGGTGGTGGCCCGCTCACCGGGGTGATCGGAGTCACCGCGGGAGCCTTGAGGTACTTTTTACATCGTTGGAACAACGTTGTAAACCGGCAAAATGTCGCTATGCTTCGTGCTCACCACCTGAGAAGGAGCCGCCCGTGACCGTGACGCTCAAGGACGTCGCCACGCTCGCCGGAGTGTCGGTGAAGACGGTGTCGAACGTGGTGAACGGCTACGCGTTCGTGAAGCCGGAAAACCGGCGGCGGGTCGAGGAGGCGCTGGCGGCGACGGGCTACCGGCCCAACGTCGGCGCGCGGAACCTGCGCCGCGGGCGCACGGGGTTCCTGGCGCTGATGGTGCCGGAGCTGTCGATCCCGTACTTCGGCGAGCTGGCCGGCCTGGTCATCACGGCAGCGCAGAAGCGCGGCTGGAGCGTCCTGATCGAGCAGACGCAGGGGACGCGCTCGAGGGAGCGCGAGACGCTGTCGTCGCTGGGGCCGCACCTGGTGGACGGGGCATTGGTGCACCCGGAAGCGTTGGAGGCGGCGGACTTCCCGTCGCCGGGGGAGATCCCGCTGGTGATGCTGGGCGAGCACGCGGTCGACGTGCCGATCGACCACGTGGCGATCGACAACGTCCTGGCGGCGCAGACGGCGGTGTCGCATTTGGCCTCGCTGGGCCGGACCCGGATCGCGGCCATCGGGCGGAATCCCGCGCGTGGAACGTCTTCGCAGCGGTTGGCGGGGTACCGAGCGGGTTTGACGGCGGCCGGCTTGTCCTATTCGGACAGTTTGGTGGCACCGGCGGAGAAGTGGCACCGCTCGGTGGGGGCGGCGGCCATGCGGTCGTTGCTGGCATCGGCATCGCCGCCGGACGCGGTGTTCTGCTTCAACGACCTGCTGGCGATCGGCGCGTTGCGTGCGGTGGCGGAGCTGGGGCTGCGGGTACCGGAGGACGTGGCGATCGTGGGGTTCGACAACAACGAGGAGAGCGCGTTTTCGCTGCCATCGTTGACGACGATCGCCCCGGACAAGGCAGCGCTGGCGGAGGCGGCGATCGAGCTGGTGCACCGGCGGATCACAGGGGACAAGGGGTTGCCGCCGCAGGACATCCAGACGCCGTTCGCGCTGGAGGTCAGGGAGAGCACGCAGGCCCGCTGACCCTCAGAAAGAAGCTGGGTGGTCATCCCGTCGCCTGAGGCCGCAAAAATCACTTTGAGCCAGGCCCGCAACCCACACGGTCACGCGCAGCGAAGTACGGAAGCTTGCGGGCCTGGCTCAAAGTGATAGGCCTCAATCAGGCGACGGGATGACCACCCAGCGACCCCATCGAGAAGGTGAGGGGACTGCGGGAGTGACCATCCCGGAGCCTGCCCGTCCGGCGAGGACATCTTTGCTTTTGCTTTTCGGCGTTCGGTGAGGACATTTGGCTTCTGGCGCCTTTTGGCTTCCGGCGAGGGCACTGTTGCTTGCGGTGAGGGCACCCTCTTGGTTGCGGTGAGGGCGCCTCTTGCTGCCGGTGAAAGAACTTTCGGCGTACGGAACCGGGTCCGACATCCCCCGCCCCTCCTCGCGGAGTGTTCAGTCGACGGTTGAGCTTGTCAAGGCGGGAAAGCGTGCCTTGACAAGCTCAACCGTCGACTGAAGTGCGGCGAGGATGAGGGGCGGGGGAGGTCTGGTGATCTCGTGGTCGGGTTGCGTTGCCGGCCGCCGGTGAGGCCGCACCTCGTGGTCGGCCTGCGTTGCCGGGCGCCGGTGGGGCCGCATGTCGTGGACGGTTGCGTTTCCGGCCGGCGGTCGAGCGCCGAACGCCGTGAACGGTTGCGTTGCCGGCCGCCGGTCGGACGCCGCACCTCGTGGTCGGTCTGCGTTGCCGGCTGCCGGCTGCCGGCGGTGGCTCCGGACGACATGAAAGGGTCATTCATGTCGTCAGATGACATGAATGACCCTCTCATGTCATCCCGATCCGGGTCAGCGCTTCGGCCAGTGCCAGCTTGGCCGGTCCAGCCTGCCCTGCCCCACCAGCTTCGTCTCCCCGCCCTCCTTCTCCAGCTCGAGCGCCCCCACCTCGGCGATTTCGGACAACGCCCGGATCAACAGCTGCGCATGCGACACGACCACCAGCTGCGTCTCCTTCGCCGCCGTCGCGATCAACGCCGCCAACGCTGGCAGCAGCTCCGGGTGCAGGGACGTCTCCGGCTCGTTCAGCACCAGCAACTCCGGTGGCCGGGGTGTCAGCAGCGCCGCCACCCAAAGCAAGAACCTCAACGTCCGGTCCGACAGCTCCGCCGCCGACAACGGCCTCAACAGACCGTGCTGGTGGAAGCGGACCGAGAGCACCTCGTCCTGGGACTCCACCGACACCCGTGATCCCGGGAACGCCGCGTCCACCACCGACTCCAGCTCGGCCGCGCGGCCCACCTCGATGATCGTCTGCAACGCCGATGCCAGGTCTGCGCCGTCGTGGGACAGCACGACCGTTCTCGTTCCCACTCGGGATTGGCGGGCCGGGGCTGCCGCGTCCGTGCGGAAGTGGTCGTAGAACCGCCACGACCTGATTCTCTCCCGGACCACCAGCAGCTCTGGGCACGCCCGAGGGTCCGCGAACTCACTCAACATGCTGTCCGACAGCCGGATCTTGAACGTCTCCGGACCCCAGCCGCCCGACTCCACCCGGGTGCGGACCGCCGGGCCCGCCCGGTCCGCCAGCAGGGCCGCCGGGCGAAAGACCGGTCCCGCCCACACCGCCTCCCGCTTGAACTCCGGGTCCAGGTTGAACATCGTTCGCCCCGGGACCGGCAGGCCTAGGTCCAGCGCATAGCCGAACTCGTCGCCCGCGAAGCCCAGCCGGAGGCCGACCGCCTTTGTGCGTACCGTGCCCTGGACCCGCGCGCCCGGGCGCGCGCCGTTCTCCGGGCCCGCCCACAGCGTTGACGGCAGACCTCCTTCGCGTGCCAGTGCCGGGACCGCGCCGTTGCGGGATGCGTCCGCCAGGAGCCGCAGCGCTCGGTACAGGCTCGACTTGCCGCTGCCGTTCGGGCCCGTCACCACCGTCAGGCCGGACAGCGGCAGCACCAGGTCGCGCAGCGAGCGGTAGTTCTCGACGGCCAGCGTGGTCAACATCCCTCGAACCTAGCCGCCGCCCCCGACAACCCCTGCATTCGTCCGATCTCTGTCCGGCGCAGCCGTTGACATTCGCGATCCCGAACAGCAAGAATCCTCAGTCGTCGATCCTATAGGATCTATGGTTCCGGTCAGACGGATCGTGGTCCTCCGATGTCTGACGAACCCGACCTCGAAGGAGTGGTCATGGCAGCACGCGGCAGACGGGCCCTCGGTGCCCTCGCCGGACTGACGGTGATCGCCGGCCTCCTCACGGCCCCCACGGCGGCAGCGGCCGAACAACAGCAACCGCCAGTAGCCCAGAAGCCCTACATGGGCTGGAGCAGCTGGAGCCTGGAGTCGACGAACTACCCGGGCGTCAACCCGACCGGCCCGGCCAGCTGGCTCACCGAGGCCCACGTCCTCCAGCAGGCCGACGTCCTCGCCGCGAAGTTCAAGCAGCACGGCTACACCTACGTCAACATCGACGCCGGCTGGTCGAACTCCTTCGACGCGAACGCGCGCCCGGTCGTCAACCCGACCACGTTCCCGGACGGCATGAAGTACGTCGCCGACTACGTCCACCGCAAGGGCCTGAAGCTCGGCTCGTACCTGGCCGTCGGGCTCGACCTCAAGGCCTACAACGACGGCAACTCGCCGATCGCGGGCACCACGGACTGCCACACCAAGGACCTCGTCTACCCCGACCTGCGCAAGACCAACGGCTGGGACTCCGCCTACAAGATCGACTTCACGAACCCGTGCGCCCAGTCCTACGTGGACTCCGTCGCGAAGTTGCTGGCGGGCTGGGGCGTCGACTTCCTCAAGCTCGACGGCGTCGGCCCGGGCTCCTTCAAGGGCGGCGACAACTACACCAACACCTCCGACGTCGAGGCGTGGCACAAGGCGATCGCCAAGACCGGCCGCCCGATGGAGTTCGTGATTTCCTGGGCGCTCAGCCACCGCCAGGTCGACGTCTGGAAGGCGAACACGAACGGCTGGCGCGTCGACACCGACGTCGAATGCTACTGCGACACGCTTGTCACCTGGGACAACTCGGTCAAGCAGCGCTGGAACGACGTCGTGCAGTGGATCCCCGACGCCGGCCCCGGGCACTGGAACAACCTCGACTCCGTCGACGTCGGCAGCGGCAAGATGGACGGCCTCACCGAAGCCGAGCGCCAGAGCTACATGACGCTGTGGGCCATCGAAGCCGCGCCGCTCTACATCGGCGACGACCTGACGCAGCTCGACGACTACGGCGTCAAGCTGCTCACCAACGACGAGGTCATCGCGGTCAACCAAGCCGGGATCCCGGCCAAGCCGGTGAGCCAGACGACCGACCAGCAGGTCTGGTACAACCGCAACGCCGACGGCAGCTACACGGTCGCGCTGTTCAACCTCGCCGCGACGCCGGCCCGCGTCACGGCGGACCTCGCGCAGCTCGGCATCACCGGCCCGGTCGAGATCCGGGACCTCTGGGCGCACAAGAACGTCGGCGCCACCGCCGCGGACCTGCCCGTGCACGGCTCCCGCCTGTTCAAGGTGACCCCGCGCGACCGCAACGCCCTTGCCGCGCCCGCCGTCGTCCACGGCACCGCGGCCACCGGCACCAGCGTCTCCCTCGCCTGGGACGCCTCGAAGGGCGCGCAGAACTACGACGTCTTCGCGGGAAACAAGAAGGTCGCCACGACCAGTGCCGCGAGCGCGACCGTCACCGGCCTCAAGCCCTCGACGAGCTACGACTTCACCGTCGTCGCCAACCAGCGCTACGGCCGTCCGTCCGCACCCAGCAAGAAGATCAGCGTCACCACGCCCGCGGCCGACGGGCCCAAGGCGTACGAAGCCGAGAACGGCAGCCCCCAAGGCGGTGCGACCGTCTACGACTGCAACTGCAGCAACGGCAAGAAGGTCGGGTACCTCGGCGGCAGCGGGTACGTCGTCCTGCCGACGGTCACCATCGCCAAGGCGGGCACCTACCTCATGCAGTTGTCCTATGTGGACGGCGACTCCAGCCGGACCGGCATCGTCACGGTGAACGGGACGTCGTTCCCGCTGCCGGTCGCCGGCAGCAACGACAACGACTGGAACACGCCGCAGACCGTCACCGTCCCGGTGTACCTGCGGGCCGGAGCGAACACCGTCCAGATCGGCAACCAGGCCGGTTACGTCTATGACGTCGACAAGATCACCGTCTAGGGGCCGGGACACGCCGATCGCGTGGCTGCTCGTCAGCCCCGCGCTCGGCGGGTTCGCGGTGTTCTTCGCCTACCCGACCCTGCGCGGGCTCTACCTCAGCTTCACCGAGTTCCACGTCCTGACCGACCCGCGCTGGATCGGCTTCGGCAACTTCGAACAGCTCGTGGGCGACGGCGAGTTCTGGCACTCGCTGTTCGTCACGATCTACTTCGTCGCGCTGTCGGTGGTGCTGGGCGTGCTGGTTTCGCTGGTGACGGCGGTGATCCTGCACCGGCTCGCCGTGTCGGCCACGATCCGCGGGCTGCTGATCCTGCCGTTCCTCATCTCCGGCGTGGTCACCGCGCTCGTCTGGTCGTGGATGCTCGACCCGCAGCTCGGCATCGTCAACATCCTCATCACGAAGCTCACCGGGGAACCGGTGCTGTTCTTCGGGTCGGGTGCCTGGGCGGTGCCGACGCTCGCGGGGCTCAACATCTGGAAGTCCATGGGCTACAACGCGGTGCTGATCTTCGCCGGGCTCCAGACCATTCCGTCCACTGTGTACGAAGCCGGGCGGATCGACGGCGCGAGCGAGCTGCAGATGTTCCGCCGGCTCACCGTGCCGCTGCTGCGGCCGATCCTGGTGATGGTCGTGGTGCTGACGGTGATCAGCTCGTTCCAGATCTTCGACATCGTCCAGGTGACGACCAAGGGCGGTCCGGCGAACGCGTCCAAGGTGCTGCAGATGTACATCTACGACAAGGCGTTCGGCCAGTTCGACTTCGGCTACGCCGCGACCATGTCGCTGGCCCTGTTCGTGCTGCTGGCCGCCGTCACCTTCGCCCAGCTGAAGATGGCTCGCGCCGGCGAGTCCGACACCAACTAGGAGGGACCGTGCGCCGGATCTCGCCGGGCCGGGTGGTCGCCTGGGCGTACCTCGGGCTCGTCCTGGTCGTCACGATCTTCCCGTTCTACTGGATCGTGCGGACCGCGCTGTCGAACAACTACGCACTGGCCACGGACCCGTCGTCGCCCGGCCCGGTGGGGTTCACGCTCGGCGCGTTCAAGCGCGCGCTCGGGCTGGCCTCGCCGGCCGAAGCGGCGGCGCAGGGCGGTTCGGCCGCGTCGATCGACCTGCTGCTGGCGCTGCGGAACTCGATCGTCTACGCGGTGCTGCTCACGATTTGCACGGTGTTCTTCTCCGCGCTGGCCGCGTTCGCGTTCTCGCGGCTGCGGTGGAAGGGCCGCAACGCCGTGTTCGCCGTGCTGCTCAGCGCGCTGATGGTGCCGCAGGTGCTGACGCTGCTGCCGAACTTCGTGCTGGTCAAGGACCTCGGCCTGCTCAACAGCTTCGGCGGGATGATCCTGCCGACGGCGTTCTTCTCGGCGTTCAACATCTTCTTCCTGCGCCAGTTCATGCTCGGGCTCAGCAACGAGATCGAGGAAGCCGCGATCATCGACGGCGCCGGCCCGCTGCGCGTCTGCTTCCGGATCGTCCTCCCGATGAGCGCCGCGCCGATCGCGACCCTCGCGCTGCTGACGTTCATCAACACCTGGAACGACTACCTGTGGCCGCTGCTGGTCACCAACGACGACGCCGTCCGCCCGCTCACCCTGGCGCTCGCGGTGTTCAAGCAGTCCTCGCCGCAGGCGGCGCTGGACTGGGCCGGCCTGATGGCCGCCACGCTCGTCGCCGCGCTGCCGATGCTGCTGCTCTTCGTGGTGTTCGGTCGCCGGCTGGTCAATTCCATCGGCTTCACGGGGTTGAAATGACGGATCTCCTGCTTTCCTGGCCGCACCCGGCGAACGACTGGACCGAGGCGATGCCGGTCGGCAACGGACGGCTCGGCGCGATGGTCTTCGGCGGCACCGGCCGCACGCGGGTCCAGGTCAACGACGCCACGGTCTGGTCCGGCACCCCGGACGGCCCGGCCGCCGCGCTGGCCGAGGTCGACGCCGGCCCGGCAAAGCTCGCCGAGGTGCGGGAAGCGGTGTTCGCGAAGGACTTCCGGCGGGCCGAAGACCTGCTGATGGGCTTCGAAGGGCGGTACAGCCAGGAGTTCCTGCCGTATGTCGACTTGTGGCTGACCCTGCCCGACGGCGTCTCGCACGGCCGGACGCTGAACCTGGACAACGGCGTCGCCACCGAACGGCTGACCATCGATGGCCACGACGTCGTGCGGACGACGTGGGTGAGCCGGCCCGCACAAGTTCTCTGTGTCGCGCTGTCCGGCCCGGTCGACGTCGATGTCGACGTGTCGACACGGCTGCGGGAAGTGTCGCGGGACGGCCTCGACCTGGGCATCGAGATCCCGATCGACGGCGCTCCCCGGCACGAGCCGCAGGTCGAGGAGCCGCTGCGGTACGGGACCGCCGAGGGGTACGACCCGTTCGGCGCCATCTCCGTCCGCGTAGCCCGGACCGAGACGAGCGTTCTGGTCGTGCTGGCCAGCTCGACCAGCGCGTACGACGCCTGGATCGGCGACCGCCAGCACACCCGCGACGAACACCGGCGGCGCGCGGCCGTCCTCGCCGAGCAGGCCGCCGCGGAAGGCGTCGAGGCTCTGCGGCGGGCGCACGAGGCCGATCTGCGGCCACTGCTCGCGGCAGCGAGCTTGAGGATCGGCGAACGCCGCGGCGGCACCCACGACGTCGGGGAACTGCTGTCCGGCCAAGACGAGCAGCTGACGGCGACCGTGCTCTTCCAGTACGGGCGCTACCTCCTGGCGAGCGCGTCCCGGCCCGGCGCGCCGCCGGCGAACCTGTCGGGGATCTGGAACGACGACCTGCGCCCGGCCTGGTCGTCGAACTACACGATCAACATCAACACCCAGATGAACTACTGGGCCGCCGAGACGACCGGGCTCGGCGAGTGCCACCAGCCGCTGTTCGAGCTGCTCGGCAAGCTCGCGGTCACCGGGGCCGCCGTCGCGCGCGAGCTGTACGGCGCCCGCGGCTGGGTCACCCACCACAACACCGACCCGTGGGGCTGGGCGCTGCCGCCGGGCATGGGGCACGGCAACCCGTCGTGGGCGCTGTGGCAAATGGGCGGCGCGTGGCTCGTCCAGCACGCCTGGGACCACTACGACTTCACCCGCGACCGCGCCTTCCTCGAGCGGACGGCGTGGCCGCTGCTGCGCGGCTGCGCCGAATTCTGCCTCGACTGGCTGGTCGAGCACGACGGCTTCCTCGGCACCTGCCCGTCGACGTCGCCGGAGAACCTGTTCCTTTCCGAAGCCGGGACGAAGGAGTCGCTGACGCATTCGGCGACCATGGACCTCGTCCTGATCCGTGCGGTGTTCGAGCGGAGTCTCGCGGCGATGGACGCCCTGGAAGTGCACGACCCGCTGTACGCCGAGATCGAGGCCGCGCTGCCGAGGCTGCGCCCGCTGCCCGTTCTTCCCGACGGGCGGCTGGGGGAGTGGGCCGAGGACCTGCCCGAAGAAGACCCGACGCACCGGCACCTGTCCCACCTCGTCGCGCTGTACCCGTTGGGGCAGTTGGACTCCCCGGAAGCGGCCCGCCGGGTCATGGACCGGCGCGGACCGGGCGCGATGGGCTGGTCGTGGGCGTGGAAGATCGCGCTGCGCGCGCGGCTCGGCGACGGCGAGGCCGCGCGGGAGCTGCTGAACGAAGCCACCCAGCCCTTGACCGGCGATCGCCACCGCGACGCCCCGGTCGACGGCTCCGAGTGGGGTGGCCTGCTGCCCAACCTGTTCAGCACGCACCCGCCGTTCCAGATCGACGGCAACTACGGCTTTCCGGCCGGGCTCGCGGAACTGGTTCTGCAGAGCCAAAACGACGTCGTCACGCTGCTGCCGGCGCTTCCCGCGGACTGGACTTCGGGGGAGGCGAGGGGGCTGCGGTGCCGTGGCGGGCTCGCGGCCGACGTCGAGTGGCGGGACGGTGAACTGCGGTACGCCGTCCTGCGGCGTCTGTCGGGCGACCCGGCCGAGCCGGTCCGGGTGCGCTACCGGGGCCGTGATACCGAGCTGCGGCTGCGGACCGGCGAATCGACCGTCCTGAAAGGACTGTGATGCTGACCGACCTCGGTCTCGACGCGTTGTGGGAATACCGCAGCTCGTATGAAGCACCAGAAGACTTCGACGAGTTCTGGGCGTCGACGCTGGCCGAAGCCCGTGACCACGACTCGGCTTTGTCGCTCACCCCGGTGGACACGCCCCTGTGCACCCTCGACGTGTTCGACGTGACCTTCGCCGGCTTCGGCGGGCATCCGCAGCGAGCGTGGCTGCGGCTGCCGCGTGGCGTCGAGGAGCCGTTGCCGGCGATCGTCCAGTTCCACGGCTACGGCGGCAGCCGGGGAAGCGCTCTCCAGGAGTTGCACTGGGCCTCGGCCGGGTACGCGCACCTGCAGGTCGACGTCCGCGGCCAAGGCGGGGTCACGCCCGACCCGGTGGGCAGCGGACCGGCCTACCCCGGCCACCTGACTCGCGGCATCGAAAGCCGCGAAACCTACGTCTACCGGCGGATCTTCACCGACGCGGTCCGCGCGGTCGACGCGGTCCGGGCGCTGGAGCGGGTCGACCCGGCCCGGGTGGCGGTGCTCGGCAACAGCCAAGGTGGCGGCATCGCGCTCGCCGCGGCGGGCCTGGTGCCGGACGTGGCGGCCCTGCACGCGCAGGCGCCGTTCCTGTGCGACTTTCGGCGTGCCAGTTTGGTCGGTGGCGAACGGCCCTACGTCGAACTGTCCCGGTACCTGGCCGACCACCGGGACGCGATCTCGCGGGTGTTCGAGGTGCTGTCCTATTTCGACGGGGTGGGATTCGCCGCCCGTGCCACGGCGCCGGCCTGGTTCAGCGCCGGGCTGATGGACGGGATCGTGCCACCGTCCACGGTGTTCGGCGCCTACCACGTCTACAAAGGACCGAAACAGCTCGGCGTCTGGGAGTACAACGGCCATGAAGCCGGTGGCGCCGACGACATCCAGGCAGTGCTCGAAGGATTCCGGACCATTCTGCACCCCCACGGGAGTTGACATGAAGATGCGCGTAGCGGCCGCCGGCCTGGTGGCCACGCTCGGGGCGTTGACGGCCGCCTGCGGTGGCGGCTCGGCGAGCGGAAGCGGGAACACCGTCAACTGGTGGACCTGGGACGACAAGCAGGCCGCGGCCTACCAGACGTGCGCGTCGGCGTTCGAGAAGGCGAACCCCGGCGCCACGGTGAAGATCACGCAGTACAACGTGGACGACTACTTCACCAAGCTCACCGCCGGGTTCGTCGGCGGCACCGCGCCGGACGCGTTCCAGAACAGCGTCCAGTACTTCCAGGCGTACGCGTCGCAGCACCAGCTGCTGCCGCTGGACGACTTGATCAGCCGGGACAAGTTCGATTTGAAGAAGTTCTCCGTCGGGGTCGACGCGTGGAAGTTCACCGACGGCAAGCAGTACGGCCTGCCGCTCGACTGGTCCGCGACCGGCCTCTACTACAACACCGACGCGATCACCAAAGCCGGCTACACTCCCGCCGACCTGGCGAAGCTGACGTGGAACCCCGACGACGGCGGCACGTTCGAGAAGGCCGCGGCTCATCTGTCCGTGGACAAGAACGGCGTCCGCGGCGACCAGCCCGGGTTCGACAAGGACCACGTCGCCACCTACGGCACCGGGCAACTGGCCTCGCGGGACTTCATCGGCGAATCCACGTGGAGCTCCTTCGCCATGACCACCGGCTGGCGGATGGCCGACAAGCAGTCGTGGCCGACGACGTTCACCTACGACGACCCGGTGTTCGCCAAGACCCTGAGCTGGGTGCGATCGCTGGCCGACCGCGGGTTCGCGCCGAAGATCGGCACGTTCACCACCGGCGGCCAGGCCACCATCAGCGACACCGACTTGCTCGGCTCGGGCAAGGTCGCGATGGAGACGGCGGGTTCGTGGACGGCGGGGACGTTCGCCAAGCTGCCCTTGAAGGTCGGCATCGCGCCGACCGTGCTCGGGCCGACGGGCAAGCGCGCGGTGCTGTCCAATTCGAACGGCAACAACATCTGGGCTGGTACGAAGAACCCCGATCTGACCTGGAAGTGGGTCTCCTACATGGGGTCGCCGGAGTGCCAGTCGGCGGCGGGCGCGTCCGGCACGTTCTTCCCATCGATCCCGGCGTCGATGGACGCGGCCGCCGCGGCCATGAAGGGCCAGGGCGTCGACCTTTCGGTGTTCACGTCGATGCTCAAGGACGGCACGCTGGTGCCCGCGGTCGTCTACGGCAACGGCGCGGCGTTGCAGGACGCGGAGCGGCCGCTGTTCGAGGCGTACTTCGCCCACCAGCGCGACGCCGACGTGTTCGCGGAGATGGCGGCGAAGAGCCGGACGGTGCTGGGCAAGCAGTAACCTGTAGTCACGACACGAGGGGAGCCAGGGTGGCCGCCGGACGAAGGCTCGAAGCCCTGCCGAGCAGGCAGGTGCTGGCCGACGGCGTCTACGAGCAGATCCGGGCGCTGATCATGAACGACGGCATCGAGCCCGGCGCGCGCGTCAACATCGACGAGATCGCGCGCGAACTGGGCGTGTCGGGCACGCCGGTGCGCGAGGCGCTGGCGCGGCTGGAGTCCGAGGAGCTGGTCAGCCGGCTGCCGCTGCGCGGGTACCGGGTGACGGAACTGCTCGACCGCAAGGAAGTCGACGACATGTACGCGCTGCGCCTGCTGCTGGAGCCGCCGTCCGCGGCCCTGGCGGCGGCGGCGATGTCGGACGCGAACGTGGCGCTGCTCGAAGCCGAGCTGGCGACGTGCCCGGCGGCGCCGGCGGAAGACGCGTACAGCGACTACAAGGCGTTGACGGCGCACGACCAGCGGCTGCACGAGCTGATCCTGCGGATGGCCGGCAACGCGGCGGTCGAGCAGGCGTTCGCGCGGACCCACTGCCACCTGCACTTCTTCCGGCTGAACTACAACCAGCCGTTCGGCGAGCAGACGATCACCGAGCACCGGGTGATCGTGGACGCTCTCGTCGCAGGCAACGCGGTCGCGGCCCGCAAGGCGATGACCGACCACCTGGAAGTGGCGCGGGATCGGCTGCTGTCCCGCCTCTGACCCGGTGCCAGTCGTCGTGAGTGGGAAACAGGGTTAGAACCCTGTTTCCCACTCACGACCGGGCGGGTCACTTGACGGGCATGGTCACTTCGTAGACGCGGGTCGGCGCCTTGCGCGCGCCGGCGAAACCGTTGGCCCACAGGAATTCCACCTGCGCGGACTCCTGCGCGTTCGGGTTCGCGTTGGTGCACGACGGGCCGGGGCCGCCACCCGACATCAGCTCCGAGCACGGACCTTCGTAGTGGTCCGGCAGGCCCAGCGCGTGGCCGGTCTCGTGGGCCGCGATGCGGGTCTGGTTGTACTGCTCGGCCTGCGTGTAGTCGATGAAGATCGTGCCGCTGCCGTGGCCGTCGGTCTGGGCGTACGAGCCGCGCGGGTCGTTGCCCTCGGTGTAGTGCAGCGACGCGCCCGAGGAGCTCTCCTGGAGCTTGACGTTCGACACCGCCGCGTTCCAGTTGGCGGCGCCCGCGTTGATGACGTCGCGGAAGCTCGGGGCGTCCGAAGTGTCGTAGTAGACGACCGTGGCCGCTTCCGGGGCCGCCATGGCGGGCGCGGCGGTCAGCGGGGTCGCGATCATCGCCAGTGCGACGGCGGCACCGGGCAGCAGGTACTTCCGGGACATCGGGACGACTCCTTGCCGTGGGGAATTTGCCGGGTTTGCGCGCGCTGGGTGTCGAACTTACAAACTCGCGCGGCTCTTGTGACCCGACTTTCGTACTGCAAGGAGAACGGTGATTTACCAACCGACAGGATCTGCCAGGGGGATTTCACCTTCGGACAGCCACGAGCCGCGCCACGTCAGATCGTCCCTGACCAGCGGTTTTCCGCACGCGTCGCACTTCTCGCCCGGCCGGGTCAGCTCGCCGCAGGCGCAGTGGACGAGCTGCATCGGGCCGTACGCGTTTTCCGACGAAGTGTGGGCGTCACCCCACGCGCCGAGCGCGTGCAGCACCGGCAGCGCGTCCGAGCCGGCCTTCGTGAGGCGGTACTCGTGCCGCGTCCGGCCGCCGTCGCGGTAGGGGAGCTTGGTCAGCAAGCCGCGCTCGACGAGCTTCGCCAGCCGCGTCGTCAGCACGTTGTCGGCGATGCCGAGCTGGGCGCGGAAGTCCTCGAACCGGGTGGTGCCCGCGGTCGCGTTGCGCAGGATCAGCAGCGTCCACGGCTCGGCGATGACGTCGGCGGCGCGGGCGATCGGGCAGGAGTTGTCCTCCCACGTGGTCCGGCGGCTCATGTGATTCCTCCTACCTGACTTGCTCCGAGCAAGTCTACGCCGTACAGTCGGCCGTAGCTAGCTTGCAACGAGCAAGCCAGGTGCGAGAGGAGCTCGTCATGGAGATCACGGGTGCGGTGGCGCTGGTCACCGGAGCCAACCGGGGGCTCGGCCGGCAGTTCGCCGCCGCTCTCCTGGCGCGTGGCGCGAAGAAGGTTTACGCCGCCGCGCGCAATCCGGAGTCCGTCGACCTGCCGGGCGTGGTGCCGATCCGCCTCGACGTCACGGATCCCGAGTCGATCCGGGAAGCCGCCGCTCAGGCCGGGGACGTCACGCTGCTGGTCAACAACGCCGGCTCGTCCACCGGGTCGTCGCTGCTCGGCGGGTCGCTCGACGACATCAAGCTGGAGATGGACACGCACTACTTCGGCACCCTCGCCGTGACGCGCGAGTTCGCGCCGATCCTCGAGCGCAACGGCGGCGGCGCGGTCCTCAACGTGCTGTCGGTGCTGTCGTGGTTCACCTCGCCGCAGGTCGCCGCGTACTCGGCGGCGAAGTCGGCGGCCTGGTCGCTGACCAACGCGCTGCGTCTGGAACTGGCGCCGCAGAAGACGCAGGTGACCGCGCTGCACGTCGGCTACATGGACACCGACATGGCCAAGCACGTGGACGGGCCGAAGATCGACCCGGCGGTCGTGGCGGGGCTCGCCCTCGACGGCGTCGAGCAGGGCCGCTTCGAGGTGCTCGCCGACGACGTCACCCGGAACGTCCGGGCCGGACTGTCCGGTGAACTCGCGGGGCTGTACCCGGCACTCGCCTGAGTTATCAATTTCCGACAATTCCGGGGTTCTCCGGGACCCCGGAACACGGGTGTCCCGGACCCGGGCGTATGAATGGCCGGGTGCCGGAGAACGTCGAAGCCGGAAACGGCCGAACGAGGAACCGCTGGGGCGAAGGCGAACGGCTGCGCGGGGAGATCCTGGCGGCGGCCGGGCGGTTGCTGGCCGAGCTCGGCGGGGAAGACGGGCTGACGATCCGCGGTGTGGCCCGCGCGGTCGGCATCGCCCCGGCCAGCATCTACCAGCATTTTTCCGACCGCGCGGAATTGGTGCGCGGGCTGCTCGACCACGAATACGCGCGGCTCGCGGAATCGATGCGCGCGGCCGAGGAGACGCTTGGCGAAACCGACGTCGTCGGCCGCGTCCGGGCGCAGATCCACGCGTACTGCACGTTCGCGATGGAGAACCCGGGCCATTACCGGCTGATGCTCGCGAACGGCGCGTCCCGCGCGGAGCCGGGCGGTCCGGCGGAAGGGCCGCTGCTGGCCGTGATCGACCGGCTGGCGGCGGGGTTCGAGAGGTGCGTCGAGGCGGGTCACGCGCTGCGGGTGACGCCGGGGCGCGCGGCGGCGGTGGTGTTCGTCGGCGCGCACGGGCGGGTGGCGTTGTTCCACAGCGTGCTCAACCGAACGGGGGCCGAGCTGGTGGAGCCGTTCGTCGACGAGCTCATCTCGCTGGTGTTCGCCTGATCGGCCCTGTGGCGAAGTTCCCGGAAGATGCTTAGCATAGCTATGTAAATTTCCGGCAGCTTCGGGAGGTATCCGGTGGACGGCGTGCCCGCGTTTCCGATGACCCGGCAGTGCCCCTTCGACCCGCCCGCCGAACTCGGCGAGCTGCCTCCGGTCTCGCGCGTCCGGCTGTGGAACGGCAGCACGCCGTGGCTGGTCAGGCGCTACGACGACGTCCGCGCGGTGCTGCGCGACTCGCGGGTCAGCGCCGACTCGGACCGGCCCGGTTATCCGCACCAGAGCGCGGCTTCGGCGGCCCGGCGGCAGCGCGCGAAGTCGTTCATCACGATGGACGGCGCCGAGCACGCGGCCCAGCGGCGCCTGCTGACCGGCGACTTCCTCGTCAAGAAGATGGAAGCCCTGCGGCCCGCCATCCAGAAGATCGTCGACGACCTGGTCGACGGCTTGCTGGCCGGCCCGAAGCCGGTCGACCTCGTGACGGCGTTCGCGTTGCCGGTGCCGTCGCTGGTGATCTGCGAGCTGCTCGGGGTGCCCTACGAGGACCGGGAGCTGTTCCAGGACATCACGAAGGTGATGGTGTCGACGACGGCGACGCCCGCGGAAGCGGTGCGGGCGACCGAAGAACTGCTGGCGTACCTCGGCGGCCTCGTCGAGCGGAAGGTCGCCGAGCCGGGTGACGACGTCTTGAGCAAGCTGGCGGTGTCCCAGTACGCGACCGGCCGCATGAGCGCGGAAGACGTCGCGTCGATGGGGCAGCTGCTGCTGGTGGCCGGCCACGAGACGACGGCGAACATGATCGCGCTCGGCACGGTGGCGTTGCTGGAGCACCCTTCGCAGCTCGAGCTGGTGCGCACCGGCGACGCGGACCTGCTGCGCCGCGCGGTCGAGGAACTGTTGCGCTACTTGAACATCACGCACACGGGCCGCCGCCGCGTGGCGGTCGAGGACATCGAGGTCGGCGGCGAATTGATCCGCGCGGGCGAAGGTCTCATCGCGGCGGGCGACGCGGCCAACCGCGACGCGGAGGTGTTCGCCGAGCCGGACCGCCTGGACGTGACGCGCGAGGCCCGCCACCACGTGGCCTTCGGGTACGGCGTGCACCAGTGCTTGGGGCAGACACTGGCCCGGGTGGAGCTGCAGGTGGTGTACGGGACGCTGTACCGGCGGATCCCGGGGCTGCGGCTCGCGGTGCCGGTGGAGGAACTGGCCTTCAAGGACGACATGCTGGTCTACGGGGTGCACTGCCTGCCGGTCACGTGGTGAAGACCATGCGGTGAATCCGGTCGGTGTCGTGGCCGGCCGACTCCCGCCAGGCGGGCCGGCGAGTTCGCGACGTCATCACACCGCGCGCTGCAGGGCGTCGACGTGGCGGCCGAGGCGGACCGAGAGGGACCTCGCGCGGTCGGGGTCGTCGTTCTTGCGGGGCACCATCTCCACCAGCATGATCAGGTCGAGGTACACCCGGTACAGCCCCACCCGCGCCCACACCGGCATGCCGAACCGCACCGGGCCGCCCGCGTCCCGGTAGCCCTCGAGCAGACCCGGGTCGAGGTCGCGAAACAGTCCCAGTGAGACGAACTCCGCCGCCGGGTCGCCCCAGAACGCGCGCTCGGCGTCGATGACGCCCGACAGGCGGCCGTCGTCGAGGAGGAGGTTGCCGTCCCACAGGTCGAAGTGGACCAGCATCGGCGTCTCGACCAGCTCCAGCAGCGGCTCGTGCCGGCGGACCAGGTGCGCGATCTCCGCCACCGGGCGCGGCAGGTGGACGCCGTAGCGGACGGCGTCGGCCAGGATCGCGTCCATCATCGCCGCGAACGCCTTCGGCCACGTCGGGTGCAGGGGCTCCTGCGGGTAGCCGAAACCTTCGCCGGTGACCGTGTGCAGCCCGGCCACGACCTCGCCCAGCTCCCGGTGCGGCCGCGGCCCGTCGGGCAGCTGCGACCACGGGACGCCCGGCAGCTCCGTCATCAGCAGGAACCCCGGCCCCGCCCCGACCACCGACGGCAGCGGGCCGGGGACCCGGCGGTAGTACTCCGCTTCCGTGGCCAGGAGGTCGTGTTCGTGGGAAAGCCCGGGTCCGGACGGCGCGATCTTGAGCACCAGCCGCCGCCCGTCGGCCAGCTCCAGGCGGATCGCCGTGTTGTACGTCCCGCCGCCGATGTCCTCGGCCGCCACCACCGAAGCCGGGTCGATGCCCGATGCCGTCAGTTCCGCGCGCACCCGCCCGAGTCTGCCACTAGCCGCCGAGTTTTTCGCGCGCGTCGGCGAGGTCCTCCGGCGTCGGCGCGTCGTCCTGGGTCAGCGCGCGGCGCCAGTAGCCGGTGAACTCGATGTCCGCCTTGTCGAGCCCTCGCTCGCCGACGAGGTGACGGCGCAAGGACCGCACCATCCCGGCTTCGCCCGCGAGCCACGCCGCCGACCCCGGCTTCAGCGAGGCGCCGCGCACGGCGTCGAGCAGTTTCGTACCGTGCGGTGCGCCGTCCCGGTGCAGCCAGTGGACGGGCAGCGGCTGCTCCTCGGCCGCGTCCGCGACTTCGACGAACGCCACGGCGTTGTCCACTTCGGACAGGATGGTCGCGATGGCGGGCACCGCGGTCTCGTCCCCGGCCACGAGCACTGTGTCCGCTGTGGACAGTGGGCGGCGGTACGCGGCGTCCGGACCGTACCGGCCGAGGACGTCACCCGGCGCCGCCGTCCGCGCCCACGCCGTCGCCGGGCCGTCGGTGTGCCCGGTGTGCAGCACGAACTCGACGTCGAGCGCGTCGCCGTCGCGCGAGCGGACCGTGTAGCTGCGCATCACCGGGCGCTCGTCCTCGGGGATCGCGAGGAACGCCTGGTACCAGCGCATGACGTCGCCGTCGTCCGGCGGCAGCCGGACGGGACGGCCCGGCGGCGGGAACAGGAGCTTGAGCTGCTGGTCGGGCCACGTCTCCAGCTCGCGCAACCCGGCGCCGGTGAACGTGACGCGCACGGTGCGCGGCGTCGGGCGCCGCACCGCCGTCACTTCGAGCAGACCCGTCGGCTTCACGGCTTCCCCAGGTATTCGCGCAGGTGGCGGGCCGTCAGCGTGGACGCGTTCTCGACGAGGGCCGCCGGTGTGCCCTCGAAGACGACCCGGCCGCCGTCGTGGCCGGCGCCGGGGCCGAGGTCGATCAGCCAGTCGGCGTGCGCCATCACGGCCTGGTGGTGCTCGATGACGATCACCGTGTTGCCGGCGTCGACGATCCGGTCGAGCAGCGCCAGCAACTGGTCGACGTCGGCGAGGTGCAGGCCGGTCGTCGGCTCGTCGAGGATGTACGTCGACCCCTTCTGCGACATCCGGATCGCCAGCTTGAGCCGCTGCCGCTCGCCGCCGGACAGCGTGGTCAGCGGCTGCCCGAGCGTCAGGTAGCCGAGGCCGACGTCGGCGAGGCGGTCGAGGACCGTCCGCGCGTTGCCGCCTGCGAAGAACTCGCGCGCCTCGGCCACGGACATCGCGAGGACCTCGCTGATGTTCTTGCCGCGCAACTCGAACGTGAGCACCTTGGGCGTGAACCGCTTGCCCTCGCACTCTTCGCAGGCCGACGCGACGCCGGCCATCATCGCCAGGTCCGTGTAGATGACGCCGAGCCCCTTGCAGTGCGGGCAGGCGCCTTCGGAGTTGGCGCTGAACAGGCTCGCCTTGACGCCGTTGGCCTTGGCGAACGCGGTGCGGATCGGGTCGAGCAGGCCGGTGTAGGTCGCCGGGTTGGAGCGCCGGGAGCCGCGGATCGCCGACTGGTCGACCACGACGACGTCGTCGCGGTGGGCCAGCGAACCGTGGATCAGCGACGACTTCCCGGAGCCCGCCACGCCGGTGACGACGGTCAGGACGCCGAGCGGGACGTCCACGCTCACGTCCCGCAGGTTGTGCAGCTTGGCGCCGGTGATGGACACGTGCCCGGTGGGCTTGCGGGGCCGCGCGCGCAAGGTGACGCGGTGGTCGAGGTGGCGGCCGGTGAGCGTGCCGGACGCGCGCAGGCCGTCGACGCTGCCGGTGTAGCAGAGCCGGCCGCCGTCGGTGCCCGCGCCGGGGCCGAGGTCGACGACGTGGTCGGCGATCCGGATCGTCTCCGGCTTGTGCTCGACGACCAGGATCGTGTTCCCCTTGTCCCGCAGGCACAACAGGAGGTTGTTCATCCGCTCGATGTCGTGCGGGTGCAGCCCGACGGTCGGCTCGTCGAAGACGTACGTGACGTCGGTGAGGCTGGATCCCAGGTGGCGCACCATCTTCACGCGCTGCGCCTCGCCGCCCGAGAGCGTCGCGGATTCGCGGTCGAGGGACAGGTAGCCGAGGCCGATCTCGACGAGCGAGTCGAGGGTGTCGCGCAGGTTGCCCAGCAGCGGCCGGATCGACGGTGCGTCGAGGCTCCGGACGAACTCGGCGAGGTCGCTGATCTGCATCGCGGCGCAGTCGGCGATGTTCTTGCCGTCGATCTTCGCCGACAGCGCGGCCTGGTTGAGCCGCGCGCCACCGCAGTCGCCGCAGGTCTTGAAGGTGGCCACCTTCTCGATGAACGCGCGCAGCTTCGGCTGCAGCGACTCGACGTCCTTGTGCAGGTAGAGCCGCCGGACCTTCACCGCGAGGCCCTCGTAGGTGACGTTGGTCTTGCCGACCTTCACCTTGCAGGAGTCCTTGTGCAGCAGGGCGTCGAGCTGCTCCGGCGTGAAGTCGCGGATCTTCGCGTCGGGGTCGTAGAAGCCGGAGGAGAGGTAGGTCTGCACGTACCAGGTGTCCGGCGTGAAGCCCGGCACCTGGATCGCGCCCTCGTGGAGGGAGAGGTCGAAGTCGAGCAGCGCGTTCACGTCGAGGTCGGACACGCGCCCGAGGCCCTCGCAGGCCGGGCACATGCCCTCGGGCAGGTTGAAGCTGAACGCGCCGGACGTGCCGACGTGCGGTTCGCCGAGCCGTGAGAAGGCGATCCGCAGCATTGCGTAGGCGTCGGTCGCGGTGCCGACCGTGGAGCGCGAGTTGGCGCCCATCCGCTCCTGGTCGACGACGATGGCCGCGCTGAGGTTCTCCAGCAGGTCGACGTCCGGGCGCGACAGGCTCGGCATGAACGACTGGAGGAAGGCGCTGTAGGTCTCGTTGATCAGCCGCTGGGACTCGGCCGCGATGGTGCCGAAGACCAGGGACGACTTGCCGGAGCCGGACACGCCCGTGAACACCGTGAGCCGGCGCTTCGGGATGTCCAGGTCGACGCCGGTCAGGTTGTTCTCCCGGGCCCCCCGGACCTCGATCACGTCGTGGGTGTCGGCGGCCCGCCTGGGTGAGGTCATGCTGTCCTTCTTGATACTTTAGGCTGTAAAGTGATTTCCGATCGTACAATACTTTAGGGTGTAAGGAGTCGGCAAGGTGGTCGTCTTCGCGGGTCAGGGCGACGCCCGCCGGTCCATGGAGCTGCTGTGGGGGCCGCGCGTGGTCGCGCCGCGCACCGGGCCCGGCCCGAAGCCGGGGCTGTCGGTCGAGGCGATCGTCGCGGCGGCGATCGACATCGCCGACGCCGAGGGCATGGCGGCCCTGTCGATGCGTTCGGTGGGCGAGCGGCTCGGGCGGACGGCGATGGCGCTGTACACGTACGTGCCGGGCAAGACCGAGCTGGTCGATCTCATGTACGACCGGACACTGGGGGAGCTGCCATCGTCGTTTTCGTCGTCGGACGGCTGGCGGGCTTCCGCTCTGTCGCTGGCCGACGCGTTGTGGGACCTGCACGTGCGGCACCCGTGGCTGCTGCAGGTCTCCCCGGCGCGGCCGGTGCTCGGGCCGGGGGAGTTCCACGTCCAGGAAACGCTGCTGTCGGTGCTGGCGCTGACGGAGCTGCCGTTGGCGCGGGTGCGCTGGGTGGTGTCGGCGCTGTTCAACGTCGTGCGCGGGTCGGTCCAGGCGGCGGCGGAGTCCCGCCAGGCGGCCCGCGAGACGGGACTGTCCGAAGAGGACTGGTGGGGCGCGCGGTCGGCGTTGCTGGGGGAACTGGTGCCGGACTTGACCGCGCGGTTCCCGACGGTGGCGAAGCTGGGCGCGTCGGTCGAAGTGGTGTCGTCCGATGAGCCTTATTTGGAGCGCGAGGCGAGGTTGTCGTTCGAGGCAGGGGTGGAGCTGCTGCTGGACGGCGTCGAGGCGGCGATCGTCAAGGCTTCCGGGCCTCGATGAGGAACCTCGTCGTGTGGGCGACGAACGGGCCGTCGCGCTCGATCAGCTCGTGCAGTTCCCGCAGTTTCGGCCGGTACTGCTCCACCGTGAAGCCCGGGACCATCCAGATCACCTTGCGCAGGAAGTAGACCACCGCGCCGATGTCGTAGAACTCGGTGCGCAACGACTCCGAGCGCAGGTCGATGACCTCCAGTCCCGCGTCGGCGGCGGCCGCCACGGCGTGGTCCGGGTGGCGGCTGTTGCGCCCTTCCTCGGGTTGCGGGCCGAGGAAGAACTCGACCAGCTCGAACACGCTCGCCGGGCCGACCTGCTGGGAGAAGTAGCTTCCGCCGGGGCGCAGGACGCGGGCGATCTCGGGCCAGTTCGTCGTCACCGGGTGGCGGCTGGTGACCAGGTCGAACACGTTGTCGCCGAAGGGGAACCCCGAGGTGGCCACGACCACCACCCCGCGCGGCCGCAACCGGGCCGAAGCGCGAGCCACGTTCGGCGGCCACGACTCCGTTGCGGCCATCAGCGGCGGCAACGAAGGACAGCCGTCGAGGACTTCGCCGCCGCCGGTCTCCAAGTCGAGCGCTGCCTGGACGCCCGCGAGGCGTGCGCCCAGCAACCGTTGATAGCCCCACGAAGGACGCGCTTCGGTGGCTCGGCCGTCGAGCCAGGAGAAGTCCCAGCCGTCCACCGATACCGCGTCGGCTTCGGCGACCAACGCGTCGAACTTCGACTGCCGGACCGGCGGTGGGGGCACCGGCTTGGCCAGGGTGACGGCGTCGAACGCCACCACCACCGGGCCGCGCCGGGTCTCCACCGTGCACGTCGTCGCGTCGCGCGCCACCAGGTTGCCGAGCGCGTCGGTGAACCCGCCCTCGATCCGGTAGCGGACGACCACCCGCGTGCCCAGTGGCAGCTCGCGCAACAGTTTCACAGCCGTGCGCTCAGCTCGTCGTCGGACGGCTCGACCAGGAAACTTCCGTCGTCCCACACGATCGTCGGGATGCGGCGGGCGCCGTCCTGCAGCTCGCGGACCCGCGCCTCGGCCGCCGCGTCGGCCTCGACGTCCACATAGGAGTACTCGACGCCCTCGCGGTCGAGCAGCGCGCGGCTGCGCTTCACGTCCGGGCACCAGGAAGCGCCGTACACCGTCAAACTCACGAAACAACCTCCGAAACGGCTTCGGGAACGGGTGAAGGGTGCCCCAGCTCGGTCAACCACCCGCGGAACACCCGGTGCAGTGCCTCCGCGCCGACGACCTCGCCGAGCGGCGCGAACTCCTTCGGGTGTACCACGAAACCCCGCTGCTGCGGGCCGCCGAGCCCGCCGTGCGACCCCACGTGCGTCTCGAACGGCGACGCCTGGTCCGAGTCCGGGTCGTAGCGGCTGTTGATCATCACGTCGGCGCAGTGCGGGAACGTGTCCACCCGGCGGATCAGGTCCGCCGCGTGCGGGCCGTACGGCAGCAGCGGGTCCTCGCCGATGACGACGCCGGAAGCGAGCCGGTGCAGGCCGTCGCGGCCCAGGACCACCGGGCCGAACTCGCGGCTGCGGACCAGCAGGAACCCGACCCCGGGGTGGTCCACCAGCGACGGCAGCAGCTCCGGGAACTCGCGCTCGATCGTCTCCAGCTCGACGCGGCCCTCGTGCTCGGTGAACGACACCATCGCCGTGTGCCCGGACACCACCACGACCACGCCCGGTGCCACCCGCGTCACCGCGCCGGGCGATCCGGACTCCGTGCGCGGCCGGTCGCCACCGGTCTCGGCGTTCTCGACGCGGCCGCGCAGCCGGCGCGCGATCAGGCCGCCGCTCTTGGTCGCCTCCGCCAGCGCCGCGTTGATCTGCCAGCTCTCGGCCTGGCGCCGCTTGCCCGCGGCAGCTGACGGCGAGCCGCCGCACATCCGGCCGACGTACGCCTCGATCGTCTCGCCGAACCGCTCGGAGAACGCCTGGCCCTGCGTCTGGCCGTGGTCCGACAGCGCGACGACGTGGTAGCGGCGCGGGGCGAGCCGCGAAGCCCGGTGCAGCCGCGCGATCTGCTGGTCGATCGAGCGCAGCACCGACAGCGTGTCGAACCGCTCGATGCCCGAGTGGTGCGCGACCTCGTCGTAGCCGAGGAAGTCCGCGTACACCACCGGCCGCCCGGCCAGCATGTCCCCGAGGATGGCCGAGACGACGACGTCGCGCGCGATCACCGTCGTGCCCGGCCGGGCGAGCGGGTACCAGCCGCCGCGCGGGATGCGCGGCACCACGCCGGCCCGGCGCTGGCGCACCGACGCGTTGATCTCGCGGAAGACGTCGGCCAGCGCGACGACGAACGTGCGCAGCGCGTTGACCGGGTTCGCGAAGTAGGCGTAGTAGCCCGCGCCGAGCCGGTCGCGGCGGTGGTGGCGCAGCTTCTTGGGCACCAGCACCGGGATCGAGCTCATGGTGAGGCTGACGTGGTCGGCGTCGCCGGAGAAGAGGTTGCCGCGGCTGGCGCCGTCGCCGGAGAGCAGGCCGCGCCCGTCGGAGTGGCGCCGTTCGATCTCGGCCGCGTCGGTCGGGTGCGCGCACGCCATCACGTGGTCGCGGTCCTTTTCGTACCAGCGGAAACCGAGGATGTCGTGGTTGTCGCCGTGCAGGATGCCGCAGACGCTCGCGCCGGTCTGGGAGCTCCAGTCGGTGTGCCACGGCGTGAGCGTGTGGCTGCCTTCGGCGAGCCAGGCGGCGAACGTCGGCATGTCGCCGTCGCGGACCGCGCGGCGGACGGTGTCGAACCCGAGGCCGTCGATCTGCAGGAACACGACCCCGGGCGGCTGCTCGGCCACGCCGGGCGCGGGGGTGTGGCGACGGCGGCGCCGGGCGGCGCGGCGGAAGAAGATCTCGTCCTCGTCGACGGCGAGCGCCGTCGAGATGAGCGCGCCGACGCCGGCCATGGCGACGGTCACGATCACCGCGGTCCGGAAGCCGACCAGTTCGACGCCGGGGATCGTCCGGAACACGGCGAGGGTGCCCGTGCCGAGCAGCAGGAACCCGAAGAGCCCGAACGTGAAGAACGCCAGCGGGTAGGCGATCCGCATGGCCAGCGGCCAGACGAAGGCGACCAGCACGCCCAGCACCAGCGCGCAGACCGTGGGCTGCCACCAGTGCGTCATCCGGAAGCCGGGCAGGAGGACGTCGAGCAGGTGCAGCGCCCCGGTCACCGCGGCCCACACCAGGAGGATGCGGGCGACGGCCCGGCCGCCCCGCAGCAGCCGGCCCTTCGGCGCGGTCGTCGTCACACCTTCTCCTTGGTTTTGCGGCGCCACCGGGAAACCAGGTTCAGCAGCACGGTGACCAGCAGGACCAGCACCGTCGCCAGGACGGTCGCGATGAGCGGCGAGTCGAAGATGCCGCCGCTGAGGATGCCGAGCAAGCTGTACGCCGTCGCCCAGAGCACGCACGCGACGAGCGCGGCGGGCAGCAGCCGACGCCACGGGTAGCTCAACGCGGCCGCGGCGAGCAGCACCGGGATCCGGCCGGCCGGGACGAGCCTGCCGATCACGACGAGCTGCCAGCCGCGGCGGGTGAACTGGTCGCGGGCCTTCTCGAGCCGTTCGGCGGGCTGGCGGCGGCTGATCCACCGGAACGCGGCTTCGCTGCCGAGGCGCGGGATCCCGAACGTCACGACGTCGCCGACGTACGCGCCGAGGACGGCGAGCAGGATGACCAGCGGCAGCGACAGGTGGTCGGTGGTGGTGGCGACGGCGGCCGCGGCGCCGACCACCGCGCCGGTGGGCACGATCGGGATGATCGAGCCGAGCAGCACGCCGCCGAACACGGCCGGGTACCCGATGGCGGCCGGGTCGGTCCAGTTCACGCGCGGTCCGTGGGTGCCGGGAGCGCGACTTCGGCGCCGGGCTCGGTGAACAGGACTTCGGTGGTACCGCCGGCGGCCTTGACTTCAGCGGCGAACACGCGCGGCGGGTCGGCGAGCAGCCGGCGCATCCGCGCGGTCCGCTTCAGGCCGGGGACGGCGAGGGTGCCCCAGTGCACGGGCACGGCGGCGCGGGCGTCGAGGATCCCGGCGGCTTTCGCGGCGCGGGCCGGGTCCAGGTGACCCGGCCCGAGGTTCGGCCCCCAGCCCCAGACGGGCAGCAGGGCGACGTCGACCGGGCCGAAGTCCGCCATCCCGGCGAAGAGGTCGGTGTCGCCGGCGTTGTAGACCTTGGTGCCGCCGGCTTCGATCAGGTGCCCGATCGCGGGGCTCTGCGGGCCGTGGGTCAGCCGCGGGCCCCACCGGTGTCCGGAGTGGACGGCTTCGGTGGCGGTGATGGTCAAGGCGCCTTCGGTGAGGGTTTCGCCGGGCGCGATCTCCTCGACGTTCCGGAAGCCCTTCCTGGCCAGCCAGGACCCGGCGCCGCGCGGGACGACGATCCGGGTGCTCCGGCCGAGCAGCTTGAGGGAGGGCAGGTGCAGGTGGTCGCCGTGCAGGTGCGAGAGCAGGACGAGGTCGACGCCGGCGTAGGTGGGTGGCGGGGGCGGCGGCACGACCCGCACGAGCCCGCCGACGCGCGCGGTGAGCACGGGATCGGTCAGCACGACCCGGCCGGCGAGTTCGAGCCGGACGGTCGAATGGCCGAGGAAACGCAGGTTGAAGCCGCTCACGGTGTCGAGTATCGCCCCCGGCCCCGGCGAATGCCCGGCGGAGTGGCGCGAACAACGCGGCCTGGTGACGCGCTACCGCCAGTGCACCCGCCGGGCCGGCTTCCGGAGGCGCCGGCGCATCCGGCGCCACCTCGCGCGCCAGTCCGTTCGGAGCGCTTGCTCGGCTTCGCGGTGCATGCCGATCCCGTGCAGCAGCTCGGCGATCCGCACCTGCTTCTCCGTCGGCACCTCAGCGACCGGCCGGCAGCAACGACGAGATCCGCAGCGACGACGTCCCGATCCCCGTCGGCCCGGTGAACCGCGGGTGGTGCCCCAGCTCGGTGCCGGTGTACCGGCCCGCGTGCTCGTGCCAGTGCGCCACCCCCGCCAGCCAGTCCCGCAGCGTTTCGTCGCCCGTGTGGCGGAACTCCGCGAGCCGCGCCTCGGCCAGGTCGGCGACCACCTCGTACGCACGCTCCTCCGAGCAGCCGAGGAAGTTCCGCACCACCAGGACGCCGTTGTTGAGCTCGCCCTCGAACCGGATCTCCTTGCGGTAGGAGTACAGGTCGTTGAGCAGCCCGCCGTAGTCGGCCGCGAGGTTGGCCAGCGCCGGCCGCGCGCCTCGGGTGGTCAGGGCCATCGACAGCTCCGCGCCGAACGTCCGGCGGCGCATCTCCACGTGGTCGACCGGGTCCGGGATCCGGTTCTGCGCCAGGTTGGTGAGCCGCCACAGCCAGCTCCCGGTCATCGACTCGACGGCCCGGCGCACCGCGTCACGGTCGTCCGTCCGCGGCCAGAGGTCGGCGAGCGCCGTTTCGAGGGGGTTCACGGGCGTGGTTCCCCCACCCATGATCTGCCCCAGCCGTTCCCGCCACGCCTTCGCCGCGACGAGGTCGCGCGTCGCGCCGAACACCTCCTGGAACCAGTCGTCCGCGTACGTGCTCCAGGTCAGCCAGTCGCTGGTGACGTCGAGGCGCTCGGCCGTCGCGTCCGGGTGGATGCCCGCCGCGCACAGCGGGAGGTCGGCGGCTCTCAGCTTGCGCTCGTCCCACACGACGCCGTCGAGGAGATCCGTGGTGCGCGCCCAGTCGACGTTGCGGCGGCGGCACCCGTCCAGGTGCCGGTTCAGCCGCACCGGGAACGGCGGCTCGACGGCCGGCCGCGCCACCCGGACCTCGCCGAACGGGGTGTGGCCGTAGGCCCGCAGCCGCTGCGGCGCCGTGGCGAGCACCGACGACAGGATCCGCGTGGCCGGCGGCCGGTCGTCGAGGGCGCCTTCGTTCATGTACCGGCTGGACCGCAGGTGCCACTCGTGGCCGCCGGACTGCCAGTCCTGCAGGCCCTTGACGTAGGCGAACGTCGCCGCGCGCGCCGCCGGGTCGACGCCGTGCTCGTCGAAGAGCGCGGGGACCTCGGTGAGCGCCGTGTGCTCGAACTGGTGCAGCCGCGACGTGATGAGGTCGTTGACGGCGTCGGCTGCCTCCTGCGTGGTGAGGCCGAGGAACTTCTCGAACACGAGCACGCCGTTGGACAGCTCGCCCTCGTCCTGCACCTCGCGCTGGTAGGAGAAGAGGTCGTTGCGCAGGTGGACGCTGTCGGCGAAGCAGTCGCGCAGGACTTCCATGGGGCGCGTCGCGGCGATCGCGTCCGGGACCTCGGCGTGCACGGAGTGCTCGATGAGGTTCGCCGACCAGGGCGCGCCGCCGACCTTCCGCCGCATCTCGACGTACTCGATGGGGTTGGCGAGCCGGCCTTCGTTGATGTTCGCCAGTTCCCACAACGACTCTTCGAGCAGCGCCTTCGTGCTGGCGACGAACCGGCGCCGCCACGCGGCCGTGCGGTGCGGAATCGTGCGGTCCCACAGGTCGGCGAGGCCGCGCTCGACCGGGTTCTCCGGCGTCGCGGTGATCTCGCCTTCGGCGGGCATGAAGAGGTCGATCCGGTCGAGGTGGGTGCGCGCGCTCTCGATGTCGCCGGTGCGCTTGTAGAGCTCGAGGAAGTGGTCGTCGAAGTAGAAGACCCAGACGTACCAGTCGGTGACGAGGTCGAGCTCGCCGGCGCCGGCGTCCGGGTGGGTGTAGGCGCAGAGCAGGGCGTAGTCGTGGGAGTCGAGGTCGTGCTCGGTCCAGACGACGGTGCCGTGCTGGGGGACGTCGATCATGTCCATCCCGCGCGCCCACGCCTTGCTGTGCGCGCGGGCCCGCTCGAGGTGCGGGTTCAGCCGCGCGGGGTGGGGCATGTAGAACTCGGGGAGGACGAACGGCTGCTCGGGCACCCCGTGAGGCAACCAAAGACGCGGGTGCCCGCCAAGAGGAGCAAGCTGGGTTGCACACGAACGGGTCGGGCACTTCCCCCGGCCGGCCCAGCGACGACAGGAGAGCCAGTGACCGAGACCCGGGTGGCCGACAACCCCGACGAGAGCCGTTACGACCTGTGGGTCGACGAGAAGCTGGCCGGTTCGGCGTACTACGACGTGCGCGGTGAGTTGACGGTGTTCACGCACACCGAGATCGACGACGCGTTCTCGGGGCAGGGGCTGGGGAAGGTGCTGGCGGCCGGCGCGCTGGACGACGTCGTCTCGAAGGGGCGGACGATTGTGCCGGTTTGTCCGTTCATCGCGGGGTACTTGAAGAAGAATCCGGGGTACGAGGACCACGTTCGCTGGCCGAAGGGCTGAGCCGGACGACCTGAACGACTCTTTCATGTCATCCGGCGAGGTGAGGGGGTCTTTCATGACGTTCGGGCCCCGGCTTGGCCTCCTCGCGACCGGCGGCCGAAGGCGCAGGTGAATGACATGAACGACTCGTTCATGTCGCCGGACGACATGAATGACTCTTTCATGACGTTCGGCTGCCCGTGGTCGAGCTGTCCGGCCCAGCGAAAGTCTCCCGCCGCGCGCCCGACCGGCGGCCGGGGGCGTGGCTGGATGACATGAACGACTCATTCATGTCGTCAGGCGACGTGAATGACTCATTCATGACGTTCGGCTGTCCGTGGTCGAGCTGTCCGGCCCAGCGAAAGTCTCCCGCCGCGCGCCCGACCGGCGGCCGGGGGCGTGGCTGGATGACATGAACGACTCGTTCATGTCACCAGGCGACATGAATGACTCATTCATGTCGTTCGGTCGCCCGTGGTTGAGCTGCTCGGCCCACCGAAGGTCTCCCTCCGGGCGCCCGACCGGCGCTGTGGTGCGCCGAACGCAGCAGCGTCACTCGGCTGTTCGGGTCTGAGTTGAGAGGTATGTCCGGATCTGCTGGTTATTAACCAACCTTCGTCGGTGTTGCGTTGGTTGCCCGGCAACGAAAGTGACCGGCGCAGGCTTCGAACCGGCAACCTGGAGGAAGTTGATGACTCCCCGGAAGACCGCCCTCAAGACCTTCGCCGTCTTGTCGGCCGCCGCGCTGACGGCGGGCGTTTGCTCGTCGGCGGCCACTGCGTCCCCACTGGCCTTCGCCGAACTGCAGGCCCAGGCCATCACCAACGCCACGCAGGTGGCGAGCTCGCTCGGCGCCGCTTCCGGCGGTGTCTACCTCGAAAACGGCAAAGCCGTCGTCAACGTCGTCGACGACGCCGCGGCCCAGAAGGTCACCGACGCCGGCCTCACCGCGAAGAAGGTCAAGCACACCTTCGCCGCGCTCACCGGCGTCAAGAACCAGCTCGACGCGGTGAAGAACGTCCCGCAGACCGCGTGGGGCATCGACACCAAGACCAACCAGGTCGTCGTGAAGGTCTACGACGCCGCCAGCAAGGAGACCTCCGACAAGGTCAGCGCGGCCGCCGCGAAGTACGGCGACAGCGTCCGCGTCGAGCACCGCACCGGCAAGCTGGAGCTGCACATCGCCGACGGCGACGCCATCCAGAACAGCCAGGGCCGCTGCTCGCTCGGCTTCAACGTGACGCGCGGCGGGGAGCCGTTCCTGCTCACCGCGGGCCACTGCACCAACCTCGGCGGCACCTGGTCCGGCGGCGACGTCTCCGGCGCGCAGGTCGTCGAGAGCGACTGCCCCGGCGCCGACTCCGGCCTGCTGACCCGCCCGAACGGCTCCGGCCCCGGCGAGATCAACACCGGCCAGGAGATCACCTCGGCGGCCGAGCCGACCGTCGGCGAGCAGATCCAGAAGCAGGGCTCGACCACCGGCGGCGGCAGCGGCGAGGTCACCTCGGTCGACGAGTCGGTCAACTTCGACGTCGGCGTGCTCAACCACGAGTTCGGCACCACCGCGCACACCGACCACGGTGACTCCGGCGGCCCGGCCTACGACGGCTCGAAGGGCCTCGGCACGCTGTCCGGCGGCGACACCGTGACCAGCTACTTCTACCCGCTCACCCTGGAGCTGCAGGCCTACGGCCTCGAGCTCGCCTGACGAAAAGGCCCCCTTCACACGCGTCCCAGGGCAAACACCGCAGCGCGAAGCGCTTCCGTTGAGGGTGGCGGTGGGGGCATGGGAGGCGCGTGAAGGGGGCCTTTCTCATGCTTCGAGGCGTCGCGCGCGGTAGACGGCGTCGGTGTGGTGACCCTCGCCGCGCGTCTCGCACGTCTCGACCACCCACGGCCACGGGTCGCCGAGGTAGGTCGTGATCTCCTCCGGCTCGAAGTACAGCTCCTCCGGCGGCTTCTGGCCGTCGAACTCGCGCATGGCCTTCGGCGAGTGCCCGACGACCAGCAGCGACCCGCCCGGCTTGATCGCCGCTGCGGCCGCCGTGAAGACGTCCCGGCGCAGGTTCGGCGGCAGGTGCATGTACTGCGCGGAGATCAGGTCGTAGCTCTCCTCCGGCTGCCACTCCAGGATGTTGCGGTGCAGCCAGCGGACGTCCACGCCGGCCTCCTTGCCCGCTTCTTCCGCGCGGGCGAGCGCGACGGTGGAGATGTCGGCGCCGTCGACCGTCCAGCCCTTCTTCGCGAGCCAGATCGCGTCGCCGCCTTCGCCGCAGCCGAGGTCGAGCGCGCGCCCGGGCGTCAGCCCCTCGACCTCGGAGCTGAGGTTCGCGTTGACGTTCCCGCTCCAGATCCGGTGCTCGTCGCGCTGGTACATCGCTTCCCAGAACTCCTGCTTGAGCATTTCTTCGACGCTCATGGGCCCCTCGTGCGGCATGGTTCCTCCTCGGTGACGTCCCCAGCATGCGGAGGACGGCACCGAGGAGGCAAATCGCGTTGCCGGAATGGCAACTCAGGGCGTGCCGTACACCTGCATCTCGTACAGCGAGTAGCCGTACGACGTCCCGCGCGTGACGCCGTTCATCCGCACGTAGCGGCCGCTGCCGACCAGTCCGGTGAGGTCGTCGGTGGCGCCGTTGCCGGTCGTGGTGCTGTAGATCGTCGTCCAGGTCGTGCCGTCGGGTGACGTCTGGATGGTGTACGCCTTGCCGTACGCGGCTTCCCAGGTCAGCTTGACGTGCGAGACCTGCTTGGTGGCGCCGAGGTCGACGCGCAGCCACTCGCTCGCCGTGCCTTCCTTGGACGCCCAGCGGGTGCTCGTCAGGTTGCCGTCGAAGGCCGCGCTCGCCGGGTAGGACGACGACTCCGTCGAGGACGCTGTCGCCGTTTTTCCTTGCGAAAGCAGGGTTTCCGCACCACCGGTGACTGTCACGCCCAGCGACGCGGTTTTCGCGCCGCCGGTGATGGTGACCGTCGCCGAGCCGGGTGCGGCGGTCGCGGCGGCGGTGACCGTGACGGTCGAGGTGCCGCCGGCCGGCACGGACGCCGGCGCGAAGGACACGGTGACTCCCGCGGGTGCGCCGCTCGCGGACAGCGTGACGGCGTCCGTGGCCTTGACAGCGGCCGTCGCCGACGCACCCGGCGCGACCGACACCGACGACGGCGTCACGCTGATGCCGCTCGGGGCGCCGGCGGCGGTGAACGTCCAGCGGGCCTGGGTGCCGGAGCAGCTGCCCGCGGTGACCGCCGAACCCGAGGCGCGGAAGCACTTCTTGCTCGTCTGGATGTCGGAAATGGTGCCGTCCGGGTTGATCGACCACTGCTGGGCCGGGCCGCCGGTGCAGGTCTGCAGCACGATCGAGCTGCCGGAGATGCCCGCGCACTTGTCGTTGATCACGAGGAAAGCGCCGTGGAAGGTGAAGCGCTGCGCGTCGCTTCCGGTGCAAGCAGCCACTTTCAGCGTGCTGCTCGGCGCTTCCAGGCAGGTTCCGGTGGAGTTGTTCTTGTATTGGCCGACCGTCGTGTTCGGCTGCGCGCCGCCCCAGCACTCACCGGTGCCGGTGTTGAAGATCGGCGTCGCGTCGTAGGGCTCGTCCGACGGCGGGTCGACGACGACCGGCTCCATCACCGGCGTGTTGTCGGGGTTGTAGTGCGTGAGCGCGTCTTCGCAGTCGATCGCGTCGAAGGCGCTGCCGCCCTGGCCACCGAGCCAGAGGTCGATGTGGCGCAGGCCGGGTCCGCCGTTCGGGCCCTGGCTGTTCCAGTCGTCGGAACACTCGTCGCAGCCGTCCTCCATGATGAAGTACTTCTTCACCCGCGGCACCCAGACCTTCGTGCCGGGTTCGAGTTCGTCGCTGCTGGTGGCGAAGGTGATCGGGTCGGCGTAGGTGCCCTTGCCGCCCGCGGTGTCGTGGAGCCGCGGGTAGGCGATGTCGCCGCCGGGCGGGGTGTTGTCCCACCAGCCGTAGAAGGTGAGGAAGGTGGGCTGCGTGGTGGCCGCGTTCGCCGCGGGGGTGCCGGCGGTGGCCAACGCGAGGAACAGGGTCGCGACGAGCACGAGCGCGCGCCGGGTCATGCTGCCTCCGGAAGGGGGTGGGGCGGACGATGACTTGCGGCGTGCGTCCAGGTTCGCCGGGTGGCGGCGCGGCGTCAAGACCTGTTCGTAAAGTGTCCTAACGAATCCGGTTTCGTGTCCCGGTCGCCGGGAAAACCGCTCGCGCCGGCGGTCCGCTCGGCGAAGATGGCGCCATGAGCGAACAACGGGAAGTCGTGGTCACCGGCGGCGGCACGGGCATCGGGCTGGCGATCGCCACGCGCTTCGCGGCGGCGGGTGAGCGCGTCACCATCACGGGCCGGCGCAAGGACGTCCTCGAAGCGGCGGCGGAGAAGCTCGGCGCGCGGGCGGTGGCGTTCGACGCGAGCGACCCGGAGGCGGTGCAGGCCGCGCTGGCGGAACTGCCTTCGCGCGTGGACGTCCTGGTCAACAACGCCGGCGGCAACACCGACCGCGTCCGGGAGGCACCGGTCGGGCTCGCGGGCCTGGCGGACGCGTGGCGCGCGAACTTCGAGGCGAACGTCGTTTCCGCGGTACTGGTCACCACCGCGCTGAAGCCGCGCTTCGCGGACAACGTGCGGGTGGTGACTCTCGGGTCGGTAGCGGCGAAGCAGGGTTCCGGGTCGTACGGCGCGGCGAAGGCGGCGATCGAGGCGTGGAACACGGACTTGGCGCGGCAACTGGGGGCGAGCGGCTCGGCGAACGTCGTGGCGCCGGGCGTCACGTTGGAGACGGAGTTCTTCCACGGCACGGTTTCCGACGAATGGGTGGCGGCGCGGGTGGCGGTGGCGTTCGACAAGCGAGCGGGGACACCGGAGGAAGTGGCGGCCACGGTGGGCTTCTTGGCGTCGCCGGAGGCGGGGCACGTCACCGGGCAGGTGGTGCACGTGAATGGAGGGGTGTACGGGGGCCGCTAGGCCATCCGGGTCGGAAGTGGGTCGAACGTCCCACGACCGGCCCGGTTCTCTCCATGGTGGAAGGGTCCCGACCACCGCACGAGAGGTGTGATCCGCCGTGACGGCAGCGTCCGCAACCCCGGCCCTCCCGACGGCACGACCGGCCGGATGCCCGTTCGACCCGCCCGAAACCTACGCCACCCTCCGGGAAACCGCGCCGACGTCGCAAGTGCGCTGCCCGGCCGGCATGGATGCCTGGCTGGTGACGCGCTACAGCGACGTCCGCGCGGTGCTCGCCGACCGGACCATGAGCTCGCGCGGCGCTTCCTCGGTGCACGTCAACCCGAACGCCGACCTCGACGAGGAGGTCAGCCCCGGCTCCATCATCCAGCTCGACGGCGCCGAGCACTCGCGCATCCGCAAGATGGTGATCGCCGAATTCACCGTGCGGCGCGTGGAGGCGATGCGCGGCTACGTCCAGGAACTCGTCGAGAGCCACCTCGACGCGATGCTCGCCCGGCCCGGGGAAGCCGATCTCGTACGGGACTTCGCGTTGCCGATCCCGTCGCTCGTGATCTGCGAGCTGCTCGGCGTCCCCTACGCCGACCGCGCGCGGTTCCAGCGGCAGAGCGGGCTGCTCGTCAGCACCGACGCCACCCGCGAAGAAGGGCAGCAGGCCTACGACGAGCTTTCCGGCTTCCTCGCCGAACTGTTCACCGACAAGCAGCGGAATCCGCAGGACGACCTGTTCAGCCGGCTGATTTCGCGCGGTGAGACCACCGGCGACCCGCTCACCATGGAAGAACTCGTGGTGCTCGGCCTCAGCCTCCTGGTGGCCGGACACGAAACCACGGCCAACATGATCGCGCTCAGCACGCTCGTGCTGCTGGAACACCCGGCCCAGCGCGACGTCGTCCTGTCCGCTCCCGAGCGCGCGGTCGAGGAACTGCTGCGGTACCTGTCGGTCGTCCAATTCGGCGTGCTGCGGTACGCGACCGCGGACGTCCAGGTCGGTGCCCGGGCGGTCAAGGCGGGGGAGTGGCTGGTGGCGGCGCTGAACTCGGCGAACCGCGACGAAGACCTGTTCTCCGGCGCGGACAAGCTCGACTTCCACCGCGACTCGCCGCGCACGCACGTCGCCTTCGGCTTCGGGGCGCACCAGTGCATCGGCCAGCAGCTCGCGCGCGTCGAACTGCAGGAAGCGCTGACGCGGTTGTTCCGCCGGGTGCCGGATCTCAAGCTCGCCGTGCCGCGGGACGAGCTGGCGTTCAAGCACAACACGCTGGTCTACGGCGTGCGGGAGCTGCCGGTCGCCTGGGGCTGAGAATGGCGGCATGACACCTTCACCGGCGCGACGGCTCTGGGCGGCCGTCGAACCCCTGCACGCGGTCGTGTACTTCGCGCCGGAGACGGCGGCCGCGGCGAAGGAGGCCGGCCTGCGCGGGTACTGGATGGGGTACTTCGCGGGCCGCCTCGCGCCGCTGGGTCCGGTCGGGCCGGCGGCGGCGACGTCCGTGCTGTTCGGCTTCGCCCCGCCGATGGTGGCGCGGGCGATCCCGGACGCCTGGTCGTTCGCCTCGCCGGACGACGTGCTCGGCTCCCGGCTCGCCGCCGTCGAAGCCGCGCTGCGGCAGGCGCTGGGACCCGGGCACGAAGAACTGGCCGAGCTGCTGGAACGGGCCGCCGCCGCGTGCCGGTTCGACGGCCGCCCGCTCGCCGCCGCCTGGTCCGCGGTGCCCCGGCCGGCCGGGACGCTGGGCCGGCTCTGGCTGGCGGCGACGGTCCTGCGCGAGCACCGCGGCGACGGCCACGTCCTGGCCGCGGTCCACGCCGGGCTGACCGGCCTGGAGACCACGCTCACCCACATCGGCGACGGGGTCATCGGCCGCGCCGACGTCCAGCCGCACCGAGGCTGGACCGAGGACGACTGGACGGCGGCTGCCGGGCGCCTGCGGTCCCGCGGCCTGCTCGACGCGCGGAACCGGCTCACCTCGGAAGGCGCGGTCTTGCGCACCCGGCTCGAAGAGGACACCGACCGCCTGGCGTCGGCCCCGGTGGACGCGCTGGGCGCGGACCTGGACCGGCTCCTCGACCTGGCGGTCCCGCTCGGCCGCGCGGTCGTCGACGCGGGTGTCGTCCCGGTGCCGAACCCGATGGGCGTCCCGCGGCCCTGACGTGTCGATCCCGGCGGGTCCCGTTCGACGCACCGGTGAACCCGGACATCGGAGGGACCCATGACACTGCTCGACGGCAAGAACGCGATCGTCTACGGCGGAGGCGGCCGGATCGGCTCCGCGGTGGCCACGGCCTTCGCGGAGGAGGGCGCGCGGGTGTTCCTCGCGGGCCGCACCCGCGCGCGGCTCGACGAGGTCGCCGACCGCATCCGCGCCAACGGTGGCGCGGCCGAAGTGGCGGAGGTGGACGCCCTCGACGAGCGGGCGGTCGACGAGCACGCCGACGCGGTGGCCGCCGCGGGCGGCCTGGACATCTCGTTCAACCTGATCGCCCACGGTGACGTCCAGGGCACGCCGTTGATCGACATGACGCCGGAGGACTACGAACGCCCGGTGCGGACAGCCGTCCGGACGCAGTTCCTGACCGCCCGCGCGGCGGCCCGGCACATGGTCAAGCAGCGCTCGGGCGTGCTGCTCCTGTTCGGCGGCGCGGGCGAACCGGTGCGCGAGTTCTCGGTGGGCGGCCTGCAGATCGCGTTCCACGCGCTCGAGGCCATGCGCCGCCAGCTGGCCGCGGAGCTGGGGCCGCACGGCGTGCGGGCGGTGACGCTCCGGACGGGCGGCATCCCGGAGACGCTCCCGGCGGACTTCGCCGGCCGCGACGCGATCGAGGCGAGCATCGCGGGCAAGACGATGCTCGGCCGCACGGCGACGCTGGCGGACGTCGGCGCGGTGGCGGCGTTCGTGGCGTCGGACCGGGCCCGCACGATGACGGCCTCGACGGTCAACGTCAGCTGCGGCGCCCTGGTGGACTAGCTACTTGCGCGACGAGATCTGCTGGACCATCCAGGCGTTGCCGTCCGGGTCGGCGAAGTGGACGAACCCCACGTTGTCGAGGTCCGCTTTGCCGTCCCACGCGCCGGTGCCGTAGACCTCGATGTCGCTCACCTCGACGCCGCGCTCGCGCAGCTGCGCGTGGGCCTTCGGGAGATCGTTGACCACGAGCTGCAAGCCCTTCAGCGAACCGGGCGGCATCTCCGGCACCGCGCCCTTGCCGATCACCACCGAGCAGCCCGAGCCCGGCGGGGTCAGCTGGACGAACCGGGCGCCTTCGCCGACCGTCATGTCGTGGTCGACGGTGAAGCCGACCTGGTCGGCGTAGAAGGCCTTCGCGCGGTCCAAGTCGGACACCGGGACCACGACGACTTCGAGCGTCCATTCCATGTGACGTACGTTACCCGCGCCGCTCGACCACCAGCCGCTGGTGGCGGGCGGCGCGGACGCGGTCGCCGCACGTCGTCGAGCACCAGCGGCGGCGGGCGTGCTCGCGGAGGAAGAACCGCACGCACCCGTGGGCCTCGCATGGGCGCACCAGCGGCGCGAGGTCGCCGGTGACGACGTCGATCGCGTCGCGGGCCAGCCTCGCCACGGCCTCGTCGAAGGTGCCCGGCCGGGTGCTGCGCCACTCGCGGCGGGGCCAGGCGAGCTGCGGCGCGGCGGCGTCGGCGCGCGCGGCCGCGTTGACCGTCTCGACCGCGGCCGCGGACGGCGAGCGGTCCTCCGCCAGCGCCGTCAGCAGCTCGCGCACGGCGGCGCGCAGGTCCGTGACGCGGCGGAGGTCGTCCGTGCCCAGGGTGGGGAGACCCAGCCATCCGGCGGCGTCCGCGGGTTCGGCCAGGTCGTCGACCTCGCCAGTCGCGGTGAGCCGGCGCGTGTTGACCAGCGCCAGCGCGGGCGAGCGCTCCTCGCCGGGTGCCGCAGTGACCACGTTCGCCTCCCTGAGTCCGGCCTCCATGTTGACAGTCTACGACCTCTCATGGATAAATGAGTCAATAAACATGAGACGTGAGGAGAACCCCATGGTCGCCGTGCACCACCGCTTCGCCACCGTCGCCGGGCACCGGCTCTTCTACCGGGAGGCCGGACCCGCCGGCGCGCCCACGATCGTGCTGCTCCACGGCTTCCCGACGAGCTCGCACATGTACCGGCACCTCATCCCGGCGCTGGCCGACCGCTACCACGTCGTCGCGCCCGACTACCTCGGCGCGGGCGCGTCGGACGCGCCGTCGGTGGACGAGTTCACCTACACCTTCGACGCGCTCGCCGAACTGACCCTCGGGCTGCTCGACGAGATCGGCTTGGACCGCTTCGCGCTCTACATCCAGGACTTCGGCGCCCCGGTCGGCCTGCGCATCGCGGCCGGCAACCCGGAACGGGTGACCGCGATCGTCACGCAGAACGGCAACGCCTACGTCGACGGCCTCGGTGCCGGGCTGCCGCAGAAGCTGGCCGCCGGCACGCTGAGCGAGGACGACCTGCGGGCGATGGTCAGCCTGGAAGCCACGAAGGCGCAGTACCTCGACGGCGCCCCCGACCCCGAGCTGGTCAGCCCGGACGTCTGGATCCACGACCAGGCCCTGCTCGACCGGCCCGGCGGCGCGGAAATCCAGATGGCGCTGCTCGCCGACTACCACCACAACATCGGCCTGTACCCGAAGTTCCACGAGTACTTCCGGGCCAATGCGGTCCCGCTGCTGGCCGTCTGGGGCGGCAACGACGAGATCTTCATCGCCGACGGCGCCCGCGCGTACGCCCGGGACCTGCCCGACGCCGAGGTCCACCTGCTCGACGCGGGCCACTTCGCGCTGGAAACGCACCTGGACGCGATCGCCGGGTACGTCCGCGGTTTCCTCGGCCGGGTGCTGCCCGTTGAGCGGGATGCCCGTTGACCGCCCGGTCGCCGCGCTCGCGCTGATCGCGACCCGCTGGGCCGGCGCGGCCGGCGTCGATCCACAGTGTCGCGCGCAACAAGCCCCTGCGCGTGCCGGTCGGCCAGGTCCGGCGGGCACGGTGGCCGGCGGAGCGTGGCAAACTTCGTCGACCACGACGCCGGCCAGGGGAGCACCACGCATGACCGATCGTCCGGCCCGGCGAACGCAGGAGCAACGACGCGCCGAGACCGAGCGGCGCGTGCTGGACGCGGCCATGGCGCTCATCGCGCGCAGCGGGTCCCGTGCCGTGACGCTCGCCGAGGTGGGGGAGGCCGCCGGCTACAGCCGCGGCATCGTCTACCACCACTTCGGCAGCCGGGAACGGCTGCTGGAGGCCGTGCTCGACTCCGCGCAGCAGTTCGACGTCCCCACCTACGAGGGCGACGGCCTGGACCACCTGGTGCGGATCGTCGAGGCGTACCTGCGCAACGTCGTGCGGCGGACGCCGTCGGCGCGCGCGTTCCTGCAGCTGTGGGGCGAGGCGATCGCCGCCGACCCCGTGCTGGCTCCGCTGTTCGCCCGCCGGGACGCCGGCTTCCGGCAGCTCCTGGCGGACGTGGTCCGCCAGGGCGTCGCCGACGGGTCCGTCCGGTCCGACGCGAACCCGGCCGCGGCCGCCGTGCTGGTCGTCGCCCTGGTCCGCGGGACCGGGCTGCAGCTCATCGCCGAGCCCCCGGTGCGGGGCGTCCCCGCCCTCATCCGGGAGGCGACGCGCTCGGTGCGCGCGGCGTTCGCCGTCACGCCGTAGTTCCGGCCGTGGTCCCCGGGCCGCGTTCGCTGCTACAGTTACTTGCGTACATGCACGCAAGTTTAGGAGTGAAGATGGCTGTTCCCCTGGTACTCGTGCACGGCAATCCGGAGAACACCGGCGTGTGGGGCCCGCTGATCGCCGCGCTCGGCCGGGACGACGCGGTGACGTTGTCCCCGCCCGGCTTCGGCGTACCCGCGTCAGACGGCTTCTCCGCCACCGTCGAGGGCTACCGCGAGTGGCTCGCCGCGCGGCTCGAGCAGTTCAAGGAGCCCGTCGACCTCGTCGGCCACGACTGGGGCGGCGGGCACGTCGTGCAGGTCGCGATGGCCCGCCCGGACCTGATCCGCAGCTGGGCGTCGGACGCGCTCGGCCTCTTCGCCCCGGACTACGTCTGGCACGCGCGGGCCCGGGTGTGGCAACAGGAAGGGGCGGGCGAGGCGTCGGTCAAGGAGATCTTCGGCGGCACGTTCGAGCAGCGGCTGGCGGTCGTCAACGCGCTCGGGATGACCGGCCCGGCCGCGGAACGCGTGGCCGCGGGGATGGACGACGGCATGGGGCGGGCGGTGCTTTCGCTCCTGCGGTCGGCCGCCCAGCCGGTGATGGCCGATGCGGGCCGCGGCCTCGCGAAGGCGCGGCAGCGGCCCGGCGTGGCCCTGATCGCCCTCGCGGACGTCGACCAGGCCAGTGGAACGCCCGCGCAGCACCGGTTCGCGGGCGAGGCCGCCGGTGCCGAGATCGCCGAGCTCCCCGGTACCGGGCACTGGTGGCCGGTGACGGACCCGCACCCGGTGGCGCGCGCCCTGACCGCGTTCTGGTCCCGATTGGACGGTTAGCCGGCGTCTGCGCTAACCGCCCAGGAGACGTGAGAGCGCATCCCGCGCCCTCGCGTCCTTCGCCGCCAACGCCGTCAGCTCCTGGGCCAGCGCGGCCAGCCAGTCGTCGACCGCGGCTTCCTTGCGGCTGATCACCACGCCCCGCACCACCTGGTGGATCTCCGCCGCGACCCCGCCGTGCTTTCCGGCACTCAGCACCAAAACCCGGTCCGGCGTCCGCACGCGCACGGCCGTCGCCTGCCCGTCCCGGCCGGCCACGCGGTCGGCGAACGTGCGGCGCCGGTCGACCTCGACCATCCCCGGCGGCAGCGCGCTGCCCAGCGTCTCCGACAGGACCCGGTGGTAGGACTCGACGTCCGCGCGGTCCGTGCGCAGGGCCGCCGCCACCAGGTGGAAGTCCAGCTCGCCGCCCATCAGTCGGTCAGGGGCAGCACGAGCTGCGGCTTGGCGATGTGGTGGTCGGCGCGCAACGGCTTCACCGCCGTGCCGATCGCGAAGAACTCCGTCGTGTGCCCGCCCCAGCGGTGCGGCAGCGACAGCAGCTGCACCCCGACGATGCCTTCGGCCTCCAGCTGTTCCGCCTCGGCCTGCATCCGCGACATCGCGAGCTCGCGCGCGTCGTACAACGCTTCGGTGTACTGCGGGATCTCGACGTTCTGGCCGATGTTGCCCATCATCTGCCGGAACCGCTGGTGCGCGATGTGGTAGACGCAGGTGCCCATCACCATGCCCAGCGGCGCGTAACCGGCCTGCACCAGCGTCCAGAAGTCCTGACCGGACAGATCGCTCGTGAACGGTTTTCCCGTGTTGTTGCGCCATTCGCCGGGTTCGTCGGCCTTGACGGCGGTGCCGACGGCGATGAACTCGGCGAGGTCGCTGCCGAACTCCTTGAACTCGATCTCCAGCCGGACCGCGACGATCCCGTCGGCGCCGAGGACGTCCGCCTCCGCCTCCATCCGGGACATCGCGAGCTCGCGGGCGTGGTACATCGCCTGCGAAAGCCGGTCCAGCTCCTGGTTCTTGCTCCACCGTCCCATTTGGAACCCGACGTGGTAGATGCTCGAGCCGAGCACCAGCCCGAGCGGCCGGAACCCGGCTTCGCGCACGAGGAGGAACTCGTTGACGCTCAGGTCCGAGGTGAACAGGCTGGTCTTCTGGCCCGGTCGCATCTCGGCGAGCCGGCGCATCGCATCCTCGGGGATGTGCTGCGCGGCGGGGTCCGCGGTGGTCACGAAGCCTCCTCAGGAACGGTTCAGGGGCAGGATCTTGAGCGCGCGGGTCGGCGCGGCGGGGCCTTCGTGGAAGCGGGCGATCGCGGTGCCGGTCACGGTGGCGATGGCGGCCACCGCGACGTCGTGCACCGGCCACAGCCGGAAGCTCACGTCCGAGACGATGCCGCCGTCGGCGCCGCAGCCGCCGATCTCGCGGGCGAACTCCGCCCGCGCCGCCGAGCGGACCGCGGTGGCGAGCTCGGTGGCCATGCGGATCTCCGTGTTGTCCCACCCCCGCATGACCAGGGGCTGCTCCCAGGGATCGGTGAACGCCCGGCCGCACACGCCGATCGCGATCCGGGCCGGGACCCAGCCCGCCTGCATCAGCTTGCCGACGTCCGGGCCGGGCAGGTGGGTGGTGAACAGCCGCCCGGGTCGTTGCCTCGTCGCCGCCCGCACGGCGGTGCCCAGTGCGACGTACTCCTGGATCTCCCCGTCCGGCGACGAGGTCTTCAGCTCGATCCCGAGCACGCCGTCGGCGCCCATCCCGGCCGCCTCCTCGGCGAGCCGGTCGAGCGCGGTCGCGTAGCCCTGGCGCAGCAGGTCCGCCAGCACCTTGATCCGGTCGGCCGCCCACACGGTCGCTTCGGCGAAGCCGACCTGGTGCACGACGCAGCCCATCACCTCGCCGAGCGGCGTGAAGCCGGCGATCTCGGCGCCGACCGCGCCGGGCACGCTCAGCAGAGAGGTTTTGGGGCCCGACGGGGAAAAGCGGTCGAGACGGGCTTCCGCGCCGGGCGGCAGGCCGTGACCGTCCCATCGGCGCACTGGCGGACCTCCTTCGGCGGCTCTGCACCCATCGTGGCACGGATCCGCGGCCGAGCGAGGCGACGAGTGGGTATGTCCGGAAGGTCGCGATCAGCCCAGCGGGAGGACGCCTTGCGTGGCCGTCGGCGCCGTGCCTGCGCCGCACCGGGCGATCGCCGTGCCGAACACGCTTGCCACCGCCGTTGCTCCCGTGTTGCCCAACGCCCACGCGCGCAGCGTCGTCGACGTCACCAGCCCGCCGTCCGCGCCCGACTCCGCCACGGCGGTCCCGAACTCCGCGCGGGCCCTCGCTCGGACCTGCGTCACCAGCTCCGTCGGCATCGGTGCCTCCGTGCCCGGGCGGTCTGTCATCGCGAGGTCGTACGCCGTCGCGCCGTCGATGCCGATCGCCAGCGTCACCGGGACCCAGCCCGCCAGCAGCAGCTTCGCCACGTCCGGGCCGGACAGCCCCGTCGTGAACGGCCGGGCCGGGCGCTTGCCGCGGACCGCCCGGACCGCCGTGCCCAGCACGACGAACTCGCGGACCGCCGCGCTCACCCGGGTCACCGTGCACTCGATCGCCAGGACGCCGTCCGCGCCCAGCGCCGTCGCCTCCGCGCGCAGCCGGTCCAACGCCGTCGCGTAACCGCGGCGCAGGCCTGAAACCAGGTCGTCCGACTGCGCGACCACGCAGCCCATCACCTCGCCGACCGGCCGCAGCCCGACCGCTTCGGCGCTCACCGCGCCCGGCACCGACAGCAGGGACGTCCGCAGCCCCGACGTCGTGTAGCGGCCGGCGCGGGGGTGCACTCAGCGCCAGCTGTCGTCGCCGAAGCCGAGCGTCACCGGGCCGCGGCGGGACGTCTCGGCGATCGTCTCGGCCGGCAGGACGTCGTCGAGGAACGCGTAGTCCGGCAAGCGGGTGCGCGTGTGCCACTCGGCGATCTCGTGCCAGCCCGGTGCCGCGAGCGCGCCGCCGAAGTGCTGGACCGACAGGCTCGCCGTCAACCCCGCGAATCGGAGGCGGTCGGCCAGCGGCCAGCCGGTCAGGGTGGCGGCGACGAACCCCGCGCCGAAGACGTCGCCCGCGCCGGTCGCGTCGAGGACGTTCACCGGCAGCGCCGGGATGTCCGCCGTCTCGCCCGTGGTGCCGTCGACCGCGAGGACGCCCGCCGCGCCGCGGGTGATCACCGCGACCGGGACGTGGTCGGCGAGCTTCGCCAGCGCCGCTTCCGGGGTGTCCGTGCGGGTGTAGCGCATCGCTTCGACGTCGTTGGGCAGGAACGCGTGGCAGCAGGCCAGCTGGTCGAGCAGCGTCGCCGACCACGTCTCGGACGGGTCCCAGCCGACGTCGGCGAAGACGAGGCTGCCCGCCTGGTGCGCGGTGTGGACCCACTCGGCGGTGTCGAGGCCGATGTGCGCGACGGTCGCGCGGCTTCGCGGCGGACAGCCGGCCAGCTCGGCGACCGGGACGGGCGGCGGGTGGCCGTGGGTGATCATCGCGCGGTCGCCGGCGTAGGCCAGCGAGACCGTGACGGGGGAGTGCCACTCCGGGAACCGCCGCGACCGCGAGAGGTCGATGTGTTCCTGGCGGGACAGGACGTCCCAGCAGTAGCGCCCGTAGACGTCGGTGCCGAACGCGGCCGCCAGCGACGTCCGCAGCCCGAGGCGGCTCAGCGCGACCGCGAAGTTCGCGATGCCGCCCGGCCCGGAGCCCATGCCGCCCGTCCACACCTCCGTGCCCGGCGCCGGCGGGTGCTCGAGCCCGGTGAAGACCAGGTCGAAGAACAGCAGGCCGGACAGGAAGACATCGATGTCGGGTGCGGACTCAGCCGGCACGGGCGCCTCCAAGGATCGAGGATGCGCACGAGCGTGCTTCAGATGCGCGGAATGCGCAAGACCTGCGCAAACTCGATCGGCTGGTGAGCGGGTTTGACTGCTATCGTCCCGGCATGCTGCCCCAGCGTCGCCACGAGCTGATCCTGCGGACCCTCCGCGCGGAGGGCCCGGCGCCGGTCGGCGTGCTGGCCGAGCGGCTCGGCGTCAGCCAGGCCACCGTGCGCCGCGACCTGGTGCTCCTCGGCCGCGAAGGCCGGCTGACCCGCGTCTACGGCGGGGCGATGGCGGCCGGCGACGAGCCGTTCGCGCGCGTGGCCGCCGAGCGGGCCGACGAGAAGGACGCCGTCGCCCGGCGCGCGGCGGACCTGGTCTGCGACGGCGACACGGTGCTCCTCGACATCGGCACCACCGCGCACCGGCTCGCGCGCCACCTGCGTGACCGCGCGCTGACGGTGATCACCAGCAGCCTCGCCGTCTACGAAGAGCTGAAGGACGCCGACGACGTCCAGCTCGTCCTCCTCGGCGGCGTGGTCCGGCGCAGCTACCACTCGATGGTGGGTTTCCTGACCGAGGACGCGCTGCGGCAAGTGCGCGCCGGGACGGTGTTCTTGAGCACCAGCGGTGTCCGCGGCGACGGGCACGTCATGGACTCGACCGTCGTCGAGGTGCCGGTCAAGCGGGCGATGGTCGCCGCGGCCGACCGCGTGGTGCTGCTCGCCGACGCCGGCAAGTTCCCCGGCACCGGGCTGGCCCGGGTGTGCGGGCCGGACGCGCTCGACGTCGTCGTCACGACACCGGGAGCCGACGAGCCGACCTGCGCGACCCTGCGCGAGGCCGGGGTGGAGGTGCTGCGGTGAGGCTCGCGATCCTGGGCGGCGGCGGGTTCCGCGTGCCGCTGGTGCACGGCGCGCTCCTGGCCGACGGCGGCGTCACCGAGCTTGTGCTGCACGACGTCGACGCCGGGCGGCTGGCGGCGATCGAGCGGGTCCTGGCCGAGCAGGCGGACGGCGTGGCGAACGCGCCTCGGGTGCGCACGACCACCGACCTGGCCGCCGCACTGTCCGATGTGGACTTCGTGTTCTCCGCGATCCGGGTGGGAGGCTTGGGCGGGCGCCGGCTGGACGAGCGGATCGCGCACGCGGAAGGCGTGCTGGGACAGGAGACCGTCGGGGCGGGCGGGATCGCGTACGGGCTGCGGACGGTCCCGGTCGCCGTCTCCCTCGCCCGGACGATCGCCGAGCTGGCGCCGCGCGCGTGGGTCATCAACTTCACCAACCCCGCCGGGATGGTCACCGAAGCGATGGCCGCGCACCTCGGCGGCCGCGTGCTCGGCATCTGCGACTCGCCGGTCGGGCTGTGCCGCCGTGTCGCGCGGGCACTGGGGATCGACCCGGCGACGGCGTGGTTCGACTACGCGGGCCTCAACCACCTGGGCTGGCTGCGTGCGGTCCAGGTCGGCGGGTCGGACGTTCTGCCGGAGCTGCTGGCCAACACCGATGCCCTCGAATCCTTTGAGGAGGGCAAGCTCTTCGGGGCGGACTGGTTGCGCGCGCTCGGCGCGTTGCCCAACGAGTATCTGCACTATTACTACTTCGCGCGCGAAGCCGGCGGTTCGGCGTCACGCGGTGCTCAGCTATTGGAGCAGCAACGCGGTTTCTACGCCGAACCTTCGCTGTCCTCTTGGGAGCGAACGCGGTTGGAGCGCGAAGCGACGTACATGGCCGAGACGCGCGAAGGAGAACGTGACGATCTCGAAGGCGGCGGCTACGAGCACGTCGCGCTGGCGTTGATGCGGGCCATCGCCCACGGCGAGCGGACGACGCTGATCCTCAACGTGCGCAACGGATCCGCGCTCCCGGGCGTGCCGTCGGACGCGGTCGTCGAGGTGCCGTGCGTGGTCGACGCGAACGGCGCGCGGCCGCTCGCGGCCGGGCCGCTCGCCGACCACGAACTGGGGCTGGTGACGGCGGTCAAGGCCGTCGAGCGGGCGACGATCGAAGCCGCGACGACCGGTTCCCGCGAGGCGGCGCTGCGGGCGTTCGCGCTGCACCCGCTGGTCGATTCGGTGTCCGTGGCACGGCGGCTGCTCGACGCCTACGTCGCCGCGCACCCGGAACTCGCTTACCTGGCTTGAGTGATCTCGCGCAGGAGCGGCGCCAACCGCTGAGCCAATTCGGGGTCGACGTGCTCGATTTCGCCGATGAACAGCTCGGCGACGGCGTGGAAAGCCTGGCCGACCTCGTCGAGGCCGCCGACGAGCGTGGCCTCGAAGGGCTTTGTGATCTCAGCGGGCAGCCGGTCCAGGCCGCGGCCCTCGACCGCCGGGACGTCGTGACGCAGGCAGGCCAGCGCCAGCGCGTACTCACGGACGCGGCCGATCATGTACTCGGCCTGCCAGCCGCGGCCGCGTTCGATGCTCGACCGCGCGTGCAGGGCGTGCAGCCAGGCCAGATCGATCAGCCGGTGCGCGTCCGGTGGCGGGGTCGCCGGGCGGTCCTGGGGTGTGCCGAACAAGAGCCGGAACTTCGGCGTGGTCGCGCCGAAGTCCGCGGCCGGCCAGAACGCGAGGTCGACCTCCAACGTGTTCGCCAGCAGGAAGACCCGGAACACGGTCCGCTCGAAGACGACGTCCATGTGGTGCACCGCGGCGTGATCGCGGTACATCTGCGTGGTGAAGTCCGCGAGCACCGGCCCGGGGTCGCCGTCGACGGCGAAGGCGAGGTCGATGTCCGACCACGCGTCTTCGGCGCCGAGCGCGGCCGAGCCGGTGAGCGCGGCGCCGGTGACGCGCTCGTCCGACCGGGCCGCGTCGACCAGGGTGTCGCGGAGCAGGGTCCGGTCCTCCGGGGTGAACACGATCCCCAGGCTAGACCGCGGCCATCGCGGTGAACTCCGCTTCGGCCTCCGTCCGGTCGGTGTACAGCGCCCACGCCGTGTCCGCGATGTCGTCCGGGTTCAGCGTTCCGACGGTGAACCCGTGGTCCTGGGACGTGAACTCCCGGTGGATGTCGCCGCGCTCGATGAGGCCGCCGATCGTCAACGCGCCCGCGTAGACGCCGGTTTCGTGCAGGGCCGCGTGCAGCGTCAGGACGTACATGCGCAGCGCCGCCGACGCCGGCGCGAGGCTGCCGAGCATCGGCATCGGGTACTTGCCGCTCAGGCCGCCGGCGAACAGCAGCGCGCCCGAACCGCGTTCGAGCATGCGGGGCAGGACCGCTTCGACGAGCCTCGCCGCCGGGACCACGATCGACTCGAACGGCGCGCGCACGACGTCGGCACCCGCTTCGGTCAGCGGGACGGGACGGGGACCGGAGAGGTCCGCCGGGCCGAAGTACACCGTGTCGATCTCACCGGCGTCGGCTTCGATGCGCGCTAGAACGGCTTTCAGTTCGGCGGGGTCGGTCACGTCCGCTGCGTACGTGTGCGTAGTGCCGCCCACGGACTCGCGGTAGCTCGCGTGTCGGGTGTCGGTGCGCGAAACCAGCGCCGTCGTGAAGCCTTCGCGACCGAAGCGGCGGGCGATCGACAAGCCGAGCCCCGGGCCGGCCCCCAGGACGGCGATCACTTTGGACAAAAGATCCTCCTCGGATTAACTTGAGACTGTTCTCAACTTAGTCACAACTTGAGGGCGCCGTCAACTTGGTGCGGCGAATGTCGTCATGGGTTCGGACCAGTGGCCTACCGGGCTGCTCCAAGCGGGTAGAACCTGTTCCAGTTTCCGGAGTGGACCGACACGATGTGCGCCATGGATGCCGAGCTGACCCGCCGCCAGATCCTGCGCGGCACCGCTTTGGGCGTGGGCCTCGCCATGACGCCCGGGCTCGCGAACGCCGCGGTTGCTGCCGCCGAGTACGACGTCGTCGTGGTCGGCGCGGGTGCCGCCGGGATGACCGCGGCGCTGACGGCGGCCAAGCGCGGGCTCAGCGTCGTCGTCCTGGAGAAGGCGCCGACGTTCGGCGGGTCCGCGGCGCGCTCCGGCGCGGGCATCTGGATCCCGAACAACCCGGTGCTGCTCGCCGCCGGCGTGCCGGACACCCCGGCCAAGGCCGCGCAGTACCTCGCCGCCGTCGTCGGACCGGACGTCCCGGCCGCGCGCCAGGACGCGTTCCTGCGCAACGGACCCGCGATGATCGCGTTCGTCATGGCCAACAGCCCGCTGCGGTTCCGCTGGATGGAGGGCTACAGCGACTACTACCCCGAGCTGCCGGGCGGGCTGCCGAACGGCCGCTCGATCGAGCCGGACCAGTTCGACGGCAACCTGCTCGGCGCGGAGCTGGCGAACCTGAACCCGCCGTACCTCGCCACGCCGGCCGGGATGGTCGTGTTCAGCGCCGACTACAAGTGGCTGAACCTGGCGGCGGTCAACGCGAAGGGCGCCGCGGTCGCCGCCGCGTGCCTCGCGCGCGGAACGGCGGCCGCGCTGGCCGGGCAGAAACCGCTCACCATGGGGCAGTCGCTCGCCGCGGGCCTGCGCGTCGGCCTGCAGCGGGCGAACGTCCCGGTGCTGCTGAACACGCCGTTGCTCGACCTGAACGTCGAAAACGGGGCTGTGACGGGGGTTCTGACGCCGAACGGGCTCGTACGGGCGCGGCGCGGCGTCATTGTCGGGTCGGGCGGGTTCGAGCACAACGCGGCGATGCGCGCGCAGTACCAGCGGCAGCCGATCGGCACCGCGTGGACGGTCGGCGCGAAGGAGAACACCGGCGACGGCCACCGCGCCGGGCAGCGGGCGGGCGCGGCGCTGGACCTGATGGACGACGCGTGGTGGGGCCCGGCCATCCCGATCCCGGGCGACCCGTACTTCTGCCTGGCCGAACGGACGCTGCCCGGCGGGCTGATCGTCAACCAGGCGGGCAAGCGGTTCGTCAACGAGGCCGCGCCCTACAGCGACGTCGTACACGTGATGTACGACAAGAACCCGACGGCGCCCGACATCCCGGCGTGGCTGGTCGTCGACCAGAACTACCGGAACAAGTACCTGTTCCGCGACACGTTGCCGCTGCTGCCGCTGCCGGACGCGTGGTACTCGGCGGGCGCGGTGTACAAGGCGTCGAGCATCCAGGCGCTGGGCTCGGCGATCGGCGTGCCGCCGGCCGCGCTGAAGTCCACAGTGGACCGCTTCAACGGCTTCGCGTGGTCCGGTGTGGACGGTGACTTCCGCCGCGGCGCGAGCGCGTACGACCACTACTACACCGACCCGCTGGTGCTGCCGAACTCGTGCCTGGCGCCGCTGTGGGCCCCGCCGTTCTACGCGTTCAAGATCGTCCCGGGCGACCTCGGCACGAAGGGCGGCATGCGCACGGACGCCCGCGCCCGCGTGCTCCGCCCGGACGGCTCGGTGATCCCGGGCCTGTACGCCGCGGGCAACGCGAGCGCGGCGGTGATGGGCCACAGCTACGCGGGCGCCGGCTCGACGATCGGCCCGGCGATGACGTTCGGCTTCGTCGCCGGGAACGACGTCTAACGCTCGATGAAGGCGGTCACCGCGGCCACGACGGCGTCGGGCTGTTCGTCGGGGATGAAGTGCCCGGCTTGCGAGATGACGGCGCCGGTCACGTTGTCCGCCCAGGGGCCGAGAGAAGCGGCCATGTCGGGGATCGAGCCGTGGGAGCCGGAAATGCCCAGCACCGGGACGGTCAAGTGCCGCCGTGCGAGGGCGTCGCGGTTCTTGCGCGCGGATTCCGCGGCATCTCGGTAGTAGGCGAGCGACGCCCGGATGCCCCCTTCGGCCGCGATCGCGGCGGCGTAGTGGTCGATTTCGGTGCTGTCGAACGTGTTCGGGGACAGTGCTTTGGCCGTCAGGAACCAGCCGACGTAGTCGCGTTCGCGACCGGCGAGCAGCGTCTCGGGGAGGTCGGGCACCAGGTGGAACGCGAAGTGCCAGGTCTTCCAGGCCCGCTCGGGATCGGTGGGGATGGCTTCCGGGAGCGTGATCCCGGGAATGCCGGCGTCGAGCAGGGCGACACCGTGCAGGCGCTCTTCGTGCTCCAGCGCTAGCGAAAAGGCGACCCAGGCCCCGATGTCGTGGGCGACGAGCCAGTACTTCGACACGTCGAGCGCGGTCAACGCGGTCTGGACGCGCGAAGCGACGGTGTGCGTGTCGTAGCTGCCGTGCGGGCGCTCGGAATGGCCTTGCCCGGGCAGGTCGACGGCGATCACGCGGAACCGCTCGGCGAGGCCCGGCATCGCTTTGCGCCAGGCCCACCAGGTCTGCGGGAACCCGGCGAGCAGGACGACGGCGGGGCCGGCCTGCTGACCGCCTTCCACGGCGTGCAGCCGGACGCCGTCCGCGTCGATCCAGCGGTGGGTGAAGCTCGCGAGGTCGTGCAGCGGCAAATCGGAGATCGTGGCGGCGTCGGTCATGTCACCACCCTACGCATCTTGAACTGTCTGGTTCAAGATACGATGGGCACCATGGCGGGGAAGAAGCAGTTCGACGTGGACACCGTGCTCGACGCGGCGATGACCCAGTTTTGGCGAGCCGGGTACGCCGAGACGTCACTCGACGACCTTTCCGCCGCGACCGGGTTGAACCGCAGCTCCATCTACTCCTCGCTCGGCGACAAGGAGGCGCTCTACCTGCGCTGCCTGGACCGCTACGCCACGCGCTACGGGGAAAAGTACGATGAGGCCCTTTCGAGCGCGTCCGAGGAGCCGGTGCGGGCGATCCGGGAGTTCTTCGAAGTCACGCTGGACCGCATCGCGGACCCCGGCCTGCCGGACGGCTGCCTGGTCGCCCAGACCGCGATGGCGATTCCGGTGCTGAGCCCCGCCATCGCCGCGCGCGCGGTCGAAGCGGTGGGCTTCCAGCGCGCGCGGCTGCGGACCGCCTTGGGCACCACGAAGGCCGCTGACGACCTCGCCGTTCACCTCGCGGCCGTCAACCAGTCGCTGGCCGTGATGAGCCGGGCCGGGGCGAGCCGGGAGCAGCTCCGCGCGATAGTCGACGTCAGCCTCGGTGCGCTTTCACGGGCGTTATCCGCCTAGAACTCCTTTTCCACCAACGGGAGCACCTGCGTGCCGAGCAGTTCGATGGCGCGCATGACGTCCTTGTGCGGCACACCCGACCAGTCCATCTGCAGGGCGTACCGGTCGGCGCCGGTGAGCTTGCCGACGGTGATCAGCCGGTTGGCGATCTCCTGCGGGCTGCCCACGAACAGCGCCTGCGCGTTGTGCGTGTACTGGTCGTACTCCGCGCGGGTCGGGACCGCCCAGCCGCGGGCTTTCGCGCCGTACTTCATCGTCTCGAGCCAGTACGGGTAGAAGGTTTCCTTGGCGTCCTGGGACTTTTCGGCGATGAAGCCGATGGCGCTCATGGTGACGTGCAGGTCCTTCTGGTCGCCCGCTTCGCCGGCTTGGCGGTAGAGGTCGACCAGCGGGGCGAAGCGCTCGGGCCGGCCGCCGATCACGGCGTAGACCACGGGCAGGCCCAGCAGCCCGGCGCGGATCGACGATTCGGGGTTGCCGCCGGTGCCGATCGAGACGCGCAGGTGCTCGCCGTACGGGCGGGGCAGGATGCGCGCGTTCTCGAGGGGCGGGCGGAACTTGCCGGACCAGGTGAGCGGGTCTTCGCGGTCGATGTGCAGGAGGAGGGCGAGCTTCTCCTCGAACAGCTCGTCGTAGTCGCCGAGGTCGTTGCCGAAGAGCGGGAAGGACTCGGTGAACGACCCGCGGCCGGCGAGCAGCTCGGCGCGGCCGTGGCTGAGCTGGTCGAGCGTGGTGAACTGCTGGTAGACGCGGACGGGGTCCTCGGTGCTCAGCACGGTCACGGCGGAGCTGAGGGTGATCTGGTTCGTGATGCTCGCCGCGGCGGCCAGGACCGTGCCCGGGCTGGAGATCGCGTACTGGTCGAGGTGGTGCTCGCCGAGGCCGTAGAAGCCGAGGTCCAGCTCGTCGGCGAGCTTGATCCGCTCGAGGGTGTTGGTCAGCGTCTGCGCGACGGACGGCTGCTCGCCGGTGCGGGGGTCCGGCGCGCGGTCGCCGAAGCTGTAGATGCCGAGTTTCATAGAGCGTTCAACTATCTAGGGGGTCGATTCGTTCCCGAAGCGGGTCTGGATGGCTTCGAGATTCTTCTCCGACAACTGCAGCGCGGCGGCGCGCAGGCTGAGGCCGTCGAGGGTGGCGCGCTCGAACATCGCCGTCACGAGGTCGCGCATCCGGGTGCGGACCTTGCCGAAGGCCTCGTCGGCGTCCGCGCGGACGTCGCCGAACAGCGTCCACCACCACCAGGAGTTGGTCGCCGAGTTGGCCACGAAGTCCGGCAGCACCCGGATCCCGCGAGCGCCGAGCAGCTCCTCGGCGTCCGCCGTCACGGGCATGTTCGCGGCTTCGACGACGAGCTTCGCGCCGATCCCGGCCTGGTTGTCGCTGTCGATGCAGTACGAGACGGCCGCCGGGACGAGGACCTCGGCCGGCACGTCGAGCCACGCCTCCGGCGGCCGGAGCTCGTCACCCGGGCGGAGGTGGTCGCGGTCGATGCCGCCGAAGCGGTCGCGGTGCCGCAGGAGGTGCTCGACGTCGAGACCGGCCGGGTTCACCACGACGCCGCGCACGTCCGAGACGCCGACGACCCGCAGCCCGGCCTCGGCGAGGAACCGCGCGGTGGCGCCGCCCATCGAGCCGAACCCCTGGACGACCACGCGGTTCGGCCCGTCGAGGCCCAGCAGTTCGAGGCCGGTGAGCGTGGCCTGGGCGACGCCGAGGCCGCCGACCAGCTCGTCGAGCCCGAGGCCGCCGACCTCTATGCGGAAGGCGTCGGCCAGCCGTTCGGTCGCGGCGTCGCGGTCTTCGAGCAGCGGGTAGACCGCCTGGACGGAGCTGAGCAGGCCGATTTCCTCGATGACGCCGTCGATGACGTCTTGGCGCAGGCCGAGGTCCTCGCCCATGGTCCAGTAGCGTTCGATGAGCGGCCGCATGGCGTGCAGGTAGCGGGCGACGACGTCGCGAGCGCGCTCGTCGTACGGGTCGAAGTCGATGCCGCCCTTGGCGCCGCCGAGCGGGACGTACCGGCCGTCGGGGTCGTAGTTGAGGCCTTCTTTGAGCGTCATGCCCCGGGCCAGGCCGCGCACTTCGAAGAGTGTGCAGCCGCGGCGCATCCGGAGGCCGCCGCTGGCGACGCCGCGGACCAGCCGGTCGATGACCAGGTAGCCGCGACATCCGGTGACGGGGTCGGTCCACGCGACTTCGAGCAGGGCCGGTGCGGTCATCGGACCTCCGCGGTCAGCGCCAGTTCGTGGGCGAGGGCCTGCTCGACCCACCGGTCGCAGTCGTCGGCGGTGACGGTGCCTTCGCGGGCGACGAACTGCACGGCGAGCCCGTCGAGCAGGGCGGTCAGCCGCCAGGCGGCGCCGTGCGGGTCGGGGCACCGGAATTCGCCGGCGGCAACCCCTTCGGTGATGAGCGAGACGACGGCGTCGCGCCACCGCAGGTCGAGCCGCTGGACGACGGCCCGCAGCTCGGCATCCCGCATCGCGGCAGCGCCGGCTTCGATCCAGAGGTGCCAGCCGGCGGTCGGCTTGGTGGGGCCGTAAAGGGCGAGGACCGCGCGCAGTCGTTCACCGACGGGGCCGTCCTGCGCGAGTTCGTCGCGCAGGACGGCGAGATTGCGCTCGGCCGCGTGCCGGAAGGCCTCGATGACGAGGCGTTCGAGGGTGCCGAAGTGGTAGAAGACGAGCGCGGTGCTGACACCGAGGGAGTGCGCGACATCGGCGGCCCGGACCCCGGCGATGCCCCGCCGCCGGACTTGGTCGAGCACGGCGACCAGGATCTCTTCCCGCCGGACGGCGACCTCCTTGCGCTTCATGGGCCAACGGTACCCGGGCGCGTCAGCACCGCAGTTCGGTGACGAGCGCCCGCAGCCAGGGGCCGGCGATGGCGGGTTCGGCGGAGATGGTCCGCACGAGCAGATCCCGTGTCGTCGCGGACCGCCCGGCATCGACGAGCGCGAAGGCCTCGGCGAGCGCGCGCCGGGTCGCCTTGCCGTGGTCGGGCGTCCGGACGGTCTCGTCGGTCCACCGTTGCCGCGGGAAGGAGGGGGTCAGTTTCGGCTGGTGGTCACCGAAGTAGGACCAGACGTCCCGCGCGAGCGAGACGTTCCGCACCGCGGCGGCTGGCAGTTCCCGCGTCCAGCCGGCGTCTTCCTGCCAGCGCCAGGCATCGGGTCGGACGGGCTGCCGCAGGGTGACGCCGAGGAACCGCAGCTTGCGCCGGATGACGTGCCAGGCTTCGCGTTCGTCGTCGATCCAGTCCCGAAGCCGGAGGTAGAGCTCGGTGAAGGTCTCGCCTTCGAAGACGAGATCGACGAAAACAGTGGGCCGGGTCCCGCGCGCGAGTTCGCAAGGGGTGATGCCGTTTTCGGCGAGGTTGTCCCGAAGGGTTCGGACGTCTCGGCGGCTGTAGGCCAGTCGCGGTTTCAGCGAGACGGGCAGCTGGTGGACGCGGTCGTGCCAGGAGGTGCGTTCGAGGGCGCCGCCGAGGAGGTCGTGCATGCTGTCGAGCGAGCGGCCGACGAAGTGGAGTTCGCCGTCGCCGCACCGGGCGAGGACTTTCGCGGTGGCTTCGGTGAGGTCTTCGAGGAACCAGAGGTGGGGTTTTTCGGTGCGGTCCAGGAGCGTCCCGACCTGGTCGGGACGCACGAGGTCCCAGCGGAACGGTCGGTTCGTCATGGGGGACAGGGTAAGGGCGGTTTTTGTTTGGGGGCAAAGGGTTTTCGGGTGGTTAATCGGTTGCTTCCGCGGTCGGTTTTGTTGGTGGGTGCGCTGTCGTGGAACTGCTTGGGGTGCTGACGGTGGGGCCGGTAGCTGGTGTCGGGGGTCGGGAGGGGTTGTGGGGGCACGGAATCTTGGCCCGTTGGAGGTGAGCTGTTTGGTGGGGGAGCTTGCGGCCGGGAACTTGGAGGCTGGGCTGCCCGTAGTTGGGAATCTGGCGAGCGGGAGGCCGGGCCTGGGAATCCCGACTCTGGGTATCCGATGGCTGGGATCAGGTAGTTGGGAAGCGGCGGTTGGGAACCGGCGGATGGGGAGCGTGTGGTTGGGGTCCGGCGGGTGGGAGGTGCGTGATTGGGATCCGGTGGGTGGGGAGTGCGTGGTTGGGATCTGGCGGGTGGGAATTGCGTGGATGGGAATCCCACCGCAGGGGACCAGGGGGCGGGAATGCGGTGGCCGGGCACCTGACGCTGGGAATGCGGCGGCTGGGTAGTCGGGGCTGGAGATCTGGCAGGCGCTGGCGACTGGGGAACCTCATGGGCCGGAACCGCTGCCCGGAAGCCAATGGCCGGTCGCCAGTGGCTGGGAACCGGCGGGCGCTGGCGTCCAGGCCCCGGGGGGTGGGGATCGGGTGGGTGGGAATCCGGCGGGTGGGAGGTCTGTGGTTGGGAATCCCATCGCCGGGAATCAGGCGGCGGGAGTGCGGTGGCCAGGGAGCCGGCGGCTGGGCATTTGGCGGGCATCGGCGGCCGGGGAACCTGAGAGGGGCGGGGAACGCGGTGACCGGGAGGCCAACGGCCGGTGGTCAATGGCTGCGAACTGGCGGCCGCCGGCGGCCGGGAATCCGGCGGCTGGCAACTCGGTAGGGGGAACCCCGGCAGAGGGGGCCGGAGGCTGAAATGTCCACGCGTGGGAATCCCACGGTCGGGATTCAGGGACTGGGGAAACGGCGGCCGGGTGGCCCGGTGGCCGGGAACTGGCGGGCGTTGGCGGGTGTGAATCCTGCGCTGGGAATCCGGTGGTGGGAATCCGGTGGTGGGAATTTGGCGGCTGGGCGGTCGGCGGGGAGGGCCGCGGCTGGGATCCGGTGGGCGGGAGCAGGGGAGGGCTGGGAATCCGGCAGGCGGGAACGCGCGGGCTGCGATCCGGTGGGCGAGAGCAGGGGACGGCTGGGAATCCGGTGGGCGGGTGGCCGGTGGCTGGGAGGTCCGTAGCCGGGATCTCAGCGCAGGGAACCGCGAGGCTCGGAATCCGGCAGGCGCGAACGCGGGAGCTGGGAATCCGGCGGGCGGGAAGCCGGAGGCCGGAAGTCCGCGGGTGGAAATCCCACCATCGGGAATCCAAGGCTGGGAATCCCGCCCCGAGCGATCTCGCGGCCGGAGGCAACGGCCATACCGGGGAGCCGCCCCCGCGGTCCCCGGTTTGAGCCGGTGGCCGGCTACGCCGTCCACTCCGGATTGCGGCCCAAGTAGCGCAGCAGCTTCGCCGCCGCGTCGTCTTCTTCCGAACCTTCCAGCGCTGGTGCGTAGGCGAAGCCTCGCAGCGGCTCGGCCAGTTCCCTCGCCACCGGCAGCAGCGCCTCCGCCAAGGACCGGGTCAACGGGGACTCCTGGCCCGTTGCCACCGCGATGTCCCATGCGTGGACCGCCGCGTCCAGTGCTGCCGCTCCCGCTGCTATCGGGGCCGGGAGGGCTCCCTGGGGCAGGGGCGTGGGTACCTCCGTCGCCGAGTGGGGGACCCCTGCGAACGCTGCCGCCGAGGCGGTCAGGGTCGGCTCCAGGAAGCCCAGTGCGTTCTCCAACGAGCCTGATGGGGCGAACGGGTTGAAGTTCGGGCCCGGCTCTCCCGTGATGAACGCCGCGTAGCCCTGCTGGTCGCCTCCTGCGTGGTGGATCACCTGGTTCACCGTCCACTCCGCGCACGGCGTCGGGAGGCCGCCGTCCGTTACGCCTGCCACCGCCTTGCGCAGGGCGTTGTGCGCCGCCGTCAGGACTGGCCACCGGTTCACGCTCGCGAAGAACCCGCGGATGTCCGCCACCAGGACCTCCGGGGCCTCGTGGGCCGCGTAGTGGCCCGCCGCGTCTCGGGGGCCTCCGCTTCCCGAGCGGGCGTCGTACGCGTTCCAGCTGACTATGTTCGCGTGGTCTCTTTCGGCGAACCTGCGGATCGACTGGAAGTCGCCCGCGAACATAGCCAGGGCCGTCGGGACCGTTGTCGGGCCCTCCGGGTGCGTTGTCGTGTGCGCGTCCTCGTAGTAGAAGCGGATCGACGAGCCGCCCGTGCCCGTCAGCCAGTACAGCGCCACGTTCGCGATGACGAAGTCCGCGTCGAGGTGCTCGCCGAACAGCTGGGCGTTCCACGCCAGCAGCGCCAGCGGGGAGTCGGCCAGTGCGAACGCCAGGGTGTGCGGCTGCTGGCTGTGCAACGTGTTGAAGGAGAACATGTTCTCGTAGAACCACTGCAGGTGCGCCAGCGCCGCCTGGTCGGCTTCGCTCAGGTCCGCCATCTCCGCCGGGTCGCCCGACGGGAACGAGAACAGCTGCGTGACGTGCACGCCGACCACCTTCTCCGGCGCCAGCCTGCCGATCTCCGGCGAGACCATCGAGCCCGCGTCGTTGCCCGCCGCGCCGTACGACTCGTAGCCGAGCCTGCTCATCAGCTCCGCCCACGCCGCCGCGGTGCGGTGCGTGCCCCAGCCCGCCGCCTTCGCCGGGCCCGAGAACCCGAAGCCCGGCAGCGACGGGATCACCAGGTGGAACGCCGGCTCGCCGGCCGACTCCGGCTCGGTCAGCGGGCCGATCACGTCGAGGTACTCGACGATCGAGCCCGGCCAGCCGTGCGTGAGCACCAGCGGCGTCGCGTCCGCCCGCGACGAGCGGACGTGCAGGAAGTGGATCGTCTCGCCGTCGATCTCCGTCACGAACTGCGGGTACGCGTTGAGCCGCTCCTCGAACGCCCGCCAGTCGAACTTCTCCAGCCAGTGCTCGGCCAGCGCGCGGACCCGCTCGTTCGTGACGCCGTACTCGGCGGGCAGGTCGTCCGGCCACAGCGCCCGCTGGAGACGGCCCCGCAGGTCGTCCAGGGCGGACTGGGGGATCTCGGCGCGGAACGGGCGAACGGTCATGGCTGGCTCCTCGATCAGAGTGGAACGGAATGCTTCGTTCCGAACTGTAGCAGACCGGAACGATCCGTTCCAGTGCTAATCTCCACGCATGCCCGAGACAGCCCTGCCCGGCCGCCGCGGCCAGGCCGCCCGCAACAACCTCGTCATCCTCGACGCCGCCCGCCACGTCTTCCTCTCCGACCCGAAGGCGCCGATCTCGCAGGTCGCCGAGCGCGCCGGGGTCGGGATCAGCGCCCTCTACCGCCGCTACCCGAGCAAGGAGCAGCTGCTCAGCCGGCTCTGCCACGACGGCTTGCGCACCTACATCGCCGAGGCCGAGGCCGCCGACGAAGAACCGGACGCCTGGACCGCGCTCACCGGCTTCCTCCAAAGGGTCGTGGACGCCGACGTCCACTCGCTGACCGTCCACCTCGCCGGCACGTTCACCCCGACCGAAGAGATGGGGGCCGACGCGCGCCGGGCCAACGAGCTGTCGGCGGGCCTCTTCGCGCGGGCGCGCGGGACCGGGCGCCTGCGCGAAGACGCCGTCACCGAAGACATCGGCATGATCCTCGAGTGCTGCGCGGCGATCCGCGTCGACGACCCGGAGCGCACCGGCCAGCTGCGCCGCCGGTACCTGGCGATGCTCGTCGAGGGGCTGGAAGCGGGAAAAGACCGCGCTCTGCCCGGTCCGCCGCCGCGTCCGGGTGAGATGAACGGCCGCTGGCGTCCGGCCTGACGGGCGTGCCGCGGCACACCCGGATGGCGGTAACGAATGTCGGGATTGTGACGACTGATCAGCGTCGGATGTCCAACGAATTCCACGCAGCACCAGTCAGAGCGGCATTCCCCGGACGAACAGCGAGACCACGACTATGCACAGACCCTGGCGACGGATCACGATCCTGTCCTCGGTGGCCGCACTGGCCACGGCGTTCACCGCGCTGGCGCCCGCCGCGCAGGCGGAAACGCCCACGAGTGCTGTCGCAGTCAGCACCACCACCGTGGTGCCGGGACAGACCTTCACGCTCACGCAAACCATTCACAACGACCGCGATTTCACGGTGACTTTCGCGAAGGGCGCCATTTACGGCACCCCGACCGCGATCGTCGACGTGGTCGACGTCGTGTCCTGCACCAACACGACGGCGGTCGGCTGCTTCCAGGCCGGCAGCAGCTACCGCGCCGCGTTCGGCGACCTCGAAGCGGGCGGCACGAAGACGACGGTGTGGACCCTGAAGGTCAAGGACACCGCGGCGCCCGGGCAGTTCACGCTGCAGCACCAGTTCGTGGGCGACAACTACAGCTTCGACACCCTCGACGGCCCCGTCATGACGGTCGCCAACCCGGCGACCCAGGCGGACGTCAAGGTCGCGCTCGCCGCGTCCGGCCACGGCGGCCTCAACGCGCGCATCGACTACACGGTGACCGTGACGAACAACGGCCCGGCGTCCGCGTCCGGAATCCGCGTGGTGGCAACGTATGCGTCGGGCCTGTCGTACGCGAGCGGCACCCACTGCGCCCGCGTCGGCACCACCCGGAACGTGAACTGCGACGTCGCGTCGCTGACGCCCGGCGCCTCGGTGACGGCGAAGTTCTCGGTCAACGGCGGCATGCTCGCGCTCGGCTCGTACACCACGACGGCGGTCCGCACCGCCAGCTCGCCGACGGATCCCAACGGCGCCAACGACAGCGCGTCGAAGACGTGCTCGGCGCTCACCGGGCTCATCGTGACCTGCTGAGGGTTCGCGAGAGGTGAACCGGGCTCGTGTCCTCCGCCAGGGACGCGGGCCCGGTTTGCGTCCGAAGCCGGTTCAGTCCGCCACGGACGCGTACAGCTTCGCGATGTCGTCGTCGAAGTACGCGCTGTAGGAGACGTCCGGGGTGTCGCCGCCGAGCTGGTAGCCGCCGATGACCCCGACCACCGCGCCGCCGGTGACCCACGGCCCGCCACTGGTGCCGTCCGGGAAACCGGGGCACGCGACGCGTTGTTGATAAGTGCCGGACCGCGTGGTCGTTCCGGTGCACACCACCGGGGAATCGGTCGTGTCGGGGTAGCCCGTCAGGGTGATCGTGTGGTCGAATCCGCGATCGGTGCCGAGGACGTTCGCGCCGGTGAGGCTTTCCAGCGACGCCGGATTCCCGTCCTGCCGGACGGTCAGGAACGCGAAATCCAGATCCGGGTCCGCCGAAGTCGTCCAGCCGTCCGCGACGGCGACCCCGGTGACCGTCCACATTCCCAACGGCGCCACACCGTCGCGATAGGACGGTGCGAAGGACATTCCGTCCTTGACGCAGTGCGCGGCCGTCAGCACCAGGTCGCCGCCGCCGGAATGCACGACGCTCGCCGTGCAGTAATGGCTCCCGTTCGCGAACAACGCGCCGACCGGGGAGACGGTTTTCGCCGGCGTGGAAGAAGTGGCGGGAGGTGACGTGGTGACCGCGGCGTAGGCGTCGTCGGCGGTCGTGTCCGTGCCGGCGACCAGGCCGGTGCCGAGCACCAGCACGGCCGCCGCGCCCGCGAGCGCGGGCCTGAGGAACTTGATCGCCACGGCTCCAGATCACCACACCGGAGCCCGGTCGGCAGCGCAACGAAGGGATGCACAGCGACTTCACAGCGGCGCTAGCCTCGGAAGCATGTCGAGTTCGGTCAGGACGCCCGACGGCACGGTCATCGGGTTCGAGACCCTCGGTGACGGCCCGCCGATGGTCCTCGTGCACGGCACCGGCGCGGACCACACCCGCTGGACGGCGGTCCGCGAGCGGCTCGCCGAGCGCTACCGCCTCCACCTCGTCGACCGCCGCGGCCGCGGCCTCAGCCGCGACGAAGCGCCGGAGTACGCCATCGCCCGCGAAGGCGAGGACATCGCCGCCGTGTCCGAGGCCGCCGGGGGAGACGTCTACCTCCTGGCGCACTCCTACGGCGCCTTGTGCGCACTGGAAGCCGTCCGGAAGACCGACGCCGTGACGCGGCTCGTGGCCTACGAACCACCCCGGCCGAAGCCGGGCGAGCACGTCGTCGGAGCGGACGCGCGCGACCGCATGCGAGCCGCCGACGACCCCGAAGAAATCCTGCGGATCTTCCTGCGCGAGGCACTCCGGCTCGGCGAGGCCGACGTCGAAGCGATGCGCGGCACGCCGGTCTGGCGCGCCAGGGTGGCCGCCGCGCGCACGATCCCGCGCGAGCTGGACGTCGTCGAGGCGATGGAGTTCGGCGAGGGACTGGGCGAGATCGCCATCCCGGTCCGGCTGTTCGCCGGCACGGAAAGCCCGGAGTACCTGCGGACGGCCGCCGACGCGGTGGCCGCGCGCGTTCCCGGCGCCGACGTCGTGCCGCTGCACGGCCAGGCGCACCAGGCGATGGACTTCGACCCCGACCAGTTCGTCGAAGCGGTGTTCGCCTTCAGCGGGGCGTGAGCCCGCGCCGGTGCGCCCAGGTGGCGACCTCGGTCCGGTTCGCCAGCCCCAGCTTGGCCAGGACGCTGCGGACGTGGCTTTCCACCGTGCGCTCGGACAGCACCAGCCGGTGGGCGATCTGCCGGTTGCTCAGCGCGCCGGCCACCAGCGCGGCGATCTCGCGCTCGCGGCCGGTCAGCGGGTCGGCTTCGCGGTCCAAGCGGCCGGCCAGCGCCGTCGCGTCGCGCAGCCACCCCGGCATCCCGAGGCGCCGGGCCTCCTCGGCGGCCTGGCGCGCCAGGGTTTCCGCGCGCCGTGCCTGGCCGAGCTCGGCCAGGCACGCTGCCAGGCGGACGCGGTTGTGCACGACGTAGGGCCGGGCGCCGAGCCGCGCGTCCCACGCGATCGCCTCTTCGAAGTGCCGCACGGCGTCGTCGCGGCGGCCCAGGAGCGCGGCCAGGCGCGCGGACCAGCTGCTGGAGCAGTCGCAGCAGTACGTGCCCGCGCCGCCCGAGCCGATCGGCGGGCCACCGGCCAGCTGCTCGTTCAGCCACTCCGCGGTCTCGACGTCGCGGAACTCCTCCAGCAGCGGCAGCAGGTTCGGCCCGATCCCGGGTGAGTGCCCGATGAAGTCGGGGTCACGCAGGTGCGGGCGCAGCGCGTCGTAGGCGACCCGCGCTTCGTCGCGCCGGCCGTCGACCAGCATCGTGAGCGGTCGGGAGATGACCGTGATCGGCAATGGCGGCGCGATGGCCAGCAGTTCTTCGTACCCCTCGAACAGCTCGCCCGGGTCGCCGGTGACGAGCGCCAGCTGGAGCGCGAACGCGAAGGACATCCCGATGGCGGACCGGTCTTCGGCCAGCTCGGCCGCCGCGAGCTCCCCCGCGAGCCGGCTCAGCTCCCGGGCGTCGGCGAACGCGCCGCGGTAGGCCGCGACCGACGCCCGCAGCCGCAGCTCGTGCCAGCGGACCAGCGGCAGCCGGGTCGTCGCCGCGAGGTCCGAGATCGCGCCCAGCTCGGCGTCGACGACGGGGATCGTGCCGACCTCGAACGCCGCGTCCAGCCGCCACTTGTGCCCCCACAGCGCCACCAGCGGGCGGCCGGTGCCGCCGAGGGACACCGCGAGCGCGCCCAGCCGCAGCCGCTCGGCCAGCGGCAGCTCGGCCGGGCGGAGCTTCAGCCGGGCGCGGACGGCGTCGATCCGCGCCTCCGGGTCGCCGGACCGGTCGGCGAGGGCCATCGCCTCGCCCGCGGTCTCGACGGCCTCGGCCGTCTTCCCGGAGTCGGCCGCGACCGAGGCCGCCTGCGCGAGCAGCTTCGCCCGCACGGCCGGATCGGCGTCCGGGCCGATCGCGGCCAGCGCGGCCGCGGTGAGCTCGGCCATCCCGGGCAGCAGGTCGGGCGCGGAGGTGTCCCGGACGACGAGGGCCGCGGCGACGACCAGCGCCGGGTCGGTGGTCAGCCCGGCGGCCTCCCGCGCGTGCTCGAAGCCGCGCGCGAACCGGCCCGCCCGGTACTCCGCGGTCGCGAGCTCGACGAGCAGCGCGGCGAGCCCATCACGGCCCGCGCGGCGGCGGCAGTCGAGCGCGAGCGCCAGGAACCGGGCGGCTTCGGTGAAGGCGAACGACCGCGTGGCGTCGCGGGCCGCGGCCTCCGCCCACTCGGCCGCCCGGCCGAGGGCGACCGGCGTCGCCGCGGCGCGCAGCCAGTGCCCGGCCACCACGCCGGCGAGCGCGGGATCGGGCCGCTCCTCCAGCGCCGCCGCCGTCCGGGCGTGCAGTTCCTCGCGGACGCCCTGGTCGAGGTCGGCGTAGATCCCGTCGCGCACGACGGCGTGGGCGAACCGCCGCGACCCGGCGACGGCGGAGAGCAGCACCCCGGCGCGCACGGCGCGGTCGAGGGCCGTGACGACGGCGTCGAGCGGCTGCCCGGCGACTTCGGCGACGACGTGCGCGTCGACCTCCTCGCCGAGGACCGACGCGATCGCCAGCAGCTCGCGCGTCCCGGCGTCGAGCCCGGAAACCGTGGTGCGGACGAGGTGGCGCAGCTCGTCGGCGCCGCCGCCGGTGACCGCCGAGCGGGCCACCGCCTTGAGGTAGAGCGGGTTGCCGCCGGAGCGCCGCAGGGCGTCCCCGGCGTTGACGCCGGCCCGGCCGGCCTCGGCGAGGTAGGCCCGGACGTCGGGCTCGGTGAGCGGCTCGAGGCGCAGGCTTTCGGTGCCCGGCCGGCCGAGCAGGTCCGGCAGCGCGTCGAAGAGCGGCCCCGCCTCGGCGTCCCGGTAGGTCGCGAGCACCGCGAGCCGCGACCGGCGCAGCTCGCCGGCGAGGTGGCGCAGCAGCCGCAACGACGCCTCGTCGGCCCAGTGCAGGTCTTCGAGGACCACGACGAGACCGGCCGGCTCGGCCGCGGCGACCAGCGCGTCGGCCGCCAGCGCGACGAACCGGAACCGGGCCGCGACCAGGTCGGCACCGTCGTGGGCGTCGAGGTCCGCGAGCGCGCGCGAGACGTCCGGCAGCGCCTGGAGGACCCGGCGCCACGGCCACAGCGGCGGCGCGCCAGGGTCGTCGACGCAGCGGCCCCAGACGGCTTCGCGCCCGGTGACGGCTTCGACCAGCCGGGTCTTGCCGATCCCGGCGGGGCCGCCGACGAGCACCAGCGCGCCGGTGCCGGCGGCCGCGTCCGCGAGCCACGCCCGCAGGTCGGCCGCGGCACCGGCCCGCCCGACGAACGGCTCGCTGCGCGTCACCCGAGCAGTATCCCCTGCGTGCCCGGGTTCAGTGGCGTCCTCGGTACTGGCACTGATGTCCGCGGCGCGGCGGCGGCCGAAGGTGGTCCCACCGGCGAAAGGAGCACGTCATGCACGCCACCGTCCACCACTACCGGAGTCCACTCGGGACACCGGACTTCGGCGCGGGTGCGCTCGGCACCTGCACGCTCGCCCGGCTCGGCGGCCTCACCGGCGCGGTCGTCACCTTCTGGCCCGACGCCGCCGCCGCGAACGAGGCGGCCGCCCGGCGCCCGGCCGGGACCACCTGGCTCGACACCGGCGTCTACCGCGTCGCCGACGTCCACTCGGCGTCCGACGCGGCCGCGTTCGCCCAGGTCACCGCGTTCGACGGCCCGCGCAGCGCCGACCAGTCGGCCGCCGAGCTGCGCGCGGGCCGCGAGCGGATCTGGCCCGCAGTCCGGGGCATCGACGGCGTGGGGACGACGTACGTGCTGCTGGCCGAGGACCGGGCGCTGCTCGTGCTCGGGCTGGCCGCGTCGATCGAGGCGATCGAGCGCACGCGGGAAGCGATCGACGGCACCGAACTGCTGCCCGGCGAGGACCCCGCGCTGCTGCCGGGCCCGGACCGCGTCGACCTGCACCGCGTCCTGCACGCGTCCCTGCCGGCCCCGGCGGGTGCGCGATGAGCCCGCACACCGCGCCCGCGTTGCGCGCCGGGACCTGGACGGTCCGAAGTGGACGGACGACGGCGGCGTTCACCGTCCGCAACTTCGGCTTCAACGCGGTACCCGGCACGATCCCGGTCCGCGCGGGACACGTCGAAGTGGACAGCGGCGGCGAGGTGACCGCGGTCTGCGCCGAGCTCGACCTCGGCGGCCTCGACACGGGCAACCCGAAGCGGGACGCGGACCTCAAGAAGCCGAACCTGCTCGACAGCGCCGCCCGCCCGGGCCTGGCGTTCGAAGCCACCGCCGTCCGGAAGCACGGCGACGGCTGGGAAGTGACGGGTGAGCTGCGGCTGCGCGGGACGTCCTGCCCGCTGACGCTCACCGTCGAGCGGGCCGGCGACGGCGTCCGCGCCACCGGGACGCTCGACCGGGCCCCGCTCGGCATGAAGGTGCCGCGCGCGGTGATCGGCCGGTACGTCCGGATCGTCGTCGACGCGGAGCTCGAACCGCCTACGTGAGGTTCTTCGGCAGCAGGGTGGTCGCCGGGTCGGGGGCGGCGACCGCCTTGGGCCGCTTGTCGCGGAACAGCCAGCCGCCGATGATGCCGCCGGCGAAGCCGAACAGGTGGCCCTGCCAGCTGACGCCCTCCTGCGACGGCAGCAGCGACGCGAACTGGTAGGCGAAGCACAACGCCATCACCAGTCCGATCACGATGTCGATCGGGTGCCGGTCGAACAGGCCGCGCACGATGATGTAGCCGAAGTAGCCGAAGACCAGGCCGCTGGCGCCGACCGTGACCGAGTCCGACGGCGAGATGAACCAGACGCCGAGCCCGCTGGCGACGATGATCAGCAGGCTGACGCCGACCCACTTCTTCACGCCGCGGTAGGCGGCGAGGAAGCCGAACACGAACAGTGGCCCGGAGTTGGCTTCGATGTGGTCCCAGCCGTAGTGCAGGAACGGCGAGCTGAGGATCTCCGGCAGCGACGCCGGGTTCCGCGCCTCGATGCCGAACTCGGCGCTCAGGTCGTAGCCGGTCGGCGCGTTGATCAGCTGGATGACCCACAGCACGGCCAGCAGGCCGACCATCACCCACAGGGCCTTCTTGGCCTCGGCGATCATCATCTCGGCTTCGTTCGCCGGCTCACCCATGTCGTTCCCCCTGCTCGGTGTGCGCCGAGGATAACCGGACAGCGGCCCCGGACGCGGCGTTCCGGACCGAGCCGTGACCTGGCAGAGTCGGGGACATGACGTCACCCCGGCCGGAGACGGTCTTCCGCGGCCGCCGCATGCCCGGCGACCGCGCGCTGGTCATGGCCATCGTCAACCGCACGCCCGACTCCTTCTACGACAAAGGGGCGACCTTCGCGCACAACGCGGCGCTCGAGGCCGTCGACCGCGCGGTCGACGCGGGCGCCGACATCGTCGACATCGGCGGGGTGAAGGCGGGCGAAGGTCCCGAGGTCGGCGTCGACGAGGAGAGCGACCGGGTCGTCCCGTTCGTCGCCGAGGTGCGGGAGCGGCACCCGGACCTGGTCATCAGCGTCGACACCTGGCGCCACGAGGTCGGCCGCCGGGTCTGCGAAGCCGGCGCCGACCTGCTCAACGACACCTGGGCGGGCGCCGACCCGAAGCTGGTCGAGGTGGCCGCCGAATTCGGCACGGGTTACGTCTGTTCGCACGTCGGGGGCATGCCGGTGCGGACCGACCCGTACCCCGAGCCGACCGCGGACCGCCCGTTCTGGCCGCGCTACGACGACGTCGTCGCGGACGTGGTCGCCGAGCTGACGGAGGCGGCCGAGCGGACCGTCGCGGCGGGGGTGCCGCGCGGCGGCGTGCTCGTCGACCCGACGTTCGACTTCGGCAAGAGCACCCGGCACGGGTTGTCGTTGCTGAGGCACTTCGACCGGCTGGTGGCGACGGGCTGGCCGGTGCTGGTCGCGTTGTCGAACAAGGATTTGATCGGTGAGACGCTCGACGTGGAGGCCCACGACCGCTTGGCGGGCACCCTCGCGGCGACGGCGATCGCGGCGCACGCGGGTGCGGCAGTCTTCCGCGCGCACAACGTGCGCGAGACGCGGGAGGCCGTGGAGGCGGTCGCGGGCCTCGGTGTCCATTAAGGACTGAGCCGCCAGAGCGACGTGACTTCGGCCGCGCGAGCCCGGTGCAAGGGGTCCGCGGGGTCGAGCGCACGCGGGTGCCGGGCCGGGGTCTCCGTTCGTCCGGTCACTCGCAGGCCCGCCGCCGCGATCCAGCCGAGCAGCTCCTCGCGCGTGCGCAACCCGAGGTGCTCCGCGAGGTCCGACAGCACCAGCCACGCCTCGCCGTCCGGCGTCAGGTGGCGGCGCGCCCGGTCGAGGAACCCGCGCAGCACCCGGCTGCCCGGGTCGTACACGGCGTGGTCGAGCGGTGTGCGCGGGCGGCCCGGCAGCCACGGCGGGTTGGCCACCACCAGCGGGGCCCGGCCCGGCGGGAACAGGTCCGTGCACACGGCTTCCGTGCGAGCACCGAAGCCGAGCCGGGCCAGGTTCTCGGTCGCGCACGCGACGGCGCGGGGATCGGCGTCCGTCGCCACCACTCGCGCGACGCCGCGGTGGGCGAGCACCGCGGCCAGCACCCCCGTGCCGGTCCCGATGTCGAAGGCCGAGGCGAGCGAAGGCAAGGGCGCCGCCGCGACCAGGTCGACGTACTCCTGGCGGACCGGCGCGAAGACGCCGTAGTGCGGGTGGATCCGCGCGCCGAGGGCCGCGACCGCGATGCCCCGGCGCCGCCATTCCGCCGCGCCGACGATCCCGAGCAGCTCACGCAGCGGGATCGCCGCGGGCACGTCGAGCGGGCCGTGGACCGCGGTGCACGCGGCGGAGACGTCCGGCGCCCGGCGCAGCGGGATCACGTGGCCGGGGTCGAGGGGCACGTGGAGGAGCGAGAGCCGGTGCGCCCGCCGGGTGCGCCAAGCGCGGTAGCGGGCGTAGTCGTCCGGCGGTGGCGGCGGGATCCGCCGGTTCACGGCGTCGAGTAACCGCCGGGCGGCGGGGTAGTCCCCGCGCCAGAGCAGGGCCGACGTCGTGCGCAGAGCGGCGTCGGCGGTGAGGCGGTCGTCGGCGACGACCGCCTGACGCGATGGAGGTGAGAAGAGCCGGCGAGGGGGTTCGCCGGGCACGACGAGGTGAGCCACGGGAAAGGGTTTTCCGTTCTTGCTGCGGGCACGGTGAAGCACCCGCGAGACGGGCGGGTGTGCGGGAGTCCGGAAGCGGACTAGCTCAGGACCGCGGCATGAACGGGATTCGTCACCCCTCGACAGTAGCGGCCATGGCGTACAAAGGACGAAGAGGTGATGCCGGATGACGCCTTCGGTGGTGCGGCACGCGAAGCGGCGCCGGTGGGCGGTCGTCGCCGCCGTGGCCGCGGTGCTCGTGTCCGTACCGCCGGTCGTCGCCGCGCTCGCTCCGGCCGGTGCGAGCGTCGACCCCGCCCGGCTGCGTGCGCTCGTGCTGGACTCCGCCGGAAAGCCGTACCAGGGCTACGCCGAAAGCGCCGGGTCGCTGGCCCTGCCGGAGCTGCCGAACCTCGCTCCCGTCACCGCGCTCTTCTCGATGCGGACGCCGATGCGGGCCTGGTACGCCGGGCCCGACCGGTACCGCGTCGACATCCTCGGCACCGCCGGCGAGCACGACGTCTACCGGCTGCCCGACGGCGAATACACGTGGGACTACGGCGACAACACGCTGACCGAGCTGGTCGGCGAGCCGTCCGTCCGGCTGCCGCGGGCCGGGGACCTGCTGCCGCCCGAGCTCGCGCGGCGGATCCTGAAGGCCGCGAAGGGCGACCCGGTGAGTGCGCTGCCCGGCCGGAACGTCGCCGGCGTCGCCGCGTCCGGGTTCCGGCTCGTGCCCGCCGATCCGGCCACGACGATCGGGCGCGTCGACGTCTGGGCGGACCCGGCGACCGGCCTGCCCGTGCGCGTGGAACTGACCGCCCGCGGCCAGGAGGCGCCGATCCTCGTCACCGAGTTCCAGCAGCTCGAGCAGACGACGCCGGTCGTCGAAGCGCCGCGGCCGGTGCTCGGCTCGGGGTTCACCGTGGCGAGCGCCCCGGACGTCTCGAACGCGCTCGGCGCGCTGGGCCAGGTGCCGCTGCCCGCGACGCTCGCCGGACGCCCGGTCGTGTCGTCGGACTTCGGCGGCGTCGAGGGCGCCGCGCTCTACGGCACCGGGCTCGCGGCCTTCGCCGTCATCGCCGTGCCCCGCGCGGTCGGGAACGCGGCCGCCGACGCCGCCGGGAAGGCCGGCGCGGTGCAGGTCAAGCTGGCCGCCGGGACGGTCGTGCAGCTGTCGATCACGCCGTTGTCGCTGGCCATCGTCCGATCGACGACGTTCCGCCGCTCGTACCTGCTCGCCGGAACGGTCACGCCGGACGTGCTCAAGACCGTCGCGGACGAGCTGTCGCGGCTGCGCCGGAGCGGCCGATGATCGTCACGCGCGCGCTGACCAAGCGGTACGGGAGCACCCTCGCGGTCGACGCCGTCAACCTGGCCGTCCGCGAAGGCGACCGGTACGGCTTCCTCGGCCCGAACGGCTCCGGCAAGACCACGCTCGTCCGGATGCTGCTCGGGCTCGTGTACGCGACCAGCGGCGAGATCGAGGTGCTGGGCAAGCCCGTCCCGAAGCGGGTCGCCGAGGTGCTGCCGGAGGTCGGCGCGCTCGTCGAAGGGCCGGCCGCGTACCCGCACCTGTCCGGACGGCGGAACCTCGCGCTGCTCGACGCCGCCGGGCGCGGTGGCGGCCGGCGCACCCGTCGGCGTCGCATCGACGAAGCACTGGAACAAGTCGGTCTCGGCGGCGTGGACCAGCGGCCGGTGAAGGCGTACTCGCTCGGCATGCGGCAACGCCTCGGCCTCGCCGGCGCGCTGCTGCGCAAGCCGCGGCTGCTGATCCTCGACGAGCCGACCAACGGCCTCGACCCGCAGGGCATCAAGGAGATCCGCGAACTGCTCGTCGAGCTGAACGCGGCCGGCACCACGGTGTTCCTGTCGAGCCACCTGCTGGCCGAGGTCGAGCAGCTGTGCACGCGCGTCGGCGTCGTCGACCGCGGCCGGCTCGTGCTCGAAGAAGAGCTTTCGACGCTGCGGGCGGCGACCGGCCGGATCCTGGTCGGCACGCCGGACGCCACCGCGGCGGCCGCGGTCCTCGACGGCCAGCTCGAGGCCCGCGACGGCGACCGCCTCGTCATCCGGCACGCCGACCCGGCCGCGCTGAACGCCTTGCTCGTCGAAGCGGGGGTCCGCGTGACGTCGATCCACGCCGAGCAGCGCACGCTCGAAGAAGTCGTCCTCGACGTCACGGGTCCGGGCTCGGACCGGTTCGGAGCCGCCGGGTGATCGCCGTCGAACTGCGCAAGCTCGCGCTGCGCCCCCGCGTGTGGGTCAGCGTGCTGCTGCTCTGCCTGCTGCCGGCGATCGTCGGCGTCTTCCTGGCCACGGCCGACTTCGCGCCGCCGCCCGGGCAGGGCGGGGCGTTCCTGTCGGCGGTGGTCAGCGACGGCGCGCTGTTCCCGGCGGCCGCGCTCGCGCTCGTGCTGCCGCTGTTCCTGCCGATCGCGGTCGCCGTCACCGCGGGCGACTCGATCGCGGGCGAGGCGTCCACCGGCACGCTGCGGTACCTGCTGGTGCGCCCGGTCGGCCGGACCCGGCTGCTCGGCGCGAAGATGGTGGCGCTGGCCGTGTACGTGACCGCGGCGATCGTGATCGTCGTGCTGACGTCGCTGGTGCTCGGCGTCATCCTGTTCGGCACCGGCGGGACGCCGGGCGTCGCCGGGCCGGGCGGGCAGCCGACCGGCGTGACGTCGTTGTCGGGGCAGTCGCTCAGCTCGTCCGGGCTCGGGTTGCGGCTGCTGGGCGCGGTTTCCTACATCGTCGCGTCGATGCTCGGGTTCGCCGCGATCACGGTGTTCCTGTCGACGCTGAGCGATTCGGCGCTGGGGGCCGCGCTCGGCGGGCTGGCCGTGCTGATCACCAGTTCGGTGCTGGAGACCCTCGACGCGGCGGCGTCAGTCAAGCCGTACCTGCCGACGCACTACTGGCTGTCCTGGATCGACTTCTTCCGCGATCCCGTGCTGTGGCGCAACATCGACCACGGGCTGCTGCTGCAGGCCGGCTACATCGTCGTGTTCTTCGGGGCCGCGTGGGCGAACTTCGCGACGAAGGACGTCACGAGCTGAGGCACTCGGCAGGTGCTTCGAGCGGGCCGGTGCCGAGGGCCTGCAGGACCAGCTCGGTGACGGCGGGGTCGGTGGGGAGGTCGCCGTGGGCGGCCTGGTTGCCGGGGCAGAGCTGCTGGAGGGCGACGTTGACGGCGCCGTCGACCCGGGCGGAGTCGGGTGGCGTGACGGTCTCGTCGCGTTCGGTCCAGACCGAAAGCCACGGCAGCGTCGCCGGGATCGGTTCCTTCGCCAGCTCCTGCATGAGCGTGCTGCCCGGGGCCAGCTGGACGCACGCGGTGGGGCAGGCACCGGGGACGAGCGCGCCGCCGGCCGCGGCGAGGCCGGTGCCGTGCATCGGCGAGCCGAGCGTGACGACGCGGCGGGCCTGGTGGTCACCGCCGTCGCGGCTGACCCACAGCCGGGCGACGACCCCGCCGGCGGAGTAGCCGATGACGTCCACCGAAGGCGCTCCGCGCGCGTACGCGTTCTCGACGGCTTCGGCCAGGACGCCGGCTTGTTCGAGCAGGTCACCGGTGCCGTCGCCGGCCAGGGTGAGGACTTCGGTGGTGCGCCCGGTGGTCTGCCGGATGCGGGCGGCCAGCTCGTTCAGCGCGCCTTGGCCGCCGCCGTAGCCCGGGACGAGCAGCACGGGCCCGGGCTTGCCCTGGTCGGGCACGCCGGACTGCGGGGCGGCGCTGGTCCCGGTGGCGGCGAGGACGGCCGCGACGAGCACAGCGGCCACGGCCACGCCGACGCCGCCCATGAGCAGCCGCCGCCGCGGGCTGATGCCGCGCCACCAGGCCGTGATCCGCACGGTTCCATGATGCCCCGGCGCGCTGAAGGGCACCTTCCTCGCATCAGATGAGACGAAGGTGCCCTTCAGCCCCGTCAGAGACTGGCCCAGCCCGTGGTGACCGTCGTGCCGTCCGGGGCCGTCACCTTCACCCGCGTCGGTCCGCGGGGCAGGCCGGTCGCCGTGAACCAGCCGTCGGGGTCGATCGGCCGGACGTGCCGCTCGCCCGCGGCCTCGATCACCGCGTCGCCGGACGCGCCCGTCACCAGGCCTCGCAGCGTCACGCGGCCTTCCTCGTACTCGGCCTGCAGCTCCAGCGACACCCGCGCCGAGTCGAACGACAGCAGGCGGACGTCGCCGCCGCGCACCGCGCCCGCCGCCGCCACGTCGGAGTCGAACGCGAGGGCGGCCAGCTCCGCGTCGAGGTCGCGGGTCGCCAGCGCCGCACGCGCCTGGCGCAGCACGAGGTCCGGCACCGGGTCCGCCTGCCCGGCGGCCGCGCGCAGCTCGTCCATCAGCTCGTCGTCGGTCACGTCCGGTCCTCCGTTCCGAGCCCGGCCGCGCCGGCCCGCTCGCGCAGCCGCGCCAGGCAGCGCTGCCGGGTCGGGCCGATGCTGCCGACCGGCATGTCGAGGGCCGCCGCGACTTCGGTGTACGACGGCGGCGGAGTCGCCATCAGCACCCGCAGCAGCCGCCGGCACTGCTCGGACAGCGTGGCGAGCGCGCGCCACAGCGTCGCGTTGCGCTCGTCGAGGAGCAGGGCCGCGTCGACGCCTGCGTGGGCGGCGGGCTCGTCGGGCCAATCGCGGTCGTCCGAAGGCCGTTCGCGGCCGGCGCGGCGCAGCTGGCGGAGGCACTCGTGCCGCGCGGTCGTCGCGAGCCAGCCGGGCAGGCGGTCCGGGTCCTTGATCTTGCCGAGGTTCTCGACGAGCTTCAGCCACGTCGTCTGGACGACGTCGGCCGCGTCGGCGTCCGAGAGCCGGTGGCCGCGCGCGATCGCCCAGAGCAGGCTCGCGTACCGGTCCACCAGGGTGTCCCAGGCCGCCTGGTCGCCGCGGGCGGCCGTTTCGAGCAGGGTCGTGGTGTCCACGGCACCTCCGATCGACCCAGTCAGCGTAGCCACTGGCCCCCGTCATCCGGATCCGCGAAGCGGGGCGGAAATACACCCGTTCGCGCTGAACCGCGCCGCGGCGGGCGCCGTGTGCCGGGGTGGGAGTGTGGAGACAGAACCGGGGTGAGCTGGAATGCGGATCCGGAAAGTACTGCTCGTCATACCGTTGCTGGTGCTGGACCTCGCCGCGTGCGGGCGGCCGGTGGCCGGCGTGAAGATCGGCAAGGCGGTGCCGGTGCCCTCGAGCACCACCGGCGTACCCGCCTGCACGTGGCTCGGGGACACGCCGGTGGCGCCGGAGGTGGTGCGGCTCTAGGAGATCCGGCGGACGGGCTCGCCGCCCAGCACGCAGTCCAGGTCGATCCGGCCGCCGGCCGCGGCGAGAACCGCGTCGACGGCCAGGTCGACGTCGAGCTTGCGGCCGTGCTGGTCGGCGTACGCGCGCATCAGGTTGCCGATGTGCCGTTCGGGGTTGCGCCAGTGCGGCCAGCGCAGCGACGCCTGGTTCGCCAGCCGCGTGAAGTCCGTCTGGCGCTCGGTCACCTCGAGCAGCCACTCGAGGTAGACGCGCATCGCGTGCAGCGCGCTGTGGCCCGGGGTCGCCACCGGGCCGTGGCCGGGCACGAGCGTCCGCGGGCGGAACGTGTCTTGCAGCCAGTCGAGCGCGCTGAGCCAGCCCGGGACCGAGCCGTGCACGGCCAGCGGCGTGTCGCCGATGTAGACGAGGTCGCCGGTGAAGAGCGTGCCCGAGCGCGGCTCGTGCACCACGAGGTCGCCCGCGGTGTGCGCGACACCTGGCACCGCGACGACGTCGGCGACCGCGTCGCCGAGGTCGAGCCGCTGCCAGCCCGGCACCGGCCGGACCGCGGCCGGCTCCGGCGGCTCGAGCACGCCCCACTGGGTGTAGGTGAAGACGTTGCCGTAGGTCTGCGGCCCGGCCTTGACGAGGTCGACGCTGCCGGGGGCGGCCAATGCCGTCCCGCCCTCGCGCAGCGCGACCCCGACGCCGTTGTGGTGTTCACCGTGCGCGTGCGTGACGACGACGGTCAGTTCCTGTTCGCCCGCGTACTTGCGGACGTCGCGGACCAGTTCCAGCGTCGCCTGCTCGGTGCCGCAGGTGTCGACCAGCACGACACCCTCGCTGCCCTGGATCCACCCGCTGTTGGAGACGAACCATTCGGCCGGGCTCTTCACGTACGCGACCACACCCGGGCGCGCGTGCCGGAGCGGGACGATGTTCGAAGTGACGGCCGGCATGGTTCCTCCCCTGGACTGACGAAGCGGATAACGACGGGGGCGCGGGCAGGTTGCGGGGTTTTACCCCGAGATAACCCAGCGCTGGTTGGCCGCCGTCGAGCAGGTCCAGATTTGCAGGCGGGTGCCGTCGCCGGTGGACCCGCTCGGTGCGTCGAGGCACTTGCCCGACTGCGGGTTCAGCAGGGTGCCGTCGGACCTCGCCTGCCAGTTCTGCGCGCCGGTGGCGTTGCAGTCCCACAGCTGGACGAGCGTGCCGTCCGCGGTGCCGCTGTTCGAGACGTCGAGGCACTTGCCGAGGGCGCGGACGGTCCCGTTCTGCCGGGTCCAGCGCTGGGCGGCGGTGCTGTTGCACGTCCAGAGCTGGACGGCGGTGCCGTTGGCGGTGCCGCTGTTGGACACGTCGACGCACTTGCTGTTGATGCCGGTGATGGTGCCCGCCGGGTAGGGCGCGCCGCTGGAGATCAGGTACGCGCTGGTCGCGACGTTCCAGTGGGTCGCCAGGTAGCTGCCGGGCGCGGGGTTGGTGTTGAAGTAGTCGTCGCCGAGGCAGTCGAACTGGTTCTCCGGCGCGCCGGGGCAGACCTTCACCAGGGTGCCCGGCGGGTTCGGCAGGCCGCCGTCGTCGTAGCACATGATGTCCTCGTCGTCCCAGCAGTGACCGAAGGCGCTGGAGTGCGGCGCGCTGCCCTGGACGGCGCCGAGGGTGTGCAGCAGTTCGTGCCCGGTCGCCTGCCAGGACCAGCACCCGGTGCCGACGGTGGCGTAGTGCGGGCCGGCGTTGTAGGGGTTGTTCGCGCCGGGGCTGTCGTTGCCGCCGTTGCCGAAGGCGAGGCCGCAGCCGTCCTTGTCGTACCAGACGATGTACTTGCGGTCGGCGCGGTTGTAGCCCTGCGCCTTGATGGCGTTGGTGATGGTGTCGACGGTAGCCATGTCGCCCTGGGCGATGACAACGTTGTTCACGGTCGCGCGGCAGCTCGAGTCGGTGACGTACCGGACGTGGCGCACGCCGCCGCCGAGCCGGCTCGCTGCTTCGACGAAGCCGTCGTCGATCTGGCTCGCGAAGGTCTGGAACTGGCCGACGAACTGGCTGTAGCGGTCGGCTTGGGTGTTGCCGCGGACGTAGAGGGCTTGGACGCGCTTGCCGCTGGAGCCGTCACCGTCGCAGATGGTGGACATCGTTGTCGCGACCGCCGCGGCTTGGTGCCGCAGGTGGTCGGGGAGCTGCTCGGTGCCGTCACCCGCGGCGGAGGCCGAGGAGAGCAGCGAGGTGGCGATGAGGAGGGCGCCGCTGAGCGCGGCGAGACGCAGGGATCTCGCGGTCATGGGGGAGTTCCGCCTTTCCCGGTACGGCTGGGGACGAGAAGTGCGGTCTAGACCACTGAGGATGATAGGCAGCGGGTGAGCGGGCTGTCACTGACAAGAACGGACAGCTTGGGGTGAATCACCCACGGGCCGCGGGTTCGAACGTCTTGAATGAGTCATTCAGGTCTTCGGAGGTCCTGAATGAGTCATTCAAGACCTTTGGCTGCGGTGTCGGTGGTCCGGAATGGGCCGTTGGGAGTCTTCGCGGACCCGAGTCGGCGCCGGTCCCATGTCAGGAACGAGTCGTTCATGTCGTCTGGCGAGGTGAACGGGTCGTTCACCTCGCTGCGGCCACCGCGCTGCCCGGCCTGGGGAGGGTTGCCGGGCCGGTGGGCGAGGTCGCGAATGTCGCATAAGGGACCTCGGTGGACCGGAATGGGTCGGGGACTCGGCGGTCCGGAATGGGCCATGGGGACCTCCGCGGACCTGGCCCGGCGCCGCTGCCACGTCATGAACGACTCTTTCATGTCGTCTGGCGTGGTGAACGGGTCGTTCATGACGTTCGGATCGACCGCACCCGGCGGGCCGGACATGCCCCGCCGCTCTATTTCGGTCGACCGATTGAAAATGATCTTCGTACCGATCATCGCCGCAGGTCTTGACAGTCGATCTCGGATGTCCATACTGGTATATACCTTTATGGGAGGGTCCGGGTAAATCCGAGGGGGGCTTCGCGCTCGCGGGCCGACGGAAGGTCTGAGGGGTCCTTCCGTCGGCCGCGCGAAGCCGTCGTTGAAATCCGCCGGTCACGGACAGCGTTGACACAACTACTGGTACGAACCAGTATGGACGCTGCGGGCCGGGAGGAGACACATGGCGGGGGTACACGTCCGGATCGACAACCGGCTGATCCACGGGCAGGTCACCGTCGCGTGGACGCGGCGGCTCGGCGTGCGCCGGCTCGTCGTCTGCAACGACGACGTCGCCGCCGACGACCTGCAGCGGATGCTGCTCCCGCAAGCCGCTCGCGGGCTGCCCACCGACGTCCTCACGGTGAAGCAGACGCTTGAGACCACCGAAACCCAAGACGTCATGATCCTCGCCAAGGACCCCGAAGACGCCTTCCGCCTCGTCGAAGGCGGGCTGCGGCCCGACACCGTCAACGTCGGCAACGTCGCCCCGCGCCCCGGCACTGCCTACATCATGGTCACGCGCTCGATCGCGGTCACCGCGGACGAGGCCGACGCCTACCGCAAGCTCGCCGCGTCCGGCGTCCCGCTGGTCACCCAGCTGATGCCGAACGACAAGCCGCACGAATTCGTCCCGTTGCTCGACCGGAAAGGGCTTTAGCCCCGCATGCTCGTCGCGCTGGCCCTGACCCTCTGGGCGATCTACTGCACCTACGACGGGCTCGGCCCGTTCCTCATCTACGCGCAGCGCCCGCTCATCGCCGGCTCGGTGGCCGGGCTGATCGTCGGGCACCCGCTGCTCGGCCTGCTGATCGGCGCCACCCTCGAACTCGCCGCCCTCGGGGTCTACACCTACGGCGGCGCGACCATCCCGGACTACCAGACCGGCGCGATCGTCGGCACCGCGCTGGCCGCGGGCGCCGCCGGCGACACCTCCGCGCAGGTCGCCATCGGCCTCGGCGTCGGGCTGCCCGCCGCGATCCTGCTGTCGGCGCTCGACCCGGTCGGCAAGATCATCACGACCGCGCTGGTCCACCGGGCCGACGGCTACGCAGCCGACGGCAACGCCCGCGGTCTCGCGGTGATCCACTGGGTCAGCCTGGTGCCGTGGGTGGCGGTGCGCGCGGTCCCGACGTTCCTCGCCGCGCTCGCCGCGTCCGGCGGCCTCGTCAAGGACATCACCGCGAGCATCCCCGCCGGGTTCGTGCAGGGCATGACGCTCGCCGGGTCGCTGCTGCCCGCCGTCGGGTTCGCGCTGCTGCTCGGCATGATGGAGCTCTCGCGGTACTGGTACCTGCTGCTCATCGGGTTCGTCGCGTTCGCCTACCTGCACGTGCCGCTGCTGGGCATCGCGCTGATCGGTGTCGCGGTCGCGATGCTGTTCGTGACGCTCAAGCGCGACGAGCCGGCGATCGAAGTTCCCGAAGAGGCCGCCGAAGAGTCCACTGTGGACGCCCGGCTGAGCAAGCAGGACCTGCGGCGGGTGTTCCGCCGGTACTTCTGGTCGAGCCAGATCTCCTGGAACTACGAGCGGATGCAGGCGCTCGGGTTCGCGTACTCGATGGAACCGGTGCTGCGCCGGCTCTACCCGGAGAAGGCCGACTACGTCGCCGGCCTGCAGCGGCACCTCCAGTTCTTCAACACCTCCGTGCTGGTCGGCGGCCCGCTGATCCTCGGCTCCAGCGTCGCCCTCGAAGAAGCGGGCACGCCGAAGTCGGCGGCGAGCACCAAGGTCGCGCTGATGGGCCCGATGGCGGGCATCGGCGACACCGTCGTCTTCGCGCTGTACAACAGCATCGTCTTCACCATGGGCGCGTCCTGGGCGCTGCAGGGCAACTGGCTCGGCCCCGCCTTCGCCGCGGTGATGGTGCTCGTGCCGTACGCGCTGATCCGGCGCTGGCAGTTCGGGTTCGCCTACCGCGAAGGGAAGCGGCTGGCCGGCCACCTCGCCGCCGGCGCGCTCGCGCGCGTCGCGCAGGGCGCCACCGTGCTCGGGTTCGTCGTGCTCGGCGGCTTCATCCCGTCGATCGTCAAGGTCGTCACCACGCTGACCTACCGTCAGACCACGACGGTCCAGGGGCAGCCCGTGACCCAAGCCGTCGCGATCCAGGACCGGCTCGACGAGCTCGTGCCGTTCCTGCTGCCGGTGCTCGTCACCGCCGGGGTGTACCTGCTCACGGCCAAGGCCCGCCTGCGGCCCGTCTGGATCATCGCCATCGTCGTCGTCGCCGGGGTCATCCTGGGGTGGCTCGGCTGGTTCGCGCCGTCGGCCCCGGCAAAGGGTTAGGAGACACCGCCATGTCCGTCCCGATCGTCCTCGCCGGACACGGGCGGCTGCCCTCCGGCGTGGGGGAAGCCGCCGAAATGATCCTGGGGCCGCAGTCGCGGCTGAAGGTCTGCGAACTGAGCCCGCACGACAGCCCGGAGGAGTTCGGCGCCCGGCTGCTCGCGCTGCTCGGCGACGCCACCGAGGCGCTCGTGCTCGCCGATCTGCACGGCGGCTCGCCGTTCAACGCCGTGCGCGCGCTCGCCGCCGTGCACCCGCGCATCCAGCTGGTGTCCGGGCTCAACCTGCCGATGCTGCTGGAAGTCCTGCTGCACACGACCGGCGACGTCACCGAGCTGGCCGGGGTGGCGCGCGCCGCCGGCCGCGACGGCGTCGTCGACGTCCTGGAATCGACCTGGTGACCGCCGCGCTCCTGCTCGCCGCGCAAGACGTCCGGATCACGCCGGGGCCCGGGCACCCGCTCGGCGGTTACCTGGCCCGGCACGGCGTCGCCACCGGCACGCACGACGACCTCGAGGCGTCGCTGATCTGGCTGTCCACCGAGGACGACCCGGGCGTGCTGTGGGTGGCGCTCGACGCGCTCGCGGTCGACGCCGGCCTCACCCGCACCCTGGCCGACGCCGTCGCCGCGGCGGTCGGCATCGACCCCGCGCGCGTGGTCCTCTGCGCGTCGCACACGCACTCCGGGCCCGAGGGCTGGACCGGCCCGCTGCACCCGGGGCTGCCGGGCCGGCGCGACGCCGGCCTGGTCGGCCGCATGGCGGAGACGGTCACCGGCGCGGCGCTGCGGCTGCGCGCGTGCCGCGGCCGCGTCCGGGCCCGCTGGCACGCCGGGACGACCGAGGCCGTCGGCGGCAACCGCTACCGGCCGGACGGGCCGCACGACACGTCGTTCGGCGTGCTGGAGCTGCGCCGCGACGACGGTTCGCCGGCCGCGTTGCTGTTCGACTACGCGAGCCACCCGACGGTGCTCGGGCCGGACAACCTGACCTGGTCGGCCGACTGGCCGGGCGCGACGCGGCGCGAGCTGGCGGCGCTGATCGGCCAGCCGGTCTCGGCGTTCCTGCAGGGTGCGGCGGGTGACGCGAGCTCCCGATTTGTCCGCCGCGGCCGCGACCACGCCGAGGTCCGCACGCTGGGCGGCCACCTGGCGACGTCGATCGCCCGGACGCTGGCGGAGGCCTCGGCCGGCGCCGAGACCGGCCCGGTCCGGATGTCCCGGTCGGCGCTGCACCTGCCCTACCGGGACGTGCCGTCGCTGGAGGACAGCGTCGAGCTGCGGGAGACGGCCGAGAGGGAGTGGCAGCGCGAGCTGGCGCACCACGGCGAAGACCACCCGGCGGTCCGCATCGCGCAGACGCGCTACGAGGGCTGCGCGATGCTGGCATCGATGGCGGCCACCGACCGGCCGACGGGCTGCGCGGAGGTCCCGGTGAGCGTCGTGTCGCTGGGCGAGATCGCCTGGCTGCACACGCCGTTCGAGCTGTTCGCGTCCCTGGGGCTGCGCATCCGGCGGGGCAGCCCGTTCCGGCACACGCGGGTGATCGGCTATTCCGACGGCTACCTGGGCTACCTGCCCGACGCGGAGGGGCATCGCAACGGCGTGTACGAGTCATACGTGACGTTGTTCGAGCCCGACGCGGGGGACAAGCTGGTAGAGCACTGCGTCAAGCTGCTGCGGACTCATCAGGCGGACCCCACGTAGGCCGGCGCCTACCCGCAGCCCTTGCCTGCCGCTTCGGAAGCGAGCCGACGCGAGAACAGGCACCGACGAGGACCCAGACTCCCCCGCACCCCGATCCGAAGCCAGAACACGGCCGGCAGCGCCGGGTCAAGGCATCTTTCCCGCCTTGACGCGGTGTTGCCGGCCGTAGTCACAATGACAGCTTCGGGGTGCCGGAAGGGGTTTACGGACCGCCACCCGCAATTCCGCCGAACCGGGCTCAGGCCGGGCTGCGCCGAGCCTGGGTGAAAACCGTGTAGCGGTCCGCGCGGTACAGCGACCGGCCCGCCTCGATGACGCCGCCGCTCTGGTCGTGCAGCGTGCCTTCGATGATCAAGCACGGCTGGCTCGGCTCGATGCCCAACAGAGCTGCGTCGCCGGTGTCCGGGAGGACTGCCGAGATCGCCGTGTCGTTCCACTCCGCCTGGACGCCCCAGCGCTCCTCGATCGTGCGGTGCAGGGACTGCGTCTCCCAGTCGAACAGCTCGATGCCCGGGAACCGGTCGACCGAAAGGTTGGTGCGCTCGACGGCGAACGGCTCGTCGTCGACGTACCGCAGCCGCTCCAGGTGGAACACCCGCGCGCCCGGGGGGACGTTGAGCCGGCCGGCGAGGCGGGGGAGCGCGGACTCGACCTCGGCGTGCAGCACCTTCGTCTTCGGGACGACGCCGCGGGCCTTCATGTCCTCGGTGAACGAGGTCAGCATGTCGATGTGCGCGGCCTGGCGTTCGGCGGTGAAGGTGGCGGTGCCGTGCTGGCGGTAGAGGACGCCGTCGGAGACCAGGCGGTTGATCTCCTGCCGCACGGTGCCCCGGGCGACGCCGAAGTGCTCGGCGAGGAACCGTTCGGACGGCATCAGCCGCCCGGGCCCGGCTTCGGTCGCGACGCTCTCGAGGATTTCGCGCAGCTGGTCGCCCTTGGGCCGCCCCGGCTGCAGCGCGTCCGGGAGCCGGAGATCGCTCGCGGGGACGTGTTTCGGACGGGGCATGGGTTCAGTATGTCGCGCCCCCGGCCGGTGGGTAACACCGCTCATCCGGTGGCGCGGCGAGGGTGACGGCGTTCGGGCGCAGGTCCCGGCTGCCGTCGGGGCCAGCGGACCCGCGCGATCGGGGGCCGCGGTTGGTCCGGCCCCGGCGCGGCCGCGAGATCCGCCCCGGAACCGTGCCCTCGGCTCAGCCCGTCGCCCGCCGGGCCAAGTCCGTCAAGAACCGCTCCGCCAGCGCTTCCCCCGTCACGTGCCCGATCGACCGGTACAACCCCCTGGCCTCCCGCGCCGTCCCCGTCGCCAGCATCGACCGGCCCGCCGCGCCCTCCACCGCCGCCAGCCCCAGCAGCGCCTGGGCCTCCAGCAGCCGATACCCACCCGCGCGGGCCGCGTCCAACGCCGTCCGCGCGTGCTCGCCCGCCTCCGGGACCCGTCCGGCCGCCGCCAGCACCCACGCCAACGTCGCCGACGCCTCCGCCAGCTGCCCCCGCAACCCCGACTCCACCGCCAGCTCGCGGGCTTCCGACAGCACCCGCTCCGCCAGCGCGAGGTCACCACCCGCTTCCGAAGCCCGGCCGAGCGCGATCAGCGCGGCCGCCTCCACCTGGCGGTCGCCGTCGCGGCGGACGTGGTCCAGGGCGTCCTGGGCCGTGCGGGCCGCCGTCGCGTGGTCGCCGCGGGCACCCTGCAGCGCGCTCAACGCGTTGAGCGCCGTCGCCTCGCCGAAGCTCGACCCCAGTTCACGGAACTTCGCCAGCGACTGCTCGGCCGCGTCACCCGCTTCGGCGAACCGGCCCGTCTCCAGCAGCACCCACGCGAGGTCGGCCAGGTTCGCGGCCTCCCAGAACCGCAGCTCCTGCCGCCGGCACAGCGCGACCGCCTCGCACAGGCAGTCCTCCGCCTGCTCCAGCCGGCCCAGCTGGCGGTAGTGGCAGCTCAGCGAATTCAGCGCAAGCGCCTCGCCCGAGGCGTTCGCCAGCTCGCGGAACAGCTGGATCGCGCGCCGGCTGTGTTCGACCGCCTCCGACAGCCGGCCCGTCCACTCCAGCATCGAGCCCAGGTTCGCGACCGCCGTCGCCTCACACTCGCGCCAGCCGCACGCCCGGCTGGCCAGCACCGCCTTCTCCGAGTGCCGGATGCCCGCTTCGTGCTGGCCCTCGCGGAAGTACGCGCCGCCGACGGACAGGTGCACCAGCGCCTCGGCGGGCTGGGCACCGTGTTCGCGCGCCGCGCGCAGGACGATCGGGGCCAGCTCCAGCCACTCCGCGCGGCGGCCGTGGTCGTGGAAGAACCGCCGCAGCGCGTCGGCGAGGTACCACGCCGCCGGGTACGGCCCGCGCGTCGCCGCCAGCCGCAGGGCCGCCGCCAGGTTCGTCGCCTCGACGTCCAGCCAGGCCACGGCGGCCGCGGCGTCGGCGAACGCGACCGGGCTCGGCACCGCCGGGGCGTCCTCGCGCGGCAGCGTCACGATCCGCGCGCCCAGCAGCGCGACGGCGGCGTCGGCGGCTGCGCCGTAGCCGGTGAACAGCCGCTCCCACGCCTTCTCCCGGGCGATCTCGTCTTCGTCGGCGCCGACGCACCGCTCGGCGTAGCGCCGGGCGAGGTCGTGGAACCGGTAGCGGCGGGGCGCGTGCGCCTCCAGGAGGTTCGCCGCGGTCAGCCCGCGCAGCCGCCGGGCCGCCTCCTCGGCCGGGACGTCCAGCAGCGCCGCCGCGGCGATCGCCGTGAAGTCGGCCCCGGGCACCAGCGCCAGCAGCCGGAACGCCTGCCGCAGCCCGGGCGGCAACGCCTGGTAGGACACCGAAAACGCCTTCGCGACGGCGCTTTCCTCGTCGCCGTCGAAGCCGAGCTGGGCCAGGGGGTCGCCGCGCAGCTCGTCGACCAGCTCGCCGAGGCTCGCGACGCCGGTGTTCGCCGCCGCGATCCGCAGCGCGAGCGGGTGGTGCCCGCAGAGGCGGGCCAGTTCGTCCGCCGCGTCCGGTTCGGCGGTCGCCCGCTCGCCGAGCAACGCGGTCAGCAGCGCGCGCGAGTCGTCCTCGGGCAGCTGCGCCAGGCCCAGCGCCCGGGCGCCGGTGCGCGCGACGAACTCGTCGAGCCGGTGGCGGCTGGTCACCAGCACCCGGCCCGACGACGGCAGCAGCGGCAGCACCTGGGCCGCGTCGCGGGCGTTGTCCAGCACGACGAGCGCCTGCCGGTCGGCCAGCAGCGAACGGTAGAGCTTGCTCTGGTCGTCGACGCCCGGCGGCACGTCCCGGAGGTCGACGCCGAGGGTGCGCAGCAGCTGGGCGAGCGCGGCGGCGGGGGTGAGCGGCTCGTCGTCGGCGTCGAAGCCGCGCAGGTTGACGTACAGCTGGCCGTCGGGGAAGCGCGCCCGCGCGGTGTGGGCCCAGTGCACGGCCAGCGCGGTCTTGCCGACGCCGGCCGTCCCGGTGATCACCCAGACGTCACCCGGCTCGTCGAGCGCGGCCAGCTCCGGTGCCCGGCCGGTGAACCCGCGGACGTCCAGCGGCAGCTCGGCGGGCCGCGGCACGACCGGGGCCGCGGCGGGCGCCGGTTCCCCTTCGCCGCGCAGGATCCGCAGGCGCAGGTCCTGCAGGGCCTGGCCGGGTTCGATGCCCAGCTCGTCGACCAGCAGCTCGTGCGCCCGCGCGTAGGTGTCGAGGGCCTCCGGCGTGCGGCCGCAGCGGTGCAGCGCGAGCATCAGCGCGGCCCGCAGGCGCTCGCGGAACGGGTGCTCGTCGACGAGCCGGCGCAGCTCCCCGACGACTTCGCCGTGCCGCCCCGAAGCCAGCTCCTGCTCGTACAGCTCTTCCAGGACGACGAGCCGGCGTTCGACGAGCGCCGGGCCTTCGTGCGCGGCCAGTGCCTCGCTGACCCCGCCGAGCGGGGTGCCGTCCCACAGCGCGAGCGCGGCCCGCAGGTGCGTGACGGCGGCCGGCCCGGACGTCGCCCTGGCCAGCGCGACCTCGTCGTCGAACACGTCGAGGTCGCGGTCGCCGGGCGCGACCTCCAGGACGTACCCGGGCGCGCGGCGGACGATCGCGTCGCGGCCGAGGAGCTTCCGCAGCTCCGAAATGTGCACCTGCAGCCGCCCGCGGACGCTCGGCGGCGCGTTCTCGCCCCAGGTCAGGTCGATGAGCCGGTCTTCGCCGACCACGCGGTTCGGGTTCAGCAGCAGGGCGGCCAGCACCGACGTCTGCTTCTGGCCACCGGGCCGGACGGCGCCCGCGTCGCCGAGGACCGTGACCGGTCCGAGCAGGCGGTAGCGCACAAGTAGCCCCCAGAAGGCCGACCGAAGCGGAACGGAAGTGCCGTCATCGACCCTATCCCCGGGGCGAGGGAAAAGGAGGCCGTGGGTGGACGTCGACGAGGCCGAGCGGCTGCTGGTCGTCTGTTTCCCGGACGCGGGGGAGGCAGCCGGCCGGTACCGCGCGTGGCGCGATCCGCGGATCGCGGTGCACGTCGTCGAGCTGCCCGGCCGCGGCGAGCGCAGCGGGGAGCACCCCTACCGGGACATGTGGCTGCTCGTCGAGTCCCTCGCGGCGGAGCTGGCGGTGGTCCTCGCCCGCCCGCACGTGCTGTTCGGCGCGGGGCTGGGCGCGCTGGTGGCCTACCGGCTGGCGCAGCGGCGGGTGGCCGCGGGACTGGGGGTCCCGCGGGCACTCGTCGTGGCGCACCAGGCGCCGCCGGACCGGGCCGCGCGGGTGGTGCCGGAGCAGGCGGCCCGCGCGGACGTCAGCCTGCTGGCCAGCGACGCGCACGTGCCGGTGGCGCCGCCGCTGCCGTGCCCGATCCGCGGCTTCGGCGAGCCGCACGCGATGGCGGGCTGGGGCGAGCACACGGACGCGGGGTTCGTGCTCGCCCCGGCCCGCGAGCGGGACAGCGGCGCGCTGCTGCGCGACGCCGTCCTGCGCGCGGCCTACTTGGTCTCCGCGTTGGCCGTCCCGGGCTTGGGCGAGTCGCCGATGTAGGGACCGACGCCGATCGAGGGGCCGGGCTGCGGCGGGGTCTCGGCCGCCTGCGCGGCGGGCGCGAGGACGAGGACGGCCAGGAAGGCCGTACCGATGACGGCCTGGAGAACACGGGCTTTCATTTTCGACTCCTCACGCTTCGGGATGCGGGTCGATCTTGCCCGAGCGGACTTCCGTTCCGCTTCCCTTTGCTCCCAGTGGTCATCCGCTCACCGGCCGTCCCTTGTGGAGGAAATCGCCGGCCTGCGACCATGCGTGGTCATGGGGAGTGACGACGCGAACACGATTCTGCGCATGGCGAGCCTGGCGACCCCGATGGCGTTGCGGGTCGCGGTGACGCTCGGGCTGCCGGACCGGTTGCGCCGGCCGGCGGACGTCGACCGGCTGGCGGAAGACCTCGGCGTCGCACCGGTTCCGCTCGGGCTGCTGCTCGGCCACCTCGCGTCGCTGGGCTTCTTCGAGCGGACCGCCGCCGGCTACCGCACCACGGAGTACGGCGAGAACCTCTGCGGCGACAGCCTCACGACCGTCCTGCTGGACCTGAACACCGCGGGCGGGCGCGCCGAGCTGGCGTTCACCGAGCTCCTGCACAGCGTCACCACCGGGCGGGCCGGGTACGACCGCCGGTACGGCCGGGACTTCTGGTCCGACCTCGCCGCGCACCCGCCGCTGCGGGAGTCGTTCGACCGGCAGATGGCGCACCGGCTGCGGGACGGCGTCCGGCAGCTCGCGGCGGGGTACGACTGGGGCCGGTTCGCCACGATCGTCGACGTCGGCGGCGGTCCCGGCACGGTGCTCGCGGGCATCCTGGCGGCCCACCCCGCGATCCGGGGCCGGCTGGTCGACCTCGACGTCACCGCGGCCGCCGCGACCTTCGCCGAGCACGGGCTCGAGGAGCGGGCTTCGGTGCTGGAAGGCAGCTTCTTCGACCCGCTCCCGGCGGGGGCGGACGCCTACCTGCTGGTCGACATCCTGCACGACTGGGACGACGAGCACGCCCACCGCATCCTGGCCCGCTGCGTCGAGGCGGCCGCGCCGGACGGGCGGATCGTCGTCGTCGAGCCGGTCGGCGGGCGGCACGCCGGGACCGACATGGACTTGGCGATGCTCGTGATCTTCGGTGGGCGCGAACGGCGGGTCGAGGAGTTCGAGGCGCTCGCGGCGGACCACGGGCTGGTGCTGGAGTCGGTCACGGACGCGGGCCGGACGGTCTTGGAGTTCCGAATCGTATAAGCGCTGTTACAGTTTGGCCGTGCCGCTGTCCCGTGCCTTCGTCGACCTGACCCCGCTGCGCGTCTCGCCGGCCTTCCGGCGGCTCTGGATCGGCCGCGTCTTCTCGGGGTTCGGCTCGCAGATGACGCTCGTCGCCGTGATGTTCCAGGTCTGGGAGCAGACCCGGAGCACGGTGTGGACCGGGGCGGTCGGGCTCGCGCAGGCCCTGCCCGTGGTGGTGTTCGGGCTGTTCGCGGGGTCGCTCGTGGACCGCGTCGACCGGCGGAAGTTCGCGCTGATCACCACCACCGGGCAGGCGGTCTGCGCGGTTCTCCTGGCCGTGCAGGGGTTTCTCGGTGACGTGCCGGTGCTCGTGGTGCTGGGTCTGGTGGCGGTGCAGTCGTGCTTCGTCGCGGGCGGCGGGCCGGCGGCGCGCACGTTCGTCCCGCGGCTGCTGACGCCCGCGCACCTGCCGGCCGGGCTCGCGCTGAACCGGATCGCGTTCCAGGGCGCGATGCTGCTCGGCCCGGCGCTGGGCGGGCTGCTGCTGGGCCGGTTCGGGGTGGGCGGCTGCTACGCCGTCGACGCGCTGACGTTCGCGATGGCGTTCTACGGCGTCTTCGGCCTCCCGCCGATGCGGCCGGACGGCGAGCCGTCGCGGCCCGGGCTGCGCGGGGTGCTGGACGGGCTGACGTTCCTGGTGCGCACGCCGGTCGTCCGGGGCGCGTTGCTGACCGACCTCGCGGCGACGGTGCTGTCGATGCCGATCAGCCTCTTCCCGCTGGTGAACGCGGAACGCTTCGCCGGCGACCCGCGGACGCTCGGCCTGTTCCTGTCGGCGATCGCGGTCGGCGGGGTGGTGGCCTCGGTGTTTTCGGGGACGTTCACCCGGCTGCCCCGGCCGGGCGTGGTGATGCTCGCCGGCTCGGCCGCGTGGGGCGGGGCGCTGGTGGTGTTCGGGCTGGTGCCGGACCCGTGGGTGGGGCTGGCGTGCCTGGCGCTGGCGGGCGCGGCGGACACGGTGTCGGTGGTGTCACGCGGGGCGCTGGTGCAGCTCAACACCCCGGACGAGCTGCTGGGCCGCGTCGCGGCGGCCGAGCAGATCGTGGGCCAGGCGGGCCCTGACCTGGGCAACCTGCGGGGCGGGCTGGTGGCGGGGGTGACGTCGGGAACGGCGGCGTTGGTGAGCGGCGGGGTGTTGTGCGTGCTGGCGGTGGCGCTGGTGGGCGCGGGAACGCCGGGCCTGCGCCGCTTCGCGACGCCCGCCGAAGCCGCGACGAGTTAGCAGGTCTGCCGCGGCTGGTCGTGAGTGAGAAACCGGGTTAGAACACTGTTTCTCACTCACGACCAACTTGCACCGGTGCACAGCCGGACCCGAAGTGTGCACGCACCGTCATGCGGTGGGCTTCCGCTGCGCCACGCCGGCAGGTAGTTCTTTCCCGACACCACAACGGAAAGGACCGACATGCCCCAACGCATCCGCACCGCAGTCCTGCTGGCCGTCGCCGCGGCCGCCGTCACCGCCGCCCCCGCGTACGCGACCGTCCAAAGTGGAAGCGGCACCATCAACGACCCCTGGGTGCCGACGCGGGCCGCGCACATCACCTGCCAAACCGCCACCCTCTTCGGCAACTACACCCCCGGCCAGGGCCACTCCGACCCGATCGCGACGCTCGTGCAGGGCAACTACATCGGCGTCCGGTACATCACGTCGGACCACAACTCCGCCGACGTCTTCTGGCACGGCACCAGCAAGTGGGGCTTCCTCCTCCGCGACTGCTTCGCACTGAACTGAACCCGAACCCCGAACCGAAAGGGACTCCGATGAAACGCGCTCTTCTGACCACCGCACTCGCCGCCACCGCGGCGATCACCCTCGCACCCGCCGCGTCCGCCGGGACCGTCCACGAGATCTGCGCCCAGGACCTCTACGTCCGCACCCAGCCCGCCGGCGTCATCATCGGCACCCTCTACCGCGGCGACCACTTCGAGCTGTCGCGGTACTCGCCCAGCGGCGACTGGGCCGAGGGCTACGCCATGGGCCACGTGAACCAGCGCGGCTGGATCCAGGCCGGCTGGTTCTGCTGACCGCTCAGGCCACCTTGAGCGACAGCACGTCCGGCACCGTCACGCGCTGGCCGTAGAGGTTCGCGCTGCCGCCGATCGCGAGGACCCGGTGCGCCGGGGTCGCCGCGCAGACCAGGGACGCCCGGCCGTGCGGGAGGAGGGTGCCCAGCAGCACCCACTCGCCCGTGCGGACGTCGAGGACCTCGGTCGTGCGGTCCCGGGCCGTCGGGTCCTCGACCGGCGCGGGACCGCCGCCGGCCACGACGATGCGGTCTCCCACCCGGACCGCGCCGGGCGCGCCGCGGCGCTTGCGCATCGGGGCGACCGCCTCCCAGCGGCCGGTGTCCGGGCTGTACCGCTCCACGGCGTCGAGCGCGTTCTGCTGCCTGCTGGGCAGCCCGCCGAGCGCGTACAGGTGCGTGTCCGTCGCGACGAGCCGGAACCGGGCCCGCGGCGTGAGCATCGGGGCCACCGGCGCCCAGTGGCCCGTCGCCGGGTCGAAGACGAGCACCGCGTCCGTGGCGTGCTCCTCCGGGTCGCCGTCGCCGACGAAACCGCCCGCCACGTAGAGCTTCCCGCCCAGCCCGGCCGCCGAAGCCGCGCCGAGCGGGACCGGCAGCGGCGGGCTCGCCCGCCACGCGTCGGCCGCCGGGTCGTAGACCTCCACCACGTCGGTCGTGCGCTCGTCCGGGGTGATCCCGGCGGCGACGTAGACGAGCCCGCTGACCACGCCGACCGCGTGGTTGCCGCGCGGCGTCGGCATCGGGCTGACGTACTGCCACGCGCCGCTGCCGGTCAGCTTGCGGGTCTCCACCGAGCCGAAGCCGACGTTCCCGTCGGTGCCGCCGAACACGAAGACGTCGTCGCCGACGGTCGCCACCTCGTGGGCGAACCGGGGCGAGAGCATCGGCGGCCGGTACTTCCAGGATTGGTTCATCGTTTCCCCTCTTTTCGCGCCCAGAGTCTCCGCGGCGGGCCCGTCCGTTACTACGGATTCGATTTCCGTTATTCGCGCCGGGGCCGGTTATCCGTTTTCGGATGACTCGGTGGGGACGAACGCCGTTGACGATCATCCGACGCAGTGGACTGGGCCGGATGGCGGACATCGATCACGCTGTGTGCCCGCTTTTCGTTGGTTTGTTTCCGGTGGTGATCATCGACCCGGTATTTCTCGGCAACGTGTTTGCGGTCCGGGAAATCGTCATCTACAGTCCGGCGATCAACGGCTTTCACGCCGGAATCCGTGGTCCCCGTGGTTCTTTTCCGAGGAGTGCCATGCGCAAACGCGCCTCGATCCGCCGGTTCGCCGTGCTCGCGCTCGTCCTCGCACTGGTGAGCGCGTGCAGCCAGCGGACCGCGTCCGGCGGCGGTGCCGCCGAGAAGCCGTCGCTCAAGGTCGCGGTCTTCGCCGCCGTCGACCTCGCCACGTTCTGGCTGGCGCAGGAAGGCGGCTACTTCAAGGCGGAGGGCCTCGACGTGCAGGCCGACACCGCCGCCAGCGGGCAGGAGTCCCTCACCCGCATGACGAGCGGCCAGGCCGACCTCGCGCTGTCGACCTACACCCTGTTCTTCCTGGCGAAGAACAACGGGACCGACGTCAAGCTGGTCACCGACGCGACCTCGGCCAGCCCGCGCAGCAACGAGCTGGTCACCGTGCCCAACTCGGCGGTGAAGACCGTCGGCGACCTGAACGGCAAGCGGATCGCCATCAGCTCGAAGAACGCCGCGTCGGACGTGCTGACCCGGTCGGTGATGCGCGACCACGGGGTCGGGTTCGACAAGGTGCAGTGGGTGCCGATGCCGCTGCCGGAGATGGGGGCCGCGCTGGCGCAGGGCCGCGTCGACGCCGCCTACCAGCCGGAGCCGTTCCTCACCCAGTCCGCCAAGACGGCCGGGGCGTTCCCGGTCATCGACGCCGCGAGCGGCAGCACGCAGGCCTTCCCGCTCACCGGCTTCGGCGCCACCGGGAAGTGGGTGCAGGACCACCCGAAGACGATGCTCGCGTTCCAGCGCGCGATGCTCAACGCGACGCGCGCCGCGGTCGACCGCGGCCGGATCGAGCCGCTCGTCGTCCGCAACGCCCACGTGGACCAGGACATCGCGAGCCTGATGGTGATGCCGGCGTTCGGGTCCACCCTGGACGCCCGCCGCATCCAGCGCGTGCCGGACCTGCTGCAGCAGCTGGGTGTCGTCCAGACGAAGCTCGACGCCTCCTCGATGATCACGCCGCAGGCCAGCACGGGCTGAGTCCCGGCAGGACCGACCGCCAGGGCGGGTGCGCTGAAGAGCGCGCCCGCCCTTTTCGTGTCGATTCGTGCCTTGACACGACCGGCCCCGCGCTCCACCCTCTTCATACCGACCGCGCGGTACGGCCTGGTCCACATGGTGAGACAGGAGTCATCGATGACACTGCCTGGCGAAGACCTGCTCGTGGTCGACGGTCTCACCGTCCGGTTCGGCGGGCTCACCGCGCTGCACGACGTCCGGCTGAGCGTCGACGCCGGCACGGTCGTCGGGGTCATCGGGCCCAACGGCGCCGGGAAGACCACGCTGTTCAACGTCGTCTGCGGGTTCGTCCGGCCGCAGTCCGGCCGCGTGGTCTGGCGCGGGGAGCCCCTCGTGCGGCACCGCCCCGAACACCTCGCGGGCCTTGGGATCGTCCGGACCCTGCAGGGGCTCGGCCTGTTCGCCGGGCTGACCGTGCTCGAGAACGTGATGGCCGGTGCGGGCCGCCACGCCCGCACCGGCGTCCTCCCCGCGCTCGTCGGCGCCGGCCGGTCGGCACGCGACGAATCCGGGCTGGCGGCGCGGGCCCGCGCCACGCTCGGCGAACTCGGGATCGCCGACCTCGCCGACCGATTGCCCGGAGTTCTGCCTTACGGCGTGCGAAAACGCGTCGCCCTCGCCCGGGCGCTGGTGGCCGAACCCGACCTGCTGCTGCTCGACGAACCCGCGAGCGGGCTGTCGTCGGCCGAGCTCGTCGAGCTGTCGACGCTGATCCTGTCGCTGCGACGGCACATGGCGGTCGTGCTCGTCGAGCACCACATGGACCTCGTGATGCAGGTGTGCGACCGGGTCGTGGTGCTCAACTTCGGCGAGGTGATCGCGGCGGGCACGCCGGCCGAGATCCAGGCCGACCCCCGCGTGGCCGAGGCGTACCTCGGCGACCCCGCCGAGGAGGCGCCGAGTGCTTGAGATCGACGAGCTTTCCGTGGCCTACGGCGCCGTCCGCGCGCTCGACGGCGTCGGCATCGAGGTCGAGCGGGGCGGGATCACCGCCGTGCTCGGGGCGAACGGGGCCGGCAAGACGACGCTGCTGCGCACGATCAGCGGCCTGCAGCCCGCCCGCGGCGGCCGGATCGCCTGGGACGGCAAGGAACTCACCGGCCTGGCGCCCGACCGCATCGCGCGCGGCGGGGTCGCGCACGTGCCCGAGGGCGGCGGCGTCATCACCGAGCTGACCGTCGACGAAAACCTCCGGCTGGGCGCGCTGTGGCGGCGCGACCGCGCCGACCGCGCGGCGGCTCGCAAAGAGGTGTACGAGCTCTTCCCGCCGCTGGAAGAACGGTCGGCGAAACCCGCGTCGACGCTGTCCGGCGGCGAGCGGCAGATGCTGGCCATCGGCCGCGCGCTGATGAGCCGGCCGTCCCTGCTGCTGCTCGACGAACCTTCGCTCGGGCTCGCGCCGCTGATCACCGCCCGGATCATGGGGATCCTCCGCGACCTGCGGGCCTCGACCGGCCTCACCGTCGTGCTCGTCGAGCAGAACGCGCACTCCGCGCTGTCCATCGCCGACCGCGGGTACGTCCTGGCGCTGGGCCGGGTCGTCGCCGTCGACACCGCGGCCGAACTGCTGGCCGACGACGGCCTCCGCCACGCCTACCTCGGTTTCTGAGCAACCACCAGGGAGAGAACGGTCCGGTATGCAGGAATTCCTCGACCTGACCCTCGGCGGGATCTCCGCCGGCGCGGTCTACGCGGCGCTCGGGCTCGCGCTGGTCATCATCTACCGGGCCACCCGGGTGGTGAACTTCGCCCAGCCCGCCCTCGCCCTGATCTCGACGTACCTCGCGTACTCGGTGACGAAGGCGACGGGCAGCTACTGGCTCGGCTTCGCCGTCGCGATCGTCGCCGGGACCCTGCTGGGCGTCGCCACCGAACGGCTGCTGATCCGGCCGCTGCGGCACCGCTCCGAGCTGAGCTCGATAATCGTCACGCTCGGGCTTCTGCTGGTGCTGCAGGCGATCGCGGGCATGATCTGGTCCAACGAGCCGCTGGCGTTCCCGTACGCCTTCGACTTCGTCGGCCGGTTCTCGGCCAACGACCTGTTCGTCGTGCTGATCGTGCTCGCCATCGCCGCGCTCGTGCTGGTGGTGTTCAAGTACACACCGCTGGGCCTGCGGATGCGGGCGGCCGCGTTCGCCCCGGACGTCGCCCGCACGCTCGGCGTCCGGGTCGGGCTGATGCTCACCGTCGGCTGGGGGCTGGCCGCGGCGGTCGGCTCGCTGGCCGGGCTGCTCGCCACCCCGCCGTTCCTCTTCCCGAACGTCCTGGACGGCGTCTTCGTCTACGCCCTCACCGCCGCCGTGCTCGGCGGGCTCGACAACCCCTTGGGCACCATCGCCGGCGGGTTCGTGCTCGGCGTCGGACTGTCCTATGTGTCCGGCTACTTCGGACCGGAGATGGTGACCATCGCGGCGCTGGCGATCCTGGTCGTGGTGCTGATCGTGCGGCCCAGCGGCTTGTTCGGCCGGGCGAAGGTGAGGCGGGTATGACGGTGCGCACGAGTCTTCCGGAAACCCGCGTGGAAACCGCGGCGAAGAAGCGGATCCTGCCGCCGCTGCTGCGCCACGTCCTGTTCGCGCTGGCCGCGTTCGCCGCGGTCGTCCTGCTGACGCTGGTCACCGACGAGTTCACCAACCTGCGGATCGCGACCATCGGCTACTACCTGATCGCGGTGGCCGGGCTGACCCTGCTTACCGGCCTCACCGGCCAGGTTTCGCTGGGCCACGGCGCGTTCATGTTCATCGGCGCGTACACGGTCGCCCTGCTGGTGAAGCACGTGCCGTCGTTCCCGCTGTGGGCCGACCTGCTGCTCGCCTCGATCGCCGGCGGGCTCGCCGGGCTGCTGGCCGGCGCCGCCGCGGCCCGGCTGCGCGGCCCGTACCTCGCCGGGGCGACGCTCGCGCTGGCCGTCGGGCTGCCCGCGCTGACCCGCCGGTTCCAGGACTTCCTCGGCGGCAGCAACGGGTTGAGCTTCACCGTCCACAGCAGACCGTCCGGCGTGGCGGTCCCGGAGCTGCGCTGGCAGACGTGGATCGTCTGGCTCAGCGTGCTCATCGCGCTGGTGCTCGTGGTGAACGTCGTGCGCGGCCGGCTCGGGCGCGACTTCCGCGCGGTGCGCGACGACGAGGTCGCCGCGTCCCTGAGCGGGATCGCCGTCGGGCGCACGAAGATCCTCGCATTCCTCATCAGCGCGGTCTGCGGAGGTTTGGCCGGTGGCCTGCAGGCGTTCCTGCTCGGCACCGCCGCGCCCGGCTCGTTCACGCCCGCGCTGTCCCTGAGCCTGCTGGCCGCGGTCGTGCTGGGCGGCCTCGGATCCCTGTGGGGCGCGCTGTGGGGTGCGATCGCGCTCGTCTACTTCCAGGCGTGGTCGGAGGACCTCGCCGACGTCCTGCACCTGAACACCGACGTGGCCAACAACCTCCCGCTGGCGGTGTACGGCGTGATCCTCATCGTCGTCGTGCTCGCGTTCCCGCGCGGCATCCAGGGTGGTTTCCAGAAGCTGCGCGGACTTCTCCGTCGACCCGCCGAGAAAAAGGAGAACCATGAGACTCACTAGGTACGGCGCGGGGTTCGTCGCCCTCGCACTGGCGCTGACCGCGTGCGGCGGCGCGGGGGAGAGCGACGGCGGTGGCCAGCAGGCGGCCGACTCGGCCGTCGGCGTCACGAAGGACACCGTCACCATCGGCACCCACCAGCCGCTCACCGGCCCGGCCGCGCCCGGGTACAGCAAGATCTCCGTCGGCGCCCGCGCGGTGTACCAGTCGATCAACGACGGCGGCGGGATCAACGGCCGCAAGATCGACTACAAGGTCGAGGACGACGGCTACAACCCGACCAAGACCGTCGAGGTCGTCAAGAAGCTGGTGCTGCAGGACAAGGTGTTCGCGATCGTCGGCGGGCTCGGCACGCCGACGCACTCGAAGGTCGTCGACTACCTCAACACCGAGGGCGTGCCGGACCTGCTGGTGTCCTCGGGCGCGCTCGCGTGGGACAACCCGCAGAAGGCGCCGATGACCTTCGGCTACCAGGTGGACTACACGCGCGAAGGCAAGATCCAGGGCAAGTTCATCAAGGACACCTTCGCGGGCAAGAAGATCGGCTACTTCACGCAGAACGACGACGTCGGCCGGGACACCCAGGCCGGGCTCGACCAGTTCGTCAAGGACCAGACCGTCGTGCGGCAGGGCTACGACAGCGCGAACACCGACGTCACGCCGCAGCTGTCCGCGCTGAAGGCCGCGGGCGCCGAGGTCGTCGTCTGCGAGTGCATCCCGGCGTTCACCGCGCTGTCGATCCTGGCCGCGGCCAAGATCGGGTACAAGCCGCAGTTCGTCGTCAGCAGCATCGGCGCGGACCCGGCGACGCTCTCCGGGCTGCTGCAGGACTTCGCCAAGCGCGGCGGCGCCAGCGTGTCGAGCGCGCAGCTGCTCAACGGGCTGATCGGCACCGGCTACCTGCCCGACGTCGCGCAGACGTCCGACCCGTGGGTCGCCTACTTCAAGGGCATCCACGACAAGTACATCCCGAAGGAGCCGCTCACCAACACGCTGTTCTACGGGATGGTGCAGGCCTACACGTTCGCGCAGGCGCTGAAGGCCGCCGGGCCGGACCCGACGCGCCAGAAGGTCGTCGACGCCATGAGCTCCGGCAGCCTCAAGGGGCCGGGTCTCACGCCGTTCGGGTTCTCGAAGGACTCGCACGCCGGCTACACCGGCGCGTACGTGTTCAAGATCAACCCGGACACCACGACGACGGTGATCCAGCCACCGTCGGTCACCGACCGGGGCACCGGGGCGATCACGCCGTACACCGGTGAACGCGCCACCCCGGAGCAGGTGAACCTGCTGGGTAAGTGATGGATCGGGCCGGCTCGCGGCGCCGCGCGGGCCGGCCCGCCCGCTCACATAGGGTGGTCTCATGACGGTCAGGGACAAGGTCGTGCGGGCGGCGGTGCGCCTGTTCGCCGACAAGGGTTTCGAGGCGACCACGGTCCGCGAGATCGTCGAGGAGGCCGGTGTCACCAAAGGCGGCCTGTACCACTACTTCGAGTCCAAGGACGACCTGCTCTTCGAGATCTACACGGCGATGCTGCGGATGCAGACGCGCCGGATGGTGACGATCGCCGAGTCGGACCTGCCGCTGCCGGAGCGGCTGCACGCGATCATCGCCGACGTCGTCGTGACGAGCATCGCCGACCTCGACGCGGCGACGGTGTTCTTCCAGTCGTTCCCGTTGCTGGAGAAGTCCAAGCAGGTCCAGGTGCGCGCCGAGCGGCGCACCTACCACGAGCGCGTGCGGGACCTGGTCGACGAAGGCCAGCGGGCGGGGGTGTTCCGCGCCGACGTCCCCGCCGACCTGGTGATCAACTACCACTTCGGGGCCATCCACCGGCTCGGCATGTGGTACCACGCCGACGGCGAGCTGTCGGGGGAGCAGGTGGGCGAGCACTTCGCGAACCTGATGCTGCGCAGCCTCCGTCCATAGTGGACGATCTATCGTGGGGACATGCACATCGTGGCGGTCCTCGCGCTCGACCAGGTCGTCCCGTTCGACCTGGCGACGCCCATCGAGGTCTTCTCGCGGACGCTCCTGCGCGGCCGGCCCGCGTACGAGGTCCGGATCTGCGGTCCCGCGCCGGAGCTGGACGCGGGGATGTTCACGCTGCGGCCGCCGTGGGACCTGTCGGGGCTGGCCGACGCGGACACGATCATCGTGCCGGGACGTGCGTCGAACCCGCCGCTGCCGGTTGATGTGGTCTCCGGTTTGCGGTCCGCCGCAGCGAGGGGAGCGCGGATAGCGTCGATCTGCTCGGGGGCGTTCGTGCTGGCCGAGACGGGGTTGCTGGACGGCCTGCGCGCGACGACCCACTGGGCGGCGGCACCGGAGCTGGCGCGGATGTTCCCGGCGGTCGAGGTGGACCCGGACGTGCTGTACGTGGACAACGGGCAGTTCCTGAGTTCGGCGGGCGCGGCGGCCGGGCTCGACCTGTGCCTGCACCTGATCCGCCGCGACCACGGCTCGGCGGTGGCGGCGGACGCGGCCCGCCTGTCGGTGATGCCCCTCGAGCGTGAGGGCGGCCAGGCCCAGTTCATCGCGCACGACGTGCCGCCGACACCGCGGGGGTCGGAACTGGAGCCGGTGCTGGCGTGGCTGGAGGACAACTGCGCGTCCGAGCTGACGCTGTCCGGGGTGGCGGCCCAGGTGGGGATGAGCACGCGCACGTTGAACCGCCGTTTCCGCGAGCAGACGGGGACGACGCCGTTGCAGTGGCTGCTGCGGGCGCGGGTCCGGCGGGCGCAGCACCTGCTGGAGTCGACCGGGGAGCCGGTGGACCGGATCGCGGGGCTGGTGGGGTTCGGGTCGCCGGGGGCGTTCCGGGAGCGGTTCAAGCGGGTGGTGGGGACGAGTCCGCAGGCCTACCGGGCGAGCTTCCGGGCCGGGTGACTAGCCCGCCTCGGCGCGCAGGATGTCCCGCATCGAGCCCATGCCGTACTTGTCGACTGTGCTCGACAGCCCCGCCACCTCGCGCAGCACCGGCCGGAGGTCCACGCCCGCGGCCTCGGCTTCGGCGCGGATGTCCCGCAACGCCATGATCTCGTCGCGGGTGTCGCGGCCGTGGTCGCGGGCCGACAGGTGGAGCAGCCGGGTGCGGAAGTCCGCGCCCGGCAGGTGGGCGGCCCAGGTGAACGACGGATAGCGGTCGAACAGCGCGCGGACGGCGGCCCGGGCCTCGGCGTCGCCGTGCTCGTAGCGGTCGAGCAGTGCTCGCAGCGCTTCCTCGGTTTCGGCGCGGATGCCGGCTTCGTCCAGCGGCTCGGCGGCCCGCAGCTTCTCCTGCCAGCCCGGGTCGGACAGGTCGACCGGGCGCTGCGCGATCGGCCGCAGGCACGAGTCCAGCAGCGCGACCATCTCCTCGAGTTCCGCCACGGCTCACCGTAACCGGTAGGGTCGGGGGCATGTCGAGCCCCGAAGCGTCCAGGGCGGGGCTGCCGGTCACTCCGGCAGCCCGGTAACTCCTCGCCTCCCCGGGCTCCCGGGTGACCACGAACGCGTCCCTTGCCTTCGTGATCCCTGGAGTTTCGCTGTGCCCCTCTTCTTCCTCGCCCTCGGTGTGTTCGCCATGGGCACGTCCGAGTTCATGCTCGCCGGGCTCGTTCCCGGCATCGCCGCCGCGTTCGACGTCACGCCGGCGCAGGCCGGTTACCTGACCAGCGCGTTCGCCCTCGGGATGGTGGCCGGTGCGCCGCTCATGGCCGCCCTCGCGCGGACCTGGCGGCGTCGGACCGCCTTGCGGACCTTCCTCGCCCTCTTCGTCGCGATGCACGTCGTCGGCGGGCTGACGTCGTCGTTCGGTGTCCTGCTCGCCACGCGGCTGGTCGCCGCCGTCGCGAATGCCGGGTTCCTCGCCGTCGCGCTGACCGCGGCCACCTCGCTCGTGCCGGCGGACCGCACCGGACGCGCGCTCGCCGTCCTGCTCGGCGGGACGACCCTGGCCTGCGCCGCGGGCATCCCCGGCGGCGCGCTGCTCGGCTGGCCCACGGCCTCCTGGACCGTCGCCGCGCTGTGCCTGCCCGCCTTCGCCGCGGTGTCGCGCGTCCCCGACACCCCCGCCGGCGGGGTGGCCGACCTGCGGAGCGAGTTCGCCGAACTCCGCCCGCTCGCCCCGGTGCTGCTCCGGGCGGCGCTGGTCAACGCCGCCACCTTCGGCGTCTTCACCTTCTTGGCGCCGCTGAGCGAAGGCGTCGCGCCCGCACCGGTGGTGCTCGCCCTCTTCGGTGCCGGGTGCTTCGCCGGCATCACCGCGGCGGGGCGGCTCGCGGACCGGTGGCCCGGCCGGGTCGTCGCCCTCGGTGGGACGCTGCTGCTCGGGGGCTGGGTCGTGCTCGCCCTGGTGCCGGCGGCGCTCGTGTTCCTCGCGTTCCCGCAGGGCGCGCTGGCTTTCGCGGTCGGCGGCACGGTGATCACCCGGATCCTCCGTGCAGCCACTGGCGCCCCGACGATGGCGGGTTCCTACGCGACGGCGGCCCTGAACGTCGGCGCGACGGCGGGCCCGATCCTCGCCGGCGCGCTCAACCCGTTCTGGGTCGCCGCGGTGCTCACCGCTGTCGCCGTCGCCGGACGTAGTAGGTGATCAGGCCGGCGGTCGCCGCCAGGGCGATCCCGCCGGCGATCATCCGGAGCGTGAAGTCGAGTCCCGTGACGGAACCACCGGCGTTGACGGCGGCGCTGATCACGAGGACCACCCAGAGGAGGGCGGGGGTGGCGGTGCGGGTGGGTGCGTTGGTGTTCGTCATGCCGAAAACACTACGAACGCGCAGCTCACGGAACGATCCCGCCGGCACCCGGATCCGGGGTGGTGCCTGCGCTACCCCGCGTCCCGGCCGAGGTAGGCGAGCACCGCCAGCACCCGGCGGTGCCCGCCGCCTTCGTCGGACGGCAGGCCGAGCTTCGCGAAGATGTTGCGGATGTGCTTGAGCACCGCGCCGTCGCTGACGACGAGCAGCTCGGCGATCGTGCCGTTGTTGTAGCCCTCGGCCATCAGCGCCAGCACTTCGCGCTCCCGGGCGGTCAACGCTTCGAGCGGATCGGCGGCGCGGCGGCGGGACATCAGCTGGCCGATGACCTCCGGGTCCATCGCCGTGCCGCCCTTCGCGACCCGCTCGAGCGCGTCGAGGAACCGCTCGACCTTGCCGACGCGCTCCTTGAGCAGGTAGCCGACCGCGCCGACGCCGTCGGCGAGCAGCTCGACCGCGTAGCTCGTCTCGACGTGCGCCGACAGCACGAGCACCGGCAGCCCGGGGTGGATCTCGCGGGCGCGCACGGCCGCGCGCAGGCCCTCGTCGCGGTGGGTCGGCGGCATCCGGACGTCCATGACGACGGCGTCCGGCCGGTCGCCTTCGACGAACTCCAGGAAGCCCTCGGCGTTGTCGAAGGTGGCGGCCACCTCGATGCCCGCCGTCTTCAGCAGCAGCGCCAGGCCTTCGCGCAGCAAGGCGTCGTCTTCGGCGATCACGACCCGCATGGCAGCTCCACTCGCAGCACGGTCGGCCCACCGGGTGGGCTGGTCAGGGTGAGGGTTCCGTCGAAAGCCTCGGCGCGGCGCCGGATCCCGGAGAGCCCGCTGCCGCGCCGCTCGTCGGCGCCGCCGCGGCCGTCGTCGCGAATCTCCAAGGACAGCAACGAAGCCGTGCCGCCGAGGTTGATGTCCACAGTGGACGCGTCGGCGTGCTTGGTGACGTTGGCCAGCATCTCGGCGACGACGAAGTACGCGGCGGCCTCGACCGCGGCCGGGCGGTGGGTCTCGTACTCGACGTGGACCGCCGTCGGTACCGGGCAGTGCTCGGCGAGCGCGCGCGTCGCCCCGGCGAGGCCGCGTTCGCTCAGCAGCGGCGGGTAGATGCTGCGCACGACCGTCCGCAGCTCGGCCAGCGCGTCGGTCGCGGTGTCCTGGGCCTTGACCAGCAGGTCGCGCACGGTGGCCGGGTCGCGGTCGTAGAGCTGGCCGGCGATGCCGAGCTGCAGGACGACGGCCGCGATCCGGGCCTGGGTGCCGTCGTGCAGGTCACGCTCGATGCGGCGCAGCTCGGCGCCGTGCGCCTCCAGCGCGGCCGCTCGCGTCGCGGTCAGTTCGGCGACCCGGTCGGCCAGCACGACGCCGGGCGCCGGCCGCAGCAGCTTCCGCGCGGTGCGGGCCTGCCAGCGCGCGGCTCGCGGCAGCAGCAGCGTCAGCCCCGCCATGCCGGCGCCGACCAGGAGGGTCAGCCCGGCCATCGGCCACGTGTCGACGACGAAGCCGAGCGACCCCTCGATCCCGCCCGCCACCGGCCAGGCCAGGAGCGTCACGACCTGCTGGACGACGCCGAGCGGCAGGCCGACGGCCATGCTGCCCAGCAGCATTCCGGTCGCCGCGTGGATCGCGAGCCACGCGAGGTCGCGCCGCGTCGCCGGGTCCTTCACCGGCGAGCCGTCGCGGTAGGGCTCGGGAATGGCCTCGCCGAGCCGGCGCGCGGCCCGGCGCCGGTCGACCCCGACCGGCCACCGCGACAGCTTGATCGCCGGGGCCAGCGACGGGATCCCGACGCCGAACGGGCACAGCAGCAGCACGGCGAAGAGCCCGGCGAGGGCCAGGATCGACAGCAGCGAGGTGCCGGCGCCGACCACGAGGTACCGGATCGCCGACCACCACTCGCGCAGGCGGGACTTCACGACGGGAGTGTCCCACCCCACCGCCGTGGTGGTGCTGGCGCTACCCCGGATCCACCTCTCCACGGGATCGATCGGGCCAGGTCAGGGCCCTAGTTTTCTTGCGAGAGAACGAAGGGGATCGGAAATGACCACAGGGAACGCGCTGGAACTGGCCGGGGTGCGGAAGGTGTACGGCTCCGGCGACGGCGCCGTCACCGCGCTCGACGGCGTGACGGCGGGCGTGCCGCGGGGGACGTTCACCGCGGTGATGGGCCCGTCGGGCTCGGGCAAGAGCACCTTCCTGCACTGCGCGGCCGGCCTCGACCGGCCGACGTCGGGGAAGGTGGTGCTCGGCGGCACCGAGATCGGGCGGCTGAAGGAGAACGAGCTGACGCGGCTGCGGCGCACCCGCGTCGGGTTCGTCTTCCAGGCCTACAACCTGCTGCCGTCGCTGAACGTGCTGCAGAACATCACGCTGCCGATGCGGCTGGCCGGCGCCAAGCCCGACCCGCAGTGGCTGCGCGAGATCGTCGAAGGCGTCGGGATGGCCAAGCGGCTGGAGCACCGCCCGGCGGAGCTGTCCGGCGGGCAGCAGCAGCGCGTCGCGATCGCGCGGGCGCTCATCGCCCGGCCCGACGTCGTCCTCGCCGACGAGCCGACCGGCGCGCTCGACACCCGCACCGCGCGGCAGGTCCTCGACCTGCTCCGCGCCGTCGTCGACGGGATGGGCCAGACGGTCCTGATGGTGACCCACGACCCGGTCGCCGCCTCGGCCGCGCACGGCGTGCTCTTCCTGGCCGACGGCAAGCTCGCCGGGCACCTCCCGCACCCCACCCCCGAGCGGGTGGCGGAGCGCATGACGCACCTCGGGGAGTGGTGAGCGTGCTGACCCTCGCGTGGCAGACCATCCGCAGCCGGCTCGGCGGGTTCACCGGCGCGTTCATCGCGATCCTCTGCGGCACCGCGCTGGTCGCGGGCTGCGGGGTCCTCATGGAGTCCGGCCTGCGCGCCGGCGTCCCCACCCAGCGCTACGCCGCCGCGGCCGTCGTCGTCGGCGGCGCCCAGACCGTGCACCCGCCGGGCGCCGACGCGCTGACGTTCGAGCAGGTCGGCGAGCAGCCGTCGGTGCCCGCATCGCTGGCCGAGCGGATCGCTTCGGTGCCCGGCGTGCGTTCGGCGGTGGCGGAGCAGAGCTTCCCGGCCCAGGTCGTCACGGCGTCCGGCGCGGTGCTCGGCGGTCCGCAGTCCCTGGGCCACAACTGGGACGCGGCCGTGCTGGCGCCGTTCCGGCTGAGCGCGGGCCGGGCGCCCGGGGCGCCGGACGAGGTCGTGCTCGACGCCGAGCTGGCGCGACAGGCGGGGGTCGGCGTCGACGGGCAGGTGCGGATCATGACCCGGTCCGTGCCGGTGGAGTTCCGGGTGAGCGGGATCGTGGACGCCCTCTCACGGCAGTCGGCGCTGTTCTTCACACCGGCCCGGGCCGCGGAACTCGCCGCGCGCCCCGGCCAGGCGCACGCGATCGGCGTCCTCGCCGAACCCGGCGTGGCACCGGAGACGCTGGCCGAGCGGATCGGCGCGATCGCCGGTGACGTCGAGGTCACCACCGGCGTCGAGCGCAGCACGATCGAGTTCCTCGACGTCAGCCAGACGCGGACGCTGCTGCTCGCCATCGCCGGCTCGTTCGGCGGGTTCGCCCTGCTCGTGGCGGTGTTCGTGGTGGCGAGCACGCTCGCGTTGACGATCAACCAGCGGCGCCGGGAGTTCGCGCTGCTGCGTGCGGTTGCCGCGACCCCGCGCCAGATCCGCAAGCTCATCGGCACCGAGACGACGATCGTCGCGCTCGTCGCCGGCGTCCTCGGCGGCGCGCTGGGCCTGGCGGTCGCGTCCGGGCTGCGTGACGCGTTCGCCGCGATCGGCGTGATCCCGGCCGACTTCGGGCTGGCGATCAGCCCGCTGCCGTCGCTGGCCGCGGTGCTGCTCGGCCTGGGCGCGGCCCGGCTGGCGGCGTGGGCGGCGTCGCGGCGGCCGTCGTCGATCAAGCCGGTCGAGGCCCTCGGCGAAGCGGCGGTCGAACGCCGTGAGCTCGGCCGCGGCCGGGCGATCACCGGCTGGAGCCTGGTGCTGGCCGGGTTCGGCGGCGCGCTGGTGCCGCTGTTCCTGCGCGGCGACATCGCGACGGCGGTGTCGTCGATGTCGACGCTGGTGATCGTCGTCGGGCTGGCCGTGGTGGGGCCGCAGGTGACCGGGTTGGCGGTGCGGTTCTTGAGCCCGCTGCTGGCGCGGGTGTGGCGGATCAGCGGCTACCTGGCCGGCGCGAACGCGCAGGCGGGCACCCGGCGCCTGGCCGCGGCGGCGACGCCGTTGATGCTGGCGATCGCGTTCGCGCTGGCGATGTTCTACGGCCCGACGTCCGCGACGGCGGCCGCCGCTGACGAGACCACGCAGTCGACCACCGCGGACTACGTGCTGAGCGGCCCGGCGGGGGTCTCACCGGAAGTCGCTTCCTTGGCCGCGCAGGTGCCGGGCGTGGCCGCGGCGACGCCGGTGGTGCGCACGTCGGTGATGACGGTCTCGACGGTCGGCGACAGCACAGATGTCCAGCGGACGCCGGCGCAGGGGCTCGGTCCTTCTCAAGGGGTGCTGGAACTGGGCGTCGACTCCGGGCGGCTCGCGGATCTGACGGGCGACACGGTGGCGCTGAGCCGCGCGGAGGCCGACTGGCAGGGCAAGGGACTCGGCGACGAGGTCACGTTCTACTTCGGCGACGGCGTCCCGGCGAAGCTGCGGCTGGTGGCGACGTACACGCACGACAAGGCGTTCGGCGACTACGTGCTGCCGGTTTCGTTGGCGCGCCTGCACAACGGCGGCCGGCTGGACGACTCGGTGCTGGTCCGGCGTTCCCCGGACGCGGATCCCGCGGCGGTGGCTGCGGCGTTGCGTTCGCTGCCGTACCCGGGTTTGACGGTGGCCACGGCTCTGTCGTCCCCTTCGCAGGAAGGTGGCGACGGGCAGGCGCAGTTCTACCTGAACCTGGTGGCGGCCGGCGTGATCGTCGGGTACCTGGCGATTTCGGTGGCCAACACGCTGGTGCTGACGACGGCCCAGCGGTCCCGCGAGTTCGCGTTGCTCCGGCTGGTGGGCACGACCCGGCGTCAGGTGACCCGCATGATGCGGCTCGAGGCTTTGGTGACAGTGGGGATCGCCGTGGTCGTGGGGACGCTGGTCGCGCTGGTGCCGTTGGGGTTGCTGAACATCGGGCTGCGGGGGAGCCCGCTGCCGTCGGGACCGTGGTCCGTCTACTTGGGAATCATCGGCGGCGCGGCGGCGCTGGGGTTCCTGGCGATGGGGCTGTCGACGTTCGTGGCGCTGCGCGCCCGGCCGATCGACGCGATCGGGCTGCGGGAGTAGGTGCGCGGTGGCGGGTGGTGCCGGGGGTACCACCCGCCACCGGCGTTCAGCAGGCGGTGCCGGTGTCCTCGCCGGTGTAGGACAGCACACGCCAGTCGGTCGTCCCGCCGAGCGGCACGAGCCCGCCAGCCGGGACGCACTTCTCGCCGAGCAGGGTCTTGAAGGCGCCGCCGTAGGTCAGGGAATAGGCCTTGATCTTCGTGGCGGTGGCGCCGCAGTTGCCCCACTGGTAATCGCGGGCGTTCGGGCCGGCGGTCCCTTGCGTCCACTGGGTACCGCAGGTGACGGCCGCCGCCGTGCCGCTCGCGACGACGGGCACGGCCGCCGTGGCCAGGCTGAGCGCGATGGCCAGGGAAATGCGTTTCATGGAATTGCCCCCTCGTTTCCGGAACCTCTGGTGCCGGCCAAGGTATCCGGGGGCGAGCCGGGAATTCCCTAATCCCGATCACCGGTCCGGCGGCCACAGCCCCAGCTTGGTGAACTGCTCGCGGACGTGCCCGCGGACCGGGTCGTCGAGGTCGGTGACGAGCGCGATCGTCTGGCGGGACTCGTTCCACGCCTCGACCTGCCTGCCGGTCGCCGCCAGGGAACGCACCAGCGCCACCAGCGCGCGGACGACGTGGACGTGGTCGGCGCGGGAGACGCCGAGTGCCTTCCGGGCGTACAGCAGGACATCGCCGTGTTCTTCGGCGTCACAGGCGGTTTCGCTCAGCTCGACCAGCGCCGTGAGGGTCTGCTCGTGGCCGGCCGGGTAGCGCTCGTGCAGCTCGACGGCTTCGGTGAACCGCCGGATGGCCTCCGTGGTCCGGCCGGCGCGACGGCTCAGCAGGCCGAGCTGCAGCGCCATCGCGGCGTGGCGCCGGTGGTCGCGTAGTTCGGCGAACAGCGCTTTCGCCTGGGACAGGTGGGTTTCCGCCTCTGCGAGCTCGCCCCGGCGCCGCAGGTGCGTGCCGAGGTCGCCGTGGGCCGCGGCGCACTGGCCGGGTTCGTTGAGGCTGTGCTGGATGTCGAGCGCCTCGCGCAGGCACGACAGGGCGCGGTCCCGGTCCCCGGCGGCTTCCGCGTGCCGGCCGAGCAGGAGGAGGACTTCCGACCGGTCCCGGCTGTTCTGCGTGTTGTTGAAGAGCTGGTTCGCGACTTCGAGCGATTCGGCGATCTTGTCCGGGTCGTCGTGGATCCGCGCCAGCGTGGCCAGCGCCTGGCCCTCGGCGTCGCGGTCGCCGGCGCCGCGCGCGGCGAGCAAGACCGTCTCGACGGCTTCGCGCCAGTCGCAGCCGGGGCCGTCGAAGACGAGGTGGGGCCGGACCAGCCGCAGCAGCGTCACCGCTCGCGCCAGGTTGTCGCCCGCCGCACGGCGGACCGCGGCGCACAGGCTCGCTTCTTCGGCGGCCAGGAACGCTTGCGCGGCAGCGAAATCCGGCAGCCGGCCGGCCGGCAGTTCCGCGGTGCGCCGCAGCGCCGGCGCGAGGGCCTCGGCCGCGTCGGTGACGCGGGCGGTGTACCAGTCCAGCAGCCGCGCCTCGGCCTGGAGGCGCTCGCCGTCCGGATCGTGGGCGCGCGCGAGCCGTTCCCCGGCTTCGCGGGTAAGGGCGTCCATCCGGTAGCGGCCGTCGTCCCGGCTGACCAGGTAGAGGCTCCCGAGCGACGTCAGCGCGCCGCGGGTCGATTCCTCGTCGGTCCCGTCCAGGGCGAAGATCGTGTCCAGGGCAAGACTGGGCGAGACGTGCATCGCGAGCGAGCGGAAGAGCCGCGCGGCCGGCGCGCCGAGGGCGTGGTACGACCACAGCACCGAGGTCAGGATCGTGCCGGACGCCAGTTCGCCGGCCAGCAGGAGCTCGGCCGGGCTCGGCAGGCCGCCGGTGCCGGGCAGGAGCTCGGCGAGGGTGCGGACGGCTTGCGGCGCGCCGCCGGTCAGCGCCAGCACGGCCGCCGGATCGGGTGGTTCGGCTGGGGTGTCGCGCAGCAGGTTGTCCAGCAGACGGGCGATCTCGGCTTCGGAGAACGGCCGCACCTCCAGCCGGAAGGCGCCGTGGTGGGTCACGAGGTCGCTGAGCCGGTGCCGGCTCGTCACGACGACGACGGAGTGCGCGCTGCCCGGCAGCAGCGGCACGACCTGCCCGGAATCCCGGGCGTTGTCGAGGAAGACGAGCACGCGGTGGTCGTCGAGCAGGGTCCGCAGCATCCGGACCCGCGCGCTCGGGCTCGCGGGGATGGCGGACGCGGCGACGCCGAGCGCGTCGAGGAACTCGGCCAGCACGTCGGCGGCGTCCCGGGGCGGGCTGGAGCCATAGCCGCCGAGGTCGGCGTGCAGCTGGCCGTGGGGGAACCGCTCGCGGACGGCGTGCGCCCAGTGCAGGCCCAGCTCCGTCTTGCCGACGCCGGCCGGCCCGGTGAGGGCGACGATGAGGGTCGCGGGCGAGCCGCCGACGCGTGAGCGCACGAAGAGGTCGTCGAGCCGGCCGACGTCTTCGGCGCGGTCGACGAACTGGCTGACGGTCGAGGGCAGCTGCGCGGGCGGCACGGCCCGCAGCGCGGCCTGCGTCCGGTGCCGATCAGCGGGCGCGGGGGTGTCCCGGGATTGCAGGAGCTGCTGGTGCAGTTCCTGGAGTTCCTGGCCGGGGCCGGTCCCGAACGACCGCGCGAACCGGTCGTAGACCTGTTTCCAATAGGTGTCGAAGGCTTCGTAGTGGCCGAGCCCGTTCAGTGCGGTGATCCGCTGCGCGATGTACTGGGTGTCGAGCTCGTGGTCGACCATGGCCTCGTCGAGGATCCGCAGCACCCCGCGGTAGTCGCGGCGTTCGAGCTCGACGGCGCACAGGGCCTGGTACCCGGCGACGCGTTCGTAGCGGTCGATGTCCTCACGTTTTTGCTCCATCCAGACGGTCCCGAGGTCTTCGACGACGGGCCCGCGCCAGAGGTCCATGGCTTCCCGCAGCGCGGCGGCGGCGACGTCGAAGCGGCCGGCTTCCCGCGCTCGTTCGCCGTTCTTCATGAGTTCTTTGAAGCGCGCGTAGTCGAGGTCGTCACCCTCGGGCAGGAATTGGTAGCCGGCGTGCTGGGTGACGATTTTGGCGGACACGCCGGCGTCGCGCAGGGAGGCCCGCAGGCGGCTGACGTAGGCGTGGAGGTCTTTCCGGGCGTGGTCGGGAGGATCGTCCCAGAGGGCCTCGGTGACGGTCCGGACGCCGACGACCTTCCCGTGGTGGAGCATGAGCACCCCGAGAAGCGACCGTTCCTTCGCCCGCCCGAGCGCGACCTCCCGGTCGCCGAGCAGGAGTTCGACGTGCCCCAGGATCCGGAACTGCATCGCACCTTGTGGTTGAGTCGGCGGTGACTTTCCTGCCAGCACGGTAACCCGGCGACGGGCGGGTTTCAGTGCAGGTCAAGGGGCTGTCAAGGATTTGTCCAGCGGGTGGTAACCGATGTGTCAACCGGCGGCGGTCACGATCACCGGCATGTCGTGGACGTGGCGGTGGCTTAGGGGGAGTGCGGTGCCGGTGGAGCCGGTCGCGGACCCGGTGCACCACACGATCTTCGTGGTCGAGATCGAGGGGTTCGCATCGGCGGGACGGACCAACATGCACCGGTTGTCGCTGAGGGCCGGGCTGTACGACGTGGTGCAGGGAGCGTTGGCGGGCAGCGGCGTGTCCTGGCTCGACTGTTACCACTCCGACCTGGGCGACGGGGTGCTCGTGCTGGCGCCCGCGGAGTACCCGAAGGCGGTGTTCAGCGAACTGGTCCCGGCGGCGCTGGCGGCACTTTTGGCGGAGCACAACCGGGTGCATCGGTTGCCGGAGCGGATCCGGTTACGGGTGGCGTTGCACGCGGGAGAGGTCAGCTACGACGCGCATGGCCGGACAGGAGCGGCGATCGTCCACGCGTTCCGGTTGTTGCATTCGGGGGTGGTGAGGGATGCGCTCGCGAGTGCGGTGGGGGATTTGGCGGTGATCGCTTCGGGGTGGTTTTACGAGGAGATCATCCGGCACAGCCCGGTGAGCCGACCCGAGTGGTACCGGCCGGTGCTCGTGGAGGAGAAGGAAACCGCGGCCTGGGGATGGGTCCGGTTGCTGGGACCGGAACAGGAAGAGGACGTCGGTCGGGCTCTGGGGTGATGAGGGCGCTCGGGAGCGCCCTCACCAAGCTCACGATGCGGCGTCAGGAGTTCTCCGGCAGCAAGCCGCTGATGAAGAACGACCACGCCAGACTGGGGTATTCGACAACCGGCTGGTCGGCCCGGCGGTCCTTGCTGTCGCGGACGAGTATCGCGCCCGGCTCGAACTTGGTTTCGACGCAACTGCCGGTGGCGTTCGAATAACTGCTTTTGAACCACCCGCTGCGGCTGGAGGCGGCGGCGGACGGCGTTGCGTTCGTCAACTGAGTTCCTTCGCGTGAGACCGGATTAATTGCAGGGTTTTTTCCTTAGTCAGAGCGCGCCGGTACGCGTCTTCATAAGCTGCGGATATATTGCGCACTTGCACGGGGTCGTCGATTATGCCCCATGCGGTCACCGTCTCCTGCCAAGCAAGAGTCGGGAGCTGCGCGTTGTCGAAGTCGATCAAGTGGACCGTGGCGGCACCGAAAAGCCCACACGCGGTCGCGGTGAACGGGATGACCCGGAAGTCGAGTGCTTCGGGGTATTCCTCGATCAGGTTGCCCAGATGCGCGAGTTGGTCGCGAAGCACGAGGCGGCCGCCGATCTGCTGCCGCAATGCGGCTTCGCTGACCACTGCGGTCAGGGTGAAGGGGTCTTCGGTGTCGACGAGCCGTTCCTGCCGGCGGAGCCGGGCTTCGACGCGTTGATCGACTTCGACCTTGCGCACCATCGCGTCGGGCATCATGATCGCCCGGATGTAGTCGGCGGTCTGGACCAATCCCGGAATGAGCAGGTTTTCGTAGTCCCGCATGCTCCGAGCGCCCTGCTCCAAACCGTACAAGCGCTCCACGTCGCTGTCGAAAAGTGCGGAATACCGTGACCACCAGCCTCGTTCCTTGGCCGCGGCACGCAGGTTGAGCAGCTCCTGTTTTTCTTCGTTGTCGAATTCGAACAACTCGATGATCCGCAGGAGTGCCTCGGTGGAGAGGATCTTCCTTTCGTTTTCGACGGCCGACCAGTAGTTTCGGGTGAAGCCCAGTGTGTCGATGATGGTGCGGACATCGATGCCCAGTCGTTCACGTCGCCGTTTCAGGCGCAGGGCGAGTTCCCATGAAGCGACCACCGGGGAGGAGGGGATGGGCATGCGGTGCTCCCTAGTGTCCTAAGTGGTCGTACGGTGGGCGTGGCGCTGTCCAGACGAAGACGTCCATGGGCTTCACGACCTTCTGCACGTGCAGGCGGGCCTGCGGACATAGGTGCTGGTTACGGTAACCAAACAATGCACTGATGCGGTAGAGGTGGGTGCGACTGGTTCCGTAGTCTGGCACATGTGCCTGCCGGGGCTCGGTCGGCGGGCTGGTTTTAGCTCGAACGAGAGCGAATGGCCTGGTCGGTAGCACCAGCGGCGCGTCGGTGGAGGGAGGCTCGCAATGCCTGATCCCGAAACCGCGAGGCGTCCCAAGTTTCGGCCGTACGGAGCCGGCCGGGCCGTCCCCGGGGCAGTCGGGGGTGTGCCCTTCCCGAAGCAGGCGCTCGGCGGGGTCGATTGGCGCGGCAGCCTCGGGCTCATGACCGCGCATTGCACGATCGTGGTCGTCGACGTGGAGGGCTTCGGCCGCTACACCCGAACGAATCCGAACAAGGTTCGCATCCGTCGGGGGATGTACCGCGCGATCGAACGGGCCTTTGCCGCGTCCGACATTCCGTGGGCCGCTTGCCGGCATGAAGACCGGGGCGACGGCGTGCTCGTGCTGGCGCCCGCGCGCATCTCCAAAGCCCTCTTCGTCGATTCCCTTTTCGGGGCGCTTGCCGACGAACTCACCGTCCACAACGCCGCCCACTCGGCGCCTGAGCGGATGCGCCTCCGGCTGGCCTTGCACGCCGGCGAAATCTCCTACGACGAGTACGGTGTCGTCGGCTCTTCGATCCTCCATGCCGAGGAGTTGCTCGACACGGCCGAGCTGAAACGGGCTCTCGCGCGAACGGACGCAGTCCTCGCCGTCATCGCGTCCGACTGGGTCTTCGAGGAAGTAGTCCGGCACAGCGAGCGCAGCTTCGCTGGCTCCTATCAGCCCGTCGGTGCCGGAGGTGGCAAGGCCTGGATCCGGCTCATCACCCCGTCACGTCGTCGCCGCGCGGGCTGACGGAGAACCACTGCCGTACTGGCGAAACTTTCCGAAAGTCATTGTCCCACCACCGTCCCCGATCTCATGCTTTCCCGGACTCGACGACGAGGAGGAAGCATGCTCACCAAGAACCGCTTCAGGGTTTTCGCCGGTGGGGCCGCCCTTGCGCTGGTTGCCACCCTCATTCCCGGGACCGCCAGGGCCGATACCGTCATCACCACGAGCCAGACCGGGAACAACGGGGGCTACTACTACTCCTTCTGGACCGATGGTGGCGGGTCCGTGCAGATGACGCTCGGCTCCGGGGGCAACTACCGGATGAACTGGAGCAACGTCGGGAACTTCGTCGGTGGCAAGGGGTGGAGCAACGGCAGCCGGCGGACCGTGAACTACTCCGGCAGCTTCAACCCCTCCGGCAACGGCTACCTCGCCCTCTACGGCTGGACCTCCAACCCGCTCGTCGAGTACTACATCGTCGACAACTGGGGCACCTACCGGCCCACCGGCACCTACAAGGGCACCGTCACCAGCGACGGCGGCACCTACGACATCTACCAGACCACCCGCTACAACGCCCCTTCCGTCGAAGGCACCAAGACCTTCAACCAGTACTGGTCCGTGCGGCAGCAGAAGAAGACCGGCGGCACCATCACCACCGGGAACCACTTCGACGCCTGGGGCCGCTACGGCATGCGGATGGGCAGCTTCAACTACTACATGATCCTCGCCACCGAGGGGTACCAGAGCAGCGGCAACTCGAACATCTCGGTGGGCTGACGCGATGCGCACGGCAATCCTCGGCGCCGCACTGCTCGCGATGACGAGCGTCGCGAGCACAACCCCCGCGCACGCCGCCGCTTGCAACGGCTATGTCGGCCTCACCTTCGATGACGGGCCCTCGAACGCGCACACCCCCGCGCTGCTGAACGCTCTGCGGCAGAACGGTTTGCGCGCCACCATGTTCAACGAAGGGCAGTACGCCGCCGCCTATCCCGCTCAAGTGCGGGCCGAGGTCAGTGCCGGGATGTGGGTCGGGAACCACAGCTACACCCACCCGCACCTCACTCAACAGAGCCAGTCCCAAATGGACTCCGAGGTTTCCCGTACCCAGCAAGCCATCGCGGCCGCCGGTGGGGGGACGCCGAGGCTGTTCCGGCCGCCCTACGGGGAGACCAACGGAACTCTGCAAGCGGTCGAGGCCAAGTACGGCCTGCGGCAGATCATCTGGGACGTCGACTCGCAGGACTGGAACAACGCCAGCGTCGACGCCATCGTGCAGGCCAACGCCCGCCTCGGCAACGGCCAGGTCATCCTCATGCACGAATGGCCCGCCAACACCCTGGCAGCCATCCCGCGGATCGCGCAGACCCTGGCGAGCCGGGGACTGTGCGCCGGGATGATCTCGCCGCAGACCGGCCGGGCCGTCGCGCCGGGCTGAGAGCCGGTGGCGCGGCGGCTCCGGAACCCGTCGCGCCACCTCCCTCAGTCCACGTACCACTCCAGCCGCGCCGCGTCCGGCCCGAGCGGCCAGATGTCCACGCAGACCTCGTGGTCCACGACGAGCCCGGTGTGCCGGCAAAAGCGCGGGGCGCGGAAGATCGTCGGCGCCGGCGTGAAGTTCCGGGCCGTGACGTAGTCACGAAGCACGTCTGGGGCGCGGTCGCCGGTGGCTTCGAGGATGCCGTGGCAGAGGTGGGAGCCGCACCCGAAGTCCCGGGTGATCCGCAGCTCGGCGGGACCCGGCGCCACTCCTTCGTCGCCGGGCGGGGACTCGTACGCCGCGAACAGCGCGCCGCCGGTGACGACGAACCCCGCGACGACCAGCACGAACAGCCGGACGAACCCGCGCCGGGCGCCGATCGCGCAGACCACCGCCGCGAGGGTCGTGTGCAGCCAGTAGACCTCGATCGGCGCCGGCACCCAGCGGCCGGCGAGACCCAGCGCGCCCGGCAGGACGAACCACGCCAGCAACACCAGCAGCACCGCGCCGACGATCAGCCCGGACCGCCGCGACGGTGCCAGCCAGCACCAGACCAGAAGGGGCACCAGGCCGAACAGCCCCGCGAACGGGCTCGCCGAGAAGCAGGCCACGACCGCCGCCGGCACCACGAGCGCGCCGCGCCACCATTCGGTCCTGACTCTTTCGGGGATCTCCACCCGGTCATCCTTCCGGATGCGGCAGACTGCCGATCATGACGATCGCGGTGCTGGTGGTGGACGATCAGCAGGCCGTGCGCGAAGGCCTGGTCGCGCTGCTGGACCTGCTCGACGACGTCGACGTCGCCGGCTCGGCCGCGAACGGCGAGCAGGCGCTCGGCCTGGCCCGCGAGCTCGACCGCCTCGACGTCGTCCTGATGGACCTCAACATGCCCTTCCTGAACGGGGTCGAGGCGACCGAACGGCTCACGCGGGAGCGTCCGGACGTCGCCGTCCTCGTCCTCACCACCTACTCGGACGACGAGTCCATCGCCGGCGCGCTCGCCGCCGGGGCGAAGGGCTACCTGACAAAGGACGCCGGGCGACACGAGATCGCGGCCGCGCTGCGGGCCGTCGTCGCCGGGCAGCTCACCTTCGGCGCCGACGTCTCGCGGCAGGTCGCCGGCGCCCTTTCCGGGGCGAAACCGCGCAAGGAAGGCCTTCCGGACGGCCTCACCGCGCGGGAGGCCGAGGTCCTCGGCCTGATCGCCGCCGGGCTGACCAACGCGAAGATCGCCGCCGAGCTGTTCATCGGCGAGGCGACCGTCAAGACGCACATCAACAACGCCTTCGCCAAGATCGGCGTGCGCAACCGCGTCGAGGCGCTGCGCTACGCCGAGCGGCACGGCCTCCACGCGCAGCGGTGATCACCGCCCCACCTTCTTCACGACGACGGCGATCACCCCGAGCACGATCAGCAGCAGCAGGATCCCGCCGCCGATGATCGCGAACCGCAGCAGCATGAACTGGACGACCTCACCCATGTCCGACTCCCTTCCCGTGTTCCGACGAGGAGCACGCTAGGGCGGCAGCCGGGTGGAGCAGGACCTCCGCCGGGTGGAGATCGGGGTGGAGATCCTGCGGAGTCCACCATGGACAGGCGAGCCGGCTTGGGTGAGGTCGTCGGTTACTCGGCGACTCTGGTGCGGCCGCACCAGGCGAACACCGGGACCGGGTCGCCGCTGCTGGTCGTCGTGAACTCGCCCTCGTGGGAGAAGTGCTCGTAACCCGCGCCGAAGCTGACCTTCGCGACTTCGCCGAGGGCGCCGACCGTCCATTCCCGGTGCCGTTCGACCAGTTCTGCCGGACCGCCGGAAAGCGTCACCTTGATTTGCGTCATGAGTCAACTCCGTGGGTTCGTCTGCGCGGAGGAAAAACAGGAAGTGTGTTCTTCGTCTCTCGACGATCGCTGACGCAGGCGCGCTGTGTCAACGGTTCCGAAAAGGGGTTGACGCTAGGGGTGCTCAGTCCAATTCGCGGCTCAGGCGGTGGATGCGCAGCGCCAAGTGGACGTCCAACGCGCGGTCGCCCTCCTGCCAGTCCTCACCGAGCAACGCCGTGATGCGGTCCAGGCGCTGGTAAAGCGTGTTCGGGTGGATCGTCAGCTCTTCGGCCGCCGGGGTTTTGCGGCGGCCGCACCGCAGGAAGACCTCCGCGGTGTGGACGAGGTCCGTGCCACGCTCGTCGTCGTGGGCCAGGAGCGGCGCCAGCGTGCGGGTGACGAACGTGCCGGCTTCCTCGCGCCCGGCCTGGCTCAGCAAGTAGCGGTACGGGCCCAAGTCGGCCGGTGATGCCGTGGAACCCTTGCGTCCCAAAGCGTTCAAGACCCGGACACACGCGACCGCGTCGTCGTACGCGTCGGCCAGCGCGGCCGCTCCGGTCGCCGGTCCCGCCACGCCGGTCGTGCCCAACGACCACGAGCGGACCGTCGCCTCGTCGGAGCGGACCAGAGCGACCCAGCGACCGTCCACTGTGGAGGACAGCGTGGTGAGGGTCCGCAACCGCGGATCTTCGCTCACCACGACCAGGTGCGGACGCCGTAGCTCGCGGGCGTACGCCGGAACTTCGCGGACTCGGCGGGTCACCAGGTGTTCCACCAGCTCCTCGGCCGTCCGGCGTTCGGCGCGCTCGACCGACGCCACCAGCGCGACCGTCATCGCCGAGCGCTCCAGCAGCCGGACGTCCGCCTCGGCGAGCGGGGCGTCGGGAACCACTTGCAGCGCACCGAAATACGCGTTCGCCGACGCGATCGGGACGGTCACCGTCCGACCGTCCACACGGGTCCGCCGAGTGCCGGCGAACAGCGTCGACGGCTCGCCGTCGAGGGCCGCCTCGACGAGCGATCCGGCGCGGGCAGCCGCGCGGACCTCGTCGTGCTCGTCCGCGACCAGCACCAGACCGCTCACCAGCTCCGACAGCGCGACCACGACGTCTTCGGGCGCACCACCGCGCAACGCGACCTCCGACAGCCGGTCGTGCAGCCGGACGGCCCGCTCCAGCCGGTCGTTCGCCCCCGCCAGCGCGGTGACCAGCTTCGCGTTCTCGATGGCGATCGCGGCGAACGAGCCGAGCGACGTCAGCAGCGACGACTCCGCCGCCGTGAACCGGCGCACCGCACGCTGGGACACCATCAGCACGCCGGCCACCTTGCCGCGCAACCGCAACGGCACGCCCAGGATCGTGCGCAGGCCCTCGTCCTCGGCGACGCGGTCGACCTCGCCCAGGTGCGTCAACGCGGCGTCGCCGAGGTAGTCGGCGCTCTGCACCGGTTCGCCCGTGTCGGCCACCTGCCCGGCCAGGCCGCTGTGCGGCGGCAGCACGACACCGCGCAGCCGCGGGCCGAGCGAGCCGTCGGTGACCCGGATGACAAGCGAGCCGTCCGGTTCGGCCAGCGCGAGGTAGGCGACGTCGACGCCGAGCAGCCGCCGCGCGTGGTCGACCACCTCCTGCACCAGCGCGTCGAGGTCGTGGACCGCCGACAGGCGCAGGACGAGGTCGTACAGCTCGCGCAGGCCGTGGGCGTCCATCAGCCCAGGTGCGTCGTCTCGGCCGGGGTCCAGCCCGGGTCGCCGGTGGCGGCGAACCGCGTCCAAGCGGCGTTGACTTCGCGGGCCAGCTCGGCCGGCGGCTCGTCGCCGACGAACGCGGCGGACGGGCCCAGGGAGTCGAACACGAACGGCAGCTCCATGCCGTGGCACGCGCCGAGCCGCGGGGCCCGCCACTCGAACTCGTATCGGAACGACCGGCCCTGGTGGGCATCGACCAGCTCGCGAACGCCGTCGCGGAACACGAGGTCGGTCATGGCCTCGACGAACATCTCGCCCGCTTTCCGTTCGCCCAGGCCGTATCCGCGCAGGACGCCGGCCGCGTCCGGGTGCGACGCCGACAGCATGGCCACGGCCTGCTCGTCGGTGAGCACGTCGAGCAGCCCGGTCGGGCCGAAGTACAGCAGCATCTCCTCGCGGCACGTGCCCGCGATCAGGTCGACGTCAGCACCCGCACCGGCCCGGATCGCCTCTCCGGGGTGCCGCGGCAGCACGTCGTCGCCGACCAGCGGGAGGAACGGGCTGAGGCCGTAGCTGCGGTCCAGCCCGTCTTCGCCGCGCAGGTCGGGGCCGCCGCCGGGCTTGAGGACGGCGTCCTGCGCGTCGAGCAGCCGCTCGGTCGACAGCTTCCGGAACGCGGCGGCGGTGGGTTCGACGCTAAGGCCGTCGGCGAGCACCCGGGCGAGCCGCTCGACTTCCGAGCGTCCGCGCACCATGTTGGCGTGTCCACTTTGGACGACAGCGCGGCGGAAGAGCCCGGCCGACAAAGGCGAACCGAGCAGGCACGCGACACTGATCGCGCCCGCCGATTCGCCGAACAGGGTCACGGTGCCGGGGTCGCCGCCGAACGCGGCGATGTTCTCCTGGACCCAGCGCAGCGCGGCGAGCTGGTCGCGCAGGCCGAGGTTCGTCTCGCCGCCGTCCAAGGGGACGAAACCGTCGATGCCGAGCCGGTACTGCACGGTCACCAGCACCGCGCCGCCGCGGGTGAACGCCGTGCCGTCGTAGACCGGGGCCGAGCCGGTACCGCCGATGAACGCGCCGCCGTGCACGAACACCAGCACCGGAAGGCCCGACGCGCCCGGGTCCGGCGTCCAGACGTCGACCGTGAGGTACTCCGCGCCGGGCCGCCAGCCGTCACCGACCACCGCGGACAGGTCCAGGCCGGGGATCGTCCGATGCCGTTGCGGCGCAGTGGGTCCGGCCTCGCGGGCGTCGCGGACGCCGTCCCACGCCGGGGCCGGGACCGGCGCGGCGAACCGCAGCTCGCCTTCGGGCGCGGCGGCGTAGGGGATGCCGCGGAACCGGACGCCGGTGGCGATCGGCTCACCGCGGACGTCGCCGGAGGTGGTGCGGACGATCATGCGGGTGTCCCTTCGGGGAAGACCTTGCCGGGGTTCAGGATGTTGTGCGGATCCAGGGCTTTCTTCACCGCGCGGTGCATCTCGACCACCGAGGGGCCGAGTTCGCGGACGAGGCCGGGTTGCTTGAGCAGGCCGACGCCGTGCTCACCGGTGACGGTGCCACCGAGGTCGAGCGCGTCGGCGATGATGTCGTCGAACGCGGCCTGGGCGTTCTTCCGCGCGGTCTCGTCGCCGGCCGGCGTGACCAGCAGCGGGTGCAGGTTGCCGTCGCCGATGTGCGCGACGTTCGCGATGTGGACGCCGTGCCGCTGCCCGGCCGCGTCGATGCGCGCGAGCATCTCGGGCACGGCCTGCGTCGGGACGCAGACGTCCTCGGTGAGCAGCGGGCCGAGCCGTTCGAGCGCGGGGTAGGCGAGACGGCGGGCGGAGAACAGCGCGTCGGCCTCGGCCTGGTCGGTCGACTGCGCGGCCCAGGTCGCGCCCGCCCGCTCGAAGCAGTCGAGGATCTCCGCGGCTTCGTGCTCGCCCAGGGCGCCGGGGGCGTCGGTGCGGGCGAGGAGCACGACGTTCGCGTCGGCGCTCAGGCCCATGTTCTTCCACTGGTCGACGGCGGCCAGGCAGTGCCGGTCGACGAGCTCGAGCGCCGACGGCAGCACGCCCCGCGCGGCGACCGCGGCGGCGGCCTGCCCGGCGGCGACGGTCGTGTCGAAGTACCCGGCGACCGTCCGCTCGGCGGCGCGGGCCGGCCGCAGCCGCACGGTGACCTCGGTGACCACGCCGAGCGTGCCTTCCGAGCCGACCACCAGCCCGGTCAGGTCGTAGCCGGCGACGCCCTTCGCGGTGCGGCGGCCGAGCCGGACCAGCTCGCCGGTGCCGGTGACGACCTGCAGGCCCAGGACGTAGTCGCGGGTGACGCCGTACTTGACGCAGCAGACGCCGCCGGCGTTGGTGGCGACGTTGCCGCCGATGGTCGACCACGGCGAGCTGGCCGGATCCGGCGGGTACCAGAGGCCGCGCTCGGCGCAGGCGGCGCGCAGGTCGTCGTTGACGACGCCGGGCTCGACGACGGCGTACCGCTCCCGTTCGTCGATCTCCTTGATCGCGGTGAGCCGGTCGGTGACCAGCACGACGCAGCCGTCGACGGCGTTCGCCCCGCCGGACAGGCCGGTGCCCGCGCCGCGCGTGACCAGCGGCGTCCGGTGGCGCAGGCAGGCCTTCACCACCGTCTGCGCCTCTTCGGCGGTGTGCGGCCGGACGGCCACCGCGGGCCGTCCGAAGGGTGCCCACTCGGCCTCGTCGTGGGCGAACCCCGTCACCACGTCCGGGTCACGGACCAGCCGGTCCGCCGGCAGGGCGGCGGCCAGGTCGTCGATCAGCATCCGCGGGAACCTCCTCGTCACCGGGTTCCCACGCTAGGGCGGCGGCGCCGGTCTCGCCATGGGGAAAGTCCCCACCGGAGGCCGCCGTCGGTGTGCTCACCGCACAGGGATGACCTCGTTGAACGCCTCGGTCGAGCTGGGGTGCGTGTAGATGGCGTTCCGCAGCTCGGTCGCGGTGACGTCGTGGCGGATGGCCAGCGCGACGGTGTTGACGACCTCCTGGGCGTCGATGCTCAGCAGCGCCGCGCCGAGGACCAGATCGGTGTCGGCGTCCACGATGAACTTCATGATCCCGCGCGTCTCCTCGACCGTGTACGCGCGCGGCATGGCGACGATGTCGGCCACCATCTTCTTGCCCACCTTGATGTTGCGGCCCTGCGCGCGGGCTTCGCGCTCGGTCAGGCCGACGGTCGCCAGCGGCGGGGTGGTGAACAGCGTGTGCGGCACGGCCACCCGGTCGGCCGTGGTGCGCTTGCCTTCGCCGAGCAGCTGGTCCAGCACGATCCGGGCGTCGTCGAGGGCCACGTAGGTGAACTGCGGGCCGCCGTTGACGTCGCCGACGGCGAAGATGTGCGGCTGGCTGGTGCGCAGGAACTCGTCGACCTCGACGGCGCCGGTCGGGGTGGTCCGGACGCCGGCCGCGTCGAGCCGCAGCCCGTCGGTGACGGGACGGCGGCCGGTGGCGGGCAGGAGCGCGCTGGCCTCGACTTCGTGCGTCTCGCCGTCCTTTTCGTAGATGACCTTCGCGACCGCGCCGCTGTCCTCGACCTTCGTGATCTTCGCGCCGGTGATGATCCGGATGCCGTCGCCTTCGAGGATCTCGCGGGCGACCTCGGCGATGTCTTCGTCCTCACGCGGCAGCAGCCGTTCCGCTCCTTCGAGGACGGTGACGTGCGTGCCGAAGTGCTGGTAGATCGACGCGAACTCGAGCCCGAGGTAGCCGCCGCCGACGACCACCAGCCGCTCGGGCAGTGTCGCCGCCTGGGTGAGCTCGGTGCTGCTGACCAGGTGCTTGCTCGTGGCCAGGCCAGGGATCGGCGGGACGACCGGCGCGGAGCCGGTGCTGAGGACGACCGTCGGCGCGGTGACGGTGATCCGGTCGTCCCCTTCGCCGACGGTGACGGTGTGCGGGTCGGTGAACCGGGCGGTGCCGGTGAGGACGGTGACGGTGTCCTTCCCGTCGAGCGAGGCGAAGTTGCCCGCGCGGAAGGCGCTGGTCAGGGTGCGGACGCCGGCGATCGAGCGGGCGAAGAACTCCTGCGCGTCGTCTTCGAGGCGGCGGGCGCCGGAGTAGTGCACGAGCATCTTGGTCGGCACGCAGCCGACGTTCGGGCAGGTGCCGCCGTACATGTTTTCGGAGCGCTCGACGAGGACGACGCGCTTGCCGGCGTCGCCGAGGGCGTGCGCGGCGGTCTTGCCGCCCTTGCCGAAGCCGATGACCAGGACGTCCGCGGTGAGCTCGGTGGTTTCCATGCGACCGAGTCTGCGTCGAGATCGGTGATCCGGACAGGCTTGCCAGGATCAGATTTCGGCCCCAAAGTATCAGAGTGGACACGGTCAGCCGACTGCTGCGCATGGCCCAGCTCGAGGCGACGCTCGAGAAGCACTGCCTGCTCGGGGCGGGCACGCGGATGGACGTCGCCCGGTACGGCCGGCTCGAAGTGCCGTTCCACGTCCTCCTGGACGGCGAGTGCCGGCTGTTCGTCGGCCGCGAGGTGTTCGACCTGCGGCCCGGCGACGTAGTGCTGATCCCGAGCGGCGCCGCGCACCGGGTCGTCACGGCGGGACCGGGCCGCCCGCGGGGCACGGTCGAGACGGGCGGAGAGGCGTTCGTCACGACCCGCAGCGAGCGCGGCGGCGACCCGGTGATCGACCTGTTCTGCGGCCACTACACGGTCAACGCGGGAGCGGGCGCGCTACTGTTCCGCAGCCTCCCGGGCGCGGTGCACGTGGCATTCGGGCAGTCCACCGACACCGACGAAGTCCTGCGCGGGCTGAGCGCGTTGATGCGCGCGGAAGCGGACCGCGAAGGTTCGGGCACGGCGGCGATCCTGTCCGCGCTGTGCACGGTGCTGCTGGCAATGGTGCTCCGCACGGCCCGCGGCGCATCGGACGTGGTGTGGACGGCGGTGACCGACCCGGGCATAGCGGACGCGGTGGGGAGCGTCCTGGCCGAACCGGGGGAGGACTGGTCGATAGAGCGGCTCAGCCGCCAGGTATCGATGTCCCGCGCGACGTTCCTGCGACGATTCGTCCGCGAGACGGGCATGACGGTGGGGACGTGGCTGGCCCGAGCCCGCATGATGGCGGCGGCCGAGCTCCTGACCACGACGGACGTATCGGTGGCAACGATCGCGGACCGGGTGGGATACCGATCGGAGTCGGCGTTCACCCGGGCGTTCAGGGCCGAGCTGGGCACGACGCCGGCACGGTTCCGGCGGAAGACGGTGAGCAACCTCCAGTCGTGAACGGGAAGCGGGCAGCAAGAGGAGAGCACGGTGTCACCGGATTTCCCCGGCCGGCGAAGCAGGCCGACCACGGCGTCACCAGGTTTCCCTGGCGGCCGGCAGAGCAAGCCGACCACGATGTCACCAGGTTTCCCCGGCGGCCGGCAGAGCAGGCCGACCACGACGTCACCAGACCTCCCCCGCCCTCCTCCCAAGCCGCATTCCAGTCGACGACCGGGTTTGTCAAGGCACGCTTTCCCGCCTTGACAAACCCGGGCGTCGACGGACAATCCAAACGGAGGGCGGGGGAGGTCGGACCCGCTTCGCCGCGGCAGACCAGGAAGCCGAGCTTCTTCCGCGGCAGAAAAGAAAAAGACTGTCCTCGCCGGACGGGCAGGCTCTGGGATGGCCGGGGTTTCGGACTCTCGTCACCTTCTCAAGGTGGGCCGCTGGGTGGTCATCCCGTCGCCTGAACGAGGCCTATCACTTTGAGCCGGGCCCGCAAGCTTGGCATGCTTCCTCGCCTTGGTCTGTGGGTTGCGGGCCCGGCTCAAAGTGATTTCACGGCCTCAGGCGACGGGATGACCACCCAGCTCCTCTTGTGGGCCGCGCTACGCGCGGAACGGCCGGCTTCTTTGAGAACCACTGTGCAACGGTTGCGCATCGCTTGTACACTGGTGGCTCAGCGGTTCAGCCTGCAGCCGTCGTGCCTCGACCCCGCCAGCCCCGTCCGGGCTGCCCGTGGACCGGACCCGGCGTCCGGCCTCACGGCGCTTGTGCCAAGGAGGCCCTCCGCGCATGCTCGCTCCCGAGACTTGCCCGTCCGCGATCTTCGATGTCACGACCACGGCTCACGCGAGCGTGGTCACCGCCACCGGCGAAGTCGACCTCGCCGTCACCGCTCACCTGGAAACGCTTCTGCGCCAGGAAATCCGGCTCGCGCCACCGGCGCTTGTGTTCGACGCTTCGGCCGTGACCTTCTGCAGCGCACGCGTCCTGACGATCCTGATCGACACCGCGGTGGAAGCCGCGGCGAGCGGGGTGCCGTTCGCGGTCGCCGGCCGGTGCCGGGCCCTGTTGCGGCCGATCACCGTGCTGCGGCTGGAGCACCTGCTGCCGGTGCACTGGAGCACCGGGGAAGCGCTTGCGTGGCTCAGCCTGACGCGGGCCTAACCCTCTTCGCACCCGACGCGGGCCCAGACGAGCTTGCCCTCGTCGTGGTGGCTCACGCCCCAGTCGACGCACAGCTGGTCCACCAGCAGCAGGCCCCGGCCACCACCGTGGTCGGGGACCCGCATCCTCGGTTCGCCCGTCCCCACGTCGGCCACGGCCACCGTCACCTCGCACGGGTCGTGCGCGTGGTGGATGCGCAGCTGCCGAGGGCCGCCGCCGTGGACGTACGCGTTCTCCAGCAGCTCGCCGACGACGATCAGGGTGTCGATCAGGTCCGTCTCCCGCAGCGTGCCCAGCTTGGCTTCCGCCCACCGCCGGGCCTCCGTCAGCCCGGGCCGGTCCGCACCGGCGACGTCGAGCACGTACCACCCCGCCTGATCGGCTCCGTTCCAGCTCACGCGCACGTGCGACTCCTCCCGACACCGCGCTTCCCCACGAGCGCGGCACGCTCGCGAACGGCTTACCCGGTTCGCCGGGTCTTATTCGCGCGCCGGGACCGTAGGGGCCGTTAGGGGTCGTTGGACGGCCTTCGCGCTGGCTAGCTTGGCCGGACGGAGGCTCGATCCGGAAGGCGGGGACGACATGGTCGCAGGGGACAACGCCGAGGAGAACTGGTTCCGCCGGTTCGCCGCGTCACCCGGGGCGAAGGCGCGGCTGGTCTGCCTGCCGCACGCCGGCGGCTCGGCCACCTTCTACTTCCCGGTCGCGAAAGCACTGGCCCCGGACGTCGAGGTCCTCGCCGTCCAGTACCCGGGCCGGCAGGACCGGCGCCACGAACCGTTCCTGACCAGCATCGGCGCCATGGCCGACCGCGTCGCGGACCTGCTGCGCGACAAGACCGACCGCCCGCTGGCCCTCTTCGGGCACAGCATGGGCGCGATGGTCGCCTACGAGACCGCGCGGCGCCTCGAACGGGACGGCGTGCCCGTCGCGGGCCTGTTCGTCTCCGGGCGACGCGCGCCTTCGCGGGTGCGTGACGAGAGCGTGCACACCCGGACCGACGCGGGCGTGATCGACGAGCTGCGGCGGCTCAGCGGCACCGAAATGGACCTGCTCGGCGACGACGACGTCGTCCGGATGATCCTGCCCGTGGTGCGCAACGACTACCGCGCCGTCGAGACCTACCGGGACATGCCGGGCGAGCCCCTCAAGACCCCGATCGTCGCCTTCACCGGCTCGGCCGACCCGATGGCCACGATCGACGAGGTCGAGTCGTGGGCAGACCACACCTCCGGCGGCTTCGAGCTGGTGGAGCTGTCCGGCGGGCACTTCTTCCTCACCCGCCACCAGGACGTGATCCTCGGCCGGCTGGCCGCCGAGCTCGGGGGCGTCCGTGTCTGAGGCGCCGGCCGCGTTCGCCCACCGGCTCGACGAACTGCGCGAGATCAAGGACGCCGCGCGCCGCGGGCCGGACGAAGCCGCGACGCGCCGGCAGCACGAGCGCGGCAAGCTGACCGCGCACGAACGGATCGAGCTGCTCCTCGACCCGGCTCGTTCACCGAGCTCGAGGCGCTGCGCCGGCACCGGGCGACCGGGTTCGGCCTGGAGCAGCGGCGGCCGCACTCCGACGGCGTCGTCTGCGGCTGGGGCACGGTCGACGGCCGGACGGTCTTCGTCTACGCCCACGACTTCCGGATCTTCGGCGGCGCGCTCGGCGAGGCGCACGCGCAGAAGATCCACAAGGTGATGGACCTCGCCGAGGCCGCGGGCGCGCCGCTGGTGTCGCTCAACGACGGCGCCGGCGCCCGGATCCAGGAGGGCGTCACGGCCCTGGCCGGGTACGGCGGCATCTTCCGCCGCAACACCCGCTGTTCCGGGGTCATCCCGCAGATTTCGGTGATGCTCGGCCCGTGCGCGGGCGGCGCGGCGTACTCGCCCGCGTTGACCGACTTCGTGTTCATGGTCCGGGAAACGTCGCAGATGTTCATCACCGGCCCCGACGTCGTGCAGGCGGTGACGGGCGAGGAGATCACGCAGAACGGCCTCGGCGGCGCCGACGTGCACGCGGAGACCTCCGGCGTCGCCGCGTTCGCCTACGACGACGAGGCGACCTGCCTGGCCGACGTCCGGTACCTGCTGTCCCTGCTGCCGTCCAACAACAACGAGACACCGCCGCACGTGCCGGCCGGCGACCCGGCCGACCGGCGCACCGACCGGCTGCTCGACGTCGTGCCCGTCGACCCCGCCCGCGCGTACGACATGGGCGACGTCATCGCGGAGATCGTCGACGACGGCGAGTTCCTGCCGGTGCACGCGGGCTGGGCGACCAACGTCGTGTGCGCGCTCGCCCGCCTGGACGGGCACGTCGTCGGAATCGTCGCGAACCAGCCGGCCGTGCTGGCCGGGGTGCTCGACATCGAGGCGAGCGAGAAGGCCGCGCGGTTCGTGCAGACGTGCGACGCGTTCAACATCCCGCTCGTGACGCTCGTGGACGTCCTCGGCTTCCTGCCCGGCGTCGACCAGGAGCACGGCGGCATCATCCGGCACGGCGCGAAGCTGCTCTACGCGTACTGCAACGCCACCGTGCCGCGGGTGCAGCTGATCCTGCGCAAGGCCTACGGCGGCGCGTACATCGTGATGGACTCGCGCTCGATCGGCACCGACGTCTCGCTGGCGTGGCCGACGAACGAGATCGCCGTGATGGGCGCCGAGGGCGCGGCGAACGTGATCTTCCGCCGCGAGATCAAGGCGGCCGACGACCCGGAAACCGTGCGTGCGTTGAAGATCAAGGAGTACCGCACCGAGCTGATGCACCCGTACTACGCGGCCGAGCGCGGCCTCGTGGACGACGTGATCGAGCCGGGCGAGACGCGGTCGCTGCTGATCCGGTCGCTGGCGATGTTGCGGAACAAGCACGCCGAGATTCCGGCGCGCAAGCACGGGAACCCGCCGGTGTGATGGGCGAGCCGGTGGTGCGGGTCGTGCGTGGCGCGCCCGACGAAACGGAACTGGCGGCGCTGGTGGCGGTTTTGGCCGCCGTCGGCGCCCAGCCGTCCGCGCCGGAACCGCCGAAGCCGGCGCGTCCTCGCCGCCGGCCGCGGTTCCGGCCGGCGACGAGCTGGCGCAGCTGAGCCCGTTCAGGCGCGGACGTTCGTACTGTCCAAATAGGTCAGCACCGCGCGGATCCGGCGGTTCTCGTCGCGGCTCGCCTCCAGGCCCAGCTTCGCGAAGATGTTGCTGATGTGGTTCTCCACCGCGCCCTGCGTGACGACCAGCTGCTTCGCGATCGCCGCGTTCGACAACCCCTGGGCCATCAACCCCAAGACCTCCGTCTCGCGCGCCGTCAGCGCGTGCAGCGGGTCGCGGTTGCGGGACAGCATCTGCGCGACCACGTCCGGGTCGATCGCCGAGCCGCCGCCCGCCACCCGGCGGACCGCCTCCAGGAACTCGCGCACGTCGGCGACGCGCTCCTTCAGCAGGTACCCGACGCCGGACGTGCCCTCGGCGATCAGGTCGATCGCGTAGCTGCCCTCGACGTACTGCGACACCACCAGCACCGGCAGGCCCGGTACCTCCTTGCGGGCCGCGAGTGCCGCGCGCAGGCCCTCGTCGGTGAACGTCGGGGGCATCCGGACGTCGGCGATGACCAGGTCCGGGTGGTGCTCGCGGACGGCGACCAGCAGGTCGTCGCCGTTGGACACCGCGGCCGCGGTCTCGATGCCGACGTCGGCGAGCAGGCTCTGCACGCCGGCCCGCAGCAGGACGGAGTCTTCGGCGATGACGACACGCATTGTTCCCACTCCCAAGGGGTTCACCAGCGGACGGGCAGGTCGGCGCGGACCACCGTCGGGCCGCCCGCGGGGCTGACCACGGTGAGCACGCCGTCGATGGTGGCGGCGCGGTCGGCGAGGCCGGCCAGGCCGCCGCCGGGACGCACGGACGCGCCGCCGTGGCCGTTGTCGACGATCTCGACGACGACGGTCTCGTCGTCTCGGGTCACCCGGACCGTCGCGCGGTCGGCGCCCGCGTGCTTGGTGATGTTGGTCAGCGTCTCGCTGACGATGAAGTACGTCGTGGTCTCCACCGGCGCCGGCGGCCGCGGTTCGACGCTCACCTCGACGTCGACCGGGATCGGCATCCGCGCGGTCAGCGACGACAGCGCCGCGTCCAGGCCGCGGTCCTGCAGCACCGGCGGGTAGATGCCGCGGGCGAGGTCACGCAGCTCGGACACCGCGAGCTTGGCGTCCGCGTGCGCCGCGCCGATCAGCTCGCGCACGGCCGACGGGTCGTCGTTGTCCAGCTTCAGCTGCGCGCGGCCCAGGCTCATCGCGACGGCCACCAGCCGCTGCTGCGCGCCGTCGTGCAGGTCGCGTTCGATGCGCCGGCGTTCGGCCTCGACCGCGTCGACCCCGCGGGCGCGCGAGTCGCTCAGCTGCTGGGTGCGGGCTTCGAGCTGCTGCGTCCGGTTCGGACCCAGCATCGACGCCGTCAGCGCGGCGTGCATCGCCCCGATCCGCGGCGCGACGAAGATCCCGAACGGCGGCACGGCGACCGAGACGATCCCGGCGACGAACTCCACGATGCCCAGCGGGAACGCGAGCAGCACGTAGTTCACCTCGTGCCAGGTGACCGGGTCGACCAGCCGGGCCTGCCACGTCTGCAGCAGCCCGGGCCCGTGCGGCCGGCGGCGCGGCGCGGCGATGCCGGCGTCGAGCATGGCGCCGGCCCAGCGCCGTTCCAGGTCCGCGAACCCGCGGACGAGCGAGGTCGCCGCGATCAGGATCGGGATGCCGATCCACAGCATGGTGGTGGCGATGCCGAGCACCATCGTGACGAGCGTCAAGACGAACGCGAAGATCCGCAGCGGCAGGCTCGCGAGCAGGAAGCCGATGGTGCGGACCACCTTCGGCCGCCCGGTCACCGGCATCGCGCGATCCGTTCCAGTTCCGGGACGAGGTCGTCGAGCGTCGGCGTCGCCAGCATCTCGTCCCTCACCTCGAGCGCGCAGGCGCGGAACGACGGTTCCGTCAGCAGTCTTTCCAGTCCACTTCGGACGGACTGCGGCGTGACGTCCTCGAGGTCGAGCACCAGGCCGTTGCCGCGCTTCTCCTGCGCGACGGCGGAAACCCGCTCGCTCCACGTGGTGCCCGGGATGATCAGCTGCGGGACGCCGTTGACGACCGCGTTGCCGATCGTCGCGCCGCCGCCCTGGTGCACGATGGCCGAGCAGCTGGCAAGCAGCTCGTACATCGGCACGAAGTCCACCGCGCGCACGTTGTCCGGGATCTTCTTCACCGACGCGAGCTGGGCCGCGTTGAGCGTGGCGATCACCTCGACGTCGAGGTCGGCGAGCCCGTCGAGCAGGTCGGCCACCGACGTCTCCTCTACGCCGAGCACCTGGCGGTTCGAGATGCCCAGCGTCAGCATCACCCGCGGCCGCTCCGGCGTCTCCAGCACCCAGCGGGGGATCGCCATCGGCTTGTTCTGCGGGATGAACCGCGCCGGGACGTAGTCGACGTCGACGCCTTCGTAGCGCAGGTAGGACGGGTGGCAGTCGAGCGTCTTGACGCCGTGGCGCAACGCTTCGTCGTATTGCGCGCCGAACCGGCCCACCGCGGCGGACATCCACTCGACGAACGGGTCCGGCGTCGTGTCTTCGGGGTGGCTCGCGCGCAGGTCGCGGTACTGCGCGGCGATCCGCGCGGTCTGGTCGGCGGCGTACATCATCCGCAGGTGCGGGACGCCGAGGACGTGCGCGACGATCGGGGCCGCGTAGATCATCGGGTCCCAGACGATCAAATCCGGCTGCCAGCCCTTCGCGAACCGCACCAGCTCGTCGAGCAGCGTGTCCGGGGTGGTCCAGCGGAAGACCTCGACCCAGTGCTCGTAAACGGTCCGGACGTACTCCTCGGTGTAGCGCTCGGGCCGGCTTTCGGAGATGCGGAAACCGCCCTGCATGGCGTTGTCGCCGTCCATCTGCAGCTGCCGGTGGCGCGCGATGTCCAGCTCCTCGCCGAACCACATCGCGTCGAGGCCGGTCTCGGCGAACGACGCCACCTCGCGCGGGTTCCGCTGACCCACGAACCGGACCTCGTGGCCGGCCGCGGCCAGCGCCCAGCCGACCGGGGCCATGCTGTAGACGTGCGTCCTCGTCGGGAACACCATCATCATGACGCGCATGGACGCACTCCCCGGAAGTCGGCTGCTGCTGTCTAGAAAGTAGTGCGCGCGCGCCGCCAGGCCGACCCGGCAACGCGCCGGTAGGGGTCGGCGACCCCTGTTCCGGTAACGGATCCTTCCCGCCGGTGGCGGCCGTGCGCTAGGGATTTCGAGTGGGTTTGGAACGGCTTTAGACGCCCCTTAGGGGCTGGTTCCGGCGGCCACGCGAGGGCTAGACATGAACGTGGGTCCGGCCGCGTGTGCCGGGGCGAGGGATACGAACAGAGGTGATGAACATGGCCGTGGCACCGATCACGAAGGGCTGGGTGCCCTTCGGGGGGCACCGCACCTGGTACCGCGTCACCGGGGAGACCGGGGGCGATGCGCCCGCCGTCGTCGTCGTGCACGGCGGGCCGGGGAGCACGCACGACTACCTGCTGAGCCTCTGCTCGCTCGCCGGGCACGGGTTCCCGGTGGTGCACTACGACCAGCTGGGCAGCGGCGGCTCGACGAGGCTGCCGGGCAAGGGCGCCGACTTCTGGACGCCGGAGCTGTTCGGGGACGAGCTGGACAACCTGGTGCAGCACCTGGGCATCGAGGACAACTACGTCCTGTTCGGACAGTCGTGGGGCGGCCTGGTCGTCGCGCGGCACGCCGCGCAGCGCCCGGACGGCCTGCGCGGACTGGTGATCGCGAACTCGCCGGCGTCCTACCAGTTGTGGCGCCAGGAGATGGACGTGCTGCGGGCCCAGCTCCCGCCGGGCGTCGACGACCAGCTGCGGGCGCACGAAGCCGCCGGCACCACCGGCGCGCCGGAGTACTTCGAGCTGATGCGCGCGTTCTACGACCGGCACGTCTGCCGTGTGCTGCCGTGGCCGGCCGACTACCTGGCCTCGTTCATGGAGATGGCCGACGACAACACCGTCTACGCCACCATGAACGGGCCGAGCGAGTTCACCGTCACCGGCACGCTCAAGGACTACTCGGTGATCGACGAGCTCGACGACATCGAAGTGCCGACGCTGCTGATCTCGGGACGCCACGACGAAGCCACCCCCGTCACCGTGCAGCCGTACTTCGACCGGATCCACGACGTGCGCTGGGAGATCTTCGAGGACTCCAGCCACGTCCCGCACCTCGAGGAGCCCGAGCGGTTCCGCGAAGTCCTGCTGGGGTTCCTGCGGGACGTCCACCCCACCGCACCCGCGAGCCGGGTCGAACGAGAGGTCGCCAGTCATGGATGAGGACACCCGGGCGGCATCGGCGGTCGTCTTCCCCGGGATGAGCCCCTGTCGCTTCGCCGACTTCGGCAAGTTCCTGCTCATCAACCCCTTCGCCCGCCGGCTGATCGGGGAGGCGAACGAGCGGCTCGGCTACTCGCTGGTCGACCGCTTCCGCGAAACCGAGGGCGACTACTCGCCGTACGCGCAGGTCGGGTTCATGCTCACCTGCGTCGCACTGGCCGAGTGGGCCGAGGAGGAGCAGGGGATGAGCCCCGACTTCTGCGCCGGCCCGAGCTTCGGCGAGAAACCCGCCAGCGTGTACGCCGGGTCGCTGACCTTCCCGGACGCGGTGTGGATGACGGCGGAGCTCGCGCGCTGCCTGACCGAGTTCTTCGACACCGAGTACACCGACGTCGTCACGCACTCGTTCGTCCGCACCCCGGAGGAGAAGCTGAAGGACGCCCTGTCGCAATTGGACGCCAAGGGCGAGTGGTTCGACATCTCGTGCTACATCGACCACGACTTCTACATGGTTTCCGTGCGCGAGAAGAACCTCGACTGGCTGAAGCAGACGGTCCGGAGCATGGGCGGGCTCTCCCTCTACACGATGCGGCCGCCGTTGCACTCGCGCGCGTTCGGGGCGCTGCGCCGCAAGGCGGAGGACGAGGTGCTCGGCGACCTGGAGTTCCACGACCCCCTGCTGCCGATCGTCGCGGACCAGGACGGCGAGATCCTGCGCACCGGTGACCAGGTGCGCACGATGCTGCTCGACAGCATCGTCAAGCCGATGCGCTGGCCGGACGTCGTGCACACGCTCGCCGGCAACGGCGTGCGCAAGCTGTGGGTCGCGGGCCCGGACACGCTGTTCGGGCGCGTCCGCGTCACCACGAGCCGCTTCGAGGTCGTCACGGTCAACCCGCGCATGGCCCTGCAACCCCGTCGTCGGGGCGCAGGACCTTCGCGGGTCAGCTAGCGGGCTGCAGCGCGGACAGCGTGGTCCAGAGCCGGCCGGGGTTCTCGAACGTCTCCAGGTTCAGGGCGTCGTCCTCGAACCGCACGTTGTAGCTCTGCTCCAGCACGGAGAGCAGCTCCACGGTGGCGAGCGAGTCCAGCCCGTACTCGCGCAGCGGGGTCCCTTCGGTCAGCGCCTCCTCGGCGGGCAGGAAGGGGAGGAACGTGCGAAGGGTCTCGTCGAAAGTGCTGTCCCACATGGCTACTCCGGATCGCTAGGTTGGGATCTACCGAGAGGAAACCGACCGCCCGGTTCGGTTTTGGACTCTACCGCGCGTCACCGTCCCGGATCGACGCATCGGCACCCCTATTCACAAGCGGAGGACTTCGATGGACACGGTTGCCACCAGCGGGCTGCACACGCGGTTCCTGCGCGGCCTCGAACGCTCCGGTGGCGGCGTGGCCGTCCACGTGGGCGACCAGGCGCTGAGCTACGAGCGGCTGAACGACCTGGCCCTCCTGTGGGGCGGCGCGCTGGCCGAAGCCGGCGCTCGCACCGTAGGGGTTTTGGCGGGCAGGGGAGTCACGGCGTACGCGGGGATCCTGGCCGGGCTGTACGCCGGCGCGACGGTCGTCCCGCTGCGCCCGGACTTCCCGGCGGCGCGCACCGCCCAGATGGTTTCGGCCGCCGGGGTCGACGTGCTCATCGCCGACGAGCGGGGTCGCGCGGTGGCGCCTCCCGGAGTTCCGGTGCTGAGTGATCCTCGTTCGTCGCAGGCGTTGTCGGCACCGCTGGCGCCTACTTCGGACACCGCGTACGTGCTGTTCACGTCGGGTTCGACCGGGCGCCCCAAGGGCGTGCGGATCGGGCACGCGGCCGTCGACCACTACTTCGGCCTGCTGGACGAGCGGTACGACTTCACGCCGGACGACGTGTTCTCGCAGACGTTCGACCTGAACTTCGACTGCGCGATGTTCGACCTGTTCTGCGCGTGGGGCGCGGGGGCGCCGGCGGTCGTGCTGCCGGGCGGGGCGTACCGCAACCTCCCGCGGTTCGCGGCCGAGCGCGGGCTCACGGTGTGGTTCTCCACGCCGAGCGCGATCGACCTGGTCCGCCGCACGGGCGGCCTGACCCCGGGCGCGCTGCCGGGGCTGCGGTGGAGCTTCTTCGCAGGGGAGGCGCTGACGGTCCGCGACACGGCGGACTGGCGGGCCGCGGCGTCGTCGTCGCTGGTGGAGAACCTGTACGGGCCGACCGAGCTGACGATCACGGTGTCGGGCTACCGCTGGGACGACGTCGTGACGCCGCAGATCGCGGTGAACGGCGTGGTGCCGATCGGGACGGTGCACGCGGGCCACGACCACATCCTGCTGGACGGCGACGACGTCGAGGGCGAGCTGGCCATCGCGGGCCCGCAGATGACGCCGGGCTACCTGGACCCGTCCGACGAGCAGGGCCGGTTCGTGGAGCGCGACGGGAAGCGGTTCTACCGGACGGGTGATCGCGTGCGCCGGCTTTCCGACGGGCTGGCGTACCTGGGCCGGTTGGATTCCCAGGTGCAGGTGCTGGGGTGGCGCATCGAGCTGACGGAGGTCGAGCACGCCCTGCGCGACTGTGGGATCCAGGACGCGGTGGCTTTGGGGGTCGCGGGGGACGTCGGGACTGAACTGTTCGTGTTCTACACGGGTGGGGAGCGGTCGGTGCTGGAGATGGTCCGGGCGCTGCGGTCGGTGTTGCCGGAGGGGGTCATTCCGCGGCATTACCGGCACGTGGACGAGTTCCCGCTGAACTCGAACCGCAAGATCGACCGCAAGACGCTGGCGGCCCGCGCGGCGGAGATCCTCGCGCCCGCTTCCGTCTGAGGGAAGTGCGGTGAAGGCCTCCTTACCGGCTTCGGTGACCGGTGAGGAGGCCTTCACGACGTTCCAGCCGCGGGCCGCGGCGCGGGCGGCCCGCGCGGCGAGAGCGGGCGGCGCGGGCGGTGGGCCGGGTGCGGGTGTCTTGAATGAGTCATTCAGGTCGCCGGAGGTCCTGAATGACTCATTCAAGACGTTCGGGAGCGACTCGGCGAGGCCCCGGCGCCCGTCGCCTGAGCAGTCTGCCGCGGCTTGGTCGTGAGTGGGAAACAGGGTTCTAACCCTGTTTCCCACTCACGACCGCTTTGGCGCGCCCGGACCCCGGCCGGAGCGGGCTTAGGGGCCGTTAGGGGTGTGGATCCGCAGGTCGGCGCGGCTAGCTTTTCGAAGGTCTCCAGGTGTGTCTTCCACGCCGGCCCGGTCATCCTTCGAGTCCTACGGAGTGGCAGTCGTGAACGATTCTCTGGTCCATTCTCTGCTCGACGCGGCGGCGGCCGACGCGGCCGGGGCGTCGGCCGTCCGGGACCGTGCCGGTGCCTGGACCTACGGTGAGCTCGAGGCGTGGAGCCACGCCGTCGCCGTGGTGCTCGCCCGTCGCGGGGTCGGGCACGGCGATCGCGTCGTCGTGCAGCTGCCCACCGATCGGGCGCTCGTCGCCCTCTTCTACGGGACCTCGCGCAGCGGGGCCGTGTTCGTGCCGATCAACCCGGCCATGAAGAAGTTCCACTTCGACTCCGTCGTGGCCAACGCCGAACCCGTCCTCGTGCTCACCCCCGAGACCTTCGATCCCTTTTGGACCGAAGTGGAAGAGAACAACGGGCAGAAAGCGGAAGCCGCGAAAACGAGCGAAGACGACATCGCCGTCCTCGTCTACACCTCCGGCAGCACCGCCGCCCCGAAGGGCGTGATCGGCCCGCACCGCCAGGTCACCTTCGCCTCCCGCGCCATCCAGGAAGTCCTGGGCTACCGCCGGGACGACGTCGTCTTCTGCCGGTTCCCGATGTCCTGGGACTACGGCCTCTACAAGGTCCTGCTGAGCACGCTCGGCCGCAGCGAAATCGTGCTCGCCGACGCCGAGTCGGACCTGCGGCTGCTGCAGCGAATGCGCGAGGTCGGGGCCACCGTCGTGCCGATCGTCCCGTCGCTGGCCACCATGATCGCCACGCTCGCGCAGCGCGACACCGAGCCGGCCGCGCCCGTGCGGCTGTTCACCAACACCGGTGCGGCGCTGCCCGACTCCACCATCGCGCAGCTGCGCGAAGCCTTCCCCGGGGTCAAGGTCGTCCGCCAGTTCGGCCAGACCGAGTGCAAGCGGATCACGATCATGCCGCCCGGCGAGGACACCGAGCGCCCCGGTTCGTCCGGGCTGCCGCTGCCCGGCACGTCCGTGCTGATCCTCGCCGCCGACGGGACCGAGCTGCCCGCCGGGGACATCGGCGAGATCGTCGCCGCCGGCCCGCACGTCATGCCCGGCTACTGGCGGGCACCCGAGATCTCCGCGCGTGCGTTCCGCCGCGACGAGACCACCGGCGAACCGCGCCTGCACACCGGTGACTACGGCCGCCTCGACGCCGACGGCTACCTCTACTTCGAGGGCCGCCGCGACGACATGTTCAAGCGCAAGGGCATCCGGATGTCCACTTTGGAAATCGAAGCCGCGGCGATGGACATCCCCGGTGTCCGCGCGGCGGGTGCGATCCCGCCGAGCGAGACGCGGGACCTCGCCATCTGCGTCGAGACCGATCTGCCGCCCACGACCGTGCTGCGCGAGCTGGCCAAGCGCCTCGAGCCGCAGAAGGTCCCGTCGCTGTGCCACGTCGTCGAGGAGTTCCCGCTCACGGCGCACGGCAAGAACGCCACCAAGGAACTCGCGCAGCTGGTTGAGGGGGCCCGCGCATGAGCAAGTACGACGATCTCGCCGCGAAGTACGGCACGCCCGCCTACGTCTACGACCTCGACGTCGTCGCCGAGTCGCGCGACCAGCTCTTCGGCATGCTGCCCGAAGGCTTCCACCTGTTCTACGCGCTGAAGTCCAACCCGCACCCGGAAATCGGGCGCGAGCTGCGCCGCGGCGGCTGCCGCGCGGAGATCAGCTCCACCGGGGAACTGGTCAACGCGCTCGAAGCCGGGTTCGACCCGGCCGGCATCCTCTACACCGGACCGGGCAAGACGAACGACGAGCTGGAGCACGCGCTCGCCGCCGGGGTCCGGCTGTTCTCCGTGGAGTCGCTGACCGACCTGCAGCACGTCGGCGCGGCGGCCGGGCACCAGGGCGTGACCGCGTCCGCCCTGCTGCGCATCAACACCACCGCGAGCAGCGGCGGCACCGGCATCCGGATGATGGGCCGCCCGTCCCAGTTCGGCATCGACGCGGAAACGCTGCCCGAGCTCATGCCCACGCTCAAGGCGGTGCCGGGCGCGCGGATCGTCGGCGCGCACTTCTTCACCATGAGCAACGCCCAGGACGAGGACGCCCTGCTCGGCGAGTACGAGTTCGTCCTCACCTCGGCCGCGCGCCTGCGCGACGAAGTCGGCCTGCCTCTGGAAGTCCTGGACATCGGCGGCGGCTTCTCCTCGCCGTACGCGGTCCCCGGCCCGCGCACCGACTACCCGAAGCTGCGCGGCGGCCTGGAAACGCTGCTCGACCTGCACCTGCCCGAGTGGCGCGACGGCGGGATCGAGCTGGCCTGCGAGTCCGGCCGGTACCTGTCCGGCAGCTGCGGTTCGCTGCTGGCCGGCGTGGTCAACGTCAAGAAGAGCCGCGGCAGCCGGTTCGTCGTGCTGGACGCCGGGATCAACGTCGTCGGCGGGCTCTCCGGGATCGGAAGGCTGCTTCCCGCGGCCGTCGGCGTCGAGGAGACCGGCGACGTGGTCGGCAGCCTCGTCGGTCCACTGTGCACTCCCGGCGACTCGCTCGCCAAGGCGGCGAAGCTGCCCGAGCTGGCCTCCGGTGACGTCGTCACCGTGCCGAACGTCGGCGCCTACGGCGTCACCGCCAGCCTGATCAGCTTCCTCGGCCGGCCCACGCCGGTGGAGATCGTGGTGCGCGGCGGCAAGGCCCTCTCGGTGTCGCGTTTGGACTACCAGCGCGTCTACGAGGTTTCGCCATGACCGAAGAACTGCGCGCCTACGGCGCCGGGATCGTCACCGAGCCGCCGCGGCGGACGGTGATCGTCAGCAGCATGGCGTCGGACTCCCACACCTGGAACCTGGTCTACCTCGAGCTGCTCGTCGGCGAGCTCGGCTTCGACGTCGTGAACCTCGGCGCGTGCGTGCCCGACGAGCTGCTGGAGTCGGAATGCCTGAGCCGCAGGCCGTCGATGCTCGTGCTGAGCAGCGTCAACGGCCACGGCCACCAGGACGGGATGCGCGTGATCCAGCGGCTGCGCGCCCTCCCCGAGCTGCGCCGGCTGCCGGTGGTGATCGGCGGCAAGCTCGGTGTCGACGGCGCGCTGACCGCGGAGGAGACCGCGCAGCTGCTGCTCGCCGGGTTCGACGCGGTGTTCGACGACCAGCAGGGCGCGGCCTCGTTCCGCCGGTTCGCCGCGACGTTGTCGGCCGGGGTTTCCCAGGTGGAGGCGTGAGCTTCGAAGAGTTCGTCGCGCGACGGCACGCCGCCGGCGAGCTCGTCGTGCAGCCCCGCATGGGGTTCGCGGACCCGGCCGTCATGCGCGCCGGGCTGGCCGCGACGAAGGACGCGGCCGCCGCGACCGTCGGCACCGTCACGCTGGACAGCTACACCCGAGTCTGCGACACCGCTTCCGTGGCCCACGCGCTGAGCAACGGGATCGCGCTCAACGGCTACCCGATCGTCAACCACCCGCCCGAGGTCACCCGCGCGATGCTCGACGGCCTCGAAGGCCCGGAGTTCCCGGTGCAGGTGCGCCACGGTTCGGCGCGGCCGGCGGACATCTTCCGTGCCATGATCGCCGCCGGCCTGCACGCCACCGAGGGCGGGCCGGTCTCCTACTGCCTGCCCTACAGCCGCACGCCGCTCGACGAGAGCGTGCGCAACTGGGCGCACTGCTGCGACCTGCTCCTCGACGCCGAACACCCGGCCGGCCGACCGCACCTGGAGACGTTCGGCGGCTGCATGATGGGCCAGCTGTGCCCGCCGAGCGAGCTGGTCGCGCTGTCGGTGCTGGAGGCGTTGTTCTTCTACCGCAAGGGCGTCCGCAGCATTTCGGTCAGCTACGCCCAGCAGACGAACATGACGCAGGACCAGGAAGCCGTGTCCGCGCTGCGCCGGCTGTGCGCCGAACTGCTGCCCGACGCCACCTGGCACGTCGTCATCTACGCCTACATGGGCCTCTTCCCGCGGACGTCCGACGGTGCCCGGAGCCTGCTGGGGCGGGCGGCCGAGCTGGCCGTGACGACCGGGTCGGAACGGCTGATCGTGAAGACGACCGCGGAGGCGCACCGGATCCCGACCGTCGCCGAGAACGTCGCGGCGCTGGAGCACGCGGGCGCGGCGGCGCGGGCGGTCACCGAACAGGCCATTGTGGACGCGGACAACCAGGTCTACCGCGAGGCGTACGCGCTCGTCGACGCCGTGCTGAACAGCCACGCCGACCTCGGCCGCGCGATCGTCGTCGCGTTCAAGCGCGGCCTGCTCGACGTCCCGTACTGCCTGCACCCGGACAACGCAGGGCAGGCGCGCAGCTTCCTCGACCCGGCGGGCCGGCTCGGCTGGTCCGAGCTCGGGTCGCTGCCGCTGCACCGCGTGGTGGAACGCCGCCACGCCGACCGGATCACCTCGTCGACGCTGATGTCGGCGCTTTCCCACGTCCAGAACGCCTTCGACGCCGAGGCGCTGGAACAACCGATGAGAGCGATTGGGGGCGAGTCGTGACGAGTTCACGCCGGACAGTCCGTGCGTATCCGTTCGACATGCACGAGATCTCCGTTTCCGAGCAGTACCACGTCCTGCAGCGCGAAGAGCCGATGAGCCGGGTGCAGATGCCCTTCGGCGAACCGGCCTGGCTGGCGACGAAGTACGCCGACGTCAAGCTGGTGACCACTGATCCGCGGTTCAGCCGGGAGCTCGCGCAGGGCCTCGACCAGCCGCGGATGCGCCGCCAGCAGATGGGCGACGGCATCATGGGGATGGACCCGCCCGACCACTCCCGCCTGCGCCGCCTGGTGTCGAAGGCCTTCACGGCACGTCGGCTGGAGCAGATGCGCGACGGCGTCAAGGACCTCGTCAACCGCCTGCTCGACGACATGCAGGCGCACGGCGACAGCGCCGACCTCGTCGAGGAGCTGGCGCGGCCGCTGCCGGTCACCGTCATCTGCGACCTGCTCGGCGTGCCGCAGGAGGACCACAAGATCTTCCGCGAGTGGACGCAGGCGCTGGTCAGCGACGCCACGGCCAAGGGTGACGTGCTGGACGTCTACGGCGACAAGCTCGACAACTATGTCGCCGGGCTGGTGGCCCAGCGCCGCGAGGAGCCGACCGACGACCTGCTCGGCGCGCTCGTCTACGCCCGCGACGCCGGCGACAAGCTGACCGAAAACGAGCTGATCTCGATCGCCGGCGCGGGACTGCTCACCGGTGGCGTCGAGACGGTGTCGACGGCCTTGCCCAGCTTCGTCTTCACGTTGCTGACGAACCCGGAACTGCTGGCGCAGCTGCGCGCGAACCCGGACATCATGCCGACGGCGATCGAAGAGCTGCTGCGGTACGTGCCGATCAACACTGCGGCCATGTTCGCGCGGTACGCGACCGAGGACATCCGCTTCGGTGACGTCGTCGTCCGCGCGGGCGACCCGGTGCTGCCGGCGCTGCACGCGGCCAACCGCGACCCGGAGGTCTTCGCCGACCCGGACCGCATCGACCTGACGCGCAAGCCGAACCCGCACGTGGCGTTCGGGCACGGCCCGCACCACTGCATCGGCGCGCAGCTGGCGCGGCTCGAGCTGCAGGAAGCGTTGAAGGCGATCCTCGAGCGGTTCCCGGACCTGCGGTTCGCGGACGGCCGCGAGGGCGTCAAGTGGGAGTACGGCGTGATCGTGCGGGGGCCGTCGCTCCTGCGCATCGCCTGGTGATCTCCCGCCCCTAGAAGGCTTTTCAGGGGATCCGGCGGCGGTGCGCGCCGACCTACATTCGACCAGAACGACCATGAGTGCTGGCTTGCTACAGCGGTGGAGTGCGGAATGCGTGAGTTTGAGACCGAATCGAATCGGGCGTCCGGGTTCGCGGAGCGGCTGACCGAACTGCCCGCCGGTGACCGCGCGGCATTCCTGGCCGACGTCGTCCACGACGCCACCCGGGCCGCGCTGCTGGCGGCGCGCCCGGACGTCCCGGCGGTGCTCGACCCGGAAAAGGCGTTCTCCGACCACGGGTTCGACTCGCTGGCGGCGGTGGAGCTGCACGCGCGGCTCACCGACGCCACCGGGCTCGACCTGCCGGTCACCCTGGCCTTCGACCACCCGACCCCGGTCGCCGTCGCGCGCTTCCTGCACGCGGCGGTGTTCGGGGCCGAAGTCGTCCACAGTGGACTCGCCCCGGCGGGCGACCACGACGAGCCGGTCGCCATCGTCGGCATCGGCTGCCGGTACCCGGGCGGAACCGCGTCGCCCGAGGACCTCTGGCGGCTGGTCGAGCAAGAGGTGCACACCATCACCGGGTTCCCGACCGACCGCGGCTGGGACCTCGACGGCCTCTACGACCCGGACCCCGACCGCCCGGGCAGCAGCTACGTCACTTCCGGCGGTTTCCTGCCCGACGCCGGCGAGTTCGACGCGGACTTCTTCGGCATCGCCCCGCGCGAGGCGTCCGCGATGGACCCGCAGCAGCGGCTCGTCCTCGAGACGGCGTGGGAAGCGCTGGAGCGCGCCAAGATCGACCCGACGACGCTGCGCGGCACACCCGCCGGCGTCTTCATCGGCGCCGAGGCCCAGGAGTACGGCCCGCGCCTGCACGAAGCTCCCGACGGCCTCGACGGCTACATGCTCACCGGCAACGCGCCCAGTGTCGTCTCCGGCCGCGTCGCCTACGCGCTCGGCCTCGAAGGCCCGACGCTGACCGTCGACACCGCGTGCTCCGGCTCGCTGGTCGCCCTCCACCTCGCCGTGCAGGCCCTGCGCCGCGGCGAGACGCAGCTCGCGCTCGCCGGCGGTGTCGCCGTCATGGGCGGGCCCGGCACGTTCACCGCGTTCAGCCGCCAGCGCGGCCTCGCCGAAGACGGCCGCTGCAAGGCGTTCGCCGCGGGTGCCGACGGCACCGGCTTCGCCGAAGGCGTCGGCGTCCTGGTCCTGGAGCGGCTGTCCGACGCGGTCGCGAACGGCCACGCCGTGCTCGCCATCGTCCGCGGTACCGCCATCAACTCCGACGGCGCGTCCAACGGCCTCACCGCCCCCAACGGCCCGTCGCAGCAGCGCGTCATCCACCGCGCGCTCGCCGACGCCCGCCTCGCCCCGTCCGAAGTGGACGCCGTCGAAGCGCACGGCACCGGCACCCGCCTGGGCGACCCGATCGAGGCGCAGGCGCTGCTCGCCGCCTACGGCCAGGAGCGCGAGACGCCGCTGCTGCTCGGCTCGGTCAAGTCCAACATCGGCCACACGCAGGCCGCGGCCGGCGTCGCCGGCGTCATCAAGATGGTCGAGGCGATCCGCCGCGGCCGGCTGCCGAAGACGCTGCACGTCGACGCGCCGACCCCGCACGTCGACTGGACCGCGGGAGCGGTCGAGCTGCTCACCGAGGCCCGCGAGTGGCCGGAGGTCGAGCGTCCGCGCCGCGCCGGTGTGTCGTCGTTCGGCGTCAGCGGCACCAACGCCCACGTCATCATCGAGCAGGCACCCGCCACCGCGGACGTCGACGGCACCACCGAGCCGCTGCCGGTCGTCCCGCTCGTCGTCTCCGCGCGCAGTGAGGAAGCCCTGCGGGCGCAGGCGGAAAAGCTCGTGTCCACTGTGGAGGCCACCGACCTGACCGAGGTCGGCTTCTCGCTGGCCGGCACGCGTGCCGCGCACGACCACCGCGCGGTCGTCGTCGCCGAGTCCACTGAGGACGCCGTCCGCGGCCTGCGCGCGCTCGCCGCGGGGGAGCCGGACACCTCCGTCGTCACCGGCACCCGCACGCCGGGCAAGCTCGGGATGCTGTTCACCGGCCAGGGTTCGCAGCGCCTCGCCATGGGCAAGGAGCTGTACCTCGCCTACCCGGTCTTCGCCGAGGTCTTCGACGAGGCCGTCGACCAGCTCGACGTCCAGATGGACCGCCCGCTGCGGGACGTCCTGTTCGGCGACGACGCCGACGAGCTGAACGGCACCCAGTACGCGCAGTGCACGCTGTTCGCGATCGAGGTCGCCCTCGCCCGGCTGCTGGAGTCGTGGGGCGTCAAGCCGGACGTCCTGCTCGGCCACTCGATCGGCGAGCTGGCCGCCGCGCACATCGCCGGCGTCTGGTCGCTTGAGGACGCTTGCCTGGTCGTCGCCGCTCGTGGCCGGCTGATGCAGGCGCTGCCCGAGGGCGGCGCGATGGTCGCGATCGCCGCGACCGAGGACGAGGTCGGCCCGCTACTCACCGACGGCGTCAGCATCGCCGCGATCAACGGGCCCGCGTCCGTCGTCGTGTCGGGCGAGCGCGCCGAGGTCGAGGCCGTCGCCGAGGCGTTCCGCGCCCAGGGCCGCAAGACGAGCGAGCTGCGCGTGTCGCACGCGTTCCACTCGCCGCTGATGGAGCCGATGCTCGCCGAGTTCCGGGAGGTCCTGGAGGTCGTCGAGTTCGCGGCGCCGAAGATCCCGGTCATCTCGAACGTCACCGGCCGCTTGGCGACGACCGAAGAGCTGACCTCGCCCGGTTACTGGCTCTACCACGTGCGCCGCGCCGTCCGGTTCGCCGACGGCGTCGCCGCGCTCGCCGCGGCCGGCGTCACCACCGCGATCGAGGTCGGCCCGGACGCCGTCCTCGCGGCACTGGCCGCCACCGGCCCGCACGGCTCGGACATCGCGTTCGTGCCCGCGCAGCGCCGCGGCCACGCCGAAGTCCCGACGCTGGCCGGCGCGCTCGGCCGGCTGCACACCCGCGGCATCAAGGTCGACTGGACTGCCTTCTTCGGCCCGGCGAACGTCGTCGACCTGCCGACGTACGCCTTCCAGCGCAAGCACTTCTGGCTGACCGCGCCCGGTCGCGGCGACGCGGCCGACTTCGGCCAGCTCGCCTCCGGCCACCCGCTGCTGGCCGCCGAGATCGGCCTGGCCGACCACGACGGCCTGGTCCTGACCGGCCGCATCGGCCTGCGGACCCACCCGTGGCTCGCCGACCACGCGATCGCCGGCACGGCCCTGCTGCCCGGCACGGCCTTCGTCGAAATGGCGCTGCACGCCGCCGAGCGCGCGAGCTGCGACGTCGTCGACGAGCTGACCCTGCAGGCGCCCCTCGCCGTCCCGGAGGGACGCGGGGTCGAGGTGCAGGCCGTGGTCGGCCCGGTCGAGGACGGCCGCCGCACCATCGAGTTCTACTCGCGCGCCGAGCAGGACGTCGCCTGGACCCGGCACGCCACCGGCGTGCTGGCCGAGGCCGCGGCCGAGGCGCCCGCCCCGCTGACCGAGTGGCCGCCGTCCGGCGCCGAGGTCGTCGCGACGAACGAGCTGTACGACGAGCTGGCAGCGCAGGGTTACGGCTACGGCCCGCTCTTCCGCGGCCTGCGCACGGCGTGGAAGCGCGGCGACGTCGTGTTCGCCGAGGTCGCCTTGCCGACGCGGGACGAGGACTTCGGGATCCACCCGGCGCTGCTCGACGCCGTCCTGCACGCCACCGACTTCGCCCCCGGCGAGGCCCGCGAAGCCGACGAGATCCGCCTGCCGTTCGCCTGGACCGGCGTGCGCCTGCACGCCGCCGGCGCGGCGGAGGTGCGGGTGCGGATCACCTCGCCCGCCACCGGCGGTGTCTCCATCGACGTCGCCGACACGGCGGATGCGCCCGTGCTGTCGGTCGAGTCGTTCCGCTCCCGCCCGGTCAGCGGCGCCGACCTGGGCCCGCGGGCCCAGGACCTGCTGCACACCGTCGAATGGACGCCGGTCGCGGCTTCCGACGCCCAGTTCTCGACGATCGAGGTCGCCGAACTCGCGGAGGTGACCGAAGTTCCGGACGCCGTCGTGGTGCCGGTGGCCGCGAAGGGCCGCAGCGTTCCGGCGGCGGCCAAGCAGGCTGCCCACCGCGTGCTCGCCGTGCTGCGGGAGTTCCTCGCCGAGGACCGGTTCGCGGACGCCAAGCTCGCGCTCCGGACCCCGGGCACCCTCGCCGACTCCGCGGTGCGCGGGCTGGTGCGCTCGGCGCAGGCCGAGCACCCGGGCCGCGTCGTCCTGATCGAGGGCGAAACCACGACCGAGACGCTGGTCACCGCGCTCGCGTCCGGTGAGCCGGAACTGCGGGTCGACGGCGACCGGGTCCGGGCGCCGCGGCTCGTCCGCGCGCACTCCGACGCGCCGGCGTGGCGGGCGGACGGCACCGTGCTGGTCACCGGCGGCACGGGTGGCCTCGGCGCGCAGGTCGCGCGGCACCTCGTTGCGACCCACGGCGTCCGGCACCTCGTGCTGCTGAGCCGCCGCGGCGCCGACGCCCCGGGTGCGGCCGAACTGGTCGCCGAGCTGGCGGAGGCCGGCGCGACCGCGCAGGTCATCGCCGCCGACGTCACCAAGAAGCGGTCGCTGTCCGCCGCGCTGAAGAAGATCGAGCAACCGCTGACCGCCGTCGTGCACACCGCCGGTGTGCTCGACGACGCCCTGATCGGCTCGCTCACCGAAGAGCGCCTCGACACCGTCCTCGCGCCGAAGGTCGACGCGGCCTGGGCCCTGCACGAGCTGACGAAGGACCTGGCCGCGTTCGTCCTGTTCTCCTCCTCGGCCGGCCTGGTCGACGGCGTGGGCCAGGCCAACTACGCCGCGGGCAACACCTTCCTCGACGCGCTCGCCGAGCACCGCCGCGAGCAGGGCCTCCCGGCCACCTCGCTGGCCTGGGGCCTGTGGACCGACGGCGGTACCGCGCTCGGCATGAGCGCCGGACTGTCCGAAAAGGACCTGAGCCGGATCGGCCGGCTGGGCCTCGCTCCGCTGACCTCCGCCGAAAGCCTCGCGGCTTTGGACGCCGCCGTCGGCACGGACCTGCCGGCCGTCGTCCCGACCCGCGTCGACCGCGCCGCCCTGGGTGCCCGCGACGACGCCCCGGCGCTGCTGCGGGGCCTGGTCCCCGCGAGCCGCCGCCGGGTCGCGGCGGCCCCGGGCGAGCTGACGCCGGAGCGGCAGTTCGCCGAGCGGTTCGCCTCGCTGTCCGAGGCCGACCGCGACCGCGCCGTGCTCGACCTGGTCCGCACGCACGTCGCGGCCGTGCTCGGCCACGACGGCCCGAGCGCGATCAGCCCGGCCCGCCCGTTCGGCGAGATCGGCTTCGACTCCCTCGCCGCGGTCGAGCTGCGCAACATCCTCGACTCCGTCACCGGCATGCGGCTGCCCGCCACCCTGGTGTTCGACCACCCGACCCCGCGTGCGCTGGCCGAGTACCTGATCACGCGGCTCGGCGGCCTGGCCCCGGTCAAGCCGATCGCGCCGGTGACCACGGCCGACCCGGAGGAGCCGATCGCCATCGTCGGCATCGCCTGCCGCTACCCGGGCGGCGTCGCGACGCCGGAGGACCTGTGGCGGCTCGTCGCGGGCGGCGAAGAGGCGCTCACGCCGTTCCCGGCCGACCGCGGCTGGAACGTCGACGCGCTCTACGACCCCGAGCCCGGCAAGCCCGGCCACTCCTACGTCAAGCACGGCGCGTTCCTGCACGACGCCGCCGAGTTCGACGCCGACTTCTTCGAGATCAGCCCGCGCGAGGCGGCCGCGATGGACCCGCAGCAGCGCCTGCTGCTGGAAGTGTCCTGGGAGGCGTTCGAGCGGGCCGGCATCGACCCGGTTTCGCTGCGCGGCAGCGCGACCGGCGTGTTCGCCGGCGTCATGTACCACGACTGGGGTACCCGCCTCGGCACCGTTTCCGACGACATCGCGGGCTACCTGGGCAACGGCAGCCTCGCCAGCGTCGTCTCCGGCCGCGTGTCCTACGCACTCGGTCTCGAGGGCCCGACGGTCACCGTCGACACGGCGTGCTCGTCTTCGCTGGTCGCCCTGCACTGGGCGATCCAGGCCCTGCGCCGCGGCGAGTGCACGCTCGCACTGGCCGGTGGCGTCACCGTGATGTCCACTCCGGACACGTTCGTCGACTTCAGCCGCCAGCGCGGCCTGTCCGCCGACGGCCGCTGCCGCTCGTTCGCCGACGCGGCCGACGGCACCGGCTGGGGCGAGGGCGCGGGCATGCTGCTCGTCGAGCGGCTGTCGGACGCCCAGCGCAACGGGCACCCGGTGCTCGGGCTCGTCAAGGGCTCCGCGGTCAACCACGACGGCGCGTCCAACGGCCTCACCGCCCCGAACGGCCCGTCGCAGCAGCGCGTGATCGCCAAGGCACTGGCCGACGCGGGTCTCCAGGCGTCCGAAGTGGACGCCGTCGAGGGTCACGGCACCGGCACCACGCTGGGTGACCCGATCGAGGCGCAGGCCCTGCTGGCCACCTACGGTCAGGACCGCGCCGAGGACCAGCCGCTGTGGCTGGGCTCGATCAAGTCCAACATCGGCCACACCCAGGCCGCCGCCGGTGTCGCCGGCATCATCAAGATGGTCATGGCGCTGCGCAACGAGCAGCTGCCGCGGACGCTGCACGTCGACCGTCCGTCCACTGTGGTCGATTGGGACACGGGTGCGGTGCGCCTGCTGACCGAGGCGCAGGACTGGTCACCCAACGGCCACCCGCGCCGGGCCGCGGTCTCGTCGTTCGGCATCAGCGGCACCAACGCCCACGTGATCATCGAGCAGGCTCCGGCCGACGCGGTGGCCGAGCAGCCCGCCGAACCGCAGCCCGAAGCCGTCGTGCCGGTCGCGCTGTCCGGCCGGTCCGCGGCCGCCGTGCGCGGCCAGGCCGCCCGCCTGCGCGAATACCTCGCCGACCACGAGGACGTGCCCGTCGCCGAGCTGGCGCGGTCGCTCGCCTCGACCCGCGCTGCGCTGGAGCACCGCGCGGTGGTCGTCGCCGGGACCGCGGCCGAACTGGCCGCCGGCCTCGACGCACTGGCCACCGGCGAGCAGGGCAGCGAGCCCGTCACCGAGGGCAAGCTCGCGTTCCTGTTCTCCGGGCAGGGTGCGCAGCGGGTCGGGATGGGCGCCGAGCTGTCGGCGGCCTACCCGGTCTTCGCCGACGCCTTCGACGCCGTCTGCGCCGCGATCGACCCGCTGCTCGACGTGCCGCTGCGCGACGTCGTCTTCGGCACGACCGCGCTCGCCGACCGCGGCCTGCTCGACCAGACGCAGTACACCCAGACCGCGTTGTTCGCGGTCGAGGTCGCGCTCTTCCGGCTCGCCGAGTCGTGGGGGATCGTCCCCGACGCCCTCGCCGGCCACTCGATCGGCGAGCTGGCCGCGGCGCACGTCGCCGGGGTGCTTTCCCTTGCGGACGCGGCGAAGCTGGTCGCCGCACGCGGTCGGCTGATGGGCGCGCTGAGCACCCCGCCGGGCGCGATGGTCTCCCTCGCCACCACCGAAGAGGCCGCGCGGGAGCTGATCCGCGGGCACGAGGACGAGGTCAGCATCGCCGCCGTCAACGGCCCCGCGTCGGTCGTCATCTCGGGTGTCGCCGACGTCGTGTCGCGCATCGAGCGCGGCACCGACGTCCGGACGCGCCGGCTGCGCGTCAGCCACGCGTTCCACTCGCCGCTGATGGCGCCGATGCTCGACGAGTTCCGCGAGATCGCCGCCGGGCTGACGTTCCACGAGCCGAAGATCCCGATCGTCTCCACGGTTTCGCCGGACGCGGACCTGACTTCGCCCGAGTACTGGGTCACCCACGTCCGCGAAGCCGTCCGCTTCGGGGACGCGGTGGCCGCGCTGGCCGCCGACGGCGTCCGGACGTTCCTCGAGCTGGGGCCGGACAGCGTGCTCACCGCGCTCGGCCGCCAGATCGACGCGGACGCCGCGTTCGTGCCCTTCGGCCGCCGCGACCGGGACGAGGTGCGCACCGCGCTGACCGCGCTCGGCCGGCTCCACGCCCGTGGTGCCGCCGGACTGGGCAAGGTGCTCGGCGACGGCCCGATCCGGCTCGACCTGCCGACGTACGCCTTCCAGCACAAGCGCTACTGGCTCGACGCGACCCCGTCCGGCGACGTGACGGCGGTCGGCCAGCAGCCGCTGCCGCACCCGATGCTCGGCGCGGTCGTGCCGCTGTCCGGTTCGGACACCACGGTGCTCACCGGCCGGCTGTCGGCCGGGTCGGTGCCGTGGGTGGCCGACCACGTCGTCAAGGGCGCGATCCTGGTGCCCGGCACCGGGTTCGTCGAGCTGGCCGTCGCGGCCGGCGACCAGGTCGGGCACTCGACGGTCGAGGAGCTGACGCTGCAGGCGCCGCTCGTCCTGCCGCCGGACGGCGCCGTGGCGCTGCAGGTCGTGGTCGGCCCCGCCGACGGCGACCGGCGCCCGATCACCGTCTTCTCCCGCCCGATCGACGGCGACGAGTGGACGCAGCACGCGATCGGCACGCTGTCCGCGGCGCCGCGGCCCGAGCCCGCCGGGCTCACCGAATGGCCGCCCGCCGGGGCGACCCCGATCGTCGTCGAGGGTGCCTACGACCTGCTCGAGGAGCGCGGGTACGGCTACGGCCCGTCCTTCCAGGGCCTCAAGGCCGCGTGGAAGCGCGGCACCGAGGTGTTCGCCGAGGTCGCGCTGCCGGAGCCGGCGGCGTCGACGGCGAGCCTGTACGGGCTGCACCCGGCGTTGCTCGACATCGCGATGCACGCCGACCTCCTCGGCGACCCGGGCGGCGCGACGCTGCTGCCGTTCGTCTGGAACGGCGTCACGCTGCACGCCGCCGGCGCTTCGGTGCTGCGGGTGCGGATCGAGCGGCTGAACGGCGACGAGGTGTCGGCCATCGAGGTGGCCGACAGCGAAGGCCGTCCCGTCGCGACCATCGACTCGCTCGTTTCGCGCCCGGTCCGCCGGGAGCTGACGTCGGCGGCCGAGTCCGACGGCTCGCTGCTGAAGATCGCCTGGCAGCCGGTGTCCGTGCCGCAGTCCGACGCCGAGGTCGTGGCCGTGGGCCGCGGCCGGGTCGGGGTGGCCGCCACCTACGCCGATTTCGCCGACCTCGCCGGCGCGATCGACCGGGGCGAGCCGGTGCCGAACCTGCTCACGCTGACCGTGCCCGAGCGCACCGGCGACGTCCCGGAGACCGCGCGGGCCAATGCCGCCTGGCTGCTCGCCGAACTGCAGGCCTGGCTGGCCGACTCGCGGTTCGCCGCCACGAAGCTGGCCGTCGTGACGCAGGACGCGGTCCCCGCGAGCGAGTCCACTGTGGACGTCACGCAGGGCCTGCTGTGGGGCCTGGCGCGCGGTGCGCAGGCCGAGCACCCGGGCCGCGTGTTCGTCGTCGACGCCGACGCGGACGCGAACGCCGGGGCCATCGCGGCGGTCGTCGCCTCCGGGGAGCCGGAGGCCGCGATCCGCGCCGGCGCGGTGGTCGTGCCGCGGTACGCCAAGACCGAGGCCGGCGACGCTTCGCCGTGGGGCACCGGTGCCGTGCTAATCACCGGCGGCACCGGCGGGCTCGGCAGCCTGCTGGCCCGCTACCTGGTGGCCGAGCACGGCGTCACCGACCTGGTGCTCACCAGCCGCCGCGGGCTCGGCGCGCCGGGTGCCCGGCAGCTGGTCGAGGACCTGACCGACCTCGGCGCCCGGGTGCGGGTCGCCGCGTGCGACGTCACCGAACGCGACCAGGTCGAGAGCGTGCTCGGCACGATCGACAACCTCACCGCCGTGGTGCACGCGGCCGGCACCGCCGACAGCGGCGTCTTCGACTCGCTGACCGCCGACCGGCTCGACTCGGTCCTGCGGTCGAAGGTCGACGCCGCCTGGCACCTGCACGAACTGACCGGCGACCTGGCCGCGTTCGTCATGTTCTCCTCCGCCGGCGGCCAGGTGCTGCCCGCGGGCCAGGCGAACTACGCCGCCGCCAACGCGTTCCTCGACGGCCTCGCCGCCCACCGGCAGGCCGCCGGCCGGCCGGCGACGGCGCTGGCGTGGGGCCTGTGGGCCGAGAACACCGGCCTCGGCGGCGAACTGGCCGAGGCGGACCTCGCCCGGATGGCACGGCTCGGCCTTCCCGCGGTCACCGCGGAGCAGGGGCTCGCGCTGTTCGACGCGGCGACCTCGACCGCCGACGCCGTGATCGCCCCGCTGCGGGTCGACGTCGCGGCGCTGCGGGCCCGCACCGACGACCTGCCCGCGTTGCTGCGCGGGTTCGTCCCGCCGAAGGCCCGCCGGACCGCCAAGGCGGCGAAGGCGGCCGACAACGCGCTGGCCGCCGAGCTGGCCGCGCTGGCCGACAACGAGCGCGACCGCGTGCTGCTGGACATCGTCCGGACGCAGGTGGCCACCGTGCTCGGCTACGCCGACAAGTCCGAAGTGGACGGTGCACGGGCGTTCAAGGAACTCGGCTTCGACTCGCTCGCCGCGGTCGAGCTGCGCAACCTGCTCGGCACCGCGACCGGCCTGACCCTGCCCGCGACGCTGATCTTCGACCACCCGACCGCCAAGGCGGTGGCCGACTTCGTCAAGGGCAAGCTCCTCGGCGCGGTCGCGAAGGTCCCGGCCACGACGACCCGGACCAACGCGTCGATGCAGGAACCGATCGCGATCGTCGGCATGGCCTGCCGGTACCCCGGCGGCGTCCGGTCGCCGGAGGACCTCTGGCAGCTGCTGGTCGACGAGGTCGACGCCGTGTCGGAGTTCCCGACCAACCGCGGCTGGGACATCGACAGCATCTACGACCCCGAGCGCGGCAAGCGGGGCAAGACCTACGCCCGCGAAGGCGGGTTCCTGCACCACGGCATCGAGTTCGACCCGGCGTTCTTCGGCATCGGCCCGCGCGAGGCGCTGGCCATGGACCCGCAGCAGCGGCTCCTGCTGGAAACGGCGTGGGAGGCCATCGAGCGGGCCGGCATCGACCCGACCGCGCTGCGCGGCAGCATGACCGGCGTCTTCACCGGCGCGATGTACGACGACTACGGCAGCCGCGTCCCCGGCGCGCCCCTCGACGTCGCCGCCTACATCCCCAACGGCAGCTCGGGCGCGGTCGTCTCCGGCCGCATCTCCTACCTGCTGGGGCTGGAAGGCCCGTGCATGACGGTCGACACCGCGTGCTCGTCTTCGCTGGTCACGCTGCACCTCGCGGTGCAGGCGCTGCGGGCGGGGGAGTGCGGGCTGGCGCTGGCGGGCGGGGTCACGCTGCTCTCGCAGCCGGACCTGTTCGTCGACTCCAGCCGCCAGGGCGTGCTCTCGCCCAACGGCCGGTCGAAGTCGTTCTCCGCGGCGTCCGACGGCGTCGGCTGGGCCGAAGGCGCGGGCCTGCTCCTGCTGGAGCGGCTGTCCGACGCCCAGCGCAACGGCCACGAAGTCCTCGCGGTGGTCCGCTCCAGCGCCGTCAACCAGGACGGTGCGTCCAACGGCCTCACCGCGCCGAACGGGCCGTCGCAGGAACGCGTGATCCACGCGGCCCTCGCGGCGGGCGGCCTGACGCCGTCCGAAGTGGACGCCGTCGAGGCGCACGGTTCGGGCACGAAGCTGGGTGACCCGATCGAGGCGCAGGCGCTGCTGGCGACCTACGGCCAGGACCGGCCGGACGGGCAGCCGCTGTACCTGGGCTCGGTGAAGTCCAACATCGGCCACGCGCAGGCTTCCGGCGGCGCGGCGGGCGTCATCAAGGTCGTCCAGGCCATGCGGCACAACATGCTGCCGAAGTCGCTGCACATCGACGCGCCGTCCCCGGTCGTCGACTGGACCACGGGTGACATCGAGCTGCTGAGCGAGGCCCGGCCGTGGCTGCCCAACGGGCGTCCGCGCCGCGCGGGTGTCTCGTCCTTCGGCATCAGCGGGACCAACGCGCACATCATCATCGAGGAGGCTCCGCCGTCCACTGTGGAGCGTCCGCGCCGGACCGCGCCGGAGCTGTCGTCGGTGCCGCTGCCGATCGCCGGCACGACCGCCGCGGCACTGGCCGACCAGGCGGCCCGGCTGGCCGAGCACCTGCGGGCCGACCCGGAGCTGGACCTGACCGACGTCGGCTACTCACTGGCGACCGGCCGGGCCGGGCTCGACCACCGCTCGGTGGTCCTGGCGTCGAACCGCGACGCCGCCTTGAAGGCCCTCGACGGTCTCGCGACCGGCGGGACCCCGGCGGGCACGGTCACCGGCACGACCAGCGCGGCCGACCTGACCGCGTTCCTCTTCACCGGCCAGGGCGCGCAGCAGCCGGGCATGGGCCGCGAGCTGTACGAGGCCTTCCCGGTCTTCGCCGGCGCCTTCGACGAGGCGTGCGGGCTGTTCGACACCGACGTCCCGCTCAAGCAGGTCGTCTGGGCCGAGAAGGGCTCCGAGGACGGCGAGCTGTTGAACAAGACGGCGTACACGCAGTGCGCGCTGTTCGCCATCGAGGTCGCGCTCTACCGCCTGGTCGAGTCGTGGGGCCTCACACCGGACTACGTCGCCGGGCACTCGATCGGCGAGCTGGCCGCGGCGCACGTCGCCGGGGTGCTCTCGCTCGCCGACGCCTGCGCCCTGGTCGCCGCTCGCGGCCGGCTCATGCAGGCACTGCCGTCGGGCGGGGCCATGGCCGCGATCGCGGCCACCGAGGACGAGGTGCGCGCCGCGCTCCCGGCCGAAGTGGACATCGCGGCGATCAACGGCCCGCGCTCGGTGGTCATCTCCGGTCCGGAGGACGCGGTGAAGGCCGCCATGGCGGGCTTCAAGGAGGCCGGCCGGCGCGTGAAGCAGCTGGTCGTCTCGCACGCCTTCCACTCCGCGCTGATGGAGCCGATGCTGGCCGACTTCGCCGTCGTGGCGGAGAAGCTGACGTACTCGGCCCCGAGCATCCCGGTCGTCTCCAACGTGACCGGCCGGATCGCCACCGCCGAGCAGCTCTGCTCGCCCGAGTACTGGGTCAACCACGTCCGCGACGCGGTGCGCTTCGCCGACGGCGTCGGCACGCTGCTCTCGGCCGGCGTCACCCGGTTCGTCGAGCTGGGCCCGGACGCCGTGCTGACCGGCATGGCCCGCGAGTGCGACACCTCGGTCGCCGACCGGCCCGACCGCGTCGTGGGCGTGCCCGCGCTGCGCCGGGGCCGCGACGAAGTGCAGACGCTGTTCACCGCGCTGGCCACGGTTTACTCGCGGGGCGCCAAGATCGACTGGCGGGCCCTGTTCGCCGGTCGCGGCGCGTCCACTGTGGACCTGCCGACCTACGCCTTCCAGAACAAGGAGTACTGGCTCAACGCGACGAAGCCGGCCGGCGACGTCGGCTCGCTGGGCGCCAAGTCCGCCGCGCACCCGCTGCTGGGCGCGCTGGTGGAGCTGCCCGACGGCGGCGCGGTGCTCACCGGCCGGCTCGCGGTCGACAAGCAGACCTGGCTGGGCGACCACGTGGTGCTGGGCCGGACGATGCTGCCGGGCACGGCGTACGTCGAGCTGGCCCTGCACGCCGCCGACCAGGTCGGCTGCGACCTCCTGGAGGAGCTGACCCAGCAGGCCCCGCTGCTGCTGCCCGAAGAGGGCGGCGTCGACATCCGCGTCGTCGTCGGCGCTCCGGGAGCGGACGGCCGCCGTGAACTGTCGGTGCACTCCCGCACGGACGGCGTGTGGACGCAGCACGCGGCCGGCACGCTCGCCACGGGGGCGCGGCCGGCGGAGTTCGACCTGACGGCGTGGCCGCCCGAGGGCGCCGAAGCGGTCGACCTCACCGGGCTCTACGACGACCTGGCCGGGCTCGGCTTCGGCTACGGCCCGGTGTTCCGGAACCTGCGCGCGGTCTGGCTGCGCGACGGTGAAGTCTTCGCCGAGGTGGCGCTGCCCGAGGGCACCGATTCCAAGGACTTCGGCCTGCACCCGGGTCTGCTGGACTCGGCGCTGGGTGCGACGGACTTCCTCGTGCCCGGCGGGCCGAAGGCGCTGACCGAGACGACGATCCCGTTCGCGTGGAACCAGGTCTCACTGCACGCCTCCGGCGCGACGACGCTGCGCGTCCACGTCCGCAAGGAAGGCAAGGACGCCTCGCTCGCCCTCGCCGACGCGGCCGGCACGCCGGTCGCGTGGATCGAGTCGCTGGTGACGCGGCCGGTGTCGGAGGGCCAGCTGGGTGCCAAGGTGCCCGACTCGCTCCACCGCATCGACTGGCAGCCCGCCGCCGGGGTCCGGCTGGTCAAGTCCCTCGAGGGCTGGGCCGTGCTCGGCACCGACGACCTCGGTCTCGGCGTCCCGACGCACGACGAGCCGGTGGCCGCGGACGTGCTGGTCCTGCCGGTGGTGTCCGCCGGCGGAGACGTGCCTACCCGGGTCCACGCGACCGTCCAGGAGACGCTCAAGCAGCTGCAGTCCTGGCTCGACGGGCCGTCCGACGGCAAGCTCCTGGTCGTCACGCGGGGCGCCGTGGCCGACGACCCGGACCTCGCCCAAGCGCCGGTCTGGGGCCTGGTGCGGGCCGCGCAGGCGGAGAACCCCGGCCGGGTCCAGGTGGTCGACGTCGACGACCTGCCCCAGTCGCTGCGGGCCCTGCCCGCGGTGGTCGCCTCCGGCGAGCCGGAAGCGATCGTCCGGGTCGGTGAGGTTCGCGTGCCGCGGCTGGCCAAGGTCACCACGGTCGGCGACCCGGTCGAGTGGGATGCGGACGGCACGGTGCTGATCACCGGTGGCGCCGGCCTGCTCGGCGGCCACCTCGCCCGGCACCTGATCGCCCGCGGGGCGCGGAAGCTGGTGCTCACCAGCCGTCGCGGCCTGGACGCACCGGGGGCTCGTGAGCTGGTCGACGAGCTGGGTGCTTCGGTGACCGTCGCGGCCTGCGACGTCACCGACCGGGCCGAGCTGGCCACGCTGATCGCGTCGCTGCCCGACCTCACCGCCGTCGTGCACGCCGCCGGGCAGATGGACAGCGCGGTGCTGACCGCGCTCACCCCTTCGCAGGTCACGAATGTCCTGCGGCCCAAGGTGGACGCGGCCTGGCACCTGCACGAGCTGACCGCGTCGCTGGACCTGAAGGCGTTCGTCCTCTACTCGTCGGCGGGCGGCCTGCTGCTCGCCGCCGGGCAGGCGAACTACGCGGCGGGCAACGTCTTCCTGGACGCCCTCGCCGGCCACCGCACGGCGCTGGGCCTCCCGGCGACGTCGCTGGCCTGGGGTCCGTGGGAAGGCAGCGGGGACGCCGTCGACCTGACGCACGTCGCCCGGTACGGGGTCGCGGAGCTGGCCGTCACCGACGGTCTCGCGCTCTTCGACGCCGCGCTGGCGGCCGGGGAACCGACGCTGGTGCCGGTGAAGCTGGCCGACCTGCGGGAGGCCGACCGGATCGCGCCGCTCCTGCGGGGCCTGGTCACGGCCACTCCGCGGCGGGCCGCCGCGGCGGCGGGCCCGGTGACGGCGGCGCCCGAGGCGGGCTTCGCCGACAAGCTGACCGCGATGTCGGCCGACGAGCGGGAAGCCGCGCTGCTGCAGCTGGTCTGCGAGAACGCGGCGGCCGTCCTCGGCTACGACGACGCTTCGGCGGTCGGCGTCGAGAAGGGCTTCACCGACCTCGGCATCGACTCGCTGGCCGCGCTCGAACTGCGCAACCGGCTCGGGGCGGCCTGCGGGCTGCGCCTGCCGGCGACGCTGATCTTCGACTACCCGAGCCCGCTGCCGCTGACCCGGTTCCTCCTCGGCGAGCTGCTGCCCGAGCTCGGCGAGCCGGTCGAAGAAGTGGCCGAGGCCAACGGAACCGACGAAGTGGCCGCCATCGCCGGGATGGACCTGGCCGACCTGGTCAAGTCCGCGATGGCGGGCACCCAGACAGAGGAGTCCCAGTGACCGCGCCGTCCACCGAACAGATCGTCGCCGCGCTGCGTCAGTCCATGATGGACAACGAGCGGCTCAAGGCGGACAACCAGAAGCTCACCGCGGCGATGAGCGAGCCCATCGCGATCATCGGGATGGGCTGCCGGTACCCCGGCGGGGTCACCACGCCGTCGCAGCTCTGGGACCTCGTCGCGAACGGCACCGACGCCGTCGGCGAGTTCCCGGAGGACCGCGGCTGGGACACGGCAGCGCTCTTCGACCCGAGCGGCCGGCCCGGCACGACGTACTCGAAGGAAGGCGGCTTCCTGTACGAAGCCGCCGACTTCGAGCCGGAGTTCTTCGGCATCTCCCCGCGGGAGGCCAAGACGCTCGACCCGCAGCAGCGGGTTGTGCTGGAGACCGCGTGGGAGGCCGTGGAACGCGCCGGGATCGTGCCGTCGACGTTGCGGGGCAGCAAAACCGGCGTCTTCGCCGGCGTGATGTACCACGACTACGGCGCCGGCAGCAGTGACGGCAGCCTGATCTCCGGCCGCATCTCCTACACCCTCGGGCTGGAAGGCCCGTCGGTGTCGGTGGACACGGCGTGCTCGTCGTCACTGGTCGCCCTGCACTGGGCGGCCCAGGCGCTGCGGCGCGGCGAGTGCTCGCTGGCCCTCGCCGGCGGGGTCACCGTGATGGTGACGCCGGACATGTTCGTGTACTTCAGCGAGCAGCAGGGCCTGGCCCCGGACGGCCGGTGCAAGGCGTTCGGCAGCGGCGCGGACGGCGTCGGCTGCTCCGAAGGCGCCGGGATGCTGTTGCTGGAAAGGCTTTCCGACGCGCGCCGCAACGGCCACCACGTCCTCGCGGTGCTGCGCGGCAGCGCGGTCAACTCCGACGGCGCGTCCAGCGGCATCACCGTCCCCAACGGACCGGCTCAGCAGCGGGTGATCAAGGCGGCGCTGGCCGACGCCGGGCTGAAACTGTCCGATGTGGACGCCGTCGAAGCCCACGGCACCGGCACTAAGCTCGGCGACCCGATCGAGGCGCAGGCGCTGATCGCCACCTACGGCAAGGCGGCCACGGCCGAGCGGCCGCTGCACGTCGGGTCGTTCAAGTCGAACGTCGGCCACACGCAGGCGGCCGCCGGCGTCGGCGGCGTCATCAAGATGGTCGAGGCGCTGCGGCGCGGCGTCCTCCCGCGCACGTTGCACGCCGACGAGCCGTCACCGCACGTCGAATGGACCGACACGGTTTCGCTGCTCAGCGAGCCGAAGCCGTGGCCGGAGACCGGGCGGCCGCGCCGTGCCGGCGTGTCGTCGTTCGGGATCAGCGGGACCAATGCGCACGTGATCGTCGAGCAGGGCGACGCGGTCGCGGCTCCGGTGCCGGACGACGGGCCGGTGACCTGGCTGCTCTCCGCCAACGACCCGGAGGCATTGCGGGCGCAGGCGGGCAAACTCGTTTCTTCCGTCGGCGACGCGTCCACTGTGGACGTCGGGTTCTCGCTGGCGACCACCCGGACGCTGGCCGAGCACCGCGCCGGCGTCGTGGCCGCCGACCGGGAGGCCGCGATCCGCGCGCTGACCGAGTTCGCGGCCGGCCGGACGCCCGCGGGGGTCGTCGAAGGCGTGGCTTCCACTGGTCGCACGGCGTTCCTGTTCACCGGCCAGGGCGCGCAGCGCGCCGGGATGGGCGTGGAACTGGCGGCGGCCTACCCCACGTTCGGCGAGGCCTTCGACGTCGTGGCCGCCGAACTGGACAAGCACCTGGACGTGCCGTTGCGGACCGTGCTGGGCTCCGACGAGACCGGGTACACGCAGCCGGCGTTGTTCGCCGTCGAGGTCGCGGTGTTCCGGTTGCTCGAATCCTGGGGCGTCACGCCGGACCACCTGCTGGGGCACTCGATCGGCGAGCTGGCCGCGGCGCACGTCGCCGGGATCCTTTCGCTCGAAGACGCGTGCACGCTGGTGACGGCCCGGGCGCGGCTGATGCAGGCGCTGCCGGCCGGGGGCGCGATGGTCGCCGTGGCGGCGGCCGAGGCCGAGGTCCTGCCGCTGCTGACCGACGGCGTGTCGATCGCCGCCGTCAACGGGCCGGCGTCGGTGGTGCTGTCCGGCGACGAGGACGCGGTGCTCGCCGTGGCTTCGCAGTTCGAGAAGACTTCGCGGCTGAAGGTGTCGCACGCGTTCCACTCGGCGCTGATGGAGCCGATGCTGGCGGACTTCGCGTTCATCGCGCGGAACTTGACCTACTCCGAGCCGTCGATCCCGATCGTGTCCACGGTTTCGCCGGACGCCGACCTGACCTCCCCGGAGTACTGGGTGAGCCAGGTGCGCGACGCCGTCCGGTTCGCCGACGGGATCCGCACGCTGCTCGACTCGGGCGTCACGACGTTCGTCGAGGTCGGACCTTCGGCGGTGCTCACCGCGATGGGCCAGACGTGCCTGGGCGCGGACGACCGGGCGACGTTCGTCCCGGTGCTGCGCAAGGACCGGCCCGAAGGCGAGTCGGCGGCCGCCGCGGTGGCCGCGCTGTTCGTCGCCGGGTCCACTGTGGACTTCGCCGCCTTCTACGCCGGCGGTGCGCCGGTCGAGCTGCCGACGTACGCGTTCCAGCGCAAGCGCTACTGGCTGGAGAACCCGACCGGCGCCCGCGTTCGCGGCGTCGCCGAGGTCGGGCAGCGCGACGCCGAGCACCCGGTGCTGGGTGCCGTCGTCGTCACGGCCGATTCGGGCGGGGCGGTGCTGACCGGCCGGCTTTCGGCTGCCACGCAGCCGTGGCTGGCCGACCACGTCGTGCAGGGCTCGATGCTGTTCCCCGGCACGGCGTTCGTCGAGCTGGCGATCCGCGCGGGCGACGAGGTGGGCTGCGGGAGGCTCGACGAGCTGACCCTGGCCGCGCCGCTGATCGTGCCCGCCGAAGGGGCGGTCCGGCTGCAGGTCGTCGTCGGTGCTCTCGAATCGGAGCAGCGCTCTCTGGCGATCTTTTCGCAGGCCGAAGATGCTTCCGAGTGGGTGCAGCACGGTGCCGGCCGGCTGTCCGCCGCCGCGTCCGCGCCGGTCGTGGGGGCCGAGTGGCCGCCCGCGGGGGCGACCGAGATCGACGTGACCGCCCGCTACGACGAGCTGGCCGCGCAGGGCTTCGACTACGGCCCGGTGTTCGCCGGGCTGCGCCGCGTGTGGCAGGCGGGCGATCGGCTCGCCGCCGAGGTGGCGCTGCCCGAGGGCACCGACGCGTCGGCGTTCGGCCTGCACCCGGCGCTGCTCGACGCGGCACTGCACACGATCGGCCTCGCCGGGCCGACCGAGGACAAGCCGGTGCTGCCGTTCGCGTGGTCGGGCGTGTCCCTGCACGCTGCCGGCGCGTCGGACCTGCGGGTGCTCATCTCGTCGGACGTCGAGAACACCGTGTCGCTGAGCGCGACCGACGCCGCCGGCGCGCCGGTGCTGAGCGTCGAATCGCTGTCGCTGCGGCCGATCGCGGCCGACGCGTTCCGAGCCACGCGCTCGGCGGTGGACGACTCGCTGTTCCGCGTCGAGTGGCAGCCGTTCGCCGGCGACGCCGTCTCGGGTGTGTCGTCCGCGGTATTGGGTGACGGGTTCGGCTTGCCGGGTAAGTCCTATGTGGACCTCTCGGCTTTGGTCGCCGACGGCGTTTCTCCGGATGTGGTGTTCGTGCCGTTCGTGGCGCCTTCGACGGCGTCGCCTTCCGCGGCTCGGGAAGCCACGCACCGGTTGCTGGCGCTGGCCCAGGCTTGGGTCGGCGAGGAGACCTTGGGGGCGTCGCGGCTGGTCGTCGTGGCCCAGCGGGCGATCGGGACGCGGCCGGACGAGGGCGTCGACGACCTGACGCACGCCGCTTTGTGGGGCGTGATCCGGACGGCCCAGCTCGAATACCCCGACCGGTTCATGGTGGTCGACGTCGACGGCGGCGAGCTGCCCCTGGACGCGGTGCTCGGCGCGATGTACGCCGACGAGCCCGGGGTCGCGGTGCGCGACGGCTCGGTGCTGGTGCACCGGCTGGCGAAGTTCGTGCCCTCTGCCGACGAGGTTGCCCTGGACCCGGACGGAACTGTGCTGGTCACCGGCGGTACCGGCGTGCTGGGGCAGCTGATCGCCCGGCACCTGGTGACCGGCCACGGCGTCAAGAACCTGCTGCTGACGAGCCGTCGTGGCGCCGCGGCGCCGGGAGCCGACGAGCTGGTTTCGTCGCTGACTTCCCTGGGGGCCACGGTTTCCCTGGCGGCGTGCGACCTCGCCGACCGGGACGCGGCGGCCGAGCTGCTCGCCGGAGTCCGGCTTTCGGCGGTGGTGCACACGGCCGGCGTCGTCGACGACGGCGTCCTGCTGGCGCTGACGCCGGAGCGGATGGACGCGGTGCTGCGGCCGAAGGTCGACGCGGCGTGGAACCTGCACTCGCTGACCGCTTCGCTGGACATCCCGTTCGTCCTGTACTCGTCCGCGGGCGGCACGCTCGGCGCGGCCGGGCAGGCGAACTACTCGGCGGCGAACGTCTTCCTGGACGCGCTGGCCCACCACCGGGCGGCCACCGGGCGGCACGCGGTGTCGCTGGCGTGGGGCCTGTGGTCCGAGGGCGGCATGTCGAACGAGCTGGCGGAGACGGACCTGATCCGGATGGCGCGCTCGGGTGTGTTCGGCTTGTCGTTCGACGACGGGCTTTCGTTGTTCGACGCGACTTTCGGGACGTCGCAGCCGTCGCTGGTGCCGGTCCGGCTGGACATGTCGGGCCTGCGCGCGGACGCGCACAGCGTCCCGGCGATGCTGCGGGGGCTGGTGCGCGGCGGTCGTCGCCGCGTGGAGGCTTCCGACGACTCGTGGGCGCGGATCGTGGCTTTGCCGGCGGCGGACCGCGAGCGTGCCCTGCTGGACCTGGTGTGCGGCACGGCGGCGGTGGTACTGGGCCACGAACGCCGGGACGCGGTCGACCCGCGCAAGGGCTTCATCGAGCTGGGCTTCGACTCCCTGACGGCGATCGAGCTGCGCAACCGCCTGGAGTCGGTGTCCGGGCAGCGCCTGCCGGCGACGCTGATCTTCGACCACCCGTCGGCGTCGGCGCTGGCTTCGTTCCTGGGCTCGGACCTGGCCGACCCGCCGTCCGCGGTGGAGGTCCGGTTGACGGACCTGGAGGCCGAGCTGCGGTCGCTGGACGCGTCTTCCCGCGGATCGGTGGTGGCCCGGCTGCGCGAGCTGGTGGCGACGTTCTCCCCGGCGGACCGCGAACTCGAGGAGGCCGGCGCGGACGAGCTGTTCGCGATGCTGGACGAAGAACTGGAGTCCCAGGGGTAAGTCTCCCGGCTGCCTCCCCCGGCCGGGACAGGGGACCGCTTCCGCCAACGGCGCCGGAAGCGGTCCCTTTCGCGTGCGCGGGTTCCGCTCTCGGCGTCCGGGCGGGGGGCTCGCGGGGCGGCTCCGGGGACCGGGCGCTCGACGCGAGCCGTCGGACTTAGGGCTTTGGGCACAGCGAAAGGCGGCGCACGGCGACCCGATCCGTGCACCGCCTTCCGAGCCGATCAGACCTCGGCGAGCAGCCCCAGCGAGCAGAGCGAGCCCGCCAGCAGCTCCATGTCGTAGCGGGTGTCCTCGACGTCGGTCTCCCACAGGGCCGCCAGGACGGCGCTCGCGCGGTCGACGTCGCCGGCGTGCTGCTTCAGCGCGATCCACATCGCCGCCGCCACGGGCTCGCAGTCGACCTGGCGGCTCGTGCCGCTGCAGGTCAGGCGCAGGTGGCCGTTGGGGAGCATCCGCTGGGTGACACCGGGAACGGTCTGGATCGCCATCATGACTACCTCCGGGGGCGGGTCGTTTTCCTCGATGTACCCAGTTTCGCGGATCGGGACCCGCCGAACCATGGGGTCGGCTCATGAACATCGGCTGGGGTTTCCCCACCCCTGCCGGTGCCCGGATCAGGGGGTTGCGCCGGTACCCCAGTCGCGCAGCCGGGCCGCGACGACCGCCAGGACGCCGTCGAGCTGGGCGTTCAGGTAGAAGTGGCCGCCGGGGTACACCTCGACCGCGCAGCCGCCGGTCGTGTGGGCGCGCCAGGCGTCGGCCTCGGCGAGCTCGGTGACGGGGTCGTCGTCGCCCACCAGGACCTGGATCGGGCACGCCAGTTCGGTGCCCGGCCGGTGCCGGTAGGTCTCGACGGCGGTGTAGTCCCCGCGGACGGCGGGCAGCACCATGCGCAGCAGCTCGTCGTCGCCCAGGACGGCGCTGTCGGTGCCGCTGAGCTCCTTCAACGCGGCGATCAGGCCGTCGTCGTCGCGCTGGTGGACGTACTCGATCCGCTGCTCGGACGGCGCCCGGCAGGCGGAGGCGAACAACCCCAGCGGCCGCGCACCGCGTGCCTCGAGCCGGCGGGCGACCTCGTAGCCGAGCGTCGCGCCCATGGAGTGGCCGAAGAGGGCCACGGGCCGGTCGAACCAGGGGCCGAGGTCGTCGGCGATGGCGTCGGCCATGGCCCCGACGTCGTCGAAGCAGCGTTCGCCGAGCCGATCCTGCCGCCCGGGGTACTGGACGGCCACGACATCGGCATCGAGGCCGGCTTGAGCGGCCGCGCGCGAGAACGCGAAGTAGGCGGTGGCCGAACCACCCGCGTGCGGCAGGCAGACGAGCCGCACGGCGGCGTCGTCGGCCGCGTGGAAGCGCCGGATCCACCGGCTCGTTCGTTCGTTTACGGCAGTCATGGTTCCCGAAGTTTTCGGGGCTTTCCGGGTCGTGGCAACCCCTATGGCGGGTGCTTGACGCCGGGCGCTCGCTCCGGACCGGGCCGGCCGGGCGCCGCTCCCCGACCACGCGATCGGCCCGCACGTGCGGCGGCGGGTTCGGCCGCCGGGCGCCGCGAGCGCCGCGCTCGACCCTCGCGCGATCGGGCGGCACCCGCCTCGACCGGAGCGCGCTGCACAGCGATCCCCGCGCCCCCGAGATCAACCAACCACCCCCCAAAAAAACTGTGTCCGATTCACTCCGTTGGGTGACTTTAGATCGCTGTTGGCCCTGCTTAGGCGCCTGCTGCGAACGTCGTCAGGGCAGGAAGACAACCGCCTGCTTCGAGGAGCTTGCGATGGGCGTGATCTGGGGGCAGAACCGCCGAGACAATCCGCATGGGGCCTTGGCTTTTCTCGAGGACCTGCTGATCGAATGCGACACCGGCGTCGGCGAAACGGTGCTGGTCGGGGGAGGCCCGGCCAGCGGGAAGACACACCTGCAGCACCAGCTGGTGGTGCGGGCCAAGGAACTCGGCATCGTGACGCTGACCGCGTCCGGTGCCGCCGACGAACGCGATGTGGACGGCGGGGTGCTCGACCAGCTGCTCGCCAGCCCGCTGCTGCCGCCGTCGCTGACCGATCTGCCGGCCGCCGACGGTGTCGACGACCGGATCGCCGGGCTGTGCGGCGCACTGCACCGGCTGGCCCGCGAACGCGCGGTGCTGGTGGCCGTCGACGACCTCCACCACGTGGACGAGACCTCCGCGCGGCTCCTGCTGCGCCTGCAACGCCGGACGCCGTCCGCCGCGCTGCTGCTGGTCCTCAACCACGCCGACGGGTCCTACGCCGACCTGCCGTTCACCTCGCTGCCGCACCGGCACGTCGAGCTGACGCCGCTGTCGGTGCAGGCCATCGCCGAACTCGTGCAGGGCGACGGCCTGCCCGAGCGGATCCACGAGCTGAGCGCGGGGAACCCGCTGCTGGTCCGGGCCCTGATCGACGCCCACCGCGGCAGCGCGGACACCGGTTCGGCGTACTCCGAAGCCGTGCAACGGCTGCTGCAGCGCTACGGCTCGCCGCTGCGTGAGGTGGCGACCGCGATCGCGGTGCTGGACAGCGATGTCACGACCGAAGCCGTCGCCATCGTCGCCGGGGTCGACCCCCTGGAGGCCGAGGCGTCCACCGGGCGGCTCGCCGACGCGGGCCTCGTCGCCGGCGTCCGGTTCCGGCCGCCCGCCGCGGCCGCGGTGCTGGGCGGGCTGCGCGGACCCGAGAAGGCCCGGCTGCACGTCCGCGCCGCCGAGGTGAAGCACGCCCGCGGGCTCAGCCCCGCCGACGTCGCCCGGCACCTCGTCGCCGCGGGGGAGGCGCAGCCCGACTGGGCGCTGCCCGTGCTGGTCGCGGCGGCGGAGCAGGTGATGCTCGGTGACGACATCGACTTCGCCACGAAGTGCCTGAAGCTGGCCGACTCCGTCTCGACGGCGACCTGGGAGCGGCAGACCATCTCCCAGCTGCTGGCCAAGATCACCTGGCGCGTCAACCCGGCCGCCGCGGCGCCGCACCTGAAGTCGTTGCGGGAGGCCGGTTCGCTGGACCGGTCCGACCGGATCGGGCTCGCGCGGCAGTCGCTGTGGCTCGGCGACCGGGACACCTTCGAGCGCGCGTTCGCCGCGCTCGAGCACGACGTCGAACCGCTCGACCCGCGCACCTCGGCCGAGCTGGTCCTGGCCGGCTACTGGCACTACGGCGTCTCGACGGCGACGGCCGACGCGGGCGATCCCTGGCTGCACACGGCGAACTCGCTGGCGTCGATGTGGCGCACCGGCGGCACCGAGGTGACTTCCGCCTGCGCGGAACGGATCCTGCAGAACTGCCGGCTCTCGGACACCTCGCTGGAAGCGCTGGCCACGGCGATCCTCGCGCTGGCCCACGACGACAAGGGCGACCGCGCCGAAGGCTGGTGCACGTCGCTGAGCGAGGAAGCCGAATACCGGGGCGCGATCACGTGGAAGGCGATGCTCGACGCGATCCTCGCGAGCCTGCGGCTGCGCCGGGGCGACGTCGGGGGTGCCGTCGAGCTCGCGACGCGGGCGCTGGGCATGCTGGACGCGCCCAACTGGGGCGTCGCGATCGCCCACCCGCTGGGCACGCTGCTGATCGCGCACACCGCGGCCGGGGCGTTCAAGGATGCGGCGGCGGTGCTGCGGCAGCCGCTGCCGGACGCGGTGTGGGGCACCCTCGGCGGCGTCCGCTACCTGCGGGCCCGGGCCCAGTTCCACCTGGCGACCAACCGCGGCCTCGCGGCCGTGAGCGACCTGCAGCAGTGCCGGCGGATCCTGCGCGAGCAGGACCTGGAGCTCCCGACGATCCTGCCGTGGCAGGCCGACCTCGCGGAAGCGAACCTCGGGCTGGGCAACACGGCGCTCGCCATGGAGCTGGCCAAGCAGCAGCTGGCGGGCGCCGGCCCGGCCGACGCGTACTCCCGCGGCCTCGCCCTGCGGATCCTGGCGCTCGCCGGGGACGCGGCGGCGCGCCCCGGGCTGCTGAACCGGGCGGCGGAGAGCTTCAAGGCGTCGGGCGACCGGCTGGAGCTGGCGAAGACGATGCGCACGATCAACCAGCTGAGCCAGCGCGCGGAACGCGGCGGCAGCCTGGTGAAGCCGGTGCACGTGCCCCGCCAGGGCCGCTCCCGCCCGCCGTCGGCGCCCCGGCCGGTGCCCCGCGTGGAGCCCGCGGCGGCGTCCGGGTCGGCGTCGGTGCTGAGCGAGGCGGAGCTGAGGGTGGCGGAGCTGGCCGTGGACGGCCGCACGAACCGCCAGATCGCGGCGACGCTGTACATCACGGTCAGCACGGTGGAGCAGCACCTGACGCGGGTGTACCGCAAGCTGGGGGTCGCCGGCCGCGCGGCGCTGGCGGGCGAGTTCGAGGGCGGGCAGTGAACGCGCTGCTGACGGAGACCGAGCTGAAGGTCGCCGAACTGGCCGCGGACGCGACGGCGATCGACGCGATCGCGGAGAAACTGGGGATCGCGGCGCCGGACGCGGCGGGGTTGCTGGAGACGGTGTACCGCAAGCTCGGCCCGGCGAGGCGCCGCTGAAACGACGTGAATGACTCATTCCTGTCGCCAGGCGACAGGAATGAGTCATTCACTACATCGGGGCCGGGTCAGGAAGCCCTGCGGTCGGCGACGACCGCCGTGATGATGTCGTCCAGCGTGCGCGTCGGGGCGAACCCGATCTGCTGGTTCGCCCGCGTGCAGTCCGGGATCCGGCGCTGCATGTCCTCGTACCCGTCGCCGTAGGCCTCCTCGTACGGGACCTTCGCGATCGTGCTCGCCGAGCCCGTCGCCGCGATCACGCGCTCGGCGAGCTGCGCGATCGTCGTCTGCTCGTTGCTGCCGAGGTTGAACACCTTGCCGTACGCCGTTTCGTCGGACAGCAGGGCCACCAGCGCCGGCACGACGTCGTGGACGTGGCAGAAGCAGCGCGTCTGCTGGCCGTCGCCGAACACCGTGATCGGCTCGCCCGCCAGTGCCTGCTTGACGAACCGCGGGATGACCATGCCGTAGCGGCCGGTCTGGCGCGGGCCGACCGTGTTGAACGGGCGGACGATCACCGTGCGCAGGCCGTGCTCCACCGCGTACAGGTACGCGAACGTCTCGTCCAGCGCCTTCGCCTCGGCGTAGGACCAGCGGTTCTTCAGCGGCGAGCCGATGATCCGGTCGGCGTCCTCGGTGAGGCCGTCGGCCGTGTTCTTGCCGTAGATCTCGCTCGTGGACGCGACCAGGATCGGGACGTCGTGCTGCAGCGCCGCGTCCAGCATCGTCTCGGTGCCGTGCAGGTTGGTGCGGAGGCTCTCCATCGTCTTGTCGAGGATGGTGAAGACGCCGACCGCGGCCGCCAGGTGGAAGATCGCGTCGATCCCCGCCATGCACGCCTCGACGGCCGAAGGGTCGGTGACCGAGCCGCGCACGAAGCGGAAGCCCGGGTTGTCCCGGAAGCCGGCGAGGTTGTCGAGCGTGCCGGTGCTGAGGTTGTCGAGCGCGACGACCTCGTGGCCGCGCTCCAGGAGGTGCTCGGTCAGGTGGGAGCCGATGAAGCCGGCACCGCCGGTGATGAGGTAACGCACGTCAATTCCTCTCAGTTCGCGAAGAGCGAAGGGTCGAAGCGGTAGGTGGCGTCGATCACGAGCGGGCACTGGCCGAGCCAGTCGTAGCCGTGGCCGGGCTGGACGGTGTGGATCAGCGCGACGTCCCAGTCGCCGCCCTCCGGCTCGGCGACGCTGTCCAGCTGCCCGCCGGTGACGCGGATGTTCGGCACCAGCGGGTCGTGGTAGCCGACCTTCGCGCCCCGGGCCGCCAGCAGGTCGATGATGTCCAAAGCGGACGAAGACCGGACGTCCTGGACGCCGGGCTTGTACGTCACGCCGACCACCAGCACCCGGGTGCCGCCCAGGCCCTTGCCGTCCTGGGACAGCGTGGCCGCGATCCGGTCGACGACCTGCTTGGGCCGTTCGGCGATCGCGTGCATGGCCTGGGTGACGAGCGGCGCGTTGTGCTGCGTCGCGCGCAGCTGCCAGAGCAGGTAGTGCGGGTCGCACGGGATGCAGTGGCCGCCGACGCCGGGGCCGGGGTGGAACGCCATGAAACCGTACGGCTTGCTCGCCGCCGCGTCGATCACCTCGATCGGGTCGATCGCGAAGCCGTCGCTGATCTCCGCGAACTCGTTCGCCAGCGCGATGTTCACCGCGCGGAAGGTGTTCTCGTACAGCTTGGTCAGCTCGGCGGCCTCGGCCGAGCTGACGCAGTGCACGGCCGGGGTCAGCAGGTTGATCACGCGCTGCGCCATCGCGGTGCACGTCGGCGTGACCCCGCCGAGCACGCGCGGGGTCTCCTGCTGCGTGTGCGTCACGTTGCCGGGGTCGATGCGCTCGGGGCTGGACGCGACGAAGATGTCGCGGCCGATCTTGAAGCCCCTGGCCACCAACGGTTTCACCAGCAGCCGGCCGGACGTGCCGACGTAGCTGGTGGAGGTGAGGATCAGCGTCTGCCCGGGCCGCGCGTGCTTGACGAGCGCCGCGCAGGCGCTCTCCAGCGGGCCGAGGTCGGGCATCAGGTACTCGTCGAGCCCGGTCGGGACGCACACCAGCACCGCGTCGGCCTCGGCCATCCGCGCCGAGTCGGCGGTGAGCCGGAAGTCCTCCTGGTGCACGGCTTTCTCGAGCCGGCGGTGGTCGGCCTCGATCAGGTCGACCTCGCCGGTGCGGATCGCGTCGAGGCGGTTCTGCGAGAGGTCGATGCCGATCACCTCGACGCCGCTCTCGTGCAGGCCGAGCGCGGTGGGGAGGCCGACGTACCCCATCCCGATCACCGCGACCGAGGTCAGTTCGTTCAGTTCGGCGAGGGTTTCGTATTCAGCGACAGTACTCGTCATTGCGGTTCACCCGTCTCTTGCACGGTGGAATGTGATCGGGAGGTCAGTGCACGACCCGGACGATTTCGAAGGCCTCGGCGAGGCCGGTGGAGATCTGCGAACCGCGGTACTCGGCGAGTGCGCGGACACCTCGTTCGCTGCGGGGGTGCGGCCACGGCTCGAGCTCCTTGCCGTACGCGCGCAGGGCTTCGATCTTGCGGTCGACGTGCGACTCCTCGAGCCGCTGCCAGCAGTTGGGCCGGAAGGTGACCGGCAGCCCGGACGCCTCGCCGACGTCGGTGGCGGAGCGGATCTCGAAGGTCCGCACCTCCTGGACGCTGCCCTTGCCCGGACGGCCCGCCACCCGGGCGGCCCGGCTGACCAGCGCGTGGTCGGTGCTCAGGTCGCACATGCTGGTGGTGAGGATGGTGTCGGGCTCGAAGTCGCGGACTTCCCGCTCCACCACCTTGTTCAGCTCGAGGTGGCTGACGGTGTCGAGCCGGTTGTCCCCGAACTCGTTGATGCGCACGCGTTCGATGCCGAGCGTCTTGGCGGCCAGCTCGATCGCGGCGGTGCGGTTGACGACCCCGGCGCCGTCGGCCGAGCGCGAGCCGTCGTCGTTGGTCAGGATGCAGAGCGAGACCGACACGCCTTCGTCGGCGAGCCGGGCGATGGTGCCGCCCGCGCCGAGCGTCTCGTCGTCGCCGTGCGCTCCCACGACCAGCAGTTTGCGAATTCTCCTGTGCATACCGGATCCCCAGTCTTGGTGCTGATGGAAGTGCCGTCGCACGGCATCACGAGTGGCGGAATGTCTCTCGAAATCTGACATCCGCGCGTCACGACCGACAACCCCTAAAGACCGTCTAAAGCGGACCTTGGCGGGGCGGGCGGCGGCGGCCCTAGGGGCGCGGTTCCCGTGTCATCCGGGGCCTTTAGGGGTGGGTGCGCCCGCGGCGCGCTCGTATCGTCGGTCGCATTGCTGTGGGGGTGCGCGATCCCCCTTTCCAGCGCAGGCGACGTGGAAGGAAAGAGGACTCGTGGGCAACTCCGAAGACAAGCTGGTCGGTGCGCTCCGTGCCTCCCTCAAGGAGAGCGAACGGCTGCGCGAAAAGAACCGGCGGCTGACCGAAGCCGCGCGGGAACCGATCGCGATCATCGGCATGGCGTGCCGGTTCCCCGGCGGCGCCACCACCCCGGAACGGTTCTGGCGCCTGCTCGACGAAGGCGTCGACGCGATCGGCGAGTTCCCCGCCAACCGCGGCTGGGACCTCGAACGCCTCTACGACCCCGCCGGCGAACGCCCGGGGTCGAGCTACGTCCGCGAAGGCGGTTTCCTGCACGACGCCTTGGACTTCGACGCCGACCTCTTCGGCATCAGCCCGCGCGAAGCCCTTCTCATGGACCCGCAGCAACGGCTCCTGCTCGAAACCTCCTGGGAAGCCTTCGAACGCGCGGGCATCGCGCCGCACTCGGTGAAGGGCAGCCCGACCGGCGTCTTCGCCGGCACGATGTACCACAACTACCAGGGCAGCTACGGCTCTTCCGGCGTCATCTCCGGCCGGCTCGCCTACACCTTCGGCCTCGAAGGTCCCGCCGTCACCATCGACACGGCGTGCTCGTCGTCGCTGGTGGCGCTGCACATGGCCGTGCAGGCGCTGCGCTCCGGCGAGTGCTCGCTCGCGCTCGCGGGCGGCGTCTCGGTGATGTCGACGCCGCGCACCTTCGTCGAGTTCAGCCTCGACGGCACGCTCGCCCGCAGCGCCCGCTGCCGCGCCTTCGCCGACTCCGCCGACGGCACCGGCTGGTCCGAAGGCTGCGGCATGCTGCTGGTGGAAAAGCTTTCCGACGCCCGCCGCAACGGCCACCCGGTGCTTGCGATCGTCCGCGGCACCGCGATCAACCAGGACGGCGCGTCCAACGGCATGACCGCGCCCAACGGTCCCGCCCAGCAGCGCGTGATCCGCCAGGCGCTCGCCAACGCCCGCGTCACGCCCGACGAGGTCGACGTCGTCGAGGCGCACGGCACCGCGACGAAGCTCGGCGACCCGATCGAGGCCGGCGCGCTGCTCGCGACCTACGGCCAGGGCCGCCCCGAGAACTCCCCGCTGTGGCTGGGATCCGTGAAGTCCAACGTCGGCCACACGCAGGCCGCGTCCGGCGTCGCCGGCGTGCTGAAGATCGTGCTGTCCCTGAACAACGGCGTGCTGCCGCAGACCCTGCACGTCGACCAGCCGACCCGGCAGGTCGACTGGAGCGCCGGCCAGGTCGAGCTGCTCACCGAGCGCCGCGCCTGGGAGCGGGGCGGCCACCCGCGTCGCGGCGCCGTCTCGTGCTTCGGCCTCAGCGGCACCAACGCGCACGTCATCATCGAAGAAGCCCCGGAACCGGAAGAGGCCGAGGAGGCGCCGCGGGACACCGCCGCGATCCCGTTCGTGCTCTCCGGCCGGACGCCGCAGGCGTTGCGGGCCCAGGCCACGCGGCTGCTCGCCGGCCTCGACGAGAACCCCGCGCAGCTGCTCGACATCGCGCGCACGCTGGCCGCCGGACGCACGCACCTCGACCACCGCGCCGCCGTCGTGGCGAGCGACCGCATCGGGCTCCGGGACGCGCTGCGCGGGTTCGCCGACGGCGAGCCGGGTGCGCTCACCGGCGTCGCCCGCGGCGAAACGAACATCGGGTTCCTGTTCTCCGGCCAGGGTTCCCAGCGGCCCGGCATGGGCCGCGAGCTGGCCGCCGCCTACCCGCGCTTCGCCGAGGCGTACGCCGAAGCCTGCGCCGAACTCGACCAGCACCTCGACCGCCCGATCCGCGAAGTCATCGACACCGACTCCGAAGCACTGGCCCAGACCGGGAACACGCAGGCCGCGCTGTTCGCCTTCGAGGTCGCGCTGTTCCGGCTCGTCGAGTCCTGGGGCCTGATCCCGGACGCGGTGTGCGGCCACTCCATCGGCGAGCTCGCCGCCGCGCACTGCGCCGGCGTCCTTTCCCTCGCGGACGCGGCCAAGCTCGTCGCCGCCCGCGGCCGGCTGATGCAGGCGTTGCCCGCCGGCGGTGCGATGGTCGCCGTCGAAGGCACGCCCGAGGAGGTCGCCGCCCACGATCCACAAGGGACGGTCGACGTCGCCGCCGTCAACGGCCCGCGTTCGGTGGTCCTGTCCGGCGAAGAGGCCGCGGTCATCGCGATCGGCGACAAGTTCGTCGAAGCCGGACGGCGGACGACGCGGCTGAAGGTCTCGCACGCGTTCCACTCGCGCCTGATGGAGCCGATGCTCGCCGAGTTCCGCGCCGTCGCGAAAACGCTCACCTACGCGCAGCCCGAACTGACCGTCGTCTCCAGCGTCACCGGCGCGGAGGTCTCGGCCGAGCTGACCGACCCCGAGTACTGGGTGCGCAACGTCCGGCAGCCGGTCCGGTTCGCCGACGCCGTGCGCGCGCTGGCCGCCGAGGGTGTCAACCGGTTCTTCGAGCTGGGCCCGGACGCGCCGCTGACCGCCGTCGTTCCGCAGTCCACTGAGGACACTGCGGTCGCCGTCGCGGCGCAGCGCCGGGACGTCCCGGAGGACATCGCGCTCGCCACCGCGCTGGCCGCGCTGCACGTCCGCGGCGTGGTGCCGGACTGGGCCGCGCACTTCGCCGCCCGCGGCGCGAGCCGGGCGGACCTACCGACCTACGCCTTCCAGCACCAGCGCTACTGGCTCGAGGTCTCGTCGGACTCCGGCGACCTCTCCTCGCTCGGCCTCGACCCGGTCGACCACCCCCTGCTCGGCGCGGCCACGCTGCTGGCCGACGCCGACGGTGTCGTGCTGTCCGGCCGGATCTCCGCCGCGACCCACCCGTGGCTCAACGACCACGTCGTCGGCGGCGCGATCCTGTTGCCCGGCACGGCGTTCGTCGAGCTGGCCGTCCGCGCGGGCGACGAAGCCGGCTGCGGCCGCGTCCGTGACCTGACCCTGCACGCCCCGCTGGTGCTGCCGGAAAAGGGCGCCGCGCGGATCCAGGTGCGGCTCGGCACGCCCGCCGCCGACGGGTCACGCAAGATCAGTGTCCACTCGCGACCGGACGACCTCGCCGCGACCGGCGGCTGGGCCCGGCACGCCGACGGCACCCTCGAACCCGCCACGGCCGGCGCCGCGTTCGACCTGAGCGCGTGGCCGCCGGCCGGCGCGGCGGTCGTCGACATCGAGGGCATGTACGACCTGCTGGCCGAGGCCGGCATGGCTTACGGCCCGGTCTTCCAGGGCTTGCGCGCGGCGTGGCGGCTCGGCGAGGACGTCTACGCCGAAGTCGCGCTGCCCGAGCAGGAGCGGCTCGGCGCCGAAGCGTTCGGCCTGCACCCGGCGGTCTTCGACGCGACGCTGCACGCCATCGGGCTCAGCGGCGCCGTGGGGGAGGGCACCACGCTGCCGTACTCGTGGTCCGGCGTCGAGCTGCTGGCCGCGGGCGCGTCCTCGCTGCGGGTCCAGGTCCACCCGACCGGGGACCAGACGGTCGAGCTGCGGCTGGCCGACTCGGCGGGCGCACCCGTCGCCCACGTCGGCGCGCTGGGGCTGCGCCGGATCAGCGAGGAGCAGCTGGCCGCGGCCCGCGCGGTGCCCGCGAGCACCGACTCGCTGTACCGGATCGACTGGGCCCCGCTCACGCTCGCCGAGGGCACCGAAGACGTCACCGTGTACGAGGTGGCGCCGGGAACCACCGCGGCCGCGGCGAAGAAGGCCGTCCACAGTGCACTGAACGAGATCAAGAACCACCTGGCGGGTAACGAATCCAGGCTGATCGTCGTGACCCAGGGCGACCTGGCGGGCGCCGCCGTCGCCGGGCTCGTCCGCTCGGCCCAGGTCGAGAACCCGGGCCGGATCGTGCTCGTCGAAGGCACCGCGACGCCGGAGCAGCTGGCCGCGATCGCCGCCGCCGACGAGACGGCGGTCCGGATCGCGGACGGCGAAGTGACCGTGCCGCGGCTCGCCCGTGCGACGCCGGAAGCCGGTGACGCACCCGAGTGGGGCACAGTGCTGATCTCCGGCGGCACCGGCGCGCTGGGCAAGCTCGTCGCGAAGCACTTGGTGCGGCAGCACGGCGTCACGGACCTCGTGCTCGTCAGCCGCCGCGGCCCCGACGCCGAGGGCGCGGCCGAACTCGTGGCCGAACTGGCGGAGCTGGGCGCGTCGGCGACCCTCGTGGCCGCCGACCTCGCCAACCGCGCGAAAGTCCGTGCCCTGCTGAAGAAGCACCCGGTCGACTCGGTCGTGCACGCGGCCGGTGTGCTCGACGACGGCGTCCTCGCCTCGATGACGCCCGAACGCGTCGACGGCGTCTTCGACCCGAAGGCACTGGCCGCCTGGCACCTGCACGAGCTGGCCGGCGACCTCACCGCGTTCGTCACGTTCTCCTCGGCCGCCGGCGTGCTCGGCGCGCCGGGCCAGGCGAACTACGCCGCTGCCAACGCCTTCCTCGACGCGCTCGCCGCGCTGCGGAACGCCGAGGGCAAGCCCGCGCACTCCCTCGCCTGGGGCATGTGGGAGTCCGCCGCAGGCATGGCCGGCGAAACGAACGGCAAGCGCGGCCTCGGCGCCTTCGGCGTCGACGAGGGCCTGGCGCTGTTCGACGCCGCGGTCGGCGCGGCGGGTGACCTGTACGTCCCGATCAAGCTCGACCTGCCCGCGTGGCGTGACGCCGGCGGCGTCCCCGACCTGTTGCGCGGCCTCGTCCCGGCGGCGCGGCGGACGGTGTCCGACCGCGAGGCGGGCGCGGACTCGCTGCTGGGCAAGCTGATCCGGCTGCCCGCGGACAAGCGCCTCGACCACCTGCGCGACCTCGTGGTCCAGCACGCGGCCGCGGTGCTCGGCCACGGTTCGGCCGACCTCGTCGACGCCGACCGCGCGTTCAAGGACCTCGGCTTCGACTCGCTGACCGCGGTCGAGCTGCGCAACGCGCTCAACGAAGCCACCGGCCTGAGCCTGACCGCGACGCTCGTCTTCGACCACCCGACCGCGGGGGAACTGGCCGCCCACCTGCACGAATCGCTGCTGGGCGACCTCGCCGACGCCGGGGAGCCCGAAGAGATCGTCGCCGGCGCCGGTCACGACGAGCCGATCGCGATCGTCGGCATGGCCTGCCGCTTCCCCGGCGGCGCCGACAGCCCCGACGCGCTGTGGCAGCTGGTCGCCGCGGGCGGCGACGGCATCAGCGACTTCCCGGAGGACCGGGCGTGGGACATGGAGCACTGGCTGCCCCAGGTCGCCCCGGACGGCGGCACCCCGCAGGGCGGGTTCGTCCACGACGCCACCGACTTCGACGCCGCGTTCTTCGGCATCAGCCCCAACGAGGCCGTGATGATGGACCCGCAGCAGCGGATGCTGCTCGAGTCGTCCTGGGTCGCGCTCGAAAACGCCGGCGTGGACCCGCTTTCGCTGAAGGGCAGCACCACCGGCGTGTTCGTCGGCGTGATGCAGACCGACTACGACCCGGGTGACGCGCTCGCCCAGGGCGGCGGGCTCTACCGCGGGTCGGGCGCGCTGAGCAGCGTGGTTTCGGGTCGCGTCGCTTACGCGTTCGGCCTGGAAGGGCCGGCCGTGTCGGTGGACACCGCGTGCTCGTCGTCGCTGGTCGCGCTGCACCAGGCCACGCAGGCGCTGCGAGGCGGGGACTGCTCGCTGGCGCTGGTCGCCGGCGTGTCCGCGCTCGTGTCGCCGGCGCCGTTCGCGCAGTTCGTGGACGGTGCGGTGGCCCGCGACGGCCGCTGCAAGCCCTACTCCGCCGCGGCCGACGGCTTCGGCTGGGGCGAAGGCGTCGGCGTCCTGGTGGTCGAGCGGCTTTCCGACGCGCGCCGCCACGGCCACGACGTGCTCGCCGTCGTCAAGTCCAGCGCCGTCAACGCCGACGGCGCGTCCAACGGCCTCACCGCGCCGAGCGGGTCCGCCCAGGAGCGGCTGATCCGCCGGGCGCTGGCCACCGCCGGGCTCGAACCGTCCGAAGTGGACGCCGTCGAGGGCCACGGCGCCAGCACCCCGCTGGGTGACCGGATCGAGACCGGCGCGCTGCTGGCCACCTACGGCAAGGACCGGGCCGGCGAGCCGCTGTGGCTCGGCTCGGTGAAGTCCAACATCGGCCACACCCAGGCCGCGGCGGGTGTCGCCGGCGTGATCAAGATGGTGCAGGCGATGCGCCACGGCCTGCTGCCCGCCACGCTGCACGCGGCCGAGCCGACGGCCGACGTCGACTGGTCCGCCGGGACCGTCCGGCTCCTGGACGAGTCGCGGCCGTGGCCCGAGCTCCCGCGTCCGCGCCGCGCGGCCGTGTCGGCGTTCGGGTACAGCGGGACCAATGCGCACGTGATCCTCGAGCAGGCTCCGGCCGTCGAGGTCGTCGCGAACGAGCCGGCCGGGGACGCCGGTGGCGTGCTGCCGCCGCTGGTCCTGTCGGCCCGGACCGCCGCGGCGCTGCCGGACCAGGCGCGGGCGTTGCTCGCGCGGCTCGACTCGTCGTCGGATCTGCTGGACGTGGCCTACTCGCTGGCTCAGCGGCGTCCGCTGTTCTCGCACCGCGCCGCGGTCGTCGGCGCCGACCTCGACGAGATCCGGGCCGCTTTGTCCACATTGGACGTTGTCGGCCGGGCGCGTCCGGGTGGCACGACGGCCTTCCTGCTTCCCGGCGAAGGGGTGCAGGGCGCCGAGCTGTACGCCGCTTTCCCCGCGTTCGCCCGGGAATTCGACCGCGTGGCGGCCGGGTTCGACACCTACCTCGGCCGCTCGCTGCGTGACGTCGTGCTCGCCGAGGCGGGTTCGGCGGCCGCGCAGCTGCTCGACCGGACCGAATTCGCGCAGGCCGCGGCGTTCACGTTCGGCGTCTCGCTGGCCCGGCTGTTCGAAAGCTGGGGCCAGCGGCCGGACGTGCTGACCGGCGTCGGCGCGGGCGAGATCGCCGCGGCGCACCTGGCCGGCGTGCTGTCCCTGGCGGACGCCGTCAAGCTCGTCGCCAACCGCGGCCAGCTGATGGCCGAGGGACCCCTCGAAGACGACCTGCTCGAAGAGCTGGCGGAGATCGCGGGGGAGCTGACCTACGACGAACCGCGGGTCTCCTTCGCATCCTCCGGTGACTTCCGCGATCCGGCGCACTGGGCTGGTGCCCCGGTTCCGGAGGTCGAGGCGACGCACACCCTGGATCTGGGCGCGCTCCCGACGGTGCGCGCGGTGCTGCTGGCCGCCGGCCGGCTGCACGTGACGGGCACCGGCCTCGACGTGACGCGGATGTTCTCCGGCCGCGCCGCGAAGACCGTGTCGCTGCCGGACTACGCGTTCCACCGCGACCGCTACTGGCCCACGGTCGACATGGAGGCACGCCATGCGATCGGCGACCACGAGCTGCCCGCACCGCGCACCGAGGCCCCGGTTTCCTTCGAACAGACGGAAGAAGGCGTGCGGCGGTTCGTCCTCGCCGAGGCGGCCGGGCTGCTGGGGTACGCCGGCCCGGACGCGATCGACGAGGACGCGCACTTCCTGGAGTTCGGCTTCGACTCGCTGACGGCGCTGAAGCTGCGGAACCGGATCGCGGAGACGACCGGCGTCACCTTGGCGGCGTCGGCGGTGTTCGACCTCGGGACGCCGGTGGCGCTGGCCGCGCACCTGCTGGAGCTGCTGACTCAGGCTCCGGCCGTTTCGACCGGAGACCCGGTGAAGGAGCTGTTCGTCGACGCTGTCCGCGGTGGCCAGGTCGAGAACGGCATCGCGTTGCTGGGTGCCGCGGCGAACCTGCGGCCGAAGTTCACCGGCGTCGCCGGGCTCGGCTCGGTGCCGCGGCCGATCTCGCTCGCCGATGGCCCGGACGGCCCGCGGTTGCTGGCCGTCCCGTCGCCGGCGGCGCTGGGCGGGGAGTACCAGTATGCGAAGCTCGCGGCCCGGTTCCGCGGCCGGCGCGGGGTGTCCGCGCTGCCGACGCCCGGGTTCCGCACGGGCGAGCCGGTGCCGGCCGACGTCGACGCGCTGCTGGAGGTCCTGGAGGAGAGCGCCCGGCTCGGAGCGGGCGACCAGCCGTTCGCGCTGCTCGGGTATTCGTCCGGCGGGGTGCTGGCGTACGCGCTGGCGGCCCGGCTGGAGAAGGCCGGCTTCGCCCCGGCGGCGGTGGTCCTGCTGGACACCTACGAGATGGACGCGGCCGGCGAGTCGACGGCGGACACGGTAACGGACATGGCTTCCGGGATGATCGAGCGTGAGGAGCAGTTCGGCCCGTTCGACCGCGACAAGCTGACGGCGATGGCCCACTACCTGGGCCTGCTGGAGACGGCGGTGCTGGGCGAGGTGGCGGCCCCGACGGTCCTGGTGCGGCCCGAAAACCGCTTCGGCGAAGCTCCGGCGGACGACTCGTGGCGCTCGACGTGGAGCCGCGCGGACGCGAAGGTGACGGTGCCGGGCGACCACTTCACCCTGGTGGACACCGACGCCGAGACGACGGCCAAGGCGGTCGACACCTGGCTGGGCACCCTCACCTGACGCCACCCCGGTCGTGGGGGGGGGGGCGCGGGGGGGGGGGGGGGGGCGCGGCCCCCCCCCCCCCCCCCCCCCCCCCCCACCCCCCCCCCCCCACCCCCCCCCCCCCCCCCCCCCCCCGCACCACCCCCCCCCGCCGCGCCCCCCCCGCCACAAACACAGGACCCACCCCC